>NZ_CP130434.1:5722500-6487017 GCF_050920615.1 Pseudomonas corrugata
TGATAGCCGTTGAACATCAATGTATCGCGCACATTGGGACTGAACAGTCCGCTTGGCAGGCGGCGCTCATGTGCCTGGGTCCAACGCGGGTGGTCCACCGTCGGATTGACGTTGGCATAAAAGCCGTACTCGTCCGATGCAATACTTTGCCAGGTCGTTCTGGGCTGTTCGCTGACCAGACTGATACGCACAATGGATTTCACACTTTTGAAACCATACTTCCACGGCACCACCAACCGCAACGGTGCGCCATTCTGGTTCGGCAACTCGCGCCCATACATGCCAACCGCGAGGATGGCGAGCGGGTTCATCGCCTCATCCAGTCGCAAGCCCTCTACATAAGGCCAGTCGATCAGGGCGAAGCCAGAGCGCTGCCCAGGCATGGTCTTCGGATCCTGCAGCGTCTCAAAACGGATGTACTTGGCCTTGGAGGTCGGCTCAACCTGCTTGAGCAGCGCGGAGATAGGGAAGCCGATCCACGGAATGACCATCGACCAGGCCTCCACGCAACGCAGTCGATAGATCCGTTCCTCCAATTGATAGGGTTTCATGAAGTCTTCCAGGCCATAGCGCCCCGGCTTGCCCACTTCCCCATCCACCACCACGCTCCAGGGTTCGGTTTTCAAGGACCCGGCATTGGCCGCCGGATCGCCCTTGTCGGTTCCGAACTCATAGAAGTTGTTGTAATGGGTGGCATCCTTGAACGGCGTAATCGGTTCACCCTTGACCGTAACCGCTCCCCACTGGATAGAAGGCAGCTTTTCGGCAAACCAGGACGGCGCCTTGCCGGGCTCCACGTCGGGATAACGCGCCACATCAGCAGCGCTCGTCCAGCGCGGAAGGCTGCTCACGGCAAGGCCAGCCATGGTTGCTCCCAGCATCTGGCGACGGGATAGATAGAAGGACTCGGGGGTGACGTCCGATTCACGGCAGTCGGACGACTTGGGGATCTTGATCAGCATGACAACTCCGCAGTATTGGAGGGTAGATGCACCAATAGACTGCGGAGTATGGGGGAAATTACATTAAGACAACATTTAGCGTCGGCGCAGACGCAACAAATACTGCGCCGGTCCGGAAGCGGCATAGGCGAGGAACACCAGCAGCAGAATCCGCGGCGGATCACTGAAGACCACCGCGAACACCAGCACTACCGCAAGGATCGCCACGAACGGCACACGCCCCTTCAGGTCCAGCTCTTTAAAGCTGTTGTACTTGATGTTGCTGACCATCAGCATCCCCGCCGCAGCCACCAGTAGTGCCACCAGGAAGGACATCTTCGAACCCTGGATACCATAGTCGCTGAACGCCCAGACCACGCCCGCCACGACACCTGCCGCAGCCGGACTTGCCAGGCCGATGAAGTAGCGCTTGTCGGCCTTGCCGACCTGGGTATTGAAACGCGCCAGGCGCAACGCGGCGCCCGCCACATAAATGAAAGCGACCATCCAGCCAACCTTGCCCATATCCCCCAGCGCCCAACCGAACGCCAGCAAGGCAGGGGCCACGCCGAAAGCGACCATGTCCGACAGCGAATCGTACTCGGCACCGAATGCGCTTTGGGTATTGGTCATGCGGGCCACGCGCCCGTCCAGGCCATCGAGCACCATGGCGACAAAGATCGCGATAGCAGCGAAAGCAAAGTAACGGCTCGCCCCCGCACTATCGCCGGCGCTCAATGCAGCCTGGGCGCTCATGGAACTGATGATGGAATAGAAGCCGGCAAACAGGTTGGCGGTAGTAAACAGATTCGGCAGCAGATAGATGCCACGATGCCGGACCTTACGGCCTTCAGCGTCATGACCTTCTTCGACGTGCTCATCGATGGGCAGCAGGCTTTCGGCGTCAGGAGCCTGGTTTGGCTCGTCGGGACGTTCGCTCATGGACAGTACCTTGCAACGGTGTGAAAAAATTCGACAGGCGCCTGGGACGAGGGTTCGACCGCAAACGATGCAGCTTTATACCAGAAGCCATCGCCCAAACGAAAAAACGCGGCCGAGGCCGCGTTTTTTTCCATCAAGCCCGTGACTCAGTTCTTGGCTTTGTCGACGATCTTGTTGGCGCTGATCCAAGGCATCATCGAACGCAGTTGCTCACCGATGATCTCGATGCCGTGGGCAGCGTTGTTACGACGCTTGGCAGTCATCGAAGGATAGCCGGTAGCGCCTTCGCTGATGAACATCTTGGCGTATTCGCCGTCCTGAATACGTTTCAGGGCGTTGCGCATAGCCTGGCGGGACTCGGCGTTGATCACTTCCGGGCCGGTCACGTACTCACCGTATTCGGCGTTGTTGGAGATCGAGTAGTTCATGTTGGCAATACCGCCTTCGTACATGAGGTCAACGATCAGTTTCAGTTCGTGCAGGCACTCGAAGTAGGCCATTTCCGGCGCGTAGCCCGCTTCGACCAGGGTTTCGAAACCGGCTTTCACCAGCTCGACGGTACCACCGCACAGAACGGCTTGCTCACCGAACAGGTCGGTTTCAGTCTCGTCCTTGAAGGTGGTTTCGATGATACCGGTACGACCGCCGCCAACGCCGGCAGCGTAGGACAGAGCCACGTTCTTGGCGTTGCCCGAAGCGTCCTGGTAGATCGCGATCAGGTCAGGGATACCGCCACCCTTGACGAATTCGGAACGCACGGTGTGGCCCGGAGCTTTCGGCGCGATCATGATCACGTCGAGGTCAGCGCGCGGCACGACCTGGTTGTAATGGATCGAGAAACCGTGGGAGAAGGCCAGGGTCGCGCCCTTCTTGATGTTCGGCTCGATTTCGTCGCGATACAGCGCGCCCTGGAATTCGTCCGGGGTCAGGATCATGACCAGGTCGGCAGCGGCAACGGCGGAAGCCACGTCAGCCACTTTCAGGCCATGGGCTTCTGCCTTGGCAACGGTGGCCGAGCCTTTACGCAGGCCGACGGTCACGTCAACGCCGGAGTCCTTCAGGTTGCACGCCTGGGCGTGACCTTGGGAACCGTAGCCGATGATGGCGACTTTCTTGCCCTGGATGATCGACAGGTCGCAGTCTTTATCGTAGAAAACTTTCATGAATTTCCCCTATATCCGGCCATTCAGGCCATTCGCTAATTTGATTTAGATGCTCAGCACTTTGTCGCCACGGGCAATCCCGGTGACGCCACTGCGTACGGTTTCCAGAATCGAGGCAGTGCCGATCGATTGGATGAAGCTGTCGAGCTTGTCGCTGGTACCGGTCAACTGAACGGTATAGACGCTGGAGCTGACATCGACGATCTGCCCACGATAAATATCGGTAGTGCGTTTGATCTCGGCGCGCTGGGCGCCGGTGGCCTTGACCTTGACCAGCATCAGTTCGCGCTCGATGTGAGCACTTTCCGACAGGTCCACGAGCTTGACCACCTCGATCAGCTTGTTCAGGTTCTTGGTGATCTGCTCGATGATTTCATCGTGGCCCACGGTGGTCAGCGTCAGACGCGACAGAGTCGGGTCTTCGGTTGGCGCCACCGTCAGGCTTTCGATGTTGTAGTTGCGCTGCGAGAACAGACCCACTACGCGAGACAGAGCACCCGGTTCGTTTTCCAGAAGCAGGGAAATAATATGCCGCATGATTAGGTACGCTCCGTCTTGCTCAGCCACATATCGCGCAT
The DNA here is from genome assembly GCF_050920615.1 of Pseudomonas corrugata. Classification (NCBI taxonomy): domain Bacteria; kingdom Pseudomonadati; phylum Pseudomonadota; class Gammaproteobacteria; order Pseudomonadales; family Pseudomonadaceae; genus Pseudomonas; species Pseudomonas corrugata. The sequence continues at coordinate 5,726,125 of NZ_CP130434.1, forward strand.
GGAACCGTCTTTGATCTGCATCGGGTAGACGTGCTCGCTGGTGTCGACCGAAATATCGATGACCACCAGGCGATCCTTCATGGCGAACGCCTCCTCCATCTTCGACTTCAGGTCTTTCGATTCGGTGATGCGCACACCGACGTGACCATAGGCCTCTGCCAGCTTGACGAAATCAGGCAGCGACTCCATGTAGGAGTGCGAGTGACGACTGCCGTAGCTCATGTCCTGCCATTGGCGAACCATACCCAGTACACCGTTGTTCAGGATCACGATCTTCACCGGCAAACCGTATTGCAGGCAGGTGGACAGTTCCTGGATGTTCATCTGGATGCTGCCCTCGCCGGTGACGCAGGCGACGTCGACATCCGGGAAGCTCAACTTGATGCCCATTGCCGCCGGGAAACCGAAGCCCATGGTGCCCAGGCCACCGGAGTTGATCCAGCGGTTGGGCTTGTTGAACTTGTAGTATTGCGCGGCGAACATCTGGTGCTGGCCCACGTCGGAGGTCACAAAGGCATCGCCCCTGGTCACTTCGCAGAGGGTTTCGATCACGGTCTGCGGCTTGATCACGCTGCCGTCGCCCTTGTCATAGGGGAACAAGCCACGGTCACCACGCCACTCATCGACCTGCTTCCACCAACTGGTTACGGACTCCTTGTTCGGGGTCTCGCCGATTTCCTTTAGGATCGCGACCATTTCGGTCAATACGCTCTCCACGGGACCGACAATTGGCACGTCTGCCTTGATGGTCTTGGAAATGGACGCAGGGTCGATGTCGATATGGATGATCTTGGCGTTCGGACAGAATTTCGCCGCGCCGTTGATGACCCGGTCATCGAAACGTGCGCCGACAGCCAGGATCACGTCGGCGTGGTGCATCGCCAGGTTGGCGGTGTAGCTGCCGTGCATGCCGAGCATACCGATGAACTGACGATCGGTGCCCGGGAAGGCGCCCAGACCCATCAGCGTATTGGTGACCGGCAGGTTGAGCATTTTCGCCAGTTCGGTCAGCGGCGCGGAGCCACCACCGAGGATCACACCGCCGCCCGAATACAACACTGGACGTTTGGCCGCCAGAAGCATCTCGGCTGCCTTGCGGATCTGCCCGGAGTGACCGCGTACGGCCGGGCTGTAGGAGCGCAGCTTGGCTTTCTTCGGAAAAATGTATTCGAACTTCTCGGCCGGGTTGGTCATGTCTTTCGGAACATCGACCACCACCGGGCCCGGACGACCGGATTCAGCCAGGTAGAAAGCCTTCTTCATGACTTCAGGGATTTCCGACGGATGCTTGATCATGAAGCTGTGCTTCACGATCGGCCGGGAGATACCGATCATGTCGGTTTCCTGGAATGCATCGGTGCCGACCATGGTGCTGGGCACCTGGCCGGAGATGATGACCATCGGAATGGAGTCCATGTAGGCCGTGGCGATACCGGTGATGGCGTTCGTGGCGCCTGGACCGGAAGTCACCAACACCACGCCGGCCTTGCCGGTGGCGCGAGCGTAGCCGTCAGCCATGTGGGTCGCCGCCTGCTCGTGACGAACCAGGATGTGGGTCACTTCCGGTTCTTTGAACAGGGCATCATAGACATGAAGAAGAGCACCACCCGGGTACCCGTAGATATATTTGACGCCTTCGTCACGCAAGAAGCGGACGAGCATCTCACCGCCAGATAAAAGCTCCACGTTGTTCACCTCTAAAACGCCAGAATACCGACCCTCAAAAGGGGACGGGTCTTAATAGGTTTACTTCTCGGCAGAGCATGAGCGACGGTGGTCGCCGACTACGTCAGCACTGACTGAGCAAGTATTGGGATCGTCCCAAGTGTTGCGGGCCTTTCCCACCCAGCGCGAGGTAACGCGTTGCGGGTGTAACAGGTCGACGCGGATATGCGCCTCATGATCTGCCGAGTGGGCCTGCTTCTGGCAGTCCCTCTACAGCGGACTTTGGATTCTTCTGTTTCGCCCTCTGCAAGTCAAGTCGTCTATGAGGTTTATTCGAAGTAAGCGCATGAGAACGCAAGAAAAAACCTTTAAACGGCAACTGTGTTAGCTTCAATTGCGCAACCTATGACAAGGAAACAGCATGCGAATGTTCCTACTGACGGCCAGCCTGATGGTTGGCCTGAGCCCGATATGCATGGCCGGTCAGATCTACAAATGGGTAGACACCCAGGGGGTGACCCATTTCAGCGCCCAACCACCCGAAGGCACGGAGGCCGCGACCGTGATCAAGTCTTCACCGCCCGTCGGCAAGCCGTCCGCGCCGCCCTCAGCCGGCACCATTGGCGATCAGAAGGCCATTGACGAGCAGGTCAAGCAGCAGGTGGCTGACCAGGAAGCCCAGCTAAAGGAGTTCTGCGAGCAGGTCCGGACCAACTTGGCGCAACTGCAGAACAATCCGCGGGTTCGCGAGGATGCGGAAGGGGAATTGCGCCGTCTAACTGAGGAGGAGCGACGCCAGCGAATCGACGAGACTCGCAAGCAGATCGAAGAACATTGCCAGTGACGGCCGTCAGCTGACGTCGCTGATCAACCGGTCGAACTGCGACAGCAGCCGCTGCAACTCGGTGCCCTGCCCCGGTCGCTGGGCATAGACCATTTCCGCCATGGCAAGGATGCCCGAGGCGTTGGGCAGTGGCAGGTCATTTTCCAGGATGGCTTTCATCCGTGGCAGGAAAATCCACTGCAGCCATTGCTCGAAGTCCAGGGTGTCGACCGCGAACGGCTCGACACTGGCCAGCGCTTCAGCCGAAGGTGAAGCGCTGCTCCACCAGCCCTGGACCCGCAATTCCCGCTCGATCAGCAGCAACTGATCGGCGATCTGGGGAAAACGCGTATCCATCAGAGGGAAACCTTGGCCTTCTGACGGGCAAGCGCCGCGCCGGCCGAGTCGCCCTGTTTCTCACGAGCCTGGGCGATAAGCTCCCACAGGCTGGCCTGAAGGGCCGGGCGACCGCTGGTGAACGTCAGACCGCGACGGGCCAGTTGTTCAGCTTGCGGCGCATCGCCCTGGGCCATGCGCACCTGGGCCAGGCGATAAAGAACCTGGGGTTCACGCGGCGCTACGCGCTGGGCACGCTCCAGGCTGGAAGACGCACCGTTGAGGTCGCCACTGGCCTGTTGCTGTTGGGCGGTCGTCAGCAGAGCCAACACTGGGCCATCCAGTTGTTCATCGGCGGACAGGCCACCGGAGCCGGTCGACGGAATGCTGCCTGGCGACGCTGGCATGCTGTAGCTGCCCTGATTGATCGGCGAGGTTTCGATAGGGCCTGTCGTGATAGGTCCAGGCGTGATCGGCGTGCTGCTGATCGGTGCCGACGTCGTGGCGCCGCCACCAGGCACCATCACGACAACACCGCTGTCGCCTTGAGGAATCGCCTGGGCCTGGCCTTGCACTGGCCGTCTCACCGTCGTTTGACGGAAACCGCCGTTGGCCGACACTCTCTCACTATTGGAAACGGCAGTGCCGGAGTCGACAACCGGAATTGAGCCGCGCTGTACAGTCGAGCAACCACTGAGCAAAGCCACGGCAGTTACCGCTGGAATCAACCACTTGTTCACGTGAAACCCTCTTTGCTTAATTCATCCAGTCCTTGACCCAATCCATCACCGACTCGGCTGGATTCTGTCCGCCACAGGCGGCACCTGGCGGTGGTTCGCTGCCGCGAATATACGGCATCTGCACCGCACCCGGGCAATTGGCATCGGAGCCTTGTCCAGTGCGCGAATCGACCCAGGCCTGAACGACGTTGTCCGGCTGCGGCATGTCCAGCGGCAACGGGTCGGCCTTGCGCATGAAGCTGGTCCAGACCTGCAATGCGCCGGTAGCACCGGTGAATGGCGTCTTGCCGTTGTCATCGCGACCGAGCCAGACCACGGCCAGCAGGTCCTGGCTGAAACCGGCAAACCAGCTGTCGCGCGAATCATTACTGGTACCGGTCTTGCCCGCCAGCGTCAGGGTCCGGGGCAACACGTTATAGACCGAACTGCCGGTGCCCTCACGCATGACCCGCTGCATGGCGCTCTGGATCAGGTAGATGGAGCCCGGATCGAAACGCTGCTGGATCTGGAACGGATAACGCTTGAGCGGCTCGCCGTCGGCGGTGAGCACGCTGCGGATCCCACGCATCGGTGTATTGAAACCGCCGTTGGCCAGGGTCTGGTACATGGCCGCGACCTCGATCGGCGCGAGGCCTCCGGCCCCCAGCAGCATCGACGGGAAGGCCGGAAGTTCGCGGCTTACCCCCAGGCGCGCCAGCGTCTTGAGCACGTTCGGCACACCGACTTCCAGCCCAAGGCGAGCCGTGGACAAGTTGTAGGAATGCGCCAGCCCCTGATACAGGAAAACCGTACCGTGGGAACGCCGGTCATAGTTCTGCGGCTTCCAGACCTGGCCGTCCGCGCCCTTGACCGAGAACGCCTCATCCGACAGCCAACTGGTCAGCGTGTACTGGCTGGGTTTCTCCAGGGCAGTGAGATACACCGCTGGCTTGATCAGCGAGCCGATCGGGCGCACGGCATCCAGCGCCCTGTTGAAACCGGCGAAACTGGCCTGGCGACTGCCAATCATGGCCTGGACTTCGCCGGTTTCCGGATTGGTCACCACCATGGCGGCTTCCACATCTTCGGCGCCCTTGCGCGCCCCCAGGCGCTTGAAGGTGTCCTCGACCGAAGCCTCTGCCTTCATCTGCAGGATCGGGTCGAAACTGGTGAATATCCGCAGACCTTCTTCGGTCAAGTCCTCGTCACGGTAGTCTTCACGCAGTTGTCGCTTGACCAGGTCGAGGAAGCCGGGGAACGAGCTGTCCGCGAGACTGCCGCGCTTGGTCACGCCCAGCGGCATCTTCTTCGCCGCTTCGACCTGCTCGGCCGTCGCCACGCCTTGTTGCTGAAGCAGATCGAGCACCAGGTTGCGACGCTCGAGGGCCCGCTCCGGATGACGCCGCGGGTTATAGGAAGACGGCCCCTTGACCATGCCCACCAGCAATGCCACCTGATGCAACTTGAGCTCGGACAATGGCTGGCTGAAGAAGAACTGGCTGGCGAGACCGAAACCGTGCACCGCCCGCTGACCGTCCTGACCGATGAACACCTCGTTGAGGTACGCCTCCAGGATCTCCTGCTTGTCGTAATGCAGCTCCAGCAGCAGCGCCATCATGGCTTCGGTGAGCTTGCGTGTGAGGCTGCGCTCGTTGGTCAGATAGAAGTTCTTGACCAACTGCTGGGTCAGGGTGCTGCCGCCCTGGCGCATATGCCCCGAGGAGGCGTTGACCCAGATGGCCCGGGCAATCGACTTGGGGGAGACGCCGAAGTGATGGTAGAAGTCCCTGTCTTCGACGGCGACGAGCGTATCGATCAGGAACGGCGGTACCTGGTCGATCTTGATCAGGATCCGGTCTTCGAGGTTCTTCGGATACAGGCCACCGATCAGCAATGGTTCGAGGCGCACCACCGAAAGACTAGCATTGTTGGCGCCCGTCAACGCAGCCACGTAGTCGCCGGAAAAACGCACGCGCACCGCTTGCGCCTGTTCCATCCCTTCATAGAACTGGAAGCCACGGGTATTGAGATCGACAGTGTTGCCATTGACGGAAGCTTCGCCCGGCCCCTTGGCCACGCTTTCACGGCGATAGCCCAAGGCATCAAGCTCGGTGAGGAAGTCGTCCTTGCTCAGCTTCTGTCCGACGAACAGCTCCAGCGGCCGGGCGTAGACCTTGGCCGGGATCGTCCAGCGCTTGCCGGAGAACTTCTCCTGGACCACGGCATCGAGATAGACGGCAAAACCGGCAAGCACGACAAGGCCCACCAGGCCGAGTTTAAGGGCCCAGCCCAGCCAGGGCCGCAGGCGGCTGACGGGTGGTTTTTTGGGGGTACGAGGGGATCGGGTACGAGTCATGGCGGCGGATTATACGCACTTTGCGCGGGTTCAACATGAGCCCGACAACCTGCATGATGCACGGGCCATCCGGTTTGCGTTAACGCAGCATGTCGCCATAATGACTGCCTTGAATTTTTCCAGACTCTGAAGGATCGCCTGTGAGCCAGTCCCTGATCGCTGCCCTGCAAAACCCGGCCCTCTACCCACACCCCGTCGAAGGGTTCCAGGTCATCGAAACCCACATTTCCTGGGTCTTGCTCACCGGTCCTTACGCCTACAAGTTCAAGAAGCCGGTCAATTTCGGCTTCCTCGACTTCACCGATCTGGACGCCCGCAAGCATTTCTGTGGCGAAGAGCTGCGCCTGAACCAGCGCCTGACCCAGGACCTGTACCTGGAAGTGCTGCCAATCACCGGCAGCGCCGAAGCACCACAACTGAATGGTGACGGACCGGCGATCGAATATGCCCTGAAGATGCGCCAGTTCCCGCAGAGCCAACTGCTCAGTACGTTGCAGGCCAACGGTGAACTGACCACCGCCCACGTTGACGAAATGGCCGAACAGATCGCCCGGTTCCACCTCTCCACACCCAAGGTCCCCGCCGAAAACCCGGCCGGCACCCCGGACAGCGTGATGGCACCGGTGCGGCAGAACTTTGAACAGATCCGTCCGTTCCTCAGCGACAAGGCTGACCTGGCACAGCTCGAAGCCCTGCAGGCCTGGGCTGAAAGCAGTTTCGAACGCCTCAAGCCACTATTCATTCAGCGTAAGGCCGAAGGCTTCATCCGCGAATGCCACGGCGACATTCATCTGGGCAACGCCACCGTGATCGATGGCAAGGTGGTGATTTTCGACTGCATCGAATTCAACGAACCGTTCCGTTTCACCGACGTCTACGGCGACACGGGGTTCCTGGCGATGGACCTGGAAGACCGCGGGCTCAAGTCCCTGGCACGGCGATTCGTCAGCCAATACCTGGAACTGACCGGCGATTACCAGGGCCTGGAGCTGTTGAACTTCTACAAAGCCTACCGGGCCCTTGTCCGAGCCAAGATCGCATTGTTCAGCATGCCGGCCGAAGCCGACCCGGTACAACGCGCCACCACCCTGCGCCAATACCGTAATTACGCCAATCTGGCTGAAAGCTACAGCACCATCCCTTCGCCATTCCTGGCCATTACCCACGGCGTTTCGGCCGTGGGCAAAAGCCACGTGGCGATGCGCCTGGTGGAAGCGCTGGGTGCGATTCGCCTGCGCTCGGACGTGGAACGCAAGCGCCTGTTTGGAGAGCAACACGTACCGAACGATCCCCAGGCCGGCATCTATAGCAACGATGCCAGCAGCGCCACGTATGCACGCTTGCATGAAATCGCCGGAGGGATCCTGCGTGCAGGGTTTCCGGTGGTAATCGATGCCACCTACCTCAAGCGCGATCAGCGTGAAGCCGCAGCGAAAATCGCCGAAGCGACGGGCACTCCGTTCCTGATCCTGGATTGCAATGCACCGCAAGCGGTCATAGAAAACAGACTGGCGCAGCGTCAGGCCGATCAGAAAGACCCTTCCGACGCGACCCTGGCCGTCATCGCCGCACAACAGGCCAACCGCGAAGCGTTGACGCCGGAGGAAATCCTCTGCAGCAAACCGGTCCAGACCAATGAAAGCGGCACGCTCGACAACGTGGTCGCGCAGATCCGCCAGCGCCTGCCAGGCCTGTAAGCAACTGTTTCGACCGTGAAGCGACACCCGGCTTCACGGTCGCCAAGTAGTGGCACTATACTGGCGTCATAAAACCAACAGGTGACATTGACATGAACCGCCCAAAGATTCTCAACACACCGCTGTATGCCTTGCTGCGCAAAGACGACATTTCAGGCTTCAATAAAGAGCGCCCTCAAGGCCCGGTCGACTTGAGCGGCGGCGACTTTCGCGGGCTCGACCTGCGGGAACTGAACGTGGACGACGTCGACTTCACGGACGCTTACTTCCGTTCCGCCGATTTGCGCGGTGTCGATTTCCGCAAGTCGAAGCTGGAAGGTGCAAGCCTGGCCCATGCGCAAATCTCCGGCGCTTATTTCCCACCCGAGCTGTCGGCCGACGAAATTCTGATGTCGATGAACTTTGGCACCCGGTTGCGCTACCGCACCCGCTGACTCGTTAGACAGGACAAACCCCACGCTACAGAATCCAGCGCCCCCGCTTGCGCTGGATTGATGGGTATTGCCGATCCGTTGCTCCATCGTGCGTAATGCCTTAGAAGCTTTTGCGACAATCCTGCCAAAGAATCACGCTTTTCCTACTGAGCGCTACACTCCTGAGAAGCTTGCCTACTGAACAGTCGGCCGTCGCAAGGAGGCTCGATGAATGATGAACTGCAGCACCTGAAGAATCTGGGCAAGACGTCGGCCCAGTGGCTACACGCCGTGGGGATCCACAGCGCCTCGGATCTGCGTCGACTCGGAGCGGTCGACGCCTATCGTGCTGTGCGTACCCGTGGTTTCCGGGCCTCCAAGGTGTTGCTGTATGCAATAGAAGGCGCGTTGATGGACATGCACTGGAACGACATTCCTGCCGAGCGCAAGGAAGCTTTGAACAAGCAGCTGGACGCCATATCCACACGCCACAAAGCCTGACGCCCTTCGTTGTCGGCATAGCCGTCAGGGTTATCTGGGTGAATTGGAAAACAACGTTTGACATGGTAATGAGAATCGCTATGATTACCGCATCCAGTCGCGAGACTGGTCGATATTTGAAAAGCCCTTGGTTCGGACTCTCAGATATCTCCTCATCAGGCTAATCACGGTTATTTGACCCGGCTCTTGCCGGGTCTTTTTTTTTGCCCGCTGGAATAGGCTTCTGCGGCTGTCCGCGCATTTGCGCGCAATAGTCCACGGGCGGCGTGGCCGGTGTGTACCAGACGTAATCCGCCATGGCCGATGTAACTACGCTGCCCTCTTCGGCCAGCATCAGGACCACAGGCGCTACATCGGCCCCGAGGTCCTGGGCATGTAGCGGTACGCCGACATCCTTGCGTCCGTGCCAGGCGCCCGCAAACAACAATGCTGGAGTTGGTGCGGCCAATAACCGCTCGGCCATGCGCCGATCACGCTGTTGCTGGACGGCCAGCATCGCCGGCATCTGTGATTCCGGCAGCAGGCCACAGTGGGATTCGCGAATCTGTCCCAGTAGTTCGTCCTTTACGGCCACCCCATTGGAGCGAGTACCGCTCAAAGCTGGGGCTTGTCGGTAGAAGCGCTGGATCTCGACAACATCCAGGTTTGCGGCCAACAACGGATAACGTTGCGCCAAGGCATATTCGACGACAGGTCCATACAGTTTCCAATCCCAACCAGGCGACCAATCCAGGGCGTCGACAAGGTTCCCCGGAAGAACAGGTAACTGACGGAGCCCATCGACCCGTGACTGCTGACTGGGCGTCAGCATTTCCAGCAGCAGACTGCCTTGCGCTCGTTGCCTGGCCAGGCCCTGGAGCAGCCATAATTGCAGCGCGTGATGATCCGGGTTGTCATGCTGCTCCCCCACGATGACCCGAGGTGCATTCGCCAGATGTTCGATCAAGGCCCCAGGCGCAACTGCCTGACCACTGTGCAGGTCACGGATCCGTCCGTTGATAGGTGGCGGTGCGATGCTCTGGCAAGCGGCCAGGACACTCAAGACCAGAATCAGGATCAGGCGCATCAGGCGGCGTTCTCGACGAAGGTGTTCATGAATGGGCATGGAATCGTCAGGCCGAGTACTCTCGACCCGACATTTGATGAATACTTCTATCTGACCGTCAACTGTGAAATCACTCCCACAGGGAGGCATTCAACATCAGCATCGAGACTCACATGAAATTTCTGTGCAGCAACGCCGAACTGCCCGACAACGACAGTCGCGGTTTCGACATTGAGGGGCGCAAGGTGCTGGCGGTACGGCGTGCGGGTCAGGTTCATGTGTATCTCAACCGCTGTCCGCACCGTGGCGTACCGCTGGAATGGCAACCCGACCGGTTCCTCGACGCCAGTGCCAGCCTGATCCAGTGCGCCACCCACGGCGCGCTGTTTCTGATCGAAAGCGGCGAATGCGTGGCCGGTCCTTGTGCCGGCCAGTTCCTGGTGGCGCTAGACAGCCGGGAGGACGCACAAGGCATCTGGGTCAAGCTGTAATGGCCCGAGCAGCACCGGCAACGCACGGTCCACCCACATCTGTTCGGGTGTCAGCGTGACGCCGTAGGCCAGCACCTCCACGCCCGCCGCCGCAGCCTCGCGCAAGGCAGCCGCGTAACCCGGGTCGATTTCCTCGGCCGGGCGCACCGCGTCGATGCCGCTCAGGTTCACGCAATACAGCTGCACCGCACGCACACCTTCGCGGGCCAGACAAGCCAGCTCCCTCAGGTGCTTGGCGCCGCGCTGGGTCACGGCGTCGGGAAATGCGGCGATGCTCGTGCCATCGAAACCCAGCGTAACGCTCTTGACTTCGACCCAGGCCGAACCGTGATCGTAGTCCAGGCGAAAGTCGATACGACTGTTCTCCACGCCGTAAGCCACTTCCCGCTTCAAGCCGATGAAGCCATTGAGCTCACTGATCACGCCGGCGCGCAACGCCTCCTCGATCAAGCCATTGGCCCGCGCGGTATTGATGCAAGCCAGTCGCCCCTGAGGGGTTTCGCCGACTTCCCAGGTCCCGGGCAGCTTGCGCCTGGGATCGCTGGAGCGACTGAACCAGACCCGTGCGCCTTCAGCCATGCAATTGAGCATCGAGCCGGTATTGGGACAATGAATAGTCAGCTGTTCGCCATCGAGGGTTTCGATATCGGCAAGGAAACGCTTGTAGCGTCGAATCAGTCGACCTTCTTCCAGAGCAGGAGAAAAACGCATCAGCCTTGCCAGCTCCGCAGTCCACGCGCAATCCGCTCCACCGCCTCCTGCAGTCGCGGCAGGCTCTGGGTGTAGGCGAACCGCACATGGTGCCCGGCCTGGTGGCGGCCGAAATCCAGCCCGGGGGTGAACGCTACATGTTCGGTTTCCAGGAAGTGCTGACAGAAGGCAAAGGCATCGCCACCGAATGCGCGGATATCGGCATAGAGGTAGAACGCGCCTTCCGGCTCGACCGCAATGCCGAAACCCAGCTCGCGCAAGGCCGGCAACAGGAAGTCGCGGCGCAGCGCGAATTCGGCCCGACGTTGCTCGAAGATCTCGATGGTCGCTGGCTCGAAACAGGCCAGGGCCGCGTACTGGGCCATGCTTGGCGCACTGATGTAGAGGTTCTGCGCAAGCTTTTCCAACTCACCGACCGCGGCGGAAGGGGCCACCAGCCAGCCCAGTCGCCAGCCGGTCATGCCGAAATACTTGGAAAAACTATTCAGAACGAAGGCATCGTCGTCGACTTCCAGCACGCTGGCGGCCTCGGTGCCATAGGTCAAGCCGTGATAGATCTCATCCACCACCAGATGGCCATTACGGGCCTTGATTGCTTTCGATAGCCCAACCAGCTCGTCCCGGGAGAGCAGCGTCCCGGTTGGGTTGGCCGGCGACGCCACCAGCGCACCGACGCTGTCCTGGTCCCAATGACGGCTCACCAGCTCGGGAGTCAACTGGTAACGCACCTCAGGGCCCACCGGCACCAGTTGCGCCGCGCCTTCCACCAGGCGCAGGAAGTGACGGTTGCAGGGGTAGCCAGGGTCCGCCAGCAACCAGTGTTTGCCCGGGTCCACCAGCAAGGCGCTGGCCAGCAGCAACGCCCCGGACCCGCCCGGCGTGATCAGGATACGCCGGGGGTCAATGCTCACTCCGTAGCGCTGCCCGTAGAAACCGGCGATGGCCTCTCGCAGCTCGGGGATGCCGCGAGCTGCGGTATAGCGGGTCTTGCCCGCCGCCAGCGCGGCCTGGCCGGCCTGGATGATCGGCTCGGCCGTTGTGAAGTCCGGCTCGCCGATCTCCAGATGGATGACGTCGTGTCCCGCTGCCTGCAGTTCATTGGCACGGGCCAGCAACGCCATCACATGGAAAGGTTCGATGGCGCGACTGCGCGCACTGTAGGGCTGAGCCATTAGCCTTCCTTCGCATAAAAAAGAACCGATTCTACCCAACTCTCAGCCCAAGTCAGAAACAACTGCGGGAACGAGCGCCAGCCTGAAGAGGTCCGAGTGGCCTGCGTGGCTAATTCATGCACTCAAATCAACCGTACAGGCCACTAGCCACCGAATTGCAGGAAATGACTCCGGCGATTGGCCCAGGCTTGACTAGAATCAAGCATTGAGCAGGATGACCTCTGCACCGAACCGGACCCGGCCATGCTTTGCGAAGCCCCGCCCGCCGCAGGCTCGACAACCGGGAGTGGCGCGGCCCGATTCGATCTGGTAAGTTCGCCCGCTTGCAGCCGCAGGGCCGGCAGGTGTCGGTGATGGAGCAATCCTGCGTAGTGGATTACAAGAGTAGAGGCGGTCCATTCATGCCCACCCAAGCAAAGCAAAATCAAAATCAGTCGCTCAGCGGGTTTGAGCCTTATGTCCCTAAAGCGGGCGAAGAGTACATGGGCGCCCCCATGCGCGCGCACTTCACCAAGATCCTGAACAAGTGGAAACAGGACTTGATGCAGGAAGTCGATCGCACTGTGGATCACATGAAAGACGAGGCGGCCAACTTCCCCGACCCCGCCGACCGTGCCAGCCAGGAAGAAGAATTCAGCCTGGAATTGCGTGCACGTGACCGTGAGCGCAAGCTGATCAAGAAAATTGACAAAACGTTGCAACTGATCGAAGACGAAGAATACGGCTGGTGCGAGTCCTGCGGCATCGAGATCGGCATCCGTCGCCTGGAAGCCCGCCCGACGGCCGACTTGTGCATCGACTGCAAGACCTTGGCGGAAATCAAGGAAAAACAGGTCGGCAAGTAATTGTCGGGGCTGTTATCGAAAAACGGAGCGTTCATACGCTCCGTTTTTTGTTTGCATCAGGCTCCTACTTAGAACGTGTGACCCCCTTGTGGGAGCGAGCCTGCTGGCGATAGCGCCGGATCAGTCACCTCTGCTGTGGCGGGCATACCGCTATCGCGAGCAGGCTCGCTCCCACAGGGGACGGTGTTCCTCCATACTTACGCCCCTATGACTGCCACCTCCTCCTACATCGGTCGCTTCGCTCCCACCCCTAGCGGCCACCTGCATTTCGGCTCGCTGGTCGCCGCACTGGCGTCTTATCTGGACGCCCGGGCCGTCGGTGGGCGCTGGCTGCTGCGCATGGAAGACCTCGATCCGCCCCGGGAAGAACCCGGTGCGCAAGTGGCGATCCTCAAGGCACTGGAAAGCTACGGCTTCGAATGGGACGGCGAGATCGTCCGCCAGAGCAAGCGCCATGAGGCCTACGATCAAGTCATCAACCGCCTGCTCAGCCAAGGCCTGGCTTATGCCTGCACCTGTTCACGCAAACAACTGGAGGCGTACCAGGGGATTTATCCGGGGTTGTGCCGCAACGCCGGGCACGACACCGAAGGTGCCGCCATCCGCCTGCGCGTCCCCGAGCTCGAGTACCATTTCATCGACCGGGTACAAGGCCAATTCCGCCAGCATCTGGGCCGCGAGGCCGGCGATTTTGTCATCCGTCGCCGCGACGGTCTCTATGCCTATCAACTGGCCGTGGTACTGGACGACGCCTGGCAAGGGGTAACCGATATCGTGCGCGGTGCCGACCTGCTGGACTCCACGCCCCGACAGCTCTACCTGCAAGAGCTGCTCGGGCTGCCGCAACCACGATACCTGCATGTGCCGTTGATCACCCAACCGGACGGACACAAGCTGGGCAAATCCTACCGTTCGCCACCGCTGGCGGCCGATCAGGCCACGCCGTTGCTGCGCAGGGCCTTGCGGGCACTGGGCCAGGAACCCGGCGTCGAATTGGCCGATGCCAGCCCTCGGGAGCTGCTGACGTGGGGAATTCGCCACTGGGACGCGGCAAGGATCCCGCGCACAATGACCTTGCCCGAAGCGCAAATACGCTGACGGCCCTTGCAGCTTGGCGCCCATCCGTTACCATCGCCGCACGTTTTTCGGGCACGCGTTTAAAAAGAGAGGCCGGGATGTACATCTATCGCTTGGTCCTGCTCCTGGTAGTGGGGATTTATCTGTTCTCCCCGGCCATCATGGACTGGTGGATCGATGCCACCGGAGCCTGGTATCGGCCGTATCTGCTCTGGCTGATCCTGATCGTCGTGACCTTCATTCTGCAGAGCCAAAAAGATGCCGATGAGCTTTAGCCTGACCCAGATGATCCTGATCAGCGCGGCCTACCTGGCGGTGCTGTTCGGCGTGGCCTGGATCAGTGAACGGGGCATGATCCCCCGGGCGATCATCCGCCACCCGCTGACCTACACCCTGTCGCTGGGCGTCTACGCCAGCGCGTGGGCGTTCTATGGCACGGTCGGCCTGGCTTACCAGTATGGCTATGGCTTCCTGTCCAGTTACCTGGGTGTGTCGGGGGCATTCCTGCTGGCGCCGGTATTGCTGTACCCGATCCTGAAGATCACCCGCACCTACCAGCTGTCATCCCTGGCCGACCTGTTCGCCTTTCGTTTCCGCAGCACCTGGGCCGGTGCGCTGACCACGATCTTCATGCTGGTGGGGGTGTTGCCATTACTGGCCCTGCAGATGCAGGCCGTGGCCGATTCCATCAGCATCCTGACCCACGAGCCGGTGCAGCACCGGGTGGCGCTGAGCTTCTGCGTCCTGATCATCCTGTTCACCATTTTCTTCGGTTCCCGGCACATCGCCACCCGGGAAAAACACGAAGGCCTGGTGTTCGCCATCGCCTTCGAGTCGGTGATCAAGCTGATCGCCATCGGTGGCGTCGGCCTCTACGCGCTGTACGGTGTGTTCAACGGCCCGCAACAGCTTGAACTGTGGCTGTTGCAGAACCAGACCGCCCTCGCCGCCCTGCACACACCGTTGCAGGAAGGCCCGTGGCGTACGCTGTTGCTGGTGTTCTTCGCGTCAGCGATCGTGATGCCGCACATGTACCACATGACCTTCACCGAAAACCTCAACCCACGCTCGCTGGTGAGCGCGAGCTGGGGTCTGCCACTGTTCCTGCTGCTGATGAGCCTGGCGGTGCCGCTGATCCTCTGGGCCGGGTTGAAGCTGGGGGCCAGTACCAATCCGGAGTACTTCACCCTCGGCATCGGCATGGCCGCCAACAATCACGCCTTGGCCCTGCTGGCCTATATCGGCGGCCTGTCGGCCGCCAGCGGCCTGATCATCGTGACCACCCTGGCGCTGTCGGGCATGGCCCTCAACCATCTGGTGCTGCCGCTCTACCAGCCACCGGCCGAGGGCAACATCTACCGCTGGCTGAAGTGGACCCGGCGAGCGCTGATCGTCGCGATCATCATGGCGGGCTACGGCTTCTACCTGATGCTGGGCGACGGACAAGACCTGGCCAACCTGGGTATTGTCGCCTTCGTCGCCACCTTGCAGTTCCTGCCGGGCGTGTTGTCGGTGCTGTACTGGCCGACCGCCAACCGCCGTGGCTTTATCGCCGGCCTGCTGGCGGGCATCCTGGTCTGGCTGGTAGCCATGCTGTTGCCACTGTTGGGCAACCTGCAGGGTTTCTATATCCCGCTGCTGAACATGATCTATGTGCTCGACGACACCAGTTGGCACATGGCGGCCATCGCCTCGCTGGCGGCGAACGTGCTGATGTTCACCCTGATCTCGCTGTTCACCAACGCCAGCAGCGAAGAGGCCAGCGCCGCCGAAGCCTGCGCTGTGGACAACGTTCGCCGCCCACAACGCCGTGAACTGCACGCTGCCTCGCCCCAGGAGTTCGCTACGCAACTGGCCAAGCCCCTGGGTGCGAAGGCCGCGCAAAAGGAAGTCGAACAGGCCCTGCGGGATCTTTACCTGCCTTTCGATGAACGCCGCCCCTACGCTTTGCGTCGCCTGCGGGACCGGATCGAAGCCAACCTGTCCGGGCTGATGGGGCCCAGCGTGGCCCAGGACATGGTCGAGACGTTTCTGCCCTACAAGGCCGGCGGCGAAAACTACGTCACCGAGGACATCCATTTCATCGAGAGCCGCCTCGAGGACTACCACTCGCGTCTCACCGGCCTGGCCGCCGAGCTGGATGCCCTGCGCCGCTATCATCGCCAGACCCTGCAGGAGCTGCCGATGGGCGTGTGTTCCCTGGCCAAGGACCAGGAAATCCTGATGTGGAACAAGGCCATGGAAGAACTGACCGGAATTGCCGCCCAGCGCGTGGTCGGTTCACGCCTGAGCACCCTGGGCGAGCCTTGGAAAGGCCTGTTGCAAGGCTTCATCGACTTGCCGGACGAGCACCTGCACAAGCAGCACTTGGCCCTCGACGGCCAGACCCGCTGGCTGAACCTGCACAAGGCGGCCATCGATGAGCCACTTGCACCGGGCAACAGCGGCCTGGTATTGCTGGTGGAAGACCTGACCGACACGCAGATGCTCGAAGACAAACTGGTCCATTCCGAACGCCTGGCGAGCATTGGTCGACTGGCAGCCGGGGTGGCCCACGAGATCGGCAACCCGATCACCGGTATTGCCTGCCTGGCGCAGAACCTGCGCGAAGAGCGCGAGGAGGATGGCGAACTGACGGAAATCAGCAGCCAGATTCTCGAGCAGACCCGGCGAGTGTCACGTATCGTGCAGTCGCTGATGAGCTTTGCCCATGCCGGCGGACACCAGCACAACGACGAGCCTGTCTGCCTGGCCGAAGTGGCCCAGGATGCCATTGGCCTACTGGCCCTGAACCGGCGCAATTTCGAGGTGCAATTCTTCAACCTGTGCGACCCGGATCATTGGGTCGACGGCGATCCCCAGCGGCTCGCCCAGGTACTGATCAACCTGCTCTCCAACGCCCGCGACGCCTCACCGGCCGGCAGCGCCGTGCGGGTCAAGAGCGAAGCCAGCGAACACACGATCGATCTGATCGTCGAAGACGAAGGCAGCGGTATTCCACAGAACATCATGGATCGGTTGTTCGAACCCTTCTTCACCACCAAGGATCCTGGCGAAGGCACCGGACTGGGCCTTGCACTGGTCTATTCCATCGTTGAAGAGCATTATGGACAAATCACCATCGACAGCCCGGCCGATGTACAGGGCCAACGCGGCACCCGTATACGGGTGACCTTGCCGCGTCATGTCGAAGCGACGTCCGCTGTGAACTGAGACCGTCGAGAGAATCGAATCAATGCCGCACATTTTGATCGTCGAAGACGAAACAATTATCCGCTCCGCCTTGCGCCGCCTGCTGGAACGCAACCAGTACCAGGTCAGCGAAGCCGGTTCCGTGCAGGAAGCACAAGAACGATTCAGCATCCCCACGTTTGACCTCATCGTCAGCGACCTGCGTCTGCCCGGCGCACCGGGAACCGAGCTGATCAAGCTCGGCCAGGGCACGCCTGTGTTGATCATGACCAGCTACGCCAGCCTGCGCTCGGCGGTCGACTCCATGAAAATGGGCGCGGTTGACTACATCGCCAAGCCGTTCGATCACGATGAGATGCTCCAGGCCGTGGCCCGCATCCTGCGGGACCGACAGACGGCGACCGGCACTCCGGTGGAGCCGACGAACGGCAAGGCTGCCGCCACCAAAGGCTCTGCCGGTAACAATAACGGCGAAATCGGCATCATTGGCTCCTGTCCTCCCATGCAGGATCTGTACGTCAAGATCCGCAAGGTGGCGCCGACCGACTCCAACGTGCTGATCCAGGGCGAGTCCGGGACCGGCAAGGAACTGGTGGCTCGCGCCCTGCATAACCTGTCGCGTCGGGCCAAGGCGCCGATGATCTCGGTGAACTGCGCGGCGATTCCCGAAAGCCTGATCGAATCCGAGCTGTTCGGTCATGAAAAAGGCGCCTTCACCGGGGCCAGCGCCGGGCGCGCCGGGTTGGTGGAAGCGGCGGACGGTGGCACGCTGTTCCTCGACGAAATCGGTGAACTGCCGCTGGAGGCTCAGGCACGGCTGCTGCGGGTCCTGCAAGAAGGTGAAATCCGTCGGGTCGGCTCGGTGCAGTCGCAGAAAGTCGATGTACGCCTGATCGCCGCGACCCACCGTGACCTCAAGAGCCTGGCGAAGATCGGCCAGTTCCGTGAGGACTTGTACTATCGCCTGCACGTCATTGCGCTGAAACTGCCAGCCCTGCGCGAACGGGGTGCGGACGTCAATGAAATCGCCAATGCCTTCCTCGCCCGCCAGAGCGCGCGAGTCAATCGCACCGACTTGAAGTTTGCGCCCGACGCAGAACAGGCCATTCGTCATTACGCCTGGCCAGGTAACGTCCGGGAACTGGAAAACGCAGTGGAACGGGCAGTGATCCTGTGCGAGAACCCGGAAATCTCCGCCGACCTGCTGGGTATCGACGTTGAGCTCAGCGATCTCGACGATGAAGAGTTCATCGGCCTGGCTCCCCAACAGGGTGGCACCGCCAACAACACCAGCCACGAGCCCACCGAAGATCTGTCCCTGGAAGACTACTTCCAGCATTTCGTCCTGGAACATCAGGACCACATGACCGAGACCGAACTGGCGCGCAAGCTGGGGGTGAGCCGCAAGTGCCTGTGGGAACGTCGCCAGCGCCTGGGGATTCCGCGTCGCAAGACCGGAGTGGCCAGCGAAAGCTGAGATCAAGGGTGGGAGCGAGCCTGCTCGCGATAGCGGTGTATCAGCTTGCACTCAGGGCGACTGGCACAACGCAATCGCGAGCAGGCTCGCTCCCACAGAGGTAGACGGTTACAACACCGTGAATGTGAAAAAACTGTTACCTGAGCTTTTTCACGTAACAGAAGCCGGGGTTTACGGTAACGAAATCCCGGCTTTTTTTCGCCTCAAAAAAAGCAGAATAGCCATAGAACCCCCGGTTTCCATGGGCCTTGCAAAAGTTGGCACGCACCCTGCTATAGCTTTGGTACAAGAACAATAACAAGCAATGCACAAGACAATAAAAATAAGACGAATCGACTCACGCACAATAAAAACAAGACGGCGAGAGGCGCAGCTAACTGATTCTTTTGGAGAGGCGTTGTATTTGGGGCTTGCCCCACAACCAGGCCGAGAACAATAAAAACTGTCTCAAGACAGGTGCCTGAACTGGTTGGATCGATTGATCACTGCAACACAGCGACCAAAGCAATCCGTTTGCTCTTGGCTCCCGATTGGGAGGGTCACGCAGGGAAAACCTCGTGACGCGGGCACTCAACAAAAACAAGAAGCCCGAAACCAATAATAAAAACAGAGCATGCAACTAATTCTGGGGGAGCTTCGGCTCCCCTTGTGGTTTCCGACGTTCCACCGCCCCAGGCCTACAAGGCCTGTAGCTTAAAGCTTGCAGCTCAATCTGCTGCGTCCTACACGATCCCCTGACTAAATGCTAGAATCACCGCCCATCATGCGGTCATTCTTCGTTTTGGCCGAACATTCCTTCAAACAGTGCATCCCATGCTGAAGAAGCTGTTCCAGTCATTCCGTTCTCCCTTGCGTCGTACGCAACACATCCGCAGCACGCCTGAAGTGCTCAACAGCGGCCAGCATTCATTGCAGAAGGCCCAGTTCAGCCGTTATGCGGTGAACATCGTCGAACGCCTGCAGAACGCCGGCTACCAGGCTTACCTGGTCGGTGGTTGCGTGCGCGACATGCTGCTCAACATCACTCCCAAGGATTTCGATGTGGCCACCAGCGCCACGCCGGAACAGGTCCGGGCCGAATTCCGCAACGCGCGAATCATTGGCCGACGCTTCAAACTCGTCCACATCCACTTCGGTCGCGAGATCATCGAAGTGGCGACGTTCCGCGCCAACCACCCGCAAAACGATGAAGAAGAAGACAGCAACCAGTCTTCTCGCAACGAGAGCGGGCGCATCCTGCGGGATAACGTCTACGGCACGCTGGAAGAAGACGCGCAACGTCGCGACTTCACCATCAACGCTCTGTATTACGATCCGGTGAGCGAACGTATTCTCGATTACGCCAACGGCGTACATGACATCCGCAATCACCTGATCCGTCTGATCGGCGATCCCAAGCAACGCTACCAGGAAGACCCGGTACGAATGCTGCGGGCCGTGCGTTTCGCCGCCAAGCTGAACTTCGGCATTGAAAAACACAGCGCCGCGCCGATTCGCGACCTGGCACCGATGCTGCGGGAGATCCCTTCGGCGCGGCTGTTCGAGGAAGTGCTCAAGCTGTTCCTGTCAGGCAACGCGGCGGACACCTTCGAGATGCTGGTGGACCTGCAGCTGTTCGATCCGCTGTTCCCGGCCAGTGCCGAGGCGCTGGAGCACAACCCGACCTACACCCATACCCTGATCAGCGAAGCGTTGATCAACACCGACCTGCGCATCAAGCAGAACAAGCCGGTGACCCCGGCCTTCCTGTTCGCCGCCCTGCTCTGGCCGGCCCTGCCGGCCCGGGTACTGCGCCTGCAGGACCGCGGCATGCCGCCGATCCCGGCCATGCAGGAAGCGGCCCACGAGTTGATCGCCGAACAGTGCCAGCGCATCGCGATTCCGAAGCGCTTCACGATGCCGATCCGCGAAATCTGGGATATGCAGGAGCGCCTGCCCCGTCGCAGCGGCAAGCGTGCCGACCTGTTGCTGGACAACCCGCGCTTCCGCGCCGGCTACGACTTTTTGCTGCTGCGTGAAAGCGCCGGCGAACAGACCGATGGCTTGGGCGAATGGTGGACCGATTACCAGGATGCCAATGACAGCGAGCGCCGCGAGATGATTCGTGAGCTCAGCGGCAAGGAAGACGGCGCCAGCGGCCCACGCAAGCGTCGTCGCAGCAGCGGCGCCAAGCGTAAGCGTGCCGGTGTGCCGAGCGCATCGGGCGAGTAATCGATGGAACGCATCTATATCGGTATGGGCAGCAACCTGGCCGAACCCGCGGCACAACTGCGCAGCGCTCTCCAAGCGTTGGCCAGCCTGCCCGACAGCCGATTCTTCGGCGTCTCGGCGTTCTATCAAAGCGATTCATTGTTGCCAGGCCAGCCGCGCTACACCAATGCAGTGGCTGCGCTGGACAGCCAACTGGCGCCGCTGGACCTGCTCGACGCACTGCAAGCCATCGAAACCGGCCAGGGCCGGGAACGCCTGGAGCGCTGGGGCCCGCGCACCCTGGACCTGGACATTCTGCTGTACGGCGATCGGCTGATCGACGAGCCTCGGCTCAAGGTTCCTCACTACCACATGCACGCCCGGGCCTTCGTGCTGTACCCGTTGGCGGAGCTGGCCCCCGCCGACCTGCGCCTGGCTGACGGGCGCCTGCTGCCGGACCTGCTGGCCGCGTGCCCATTCGTCGGCCTGGAGCGCCTGCCCTCCAACTGACGAAGACCATCCCCTGTGTGCGAGCCTGCTCGCGATAGCGGTGTATCAGTCGACATTCATATTGACTGGCCCACCGCTATCGCGAGCAGGCTCGCTCCCACTGGGTCCAGTACCAGACAGTCACATTTCAGACGCGCCCCACGGCTGAAACGCATCAGTAACCCCGGTAACACCCGCCGGTAACACATCCAATTGACTTCCCCGGTGCTCCTCACGACTATAGGCGTCCCGTTGTCGCCAACGCGGCATTGAAGGGCGCAATCCAGGCCTTACAAGCACCACGCATAGAGGGTGCGCCTGTTTAAATGACGAATCATGCGCGTTACTCGCAGTAGTTCACGAGCGCCTAATGAGGACTTTTTCATGCCAGCTATTACCCTGACCACGCTGCAAGGTCTCAAGCAGAAAGGCGAAAAAATCGCCATGCTGACCTGCTATGACGCAACCTTCGCCCACGCCTGCAACGAGGCCGGTGTCGAAGTGCTGCTGGTGGGCGACTCCCTCGGCATGGTGTTGCAGGGCCACGACAGTACGCTGCCGGCGACCACCGCTGACATGGCCTACCATGTGGCCTGCGTCAAACGCGGTAACACCGACGCACTGATCCTCGCCGACCTGCCATTCATGGCCTACGCCACCCTCGAACAGACCATGACCAACAGTGCACTGCTGATGCAGGCCGGTGCCCACATGGTGAAGGTCGAAGGTGCGTTGTGGCTGGCCGAGTCGATCCGGTTGTTGGCCGAACGCGGCATCCCGGTGTGCGCGCACTTGGGCCTGACACCGCAAGCGGTCAACGTTCTCGGTGGCTACAAGGTCCAGGGTCGCAATGAAAACCAGGCACGGCAGATGCGCGCCGATGCCATCGCGCTGGAGCAGGCCGGAGCGGCGATGCTGTTGCTCGAATGCGTGCCCAGCGAACTGGCCGAAGAAATCACCCAGGCGGTGAAGATTCCGGTCATCGGGATTGGCGCCGGCAATGCCACCGATGGTCAGGTGCTGGTACTGCACGACATGCTTGGACTATCGCTCACGGGCCGCGCGCCGAAGTTCGTGAAGAACTTCATGACCGGACAACCCAGCATCCAGGCCGCCCTGAGCGCTTATGTGGCTGAAGTCAAAGCGACCACCTTCCCTGGCGCCGAACACGGATTCTCTGCATGAACACCGTCAAGACCGTACGTGAACTGCGGGCCGCCGTGGCCCGCGCCCGCAGCGAAGGCAAACGCATCGCCTTCGTGCCGACCATGGGCAACCTGCACAGCGGCCACGTAGCGCTGGTCACCAAAGCAGCGCAGCGAGCCGACTTCGTGGTGACGAGCATTTTCGTCAACCCGTTGCAGTTCGGTGCCGGCGAAGACCTCGACAAATACCCGCGCACCCTCCCGGCGGACCAGGAAAAGCTGCTCCAGGCGGGCTGCCATCTGCTGTTCGCCCCGTCCGTCGAAGAGATGTACCCCGACGGCATGGCCGGGCAAACCCGAGTCAGTGTGCCGCAATTGTCCGAAGGCCTGTGCGGCGCCAGCCGCCCCGGGCATTTCGAAGGCGTGGCAACGGTGGTCAGCAAGCTGTTCAACATGGTCCAGCCCGACCTGGCGGTGTTTGGCCAGAAAGACTTCCAGCAACTTGCGGTGATCCGCGCACTGGTCCATGACCTGAACATGCCGATCCAGATCATTGGCGAACCGACCGTTCGTGCCGAGGACGGCCTGGCGCTATCGTCGCGCAATGGTTTCCTCAGCCCTGAACAACGTGCCGTGGCGCCTGAGGTCTACCGCAGCCTCAGCCGCATTGCCGAAGCGATCCGACAAGGGCGACGGGACTTCCCGACCCTGATTGCCGAGCAGCTCAAGCAACTCGAAGCCGCGGGCATGCGTCCCGATTACCTGGAGATCCGCGAGGCCCGGACCTTGCGCCCGGCCACGCCTGAAGACCGCGACCTGGTGATCCTGGTCGCCGCGTTCCTCGGCACCACGCGGCTGATCGACAACCTGCACCTGGATCTGGACGCCGCCTGACACCATCCCCTCAGTGGAGCAAACTGTGGGAGCAAGGCTCGCCCGCGATGAAGTTAACACGGCCGGCCCTGGAACCGAGGTGACTGTATCGCGAGCAGACTTTGCTCCCACGGGCTCACCCACAGGGGATGGTGGAGCCATTGCCGCCCTGGCAGCCTTCGGGCAAACTGCCCGCCGTTCGGACCCGACCAGAGGAGAAACCCATGCACGCCATCATGCTCAAGGCCAAGCTGCACCGCGCCGAAGTCACTCACGCCGTGCTCGACTACGAAGGCTCCTGTGCCATCGATGGTGAGTGGCTGGACCTGTCGGGGATCCGTGAGTACGAGCAGATCCAGATCTACAACGTCGACAACGGCGAGCGCTTCACCACCTACGCCATCCGCGGCGAAGAAGGTTCGCGGATGATCTCGGTCAACGGTGCCGCAGCCCACAAGGCCAAGGTAGGCGACCGCGTCATCATCTGCGCCTACGCCCACTACAGCGAAGCGGAGCTGGTCAACTTCAAGCCCCGCATGCTGTACATGGCGCCGGGCAACGAGCTGAGCCACACCAGCAACGCCATTCCGGTGCAGGTCGCCTGACCTGCGCCATGCCCTTGTGGGAGCGAGCCTGCTCGCGATTGCGGTAATTCAGTTGACGTTGCTGGCGACTGACACACCGTCATCGCGAGCAGGCTCGCTCCTACAGTGAGTAATTCTTGTCCAAAAGAGTGCTTCGTCCTCCCGTCTGTCGGCCCTTTCCCACACCTGTTGTATAAAAAAGTACCGGGAACCGGTCTGACAAAGCCAAGACAGATCGCAACGCGAGGTTTACTGTAGTCGCCCTGCGCCCGCAGATCGCGTCGACGCAGTTGTCCGGACGCCCACCCTGGGCCACACCGGAATTTTTAATGTACAAAAGGTCGTTCAAGTAAAAGGAAACCCGCAGCGATGGCGTACTACCGAAACCCTCATGACGTGACCGCCCTGCCCGCCTGGCAGGCGCTGAATGACCACCGCAAGGCCATGCAGGATTTCAGCATGCGCGAAGCGTTCAATGCCGATCCGCAGCGTTTCAACCAATTCACCCTCTCGAGCTGCGGCCTGTTTCTCGATTATTCAAAGAACCTGATCACCACCCAGACCCGCGACTTGCTGGTGGGCCTGGCCAATGAAGTCGACCTCAAGGGCGCAATCAAGGCGCTGTTCGAAGGCGAAATCATCAACGCCTCCGAAAACCGTCCGGCCCTGCACACCGCCCTGCGTCGGCCGGTGGGCGACCGGCTGCTGGTGAACGGCGTCAACGTGATGCCGGATGTGCACAAGGTGCTGAACCAGATCACCGACCTGGTGGGCCGAATTCACGATGGCCTGTGGCGCGGCTACACCGAGAAACCGATCACCGACGTGGTGAACATCGGTATCGGTGGCTCGTTCCTCGGCCCGGAACTGGTGTCCGAAGCCCTGTTGTCCTACGCGCAGAAAGGCGTTCGCTGCCACTACCTGGCGAACATCGACGGCAGCGAGTTCCACGAGCTGACCATGAAGCTGCGCGCCGAAACGACGTTGTTCATCGTCTCGTCGAAATCCTTCAATACCCTCGAAACCCTGAAGAACGCCCAGGCCGCCCGCGCCTGGTACCTCGCCCAGGGCGGTTCCGAAGCGGAGCTGTATCGTCACTTCATCGCCGTATCGAGCAACAACGCAGCGGCCGTGGCCTTCGGCATCCGCGAAGAGAACATCTTCCCGATGTGGGACTGGGTCGGCGGGCGTTACTCGCTGTGGTCGGCCATCGGCCTGCCGATCGCCCTCGCCATCGGCATGTCGAACTTCAAGGAACTGCTGTCCGGTGCCTATTCCATGGACCAGCATTTCCAGAGTGCGCCGTTCGAACAGAACATGCCGGTGCTGCTGGCCTTGCTGGGCGTGTGGTACGGCAACTTCTGGGGCGCGCAAAGCCACGCGATCCTGCCGTACGACCACTACCTGCGCAACATCACCAAGCACTTGCAGCAACTGGACATGGAGTCCAACGGCAAGAGTGTGCGCCAGGACGGCACACCGGTTTCCACCGACACCGGCCCGGTGATCTGGGGTGGCGTCGGCTGCAACGGCCAGCATGCCTACCATCAGTTGCTGCACCAGGGCACCCAATTGATTCCGGCCGACTTCATCGTGCCGGTCGTCAGCTTCAACCCGGTTTCCGATCATCACCAGTGGCTGTACGCCAACTGCCTGTCACAAAGCCAGGCCCTGATGCTCGGCAAGACCCGCGCCGAGGCCGAAGCCGAGCTGCGGGACAAGGGCGCCAGTGAAGAAGACGTGCAGAAACTGGCCGCCCACAAGGTCATCCCGGGCAACCGTCCAAGCAATACCCTGGTGGTCGAACGCATCAGCCCCCGTCGTCTTGGCGCATTGGTGGCGCTATACGAACATAAAGTGTTCGTACAAAGCGTGGTCTGGGGCATCAATGCCTTCGACCAGTGGGGCGTGGAGCTGGGCAAGGAGCTGGGCAAGGGTGTCTATAACCGTCTGGTGGGCAGCGAAGAAAACGCTGCCGAAGACGCTTCGACCCAAGGTCTGATCAGCTACTTCCGTGGACGCCATCGCGGCTGATCCAAACGGCGCACTGCCCCTGTGGGAGCGAGCCCGCTCCCACAGTTATTTGTGCGTGGCTTGAACCCTCCGGCTACTCGGCGCATCTTTATGACTTGTCGCAAAACAAGAATAAGGAACCGTCATGTTCGATATCAGCCAGTACCCCCAAGCCGATGCCGTCCGCCGGGCTGCGCAACTGAGTCAGGACGAATACCAGCGGCTCTACAAAGAATCCACCGAACACCCCAGCGCCTTCTGGGCTGAACAGGCCACCCGGTTTCTCGACTGGATGGCGCCCTGGCAAACAGTCCAGCGATATGACCTCAAGAACGGCGACGCCACCTGGTTTGCAGGCGGCAAACTGAATGTCAGCGCCAATTGCATTGACCGCCATCTCGAAAAACGCGGCGACCAGACGGCAATCATCTGGGAAGGCGACGACCCCGCCGAATCGGCAGAAATCACTTATCGAAAACTTCACAACCAGGTGTGCCGCCTGGCCAATGTGCTGAAAAGCCGTGGCGTGAAGAAAGGTGACCGGGTCTGCATCTACATGCCGATGATTCCGGAAGCGGCCTACGCCATGCTCGCCTGCACCCGCATCGGCGCGGTGCATTCGGTGGTATTTGGTGGGTTTTCGCCGGATTCGTTGCGCGACCGGATTCTCGATGCCGATTGCCGCACTGTGATCACCGCCGACGAAGGCGTGCGCGGCGGGCGCTTCGTCCCGCTCAAGCGTAACGTCGACAAAGCCCTGGAAAGCTGCCCGAACGTCAGCACGGTCTTGGTGGTGGAGCGTACCCAGGCCGAAGTGAGCTGGGCCGAAGGTCGCGACCTCTGGTATCACCAGGCCATGCATGATGCCAGCGCCGACTGCCCGCCCGAACCGATGGACGCCGAAGATCCGCTGTTCATTCTCTATACCTCCGGCAGCACCGGAAAACCCAAAGGCGTGCTGCACACCACTGGCGGCTATCTGCTGCAGGCAGCCATGACGTTCAAATACGTGCTGGACTATCGCGACAACGAAGTGTTCTGGTGCACCGCCGATGTCGGTTGGGTCACCGGCCACAGCTACATCGTCTACGGCCCATTGGCCAACGGCGCTACCACGCTGATCTTCGAAGGCGTCCCCAGCCATCCCGACAGCTCGCGTTTCTGGCGAGTGATCGACAAGCATCAGGTCAACATCTTCTACACCGCCCCCACCGCCCTGCGCGCGCTGATGCGTGAAGGTGCCGGGCCATTACAGGTCACATCACGCAAAAGCCTGCGATTGCTCGGCAGCGTCGGGGAGCCGATCAATCCGGAAGCCTGGGAATGGTATTTCAACGCAGTGGGTGAGCAACGCTGCCCGATTGTCGATACCTGGTGGCAGACTGAAACCGGCGGCATCATGCTCAGCCCGCTGGTGAGCGCCCGGCGACTCAAGCCGGGCTGCGCCACCCGCCCGATGTTCGGCGTGCAACCGGTACTGCTGGACGAAACAGGCAAGGAAATCAACGGCCCCGGCAGCGGTGTACTGGCAATCAAATCCAGCTGGCCGGGACAGATCCGTAGCGTCTACGGCGATCATCAACGCATGGTCGACACCTACTTCAAGCCCTACCCCGGCTATTACTTTACCGGCGACGGCGCCCGCCGTGACGAGGACGGCGACTACTGGATTACCGGGCGCATCGATGACGTGATCAATGTCTCGGGCCACCGCATCGGCACCGCCGAGGTGGAAAGTGCCCTGGTGCTGCACGACAGCATCGCCGAAGCGGCGGTCGTCGGTTATCCCCATGACCTCAAGGGCCAGGGCATCTATGCGTTTGTCACGCCGATGAACGGGGTCGAGGCCAATGATGAATTGAAGAAAGAATTGCTGGCCCACGTCAGCAAGGAAATCGGCAGCTTCGCCAAGCCGGAACTGATCCAGTGGGCGCCGGCGCTGCCCAAGACCCGCTCGGGCAAGATCATGCGGCGCATCCTGCGCAAGATCGCCTGCAACGAACTCGACAGCCTCGGCGATACCTCGACCCTGGCCGACCCGAGCGTGGTGGAGGGGCTGATCGACAAGCGCCTGAATCGCTAGCGGACATGACGTTCCGCTGACTGATCGTTCCCACGCTCTGTGGGAGCGAGCCTGCTCGCGATAGCGGTGGGTTAGCTTGCAACGATTCTGAATGTATCGCCGTCATCGCGAGCAGGCTCGCTCCCACAGAGCGTGGGAACGATCCCTCCCGAAGCTGCTAAACTCCCGCGCCTCATTTCCTTTAGGCGCGCTTGGCATGTCTTCCTTGAATCAGGCGCTGCGCGCCGCCCTCGACCAACGTCAGGACCTGCTCAGCCAGTTGCATCAGCAAGGCACCGATTGCTATCGCCTGTTCCATGGCAGCCAGGAAGGCGCACCCGGCCTGACCGTCGACCGCTACGGCCCGCAATTGCTGGTGCAGAGTTTCCATCAGTCGCTGGAACGCGATGCCTTGTTGCAACTGCACGGCATCGTCAACGAAGCCTTGGGCCTCGACACCCTGCTGGTCTACAACGATCGCGCCCGGGGCAACTCTCGGATCGACCGCCAGGACACGGTCTATCAGGCCGAAGAAGCCGCCCTGCAAGACCTGGTCGGCCATGAGTGGGGCCTGAATTATCGCGTTCGTGGACGCCATGCCGGGCAGGATCCGCTGCTGTTTCTCGACCTGCGCAATGCCCGGGGCTGGGTCAAGGAACACAGCCGCGACAAAAGCGTACTGAACCTGTTCGCCTACACCTGCGGCGTTGGCCTGAGCGCCGCGGCCGGTGGCGCACGGGAGGTGTGTAACCTGGACTTTGCCGAAGGCAATCTCGCGGTGGGTCGCGAAAACGGCCAGCTCAACCCCTCGTTAGCGCCCATGGAGTTCGTGCAGTCGGACTACTTCCCGGCGATCCGCCAACTGGCCGGCCTGCCCATCAGCCAACGGCGCGGCCAGAAGCTGCCCAGTTACGTGCGCCTGGAGCAACGCCAGTACGACCTGGTGCTGCTCGACCCACCGGCCTGGGCCAAGAGCGCCTTCGGCACCGTCGACCTGTTGCGGGACTACCAGAGCCTGCTCAAACCGGCGCTGCTGACCACCGCCGAGAATGGCGTACTGATCTGCTGCAACAACCTGGCAAAGGTCTCCATGGACGACTGGCGCGAACAGGTGTTGCGCTGTGCGGAAAAAGCCGGCCGGCCAGTGCGCGAATGGAGCACGCTGCTCCCCGCCGATGACTTTCCCTCCATGGACGGTAACCCTCCGCTCAAGACACTGATCCTGCAGTTGTGAGCCAACCCCAGGACTCCTACGGAAAAAACGGACAAATCTCATAAATCCCAGTGGCTTCGGAACCGTAAACGCATGCCATACTCCAAGGCACTCCGATTCCACCAGATGAAGCCACACATGCTCAAAGGATTGCTGCGCGCCCTCGGCGCCCTGTTCACCGCACTGGCCCTCTACAGCCTGCTGGGTTTCCTTATATTGCCCGGCATTGCCTTGCGAATCGCCAATCAGCAACTGGCCGACCATGCCACGGTGCCGGCCCGGATCCAGCGCATCGAACTCAATCCGTTCAGCCTTGAAGTCACTGTCTGGGGCCTGAATATCGGCGAACCGGGCAAGGAGCAGGTGGGCTTCGAACGGCTGTACGCCAACCTGCAGATCGACAGCCTGTGGTCCGGCGCGCTGCACCTGGCCGACATCGAACTGGACAAACCCAGGACCGAGGTGGTGTTCGCCAAGGACGGCCAGTTGAACCTCCTGGGTCTGTTCAAGCTGCCTCCCAGCGAACCGACCCCGGCCGATCCCGAGGCCAAGCCGTTTCCCCTGCGGGTCGACCGGATCAAGCTGGCCACAGGCTATGTCCACTTCCAGGATCTTCGCCCCAGCGAGCCCATCGAGTTTCTATACGACGCCCTTGATTTCGAGCTGAAGAACCTCAGCACCCTGCCCGACGACAGCGCCGACATGACCCTGGTGGCCGCCGGCCCCGAAGGTGGGAGAATCGACTGGACCGGTAATTTCAGTCTTTCGCCGATCGCGTCCGAGGGCAAACTCAAGGTCACCGATGGCCAGATGAAACTCTGGTGGCCTTACGTCCGCGACGCGGTACCGCTGGTGCTGGAGAACGGGCTCCTCAACCTGAGTACCGACTACAAGCTCAACCTGGCCAAGGGCACCGAGCTGCTGCTCAACAACGTGGCCGTCAGTGTCGCGCCTTTCGCCATCAAGGCTCCGGATGGCCGTCCGCTGGCAAAACTCGAACGCCTTGATGTCAGCGAAACCACGGTGGACCTGGCGAAACAACAGGTGGTCGTGGGCAAGATCCGTAGCCAGAAGCTCGAAACCTGGGCAGCACGCGAGGCCGATGGCCAGTTGGACTGGCAGAAACTCTTCGCCAGCCAGCCGACAAAACCGCAGGTCAAGGTCGAACCGGCATCGGCCCCGGCAGCGGCCGATTCTCCAAAACCCGAACCCAAGGCCCCCGGCAAACCGTGGCAAGTGCTATTGAAGGATGTGCAACTACGCGACTACCGGGTGCATCTGGCCGACCGCCAGGCGCAACCCGCCGTGACACTGGACGTCGGCCCGCTGAACCTCGACCTGCAGAACTACGACACCCTCAACGGCTCGCCTTTTACCCTCAAGCTTGAGACCGGCGTGGGTAAGCAGGGCAAGCTCCTGGCCGACGGCGAGGTCAACCTGAACCCGGTCACCGCCAGGCTCAAGGTCAAGACCCAGGACATCGACCTGCGTGTCGCCCAAGCCTATATCACACCTTTCATTCGCCTGGAGCTTCGCTCGGGGATGCTCGGCAGCGACCTGGCGGTCGACCTCAAGAGCACCGCACCGCTGGCCTTCGCGGTCACCGGCCGCGCCCAGATCGACCAACTGCACACCCTCGACACCCTCAAGACCCGCGACTTCGTCAAATGGCAGAGCCTGGTGCTCGAAGGCCTTGATTATCAGCATGGCGACAGCCTGTCCATCGACAAGGTCAACCTGCTCCAGCCTTATGCACGCTTCATGATCAACGACGATCACACCACCAACATCGATGACTTGCTGGTCCCACAGCCTCCGGACAGCGGCACGAAGAGCACTGCAGCAAAACCGGCGTCCCAGGAAAAACCGCTGGGTATCCACATCGGCGCGATTGCCATCAACGACGGCTCGGCCAACTTTGCCGACTTCAGCCTGACGCCGAATTTCGCCACGGCCATCCAGCAGCTCAACGGTCAGATCGGCACCATCGACAGCCGCCAGGCCAAACCGGCCAGCGTTGACGTCAAGGGCAAGGTCGACCGCTACGCGCCCGTGACAATCAAGGGGGCTCTCAACCCATTCGACCCGATGGCCAGCCTCGATATCGCCACCAGCTTCAAACGGGTGGAACTGACGACGCTGACGCCCTACTCCGGCAAATTCGCCGGCTATCGCATCCGCAAGGGCCGACTCAATCTCGACCTGCACTACCGGATCTCCAAGGGTCAGCTCCAGGCCGAGAACAAGGTAGTGGTCGAGCAACTGCAACTGGGGGAAAAGGTCGACAGCCCGGACGCCGTGAGCCTGCCGCTGAAACTGGCCGTCGCGCTGCTGAAGGATTCGCAAGGCAGGATTTCCATTGAGCTGCCGGTGTCCGGCAACCTCAACGACCCGCAATTCAGTGTGATGCCGATTGTCTGGCAGACCCTGCGCAACCTGGTGGTACGAGCGGCCCAGGCGCCCTTCAAACTCATCGGCGGGCTGGTGGCTGGCGGTGGCTCGGAAGACTTGGGCAATGTCGCCTTCGCGCCGGGCTCCAGCGACCTGAGCCAGGAAAGCGAAGGTGTGCTGCTCAAGCTCTCCGAGGCACTGGCCAAGCGTCCGGAACTGCGCCTGGAAATCGAAGGCACAGCCGCCGAAAGCAGCGACGGGCCGCTGCTCGCCGGCCAGCGCCTGGAACGCGAATACCAGTACAACTACTACAAGATGCTGCAACGCCGGGGCGACAAGGTTCCGGCCAAGGCGGCGCTGCTGCAGGTGCCGGAGGACGAAAAGGCACCGCTGCTGGAAGGCATCTATCGAACCCGTCTCAAGGCCCAGCCGCCGGCCGAATGGACACAACTGGATAAAAAGGCCCGCATCGAGAAACTGCGTGAAGGTGTCATCAAGTTCTGGAGCGGCAGCGATGTATTGCTCCGCGAGCTGGGCCAGGAGCGGGCCAGCAGCATCAAGGACTTCCTGGTGGACAAGGGCCAACTGGCCGATGACCGTGTCTATTTCATCGACGCCAGCCTCGGCCAGGCCGAAAGCGACGGGCGTGTGATCACGCCTCTGCATCTGGATGCCGAATAGGATGAAGCTTCTCTACTGGCTCGGCCTGGGCTTACTGCTCAATACCCCCTACGCATCGGCTGCCGACACATTGCGTTGCGGCAGCCAGCTCATCAGCGTCGGCGACCGCTCGAGCGAGGTCCTGCAAAAGTGCGGGCAACCGGTGGCGCGGGATGATCTGGGCTACAAACGCAGCGTCAATCGCCGGGAGGAATACCCGGTGGAAGAATGGACCTATGGCCCCAACAGCGGCATGTACCAGTTCCTGCGCTTCGAGGGTAATCGACTGGTGCAGATCACCAGTCGGCGTGGGCATTGACCGAGGCTGGCCGTGGTACCGCCATCGCGAGCAGGCTCGCTCCCACAAGGGATCGGCGCCGACCTTGGATTGTGAGAACACCCCGGGCCAATGTGGGAGCGAGCCTGCTCGCGATGGCGATGGACCTGCCGATACCGTTGTCGGCTGATTGTCATCCACAATAAAACAGGCCCCCGGCAAAATGCCGGAGGCCTGTGGCGGCCACGTCCCTGTGGCCTTTCGCATGAACTCCAAAGCAACGGCAAACGTATGACTCAGCCCGTTTGCCGCGCCCTCTCCCAGTCCAGGCGAGAAGTCTTGGCCTTATTCGGCCTTCAGGCCATCAGCCGATACGGCTTTGACGCCTTTGATTTTCTTGGCGATCGCCACTGCGGTGGTTTTTTGCGCTTCGGTAATCGCAACAGTCGAAGACAGGGACACTACGCCTTTGTTGGTTTCAACCTTGATGTCGGAGCCTGGGATACCTTTTTCGGTAACCAGATCGGCTTTGACTTTGGTGGTGATCCAGGTGTCCTTGGTTTCTTCCTTGGCTTTAGTCACTTCACCAGCAGCCAGCATCATTGGAGCCTGAGTCGCTTGAGCAGTCTCGGCAAATGCGTTAGCCATGGTCAAGGTCAGTGCGGCAGCAGCAGCGGCAGTGATAGCGAACTTCTTCATACGAGTAACTCCTGTTTTTCTCAGAAACTGCCGGAGGTGGATCCCGGCAGGGTTATCAGGAGTAGTGCGAAGGATGTGCCAGTTTTGAGAATTTAATTAATTTGTTTAAAATCAATGTGTTAAGCGAAGCGGTCATTTTCATAATCTTGCAAAATGCATGACCTGCCAGTTATCTACATGCAACTTACCGGTTCTGTGTCCACTTCTAAGCTTATGAATCGCGAAGACTTTATGTGACGGGAGATGAATCCCGCCACATGATCAACTCTGAATCACGGCGCAGCTCCGGAGCCGGTGCAACCTGCCGGCAGAAACTCTTGGGCGGCAGTCGAGCCGCATGACCAGGCACCTGCCGCCGTGCGAGTGAGCGTGATGGTCTTGCCCATTACCTGACTGGGTGCTTTCGTGAGGGTGCATACAAGGGTTCCCCCGGCGGCGGCCGTTCCCGATACGGAAAACGTGCAGTTACTGGACGTCGGGAAGTCCATAAGGGCCGTTGTCGGGTCTGTACCTTGATTGACCAAATCTTCGTACTGCACCTTCATCGCGCTGATTTCCCCAAGCCCCGCCGTGGCCTTCGCCCGCGCCTGATACTTGGAATACTGCGGCAACGCAAACGTCGCCAGAATGCCGATAATCGCCACGACGATCAGCAGCTCGATCAACGTGAAACCATTCTGCTTGCTCATAGACATCTCCATTAACATGAGGCGAAATCTCATGCTTGGAGGGTGTGTTGCACGGCACATGCCAATCCCCGGCCCCCTGCCAGCAAGGGCTTCCAGCCCAAGGAAGCCCAACGTCCTACCCCAACATCCGCACTATCTGACGTTTTTTGTCACCCTGCTCCGCTGGTTTGGCGTCGATGCTTGACTAGGCTATAAGTCATGAACCGTCAGCAGTCGGGATCCCCATGAATGACATCGCCCTCAGCGGTTTGACCAAGCAACTGGTACTGGCCGAGCTGATCACCGAGCAAAGCGCGCAGCAGGCGCAGCAGCAAGCCCAACGCAACCGCATGCCCCTGGTCAGCTACCTTGTGCAGAACAGATTGGTCCAGAGTCGCCAGGTTGCTGAAATTGCCTCGGAGCATTTCGGCGTCGCCCTGCTGGACCTCAACAGCCTGGACAAGGAAAGCCAGCCCACCGGCCTTGTCAGTGAAAAACTGGTTCGGCAACACCATGCCCTGCCGCTGTGGCGGCGCGGCAACAAGCTGTTCGTGGGTATCTCCGACCCCACCAACCACCAGGCCATCAACGACATCCAGTTCAGTACCGGCCTGACCACCGAAGCCATCCTGGTAGAGGACGACAAACTCAGCGATGCCATCGAGAAGTTTTTCGAATCCAGCACCACCGGCCTGGAAGGCATGGGGGATGTCGACCTCGACGGCCTGGACATCGAGTCGGACGACGATCGCAAACAGGACGCCATTGCCGGCCAGGACGCTGACGATGCGCCGGTGGTGCGGTTCGTCAACAAGATGCTGCTGGACGCGATCAAGGGTGGCTCTTCCGACCTGCACTTCGAACCCTATGAGAAATCCTACCGGGTGCGGGTACGTACCGACGGCATGTTGCGGGAGGTGGCGAGGCCGCCGACCCAACTGGCCGGCCGCATCGCCGCGCGCCTGAAGGTCATGGCCAGCCTGGATATTTCCGAGCGGCGCAAGCCGCAGGACGGCCGGTTGAAAATGCGCCTGTCGAAAACCAAGTCCATCGACTTCCGGGTCAATACCCTGCCCACGCTCTGGGGCGAAAAAGTGGTGATCCGGATTCTCGACCCTTCCAGCGCGCAAATGGGTATCGATGCCCTGGGCTACGAACCGGATCAGAAAGAGCTCTACCTCGCGGCCCTCAAACAACCCCAAGGGCTGATCCTGGTCACCGGGCCGACCGGCTCGGGCAAGACTGTCTCGCTCTACACCGGCCTGAATATCCTCAATACCGTGGACATCAATATTTCCACCGCCGAAGATCCGGTGGAAATCAACATGGAAGGCATCAACCAGGTCAACGTGAACCCCCGCCAGGGACTGGACTTTGCCCAGGCCCTGCGCTCCTTCCTGCGTCAGGACCCGGACGTGATCATGGTGGGAGAGATCCGCGACCTGGAAACGGCGGAAATCGCCATCAAGGCAGCCCAGACCGGGCACATGGTGCTCTCCACCCTGCACACCAACAGTGCCGCGGAAACCCTGATCCGCTTGCAGAACATGGGCATCCCCGGCTTCAACATCGCCACGGCGGTCCACCTGATCATCGCCCAGCGCCTGGCGCGAAAACTGTGCAACCAATGCAAGAAGGCCACGGAGATTCCCGAGGAAACCCTGCTCAAGGAAGGCTTCCCCAAGGAACGCATCGGCTCGTTCACGATCTATGAGCCGGTCGGTTGTGAACAGTGCAACAGTGGCTACAAAGGACGCGTGGGGGTTTACGAAGTGGTGAAAAATACGCCCGAACTGCAACGGCTGATCATGGCCGAAGGCAATTCCCTGGAAATCGATCTGCAAATGCGCAAGGACGGGTTCAACGACCTGCGCACTTCGGGGTTACTGAAAGTGATGCAAGGGGTGACCAGCCTCGAAGAAATCAACCGGGTCAC
Organism: Pseudomonas corrugata; assembly: GCF_050920615.1. NCBI lineage: Bacteria > Pseudomonadati > Pseudomonadota > Gammaproteobacteria > Pseudomonadales > Pseudomonadaceae > Pseudomonas > Pseudomonas corrugata. Next base: position 5,761,845 of record NZ_CP130434.1, read on the forward strand.
CAAGGATTGAATATGGCGGCCAAGGCAGTAAAAACCGATACCTATACCTGGGAAGGCAAAGACCGCAAGGGCGCGAAGATGTCCGGCGAGCTGACCGGCCAGAGCCCGGCCCTGGTCAAGGCGCAATTGCGCAAGCAAGGCATCAACCCGGGCAAGGTCCGCAAGAAATCCACCTCGATATTCAGCAAGGGCAAACGCATCAAGCCGCTGGATATCGCCCTCTTCACCCGCCAGATGGCGACGATGCTCAAGGCCGGTGTGCCCCTGCTGCAAGCCTTCGACATCATTGGCGAAGGCTTCGACAATGCCAACATGCGCAAGCTGGTAGACGAGGTGAAGCAGGAGGTCGCCGCCGGCAACAGTTTCGCCGCGTCGTTGCGCAAGTGCCCGCAATACTTCGACGAGTTGTACTGCAACCTGGTGGACGCGGGTGAACAGGCCGGTGCCCTGGACACCTTGCTGGATCGGGTCGCGACCTACAAGGAGAAGAGCGAAGCCCTCAAGGCCAAGATCAAGAAAGCCATGACCTATCCGGCGGCCGTCGTGCTCGTAGCGGCAGTCGTCACCGGCATTCTACTGGTCAAGGTGGTGCCGCAGTTCGAATCGGTGTTCTCCGGATTCGGCGCGAAACTGCCTGCGTTCACCCTGATGGTCATCGGCCTGTCGGAGTTCATGCAAGAGTCGTGGTGGCTGCTGCTGGGCGGGGCTGTGGGCACATTTTTTGGCGTGAAGTATGCGCTCAAGCGCTCCCAGGGTTTTCGTGACTGGCGTGATAAATGGCTGCTCAAGCTGCCGCTGGTGGGCACCCTGATGTACAAATCCGCGGTAGCCCGCTACGCCCGGACACTGTCCACCACCTTCGCCGCCGGCGTGCCACTGGTGGAGGCTCTGGACTCTGTCTCCGGCGCCACCGGCAACGTGGTGTTCAAACGTGCGGTCCAGCGCATCCGGCAAGATGTCTCGACCGGTATGCAGTTGAATTTTTCCATGCGTGCCTCAGGCATATTCCCGAACCTGGCGATCCAGATGACCGCCATCGGCGAGGAATCCGGAGCACTGGACGATATGCTCGACAAGGTGGCAGGTTTCTATGAGGCCGAGGTCGACAACCTGGTGGACAATCTCACCAGTCTGATGGAACCGTTCATCATGGTGGTCCTGGGGGTGGTTGTCGGCGGTCTTGTGGTTGCCATGTACCTGCCCATCTTTCAACTCGGCTCTGCGATCTGACATGCCCCTGAGCGAATTCTTCGTGCTTTATCCCATGGCCTTTGTGCTGGCGGCGCTATTGCTCGGGCTGATTGTCGGCAGCTTCCTCAATGTCCTGGTGTGGCGGTTGCCCAAGATGCTCACCCGGGAATGGCGGCTGCAAGCCCACGACCTGCTGGGCCTGCCCGCCGAAACACCCGGCCCGGCCTACAACCTGATGCTGCCTCACTCCCATTGCCCTCACTGCGGCCACCGCATCCGGGCCTGGGAAAATATCCCATTGCTCAGTTACCTCGCACTGCGTGGTCGCTGTTCCAGTTGCGCGGCCCCCATTGGGCGACGGTATCCCCTGACCGAGCTGGCCTGCGCTGCGCTGTCGGCCTTCGTCGCCTGGCATTTCGGCTTTGGCTGGCAGGCCGCGCTGGTGATGGTCCTAAGCTGGGGCCTGCTGGGCATGAGTCTGATCGATGCGGAGCATCAGCTACTGCCCGATACACTGGTGCTGCCGTTGTTGTGGCTGGGGCTGATCGTCAACAGCTTCGGGCTGTTCGTCTCGTTGAACCAGGCGGTATGGGGAGCGGTGGCCGGCTATCTCGCGCTGTGGTCGGTATTCTGGATCTTCAAGTTGATCACCGGCAAGGAAGGCATGGGCTACGGAGACTTCAAGCTGCTGGCGATGCTGGGGGCCTGGGGCGGCTGGCAAATTCTGCCGCTGACGCTGCTGCTATCGTCGCTGGTGGGCGCCGTGATCGGAGTCGTTGTGTTGCGCATGCGAAGTGCCCCGGCTTCGACGCAGATCCCCTTCGGGCCCTATTTGGCCATTGCCGGCTGGATTGCCTTGCTCTGGGGTGGTCAAATAACCGACTTCTATTGGCACTCTGTCGGTTTCTAATGATTTCTCTATGAACAATCCCATGGAAAAACCCTGGATTCTTGGCCTGACCGGCGGTATCGGCAGCGGTAAAAGTGCTGCGGCCCAGCATTTCATCGACCTGGGCGTGCATGTCATAGACGCTGATCATGCGGCGCGCTGGGTAGTCGAGCCGGGGCGTCCGGCGCTGGCAAAAATCGCCGAACACTTCGGTCCGGACGTGCTGCAGGCCGACGGCACGCTGAATCGCGCGGCCCTGCGCAAACTGATTTTCGAGAACGCCGATGAGCGGCGCTGGCTCGAGACCCTGCTGCATCCGTTGATCGCCGAGGAAATTGCCCATCACCTGGCCCAGGCCCGGTCGCCGTACGCAATACTCGTCTCACCACTGTTGATCGAGTCAGGGCAGTACGCCATGACCCACCGCATCCTGGTGATCGACGCGCCTGAACCACTTCAGATCGAACGGACCTTGCAGCGCGACCAGATCAGCGAGCAACAGGTCCAGGCGATACTCAAGGCACAGTCCAGCCGCCAGGATCGCCTGAACCATGCCGACGATGTGGTCGTCAACGACCGCGACCTCGCCTGGCTGCACAGTGAGGTCGAACGCCTGCATCATTTTTACCTTACATTGCGTGGAGGCCAATCATGAGCCAGACCCCAACCGTTGACTGCCCGACCTGCGGCGCCCCTGTCGAATGGAGCCCGGAGAGCAAGTTCCGACCATTCTGTTCCGATCGCTGCAAACTCATCGACCTGGGCGCCTGGGCGTCGGAAGAACACAAGATACCCGTCAGCCCCGACGCCGAGGACGAACTGTTCAGCGAAGATTTCAACCCCCGTTCACACCACTAGCGGCCTAAGGCCGCATGAAACCGTAGTCCTGTTTTTCGTCGAGATTTTCCGCCAGGAAGTTCAACTCATCGGCCAGGTCCTCGGCGCTGCGCACTGTCTTGCTCTGTTGCACAATCGCACTGAGCAAGGCTCGCAGGCTCAGGCCCGGATCGAAACCGATTTCCATAGCGGCATCGTGGCTACGCCTGATCTCTTGTCTCGCCCACTCATAAACACCCATCGTTATGCTCCTGGAAGTTTTCCAGAGCATGAGCGGCGCCTGCCTGCACGACCTTGATATGCATCAAGACTTGTCGTCATCCTTCCAGGGTGCCGACAGATAGCGCGTGCGGTTGAAGGTTTCCAGCCATTCGGGACTGAACACTACCAGCGCACTGATCACCATGCCGTTGATGAACGCTTCGGGAAAAATGATCAACCAGAGATAGCCGACGAAATCGCTCAGCCAGTAAGGCATGGCGAACACCCCGTCGTACCACAACAGACCAAGACCCAGCAGCAGGCACAGCAATGCCGACAGGGCTGCGGCGAGGAACCCCGAGCAGAAGATATACACGAACAGGTTACGTGGCTGGGCACGCTCCACCAGGACCGCGCAGGATTCGGTGACCAGCACCGGCAACAAGATCAACAACACTCCGTTGACGCCCAGCGCCACCATGTCCTGACGCCCCAGCAGCACCAGTGCAAGCTGGGCAATGAGGCCGCCAACGATTGCCAACGGCCAGTCCAGCAACAGCGTCACGGCAGTCATGCCGATGAAGTGATAGGACACACCGGTATCGAAATCCCGTCGCACCAGCCACAACATGAACAGCGCCAGCACCGTGCCAAACAGCAGGTGCTGGCGACGGCTGTCGGTAAACAGCTCCACCCACGGTGCTCGCCATACCGCCCAGGCCAGCACCGGGACGTAGATCAGCCAGCCAGCCGCAAGTGTCTGGGGTGAGAGCAGTTCGGCTCCGATCATGGGGACTACACCTTTCGCTTGTTTTTTCCAGCAGCCGGCACAGTGCATTCCCGTCGGACTGCGTAGGAGCCGTCGAGCGAAGCGAGGCTGCGATCTTTTCCCAGACACTTGAGTTCCAAGTGAAAGATTAAAAGATCGCAGGCTTCGCCAGCTCCTACAACCTCAAACTCTTTTGGGCGCGCTACGCACGCCAGCGGGGATAAATCCCCTCGCCACAAGAATTGTGCACAGTTTTATGTCTCTATCGACACGTAGAGTCTACACCCCACTCATAAGACTCATTCATAAACGCAACGCTTCCAGCTTGTCGCAATTGAAAGCTAAGCTTGAGCTCATGGATGATTCCGATTATTTACGCCTGCTGACCATCGCGGCCGAGCAAGCCAACGCCTTTCTCTCCAATGCCCGCAAATGGGAGCGTGAGCGTTGGGTCTGCCAGCGACTGCTGCAAGGGCTGAACGTGCCCTACCGCGCCGACGAATTCACCCCCGCCGGGGAGCCGCCGGACGTGTTGTTCCGTGACGCCAACTTCGAGGTGTTCTTCGTCCTCGACGAGGGCCGCCGGCTCAATGACGAATGGCGCGATGAACTGCAACGTCGCCGCAGTGCATTCTCCCTGAGCCAACTGGTGCGCCGCGAAGCCAAGCCCAGGCGGATCCCGGCCAACGAGTTCCTGCTGAGGCTGGCGCCGACCCTGCGCAAGAAAGCCCACAATTACACCGAACGCGGCATGGACCTGGGAGAACTGGACATCATTGCCTTCGCCAGCCTGAAGCGTGAAGTGCTGGACCTCAACAGCCATTTCCCGCCGCCAACCGAATACCTGCGCCAGGGCTGGCGCTCGCTATCGCTGGTGGGGCCGACCTTCGCCCGGGTGCTGTTCGCCCACCCCGACGCGCCGGACTTCCTGCGAGGCAACCTGGGGCGCAGCATCGTGTTTGATGTGGGGATCAGCCTGTGAATCATCACCGCGTCCACCGAACGGCTATGCTGTTCGCAGCCACAAACAATCCCCTGTAACGTACACGCACTTCGCAACGTCTACCTGACGAGGCCTTTATGACCAGCCGCCTGAACCCTGACGACCAGAAGCATGTCGAAGAGTACCTGCAACTGTCCCAGCACCGAGTCGAGCGCCGGCCTTTCCGGCCGTGGATGCTCCTGGTGGTGGTACTGGCCGTGACGATCGGCCTGGGCCTGTTGAGCCGACTGATCAGTTACCTGACGCTATGAGCTGCCTGCTATCGAGGGATACGATACTGGCACTCGCGAGGGTAACGGCACCGATTTCCTTTAGCCTTGCGAGATATCCCCATGACTCATCGTATTGTCATCGTTGGCGGCGGCGCCGGCGGCCTGGAGTTGGCTACCCGTCTGGGTAAGACCCTGGGCAAGCGTGGCACGGCCAGCGTGATGCTGGTCGACGCGAACCTGACCCACATCTGGAAACCCCTGCTGCACGAAGTCGCGGCCGGCTCCCTGAATTCCTCCGAAGACGAACTCAACTACGTCGCCCAGGCGAAATGGAACCACTTCGAGTTCCAGCTCGGGCGCATGAGCGGCCTGGACCGCGAACGAAAAAGTATCCAACTGGCCGCCACCTATGACGAAGCCGGCGTGGAACTGCTGCCGGCCCGGGTGCTGGGCTACGATACCCTGGTGATTGCCGTCGGCAGCACCACCAATGACTTCGGCACCGAGGGCGCAGCGCAACATTGCCTGTTCCTCGATACCCGCAAACAGGCCGAGCGCTTCCATCAGCAATTGCTCAACCATTACCTGCGCGCCCACGCCGGCCAGACCGATGCCGTGGAGCGGATCAGCGTCGCCATCGTCGGTGCCGGTGCCACCGGCGTCGAACTGGCGGCCGAGCTGCATAACGCCGCCCATGAGCTGGCGGCTTATGGGCTGGACCGGATCAAGCCGGAAAACATGCACATCACCCTGATCGAAGCCGGGCCACGGGTGCTGCCGGCATTGCCGGAGCGTATCGGCGGGCCCGTACACAAGACCCTGGAAAAGCTCGGGGTCAATGTCATGACCAACGCCGCGGTCGGCCAGGTGACGGCCGACAGCCTGATCACCGTCGATGGCAAAGTGATCGACGCCAGCCTGAAAGTCTGGGCCGCCGGGATTCGCGCACCGGAATTCCTCAAGGACATTGACGGGCTGGAAACCAACCGGATCAACCAGTTGCACGTACTGCCGACCCTGCAGACCACCTGTGACGAGAACATCTTCGCCTTCGGTGACTGCGCCGCCTGCCCGCAACCGGGCAGCGATCGCAACGTACCGCCCCGCGCCCAGGCGGCGCACCAGCAGGCATCGCTGTTGGCCAAGTCTTTGAAGCTGCGGATCGAAGGCAAGGCGTTGCCGCATTACAAGTACACCGACTACGGCTCGCTGATCTCGCTGTCGAGGTTCTCGGCGGTGGGCAACCTGATGGGTAATCTCACCGGCAGCGTGATGCTCGAAGGCTGGCTGGCGCGGATGTTCTACGTGTCGCTGTACCGCATGCACCAGATGGCGTTGTATGGAATGTTCCGTACGGCCATGTTGATGCTGGGCAGCAAGATCGGACGCGGGACCGAGCCGCGGCTCAAATTGCACTGAACAACAGTCGTTGCCTGAAACACCGTTTTCGCGAGCAGGCTCGCTCCCACAGGGTCTGGTGGCGTAGGCGGATACCGCATACACCCAGACCCAATGCGGGAGCGGGCAAGCGCTAATGCAGTCAGTTAAGCCACAAACCTGTGGGAGCAAGCTTCACTCCCACAGGTGTTGCGTCGTTTGATCCTTAACTGACTGGCATTAGGGCGAGCCCGGGTCCCACAGGGTTTGATGATGTATACAAATGCTGCATCCACCCCGAATCCCATGTGGGAGCGTGGCTTGCCCGCGAAGACGGCGGTGCAGTCGACGCAAGTCTCCTCCTGCACTCAAACCTGAAACCGCTGCACCATCGTGCGCAACGAGTTCGCCAGTTGCGACAGTTCATGGCTGGACGCGCTGGTCTGGTCTGCGCCAGTGGCCGAGCGCACCGACAGATCACGGATGTTCACCAGGTTGCGATCAACCTCGCGGGCCACCTGTGCCTGCTCTTCGGCCGCGCTGGCGATCACCAGGTTGCGCTCGTGGATTTCGCTGACCGACGCGGTGATGGTCTGCAATGCCTCGCCCGCCCGTTCCGCCATCGCCAGGGTGCTGGCAGCGCGGGCCGAGCTGGCCTGCATGGAATCCAGGGCCTGGGTGGCGCCGCTGCGCATGCCCTGGACCATCTGTTCGATTTCCTGGGTCGATTGCTGCGTGCGGTAAGCCAGCGCCCGCACTTCATCAGCCACCACCGCAAACCCTCGACCGCTTTCGCCGGCCCGGGCCGCCTCAATGGCCGCGTTGAGAGCCAGCAAATTGGTTTGCTCGGCAATGGCCCGGATCACGTCCAGGACCTTGCCGATATCCTGCGACTGGTTGGCCAAGGATTGCACCAACCCACCCGTCACCTGCACGTCACTGGCGAGGGCGCCAATCGCGTCAACCGTGTCGCTGACCCGCTGCTGTCCGAGGGATGCCGACTCACTGGACTGACGCGTGGCGTCGGAGGTGGAAACTGCGTTGCGCGCCACTTCCTCTACGGCAGTGGTCATTTCGGTGACGGCCGTGGCGGCCTGGTCAATTTCGTTGTTCTGCTGTTGCAGGCTCTGGGTGCTGTCGAGGGTGACGGCGTTCAGCTCATCGGCTGCCGTTGCCAGCTGCGCCGCCGAACCACTGATGCTCTGCAGCGTATCGCGCAGGTTTTTCTGCATGGTCGCCAAGGCCTTGAGCAAGCGGCTCACTTCGTCATTGCCATGGGTCTCGATCGGCCGGGTCAGGTCACCTACAGCCACGCTTTCCGCGGCGCTCAGCGCTTCACCCAGGGGTTTGACGATGCTGCGCGTCAACAACATCGCCAGGACGACGGTAGCCAGGGCGGCCAAGACGATGAACAGGCTGACGATCATCCGGGAACTGGCGTAATGCTCCTGAGATTTCTGGCTCTCGATGGACACCTGTTTGGAAAACAGCTCCGCCAGGTCATTGAGTTGCTTGCCGGAACCGTCCACGACGGTTTTCATGTCCACCAGCAGCAATTTGATCAGTTCGTCGCGGCGCCCCTGCTCCGCGAGGATGAAGGATTGCGCGATACCTGCGCGGTAGGCGGCAAACGTCTGCTTGAACTGGTCGTAGAGCGCTTTGCCTTCAGGGGTCACGACGAGCTTTTCGTAACTGGCGATTTTTTCGCTCAGTTCCTTGTCACGGACATCCATTTGCCCACGGTAGACCGAGATGTTCTTGGGGTCTTGGTCCAGGGCCATGCGCAGGGAGATGGTTCGAATGCGCAGCATCCACTCGCGAATCTCGTCACCGCCGCGAATGCTCGGTAGCCACTGGGTTTCCACCGCGACCTCACTGTCGCGAATACTCGACATCTGCCCCAGCGCAAACACCCCCAGCAGTGCCACCAGCACGGCGATCAAGGCAAAACCCAGCGCCGCACGAGGGGCGATATTCAGTTGACGAAGAAACATAACGGGCGCCTTTTTTGTTATTGGCCTGAGATGGGGCCATGCCCCTGTCGGTGGGCTATCGGCTAGTTGTACGATAACTTAAGACTTGCGGCATTTCGCGCAGACAAAAAAAATCCCCGTATCTTTCGATACGAGGATTTTCAGTATGGTCGGGGTAAGGGGATTCGAACTCCTGACATCCTGCTCCCAAAGCAGGCGCGCTACCGGACTGCGCTATACCCCGGTAATAAAAAGGCGACCTTTGCAAGTCGCCTTCCTCGATCAGCGCTTTTGGCCTCTGATCTTAAGATTCGATTCCAGCGAACTGGTCTCAAAAATGGTGGGTCGTGTGGGATTCGAACCTACGACCAATTGGTTAAAAGCCAACTGCTCTACCAACTGAGCTAACGACCCAAATATGGTCGGGGTAAGGGGATTCGAACTCCTGACATCCTGCTCCCAAAGCAGGCGCGCTACCGGACTGCGCTATACCCCGATTGAAATGGCTCCGTGACCAGGACTCGAACCTGGGACCCAATGATTAACAGTCATTTGCTCTACCGACTGAGCTATCACGGAACTGATATTTCAAGTTGCAACCTTGAAGCTTGATTGAATCCAGCTTCAACCTCTTCTACCCGTTTGCATCGCTGCGTTCGTGTGTCTGAGGCGCGCTATTCTACAATCTTAAAAACCTCTGTCAACCCCTTAAATTGCTTTCAAGACAATGATTTGCAACTTATTTTGGATTCCTTCTCAGGGAGAAGTGACCCTAGGGGTGACTGACTGCGGGGCGCACTTTACAAGCCTTTTCCTTTGAGTTCAACGGCCTGATGAAAAAAATGGCCTCGCAATGCGAGGCCAGTCGGTCAACAACGGTGCAGCCTGTCAGTTGAAGACGATTTCGTCGTTTTCCACCGTTCCGGTTACGGTTTCACCTGGCATGAAGCGACCCGACAGGATCAGCTGCGCCAACGGGTTTTCGATCCAGCGCTGGATGGCCCGCTTCAACGGCCGTGCCCCATAGACCGGGTCGTAACCCACGGCAATCAACTTATCCAGGGCCTCGTCGCTCAGTTGCAACTTCAGCTCGCGCTCGGTGAGGCGGCTGCGCAGGCGACCCAGCTGGATCTCGGTGATACCGGCAATCTGATCGCGAGCCAGTGGCTCGAAGATCACCACCTCGTCGACCCGGTTGATGAACTCCGGCCGGAAGTGCGTAGAAATCGCGTCCATCACCGCAGCCCGTTGCCCCTCGCGATCCCCCACCAGTTCCTGGATCTGCGCCGACCCCAGGTTGGAAGTCATCACGATCACGGTGTTGCGGAAGTCTACCGTGCGCCCGTGGCTATCGGTCAGACGGCCGTCTTCCAACACCTGCAGCAGAATGTTGAACACATCCGGATGGGCCTTCTCGACCTCATCGAGCAGGATCACCGAGTACGGCTTGCGTCGTACGGCCTCGGTCAGATAACCGCCCTCTTCATAGCCGACATAACCAGGCGGGGCACCGATCAGCCGGGCCACGGAATGTTTCTCCATGAACTCGGACATGTCGATGCGTACCATCGCCTCCTCGGTGTCGAAGAGAAACTCGGCCAGCGCCTTGCACAGCTCGGTTTTACCGACACCGGTCGGGCCGAGGAACATGAACGAACCACTCGGCCGGTTCGGGTCCGACAACCCGGCACGGGAGCGACGCACGGCATTGGCGACCGCCACGACCGCTTCGTCCTGGCCAATCACGCGCTGGTGCAGCAGGCTTTCCATCTTAAGCAACTTGTCGCGCTCGCCTTCGAGCATCTTCGACACCGGAATACCGGTCCACTTGGAGACCACTTCGGCGATTTCTTCCTCAGTGACCTTGCTGCGCAGCAACTGGTTATCACTCTTGCCGTGCTGGTCGACCATCTGCAGGCTGCGCTCCAGGTCCGGGATCACCCCGTACTGCAGCTCGGCCATGCGGTTGAGGTCACCCTTGCGGCGGGCCGCTTCCAGCTCCTGGCGGGACTGTTCGATCTTTTGCTGGATCTGCGCCGAACCCTGGACTTCGGCCTTTTCCGAATTCCAGATTTCCTCGAGATCGGAGTACTCGCGTTCGTGACGAACGATTTCTTCCTGCAATCTCTCCAGGCGTTTCTTCGCCGCTTCGTCGCTTTCTTTCTTCAGGGCCTGGGATTCGACCTTGAGCTGGATCAGGCGCCGCTCCAGGCGATCCAGCACTTCCGGCTTGGAGTCGATTTCCATGCGGATCCGGCTGGCAGCCTCGTCGATCAGGTCGATGGCCTTGTCCGGCAACTGGCGGTCAGTGATGTAGCGGTGGCTGAGCTTGGCCGCCGCGATGATCGCGCCATCGGTGATCGCCACTTTGTGGTGAACTTCATAGCGCTCCTTGAGACCACGCAGGATAGCAATGGTGTCCTCTTCGCTCGGCTCATCCACCAGTACTTTCTGAAAGCGCCGTTCGAGGGCCGCGTCCTTCTCTATGTACTGGCGGTACTCGTTGAGCGTGGTCGCGCCGACGCAATGCAACTCGCCGCGGGCCAGCGCGGGCTTGAGCATGTTGCCGGCGTCCATCGACCCTTCGCCCTTGCCGGCGCCGACCATGGTGTGCAATTCGTCGATGAACAGAATGATCTGCCCTTCCTGCTTTGACAGCTCATTGAGCAGGGCCTTGAGCCGCTCTTCGAATTCGCCCCGATACTTGGCACCGGCAATCAGCGCCCCCATGTCCAGGGACAGCAACCGCTTGCCCTTTAGGCCGTCCGGTACTTCACCGTTGATAATCCGCTGGGCCAGGCCCTCGGCAATGGCGGTCTTGCCCACCCCTGGCTCACCGATCAACACCGGGTTGTTCTTGGTGCGGCGTTGCAACACCTGGATTGTGCGACGGATCTCGTCATCGCGGCCGATCACCGGATCGAGCTTGCCTTCCTCGGCACGCTTGGTCAGGTCAACGGTGTATTTATCCAGCGACTGACGGGACTCTTCGTGGTTGGCGTCATTGACGGCTTCGCCACCACGCAGGTTATTGATGGCATTCTCCAGGGCTTTCTTGCTCACGCCCTGGCCGAGCAGCAACTTGCCCAGCTTGCTGCTCTCGTCCATGGCGGCGAGCAGCACCAGTTCGCTGGAAATGAACTGGTCACCCTTCTGCTGGGCCAGTCGATCGGCCTGGTTGAGCAGCCGCGCCAGATCCTGGGACATGTTCACGTCACCAGTCGGGTTCTGGATCTTGGGCAACTGGTCGAGTTCCTTCGCCAACTCTTTTCGCAGGCTGTTGACGTCGAAGCCCACCTGCATCAGCAAAGGCTTGATGGAGCCGCCCTGCTGTTCGAGCATGGCCTGCATCAAATGCGCCGGTTCGATCCCGGGATGGTCCAGGCCGACGGCCAGGGACTGGGCATCGGACAGCGCCAATTGCAATTTGCTGGTTAAACGGTCAATACGCATAAGGTCACCTTCCTTTTGAGCAGGCCGGACCGAAAAACATCCTGAATGAAGAAACCTGCCAGATACCGTTATAGATGTGGACGATTCTGGAAGATTCAAGCAGTGCGCTATTGATGCAGATCAGAGAAGTCTAGCGTTCAATCCAGACCAGGGAGGCGAAGCGACCGGTACGCGGGCTGCGACGGTAGGAAAAGAAGCGGGGATCAGTCACGGTGCACAACCCGCCCCCGTAGACCGCCGAGACACCCCGCGCTGCCAGGCGCAGGCGCGCCAGCGCATAGATGTCGGCCAGGAACTTCCCGGCGTTGTGGCTCGGCACAAAGGCTTGTGCCGACTGGGGCAGTTGCGCGATGAATGCTTCACGCACTTCCGGCCCGACTTCAAATGCTTGCGGGCCGATGGCCGGGCCGAGCCAGGCGAGGACGTCAACGGCGGGCACCTGGAGACTGTCGAGGGTCGCTTCCAGCACACCGTTCGCCAGCCCACGCCAGCCGGCATGGGCAGCCGCGACGTGAGTGCCGGCACGGTTACAGAACAGCACAGGCAGGCAGTCCGCCGTCATCGCCGTGCAGGCGATACCCGGCGTGGCGGTCCAGCTGGCATCGGCGGCCGCGACCAGGGTCGGGTCGGCCTCGACCACAGCGATCCCGTGGACCTGCTGCAGCCAGGCGGGACGAATGGCGAATTGATCGGTGAGACGACGACGGTTCTCGGTGACGGCCGCAGGGTCATCATCGACATGATCGCCCAGGTTGAGGCTGTCGAACGGCGCCACGCTGACGCCGCCCGCCCGGGTGGTGATACAGGCCTTGACCCGAGCCGGCGCGGGCCAGTCGGGTATCAGCCAGTCATTCATCCGACGAATGCCTCGCGGTCTTGCTTGAGCAACGTCAGCAGCCAGACGAAGTCATCCGGCAACGGCGATTCCCAACTCATCCGCTTACCGGTGGTCGGATGATCCAGTTCCAGGAAACGCGCATGCAGCGCCTGACGCGGGAAATGCTTCAGGGACTCGACCATGGTCACGCTGGCGGCCGGCGGAATACGGAAGCGGCCGCCATAGGCAGGGTCGCCCACCAGCGGGAAGTTGATGTGGGCCATGTGCACGCGGATCTGGTGAGTACGACCGGTTTCCAGCTTGACCCGCACATGGGTGTGGGAGCGGAAGCGTTCGAGCACGCGGTAATGGCTCACTGCCGGCTTGCCACCTTCCATCACCGCCATGCGCTGGCGCTGCTGGCCGTGACGGCCGATGGGTGCATTGATCTTGCCGCCAGCGGTCACTACGCCGATCACGATGCATTCATAGATGCGGCTGACACTGCGGCTTTGCAGTTGTGCGACCAGTTGGGTCTGCGCCTGGATGGTCTTGGCCACCACCATCAGACCGGTGGTGTCCTTGTCGAGACGGTGCACGATGCCGGCCCGGGGCACATTGATGATATCCGGCACGTGGTGCAGCAAGGCATTGAGCAGGGTGCCGTCGGCGTGACCGGCGGCCGGATGCACCACCAGGCCCGCAGGCTTGTTGATCACCAGGATATCGTCGTCTTCATAGACGATATCCAGGGCAATGTCCTGGGCAACCCATTCACCCTGGGCTTCCTGCTCGGCGGTCAGTTCGAGGATGGCGCCACCATGGACGATGTCGCGCGGGCGGATGACCGCCCCATCTACCGTCAGGCGGCCGTCCTTGATCCAGGCGGAAAGGCGCGAGCGCGAATGCTCGGTGAAGAGTTGGGCGGCGACTTGATCGAGGCGTTGGCCGCCCAATTCGGACGGCACCTCTGCGCGAAGTTCTATTTTATCGGACATGCTCGGACTGGGCGTCGGCACAGCCTTTGGTTTCGGCTGCGCGCTTGTGGTTAAATACGGCGTCTTTTGCCCCGAGGCTTTCAACGGGGCGCTCATCATAACAGGACGGCCCCGCCCAAGACAGCGGCCGTCATAGGGACGCAAGCCGCCATGCAAGTGAAACACCTGCTGCTGATCGCCATCCTCGCATTGACTGCTGCTTGCTCGTCGAAGGAAGTCGTAGACGAAAACCTGAGCGAAGTCGAACTGTACCAACAGGCGCAGAAGGACTTGGACAACAACAGCTACACCAGCGCCACCGCCAAACTCAAGGCCCTGGAGTCGCGGTACCCGTTCGGTCGCTATGCCGACCAGGCCCAGCTGGAGCTGATCTACGCCAACTACAAGAACGCCGAGCCGGAGGCTGCGAAATCTGCCGCCGAACGCTTCATTCGTCTGCATCCGCAGCATCCGAACGTCGATTACGCCTATTACCTCAAGGGCCTGACGTCTTTCGACCAGGACGTCGGCCTCCTCGCGCGCTTCCTGCCGCTGGACATGACCAAGCGTGACCCGGGCGCCGCGCGCGACTCGTACAACGAGTTCGCCCAGCTGACCAGCCGCTTCCCCAACAGCCGCTACTCGCCGGATGCCAAGCAGCGCATGATCTACCTGCGCAACCTGCTGGCCTCCTACGAGATCCACGTAGCCAACTACTACCTCACCCGTCAGGCCTATGTAGCCGCCGCCAACCGTGGTCGCTACGTGGTGGAGAACTTCCAGGAAACCCCTTCGGTGGGCGACGGCCTGGCAGTCATGACCGAGGCATACCAACGTCTGCACCTGGACGACCTGGCGGCCAGCAGCCTTGAAACCCTCAAGCTGAACTACCCGGACCACCCTTCCCTGGTCGATGGCCAGTTCACCCCAAGCGTTGCAGAAGCCGACAACCGTTCATGGCTGAGCAAGGCGACCCTGGGCCTGATCGAATCCCGTCCACCCCTGCCGCCGGGCGAAACCCGCGCCAACCAGGACGTACAGCGTCAGTTCCAGGATGCCAAGGAAGCCATTCCGAACGAGCTCAAGCCAAAGGATGAGAATGGCGACGTGATCGAAGAACCGGAGTCTGGGAACAACTCCAGCGACCGCTCCTGGTTCAGCTACATGACCTTCGGCCTGTTCGACTGAACACAAGGCATCTGCAAAAAGGGAGACCCGACGGTCTCCCTTTTTTGTACCTGGATCCTATTCATCTGTGCGCAACTCCAGTCCTTGGCTAAACTGCCTCATCTCTCGCCAGAAAGCCGCCTATCATGCTTCGTCTAATAATCTTGTTCGCCGTAGTTGCCTCCGCCATATGGATATTTCGCAACGTGAAGCCCAAGGCGTCCGCGGCGCAATCATCCCGGGAACAGGACGCGCCACCCATGGTTCGCTGCGCCCATTGTGGCGTGCACCTGCCGCGTGACCGGGCGCTTCCCCTCCAACAACAGTGGTACTGCAGCCAGGCTCACCTCGAGCAAGGCCCGGGCCCACGTGACCACTGAGGCTTCAAGCCCTCGCGTCAGACAGACGCAGCGCCTGCTGCGTCTCTATCACCTGTACCGCTTGAGCATCGGCATCACCCTGGTGCTGCTGATCTCCAGCAACATGGACAACCGCCTGCTGGAGTTCGCCAACGACGACCTGCTGCGCAGTGGCAGCTGGTTGTACCTGGTGCTGAACATCCTGCTGGTGGTGTTCCTTGAAAACACCCGAAGCCCTGCCCGGCTGTTTGGCCTGGCCCTGACCGATGTGTTGCTGCTGTCATGGCTGTTCTTCGCGGCAGGCGGTGCCCCCAGTGCCATTGGCAATCTGCTCATTGTTTCGGTGGCCATTGGCAATACGCTGCTGCGCGGCCGAATCGGCCTGTTGATCGCGGCCGTCGCCACGATCGGCATCGTCGGGTCGAGTTTCTTCCTTGGCCTGCACGACTCGAACCCTCCCGGCAGTTATTTGCAGGCCGGTACCCTGGGAGCGCTGTGCTTCGCCGCTGCGCTGCTGGTACAAGGCCTGACCAGGCGACTGGAAGCCAGCGAAACCCTCGCCGAGCAGCGGGCCAGCGAAGTGACCAGCCTTGAAACCCTCAACGCCTTGATCCTGCAACGCATGCGCACCGGCATTCTGGTGCTTGATCGCCAACACCGGGTGCAATTGGCCAACGAAAGCGCTTTGAACCTGTTGGGCAGGCACGACCTGGTCGGCCAGCCAATCGACAACGACTCCACCGCACTCGTCGACAGTCTGAACGTGTGGCTGAACAACCCCAGCCTGCGCCCACCCAGCCTGTCCATCCCCGGCACGGGCCTGACCCTGCAACCGAGCTTCATCGCCCTGGGGCATAACGAACAGCATCAAATCCTGGTGTTCCTCGAAGATCTGGCCCAGGTCGCCCAACATGCCCAGCAGCTGAAACTCGCCTCGCTGGGGCGCCTCACCGCCGGCATCGCCCATGAAATCCGCAACCCCCTGGGGGCAATCAGCCATGCGGCGCAATTACTGCGCGAGTCCGAGGAACTGAACGACGCCGACCGGCGTCTGACGCAGATTATTCAAGACCACTCCCAACGAATGAATCGCGTCATTGAAAACGTCCTGCAACTGTCCCGGCGCCAGCAAACCGCGCCTCAGCGCCTGGATCTGCGGACCTGGCTCGAGCAGTTTGTCCAACAAGCCCGCGAAAGCATGGCCGCGCACCAGCAATTGCATCTGAGCATCGCCCCGGGCGACTTCACCACGCTCATGGACCCCGATCAATTGACCCAGGTGCTCGACAACCTGCTGCGCAACGCCTGGCGCCACAGCGCCGAGGCCCATGAGCGGGCCGAGGCCTGGCTGGAACTGTTCGTCGATCCCTACAGCCATCTCCCCACGCTGGACATCATCGACAACGGCCCCGGCGTGACACCGGACCAGCAGGTGCATCTGTTCGAGCCGTTCTTCACCACCAGCAACCAGGGCACCGGCCTTGGTCTCTATCTGTCCCGTGAGCTGTGCGAAAGCAACCAGGCGCGCCTAGACTTCAAACCACGCCAAGGCGGCGGCTGCTTTCGCATTACTTTTGCTCACGGACGGAAACAGATTTGAATACGCGCTCACGGCAACGGATCCTGATCGTCGATGACGAACCGGACATCCGCGAACTCCTGGACATCACCCTGGGCAGGATGAAACTCGATACCCGCAGCGCCAGGAACCTTGCCGAGGCCCGATCCCTGCTGGCGGACGAAGCCTTCGACCTGTGCCTGACCGACATGCGCCTGCCCGACGGTACCGGCCTGGAACTGGTGCAGCACATCCAACAGCGCTTCCCGCAACTGCCGGTGGCGATGATCACCGCCTATGGCAGCCTGGAAACCGCCATCGACGCCCTCAAGGCCGGGGCTTTTGACTTCCTGACCAAACCGGTCGACCTGGGTCGTCTGCGGGAACTGGTGACCAGCGCCCTGCGCCTGCCGCCGGCCACCGTCCCGACCACCATCGATCGCTGCCTGTTGGGCGACTCCCCGCCGATGCGCGGCGTGCGCAAACAGATCGAAAAGCTGGCCCGCAGCCAGGCGCCGGTTTACATCAGCGGGGAGTCCGGCTGTGGCAAGGAACTGGTGGCACGGCTGATCCACGAACAAGGACCCCGCTCCAGTCAGGGCTTTGTGCCGGTCAACTGTGGAGCCATTCCGACAGAACTGATGGAAAGCGAGTTTTTTGGCCATCGAAAAGGCAGCTTCAGCGGTGCCATCGAGGACAAGCCCGGTCTGTTCCAGGCCGCCCACGGTGGCACCCTGTTCCTCGATGAAGTGGCTGACCTGCCCCTGGCGATGCAGGTCAAGCTGCTGCGAGCGATCCAGGAAAAGGCCGTGCGCGCCGTTGGCGGCCAGCAGGAGGAAGTGGTGGATGTCCGCATCCTCTGTGCCACCCATAAGGATCTGGACGGCGAAGTCGCCGCCGGACGCTTTCGCCAGGATCTGTACTATCGACTGAACGTCATAGAACTCCGCGTACCGTCCCTGCGCGAGCGTCGCGAAGACATCGAACCGTTGGCCAACCACATGCTCCAGCGCCTGGCGACCAGCACCGGCAACCCCGCCGCCAGACTCCATCCCCAAGCCCTCGAGGCCCTTCGAAACTACCGCTTCCCCGGCAACGTGCGAGAGCTGGAGAACATGCTCGAACGGGCCTACACCCTCTGCGAACACCAACAGATCGAAGCCGACGACCTGCGCCTGGCCGAAAGCAATGGCATCACCGACACCACCAACCCCGAGTTGATGCGGGTCGACAACCTGGAAGACTATCTGGAGGACGTCGAACGCAAGGTCATCCTCCAGGCCCTGGAGGAAACCCGCTGGAACCGCACCGCCGCAGCGCAGCGATTGAAGCTGTCATTTCGGTCAATGCGGTATCGGTTGAAGAAATTGGGGTTGGATTGAGGGAGCCACCACCAATGGCTCGGCTCAGACCGGCCCTGTGGCGAGGGGATTCATCCCCGCTGGGCTGCGTAGCGGCCCTAAGACAGTCGATACAATCTGCCTGATACACCGAGGTGTAAGGATTCAGGGCTGCTACGCAGCCCAGCGGGGATAAATCCCCTCGCCACAACCGCCAGTTCTACTGATCAGTTCCTAATCCGCCGTCACCGGCACCCGCTCATCCAACACCCGATTGGCCAGCAATTCGCTCAGCTCGATCAGTTGCTGAACACCCAGGGCCACATGCCGACGCGAACCATCAAGCTCGAAGGCCAGGTCGCTGAGCGTTGCGTTGGCTGATGCCAGGGTTTCGCTCAGGTTGGCGAGGAGGCATTCGGCGTCTATGCCTTCCATGACGGTGAATAACTGGCTTGAGGCTGGTTTCTTTTTGACTTCAGGTGGAGGGGCCAGGTAATAGTCGAGGGCGCGCTTGGCGGCTTCATCGAGCTTTTCTGGGTTAAGGCTGGACCGGGGAGAAGTGTTATGGGTTTCTGAACGTGATTGAGACTTGTCACTCATTGCGGTACTCCAGCAAGAAAATGGATTACCAAGTTTTAGACAGGCCGCGACGCCCGGACGCTGAATTGGCAGCGACCGAAAGAGGTTAACGATAAGCCTTCCCACCCGGCAACCGCCAAAACTCGTCGGAAAAGTCAGCTTCAGCTTGAACGTTGTCCGACCATTCCCACAAATCTCGAACGGCTGTCAGCTCGCTCACAACAACTCTGCGGCAACTTGTTCCTTCTCACCCAACACCAATCCCCGTGGGAGCTAGCCTGCTCGCGATGGCGGTGGGTCAGTTTGAAAAGTGCTGCATGAACCGACGCCATCGCGAGCAGGCTCGCTCCCACAGGGGGCACCGGAGCCAGCCTCAAGACCAGACCCGCTCGCTTTTTTGCTTTTGCTTTTGCTTTTGATCTTCGGGCCCCATTAACCACGCTGGCCGAAGTGAGGGCACACCGAGCCTAGGCGAGGTGCCGAGTGGTGGGGCCAAGCCTTTTTGGTTACTTTTGGGGCGTCTGCCAAAAGTAACCCGCTGTAAGAGCGGAACCATAAGTAGCCGTTACCGCAGCAATGGATATGTACCCAGTAAGACCGCCATCGCGAGCAGGCTCGCTCCCACAATTGGATCGGAGTACACCGCAAGATCCTACATCCGCCCCGCCGGCGAATACGGCGCAGGATCAATCACCGGCTCACGCCCCAGCATCACATCCGCAAACAACTGACACGACGCCGGTGCCAACACCAACCCATTGCGATAATGCCCGCAATTCAACCACAGCCCCGCAAACCCCGGCACCTCGCCAATATAAGGAACGCCCGCCGGCGATCCAGGCCGCAGCCCGGCCCAATGCCCGACCACCTCAGCCTCGGCCAGCGCAGGAATCAATTGCTGCGCCGAGGCCTTCAGACTCTCCAGCGCCGCGTCGGTCGGGGTCTTGTCGAATCCCTCGCGTTCCAGGGTACTGCCCACTAGGATATGCCCATCACGCCGCGGAATCGCATAACGTCCCTTGGCCAGGACCATGCTCGACAGGAAGTCCGATGCGCACTTGTACAGGATCATCTGGCCCTTGACCGGCTCCACCGGCAAGTTCAGACCCAGGGTCTTGAGCAACTCCCCGCTCCAGGCCCCTGCAGCCAGCACTACCTGATCGCCACGAATCGCCCCGGCCGAGCTGTTCACCCCCACGACGCGCCCGCCGTCGCGGATGAAACCACTGACCTCGCATTGTTCATGAAGCGTGACCTCGGGCAGCGCCAGCAACGCAGCCTTGAGGGACTTCACCAACCGGGGATTGCGCACATTCGCCACGTCAGCCATGTAGATCGCCCGGGAGAATCCGGTACCCAGTACCGGCACCGCATCGTGGACCGCCGAGATATCCACGGTTCGCATCGGCCGCCCTTCCCGCGCGGCCCAGGCCAGCGCTTCGTCCTGATCGTCCAGGTCCAGCCAATACAGCCCAGTGATATGCACCTGCGGATCAATACCCGTGGCCGCGAACAAACGTTGGCCCAACTGTGGATAGAAATCCTGTGACCAATGCGCCAGCGCCGTGACCGCCGGGCTGTAGCGCCATGGGTACAACGGCGAAACGATGCCGCCACCGGCCCAGGACGACTCCTGGCCGACACTGGAACGCTCCAGCAGCACCACGCGTTGCCCTTCGGACGCCAGATTGAACGCCGTCAGCAGGCCAATGACTCCGCCGCCGACGATCACCACTTGCTGTTGCCTGGTCATGTATTGATTCGACTCATAAGACTGGAGGGCGCGACACAGCGCCCGAAATAGGAGGCTCAGCGACCCCAGCAATCCTTGGTGGTCAGCCCGGAAGCGGCGTTGATCATGCCACGCGCCCCCGTGTTGTTGAGGGTGAAATCACCGCACTTGTCCGTCGCCATGGATGAGCCACTTTTGCGTACCGCGGTCAGGGTAAAGCTCTGGTCCGCCAGCGTCCGGTTGATGGTATAGAAATCGTTCCCGTTGCTCAGCCCGGTTGCGTCCTTATAGGAGCTGTTCTTCGAATAGTAGCGCTCGAGAATCTGCGCCTGCTCCGACAACAGCCCGGCAATTTCAGTACGCCGGCCTTTTTTCATGTATTCGGTCAGGCTCGGGTAGCCGACGGTGATCACGATACCGATGATCGCGATCACGATCATGATTTCGATCAAGGTGAAACCCCGGTTGGTTCTGCGCATGCCCTTATCCCTCACTGTATTTGTCGCCACATGACGCGACGGCTGCCGCCAACTGATTTGCTCAGCAGGTCGGTGATACCACCCCCGGAGTCGTTCACGACCATGTTGGTGGCTCCGTTGGCACTGACGACGGCACTCAAGGTCGGGATACCACCGGTGAACACCACCCCGGCCGAGATCGTATCGAGGTTGCTGAGCTTGCCGTCACCATTGGTATCGAGCACCGCATAGTTGAGCATCTTACCGCTGAACGCATCCACTTCGATCAGCTTGCCGGTCCCGAAGCTGGCGCAGGGGTCAGTGGTGTCCACGGCGGCCGTGGTGAAGACCACACGCCCAAGCACCAGGTTGGCCGGGTTGATCACCCGCTCCCCGGTCAGCGCGTTGTTATACACCAGGGGCAGGTACCAGCCTTTTTTCGCCGGGTAAGTCACGTCGGTCTGGCTGGTGGTCACGAACTGCCCCGTGCTGCCCGAGAATACGCCGGTAATCGATTGAGCCTGCAGGCTCGACACCGTGATCTGCCCGGCGCCACCGGTGGCGTCCCAGATCGAGTAGAACCCCTGCAGGTCCTTGTTGAGCTTGTCCGTTGCCTCGTTGAATTTACCGGTACCGAAAAAAACCTGGACCCCACCCTGGGGATTATCCGCCAGCAAGGGTTGAACGGTGATGGGCTGGGTCGCCCCGCCAGATGCCGTGAACAAGGGCTGCCCGGCAAACGCCAGCCCCCAGCTGGTCGGGGAGGTGCCGCTGAGGTCGAACTTCCACATCCGCCCTTTCAAATCGCCACCGTAGGCAGCCTGCACCACATTCTGGGAGTTGACCCGAAGCTTGACCGAGGACAAGCCGTTATCGGTATCGCTGCTGTTGATGACGATTTTACGAATCAGCGAACCGTCACGGATATCCACCACATACAACGCCGCCACGCCGCTGTTACTGCCGTAGCCATTGGAGATGAACGCCGCCCAGCGACCGTCCGCCAACCGGGCGACTTCGGGTCGGGCATAGGCGTAACCCAGGTCATTGAAGACATTGGCGGTGTTGGCCACGGTCGGCGCGCTGATCTCCCACAGTGCCCGAAGCGTATTGCCGGCGGCCGCATCGAACAGTTGCACCGCAAAGAAACTCCTGCCGCCGGCCCCGGTCCCGCCCACCGCCACCGTCTTCCAGGCACTGCCCGATTGCGTATCGAATACGCCAACCTGACCATCCACCAGAAATTTGTGGCTCACGCCGTTGACGTAGTTGATATCAGCGATGTTACCCAGCCCTGGCAACACGCTCGAAGGCATATAGGCGTAACGCCGCGTACCGTTGGCCGCGTTGATGACGCTGAAGAAACCGTCATTGGCATTCACCACGAGGCTGGTGTTCATGGCCGCCGCCTTGGTCGCCAGGTAGGTGCTGTAGCTGGTGTCGTTCAGCAGGTCCGCGGCGGTCTGGTCATTGGGCGAGGCCAGCACCAGCGGCGAGTTGATGATGTCCCCCAGCAACACACTGCGCACCTTCAAGCCGGTTTTGTTGGTGCCTTTGCTCCACTCCACCAGGTCGTTGCCGGTGATCCCCGTAGGCAGGTTCTGGCTGAGAGTGGTTTGCTGGGCGGCTGAAAAGTTGCCGTAAGCCAGGGTCACCGGCGCATTGGTCGCGGTGTTCCACGATTGATAAAGCGGCGCCGTGGCACCGGGGACAATGGCGGTGTCGGTGGTCCACTGCACCGCAGCCCTGTTGACCGTGCCTGCCGAAGTGAAGCCGAACGCCCGGATGGTCCCGCGCCAGTCCTTGGGATCGTAGGTGGTCTGGTAGAAGCTGGACGTGCTGGACAGCGTGGCACCGTTGGTGGTGCCACCGCCTCCCGAACCGGCCTTGGAAGTGATGTCGCTCAGCGCCGATGTCAGCGCCGAGCTCAGGCCTTCGCTATCGGTCGCCTGGTAATACTTGCCGGTGCCGTAGCGAGCGGCGTCGGACAACATTGGGTTGTTCGCGGTGAAACCGACGGTGTAGGTATTGAGGTACTGCCGGGGAAAATCCGTCGTGTTCCAGCTTTTGCCGGTGGCATCGGTGCCGGAGGAGCGCATGTCGATGTCGAAGGCGAATTTGGCGATGTCGTCCAGGTACAGCGTGTCACCTTCGCCATCACCATTGGGGTTGTCGCCGTCGTTGCTGCTGATGCCGTCCCAGTTTGGCAGGCGGGGGCCGCCACTGGCGTTGGCCTGCGGGTCGTCAGAGGGGAACGTCCGGTCATAGGTGGGCAAGCCGTCGGTGATCACTACGCCGAAGTTTTTCTGGCAGCGGTACTGGATCGGGCTGGTATAAGTGCTGGGCGTGCCGTTGTAGTACGGCGCCATTCCCCGGAAATAGCGGGTGACTTCGTAATAGCTCTCGGCCAGCGGTGTATTCGCGACCGCGCCCAGGCCGTTGATGGCATTTATCAAGGAGGTGTAGTTGGAATTGGCCTGGGTCTGGGTGACGCTGCCGGCCACGGGCGACAGGTCGCTGACGGAGCGGGCGATATAGCCTCCCGGGCCGGAGTTGCCGCTGTTGGGCGGGTTGAAGGTGGCAAGGCCGATACGCAAGGCGCGATTGCTGCTGACCAGGTCGTTGGAGACATTCCGGGCTACGTTGATTCGGTAGTCATTAGGGATTGAACCGGTCGTGAAGTCCCGGTCCGCGCCATTCGATATCGTCACAAGATAAGACAGGTATTTAGCCGTGTAACGAGTATTTGCGTTACCTACGGGATCGGGAAGTCTCAAACAGACCTGTCCAAAATTGCTTTGATAAAAACCGAACCAGTTGCCGGCCTTCGAGCAGCCGCCACGAAACAGGTTCGCTAGCAGAATATTGCCGTCATCCATATCCAGCCAAGCTCGACTTGTGCAACCTCTATCATCGGTGCACCTAGCGATCTGTGGACGGCTGATCGCCGGATCAAACCCCGCCGCCCAGATAATATTGTTCATACTCCCCGAATCATCGATCAACAACATCACGTTCGGTGTCACCGCCGCCGCGCTCAACAACGGCGAATCCGAAGGCGTGAACCCATAGACCGGGGCAGTCAGGTAAAGGCTGAGCAATACCCCCCACAGCGCCTGCCGCCAGCCATGGCGAGCCTCAGTATTTCGCATAGATGCTCTCCACCACGCTGCGCTGGTTGTCTCCTACCACCGCCACCGCCGTGATCCGGTACAGCGTCGCCGAGATACCGTTTGGCACATTGACCGCCGCAAGCGTGGTACCGATGTTCTGCACCCCATAAAACCCACCGGCGGCGGCAACCCAGGTGACTCCCGACGATGAATAGTACCCTGCCGCCTTCAGCGTGGCGGATTCCAGCGGTGGCGCGCACTGGGTTGCGGTGTTGCAGACCGCCAGCGAGTAGGTTTCGACCTGCACGGCGTTCTCGCCCATCCTCAGCGCCGCCTCGGCCATCTGGAACGACTGGTTGCGCAGCATGACGCTGCTGGTCATCTTTTCCTGGAGGGTGGCGCTTTGCATCGATGACAGGCCGATCAGCGTGAGCAACAGCAGGAAGACCAGGCTGACCAGCAATGCCATGCCACGCTGACGATGTCCGAAGGATCTCGATCTCATCAATCGCCCCTCACAAGAGCCGGTTGCGCAGGGCGGCAACCACGTTGAAGGTCTGGTCGTGCACGTTGTTCCTCGGATCGAAGAGTGTCAGGGTCAGGCGCACGCTGCGGATCAGTGCCGGATCAGACGGGTTGCTGCTGTAGCTCGAGGCCGCGATGTCCGTCGAGCTGCCGGCTACGCCGAAGGTCACGTCGAACGTGCGGACGTTGTCCACCAGCACCGCCAGGGTCGGATTGCCGGCCCCGGTACCCATCGACAACTGGTTGTTGCTGAAGCTGTAGATCAGCCGGCGTACCGGAAACGCCAGTTGCCCGGCCGCGGGAGCCCGCGCGCCGGTGTAGGCTGTGGCGGTGGTACGGCAATCGGACAGGACCGTCCAGGTTGGCACGCCGCCACTGTTGCCCACATCCGTCGTCACCAGGGTCATTTTCTGGTTGGCGTTGTCCCAGCGGATCGGCGTGATCTGACTGGCATTGAAGTCCCCGGCAGAAGACGCGTCGGTAATGCTGCCCAGGCAACCGAACATCCCCACCATGCGAATCTCCTGGACCATCTTGCTCAGGGCAAAGCGGGCGTCCTCCTGCATCACCGCCGCCGCACTCTGGCTGATGTAGGTGTTCTTCGCGGCGATGAAGATCTGCACCACCCCCAGGACCACGATAAGACTGATGACCAGGGCGATCATCAACTCGATCAGGCCAAAGCCCCGGCAGCGCTTGTTCATGGCGTTCCTACCGGATCGACGGCGGCGCGGCTGGTCAGCACGAAACTGCGCCGTGCATCGGCCGCATTGGTGGTGTTGGCGGCCCGGGCATCGTCCCAGGAAATGGTGATGGTGTAGACCCGCTGGTTCAGCGCAATGGTCCCGGTAGCCGTGGCACCACCGAAGCTGACGATATTGGTCTTGAAATCGTAGAGGTCCTGGTCCCGGGTCACATTGAGGTTGGGTGAGCTGGGCGGCGTCACGGTGTAGTCGGCGCCGGAGTTGGCGCGGATGCGGTCCAGCATGTCGTAGGCGATGAAGCTGGCCTGGCTGGTCATGCGCGAGCTGTCGGTGTACTTCAGGGCATTGAGCTGGATCATCGCCGCACCCAGCAAACCCACACCGAGAATCAGCACGGCCACCAGCACTTCGATGAGTGTCATGCCCTCCTGTGGCCTTTTACTGCAACCCTTCATCCGCAACTTCCACCCAATACGATTCGTCCATTGAGGCAAACGCTAAGCGTCCTGCTCTGCGAGCCCCGCA
The DNA here is from genome assembly GCF_050920615.1 of Pseudomonas corrugata. NCBI lineage: Bacteria > Pseudomonadati > Pseudomonadota > Gammaproteobacteria > Pseudomonadales > Pseudomonadaceae > Pseudomonas > Pseudomonas corrugata. The sequence continues at coordinate 5,787,604 of NZ_CP130434.1, forward strand.
CATAATTGAAGCTCACCGGTGTGGCCGGTGCCGACAACCCACCCAGGTTGTTGAAATCAATGTTGGTCACGTCTGAGGTTAGCGTCAGAGTCGCACCACTGCTCATCGCAGGAACAACCCGCAATACATTGGCCAGATTGCCAGTACCGTCATACACCGTCAGTTCGCCGCTCCAGATGCTGCCCTGAGCGGTGGGGCGAATGCGCGTGGTGATACCCCGGTCGATCGCTTCCATGCGGGCAAAGTTCAGGGCCCGACGCAGATCGCCGACCTCGGTATCCGCCTTGGTGGCCTGCATCGAACCGGTGAATGCCGGCACCGCCATGGTGATGAGGATCAGCAGTACGCCAAGGGCTACCAACACCTCGATCAGCGTGAAACCTTTTGTACGAAGATCCATCGATGCCCTCCGTTGCCGTCGGCTATACCTGCTTGTGTAACGCTAGAACAAACCATTGGCGCGTGCTTGATGCAGTTCATTCAGGGCAGTGCCCCCTGTGGCGAGGGGATTTATCCCCGCTGGGGTGCGCAGCAGCCCTAAATCCTGATACCTCGGTGTATCGGACAGATTGTGTTGACTGTTTTTGGGGCTGCTTCGCACCCCAGCGGGGATAAATCCCCTCGCCACAGTGAGGTCCCCAAGTCCTCAAGGACCGCCCCACACTCTCCAGGGAGGAGATTGCATGCCCCAACAGGGTTTCAGCCTGATCGAACTGCTCATGGGACTGGCGATTGCCGCAATTGTTCTGCCGTGGGCCAGTTCAAGTTTCAAAGCGCTTGTGGAATCCACTGAACGCAACGACACCGCGCAACGGTTGGCCAGCGGTTTGCGCAGTGCCCGCAGCGAAGCCATCACGCGCAACCGCACAGTGACCATTCAAGGGATAGACAACGATTGGAGCCAGGGGTGGCAAATCAGATTGGAAGACGATGACCGGACACTGCTGGAACAGCGCAGCAATCGCGCCCGGGTGGTGGGTAACTGGCCGGTGAAGCACCGGGTGACGTTCGCCGGCCATGGTGCGGCGCTGCTGCCCAGCGGTGCCTTTCAGGCGGGCACTTTGCACGTGTGCGCCCGGCATCAGCCAGTCAGCCATCATCAATTGGTGCTGTCACCCACCGGCCGCGTCAGCCTGCGCAGCGAGGAGAGCGAGCAGGCCCTGTGCAAAAAGAGCTTAAAGCAGGGAGCGGACGCGTAGTTCCTTGGGCATGGAAAACGTGATGTTTTCCTCCCGGCCGGCCAGTTCATCGGCACCGATGGCACCCCAGGCCTGCAATTGCTGGATCACACCGCGCACCAGGACCTCCGGCGCAGAAGCACCTGCGGTAATGCCGATGTGCTCGATGCCGTCGAACCAGCTGCGTTGCATGTCCTCGGCACCGTCGATCAGGTAGGCCGGCGTTCCCATGCGTTCGGCCAGCTCACGCAGGCGATTGGAGTTGGAGCTGTTCGGGCTACCGACTACCAGCACGACGTCGCACTCGTCAGCCAGTTGCTTGACCGCGTCCTGACGATTCTGGGTGGCGTAGCAGATGTCGTCCTTGCGCGGCCCGCCAATGGCCGGGAAACGCGAACGCAGCGCATCGATCACCCGGCTGGTATCGTCCATGGACAAGGTGGTCTGGGTGACGAAGGCGAGTTTTTCCGGGTTACGCACTTGCAAGGCTGCCACGTCCTCCTCGTCTTCGACCAGGTAGATCGCACCGCCGTTACTGGCGTCGTACTGCCCCATGGTGCCTTCGACTTCCGGATGCCCTTCGTGGCCGATCAGGATGCATTCGCGACCGTCGCGGCTGTAGCGCGCCACTTCGATATGGACCTTGGTCACCAACGGGCAGGTCGCGTCGAACACCTTCAGGCCACGACCAGCCGCTTCGGTACGCACCGCCTGGGAAACCCCATGGGCACTGAAGATCACGATGACATCGTCCGGCACCTGATCCAGTTCCTCGACGAAAATGGCCCCGCGACTGCGCAGGTCTTCGACGACGAATTTGTTGTGGACCACTTCGTGGCGCACATAGATCGGCGGCCCGAAGACTTCCAGGGCGCGGTTGACGATTTCGATCGCCCGGTCCACGCCGGCGCAGAAGCCACGGGGGTTGGCGAGTTTGATTTGCATACTGTGCCTCGTGTCTGTGGGAGCGAGCCTGCTCGCGATGCGGTGGATCAGTCACCTCGGTAGCGATTGTGACTCAGCTATCGCGAGCAGGCTCGCTCCCACAGGTAGTGTGAGAGCAGTGATTGCCCGTTAAATCTTAAACCGCCTTGACGTCGAGGATTTCCACTTCGAAATTCAAGGTCTTGCCCGCCAAGGGATGGTTGAAGTCCACGGTCACCTGGGCGTCGTCAAAAACCTTCACCACACCCGGCAACTCGGTATTGGCCGCGTCGTTGAAGATCACCAGCAAGCCCTCGGACAGCTCCATGTCCTGGAACTGCGAGCGTGGCATGGTCTGCACGTTTTGCGGGTTGGGCTGACCAAAGGCGTTTTCCGGTGTCACGACCACGGTGCGCTTGTCGCCGGCCTTGAAACCGAAGATCGCCGCCTCGAAGCCTGGCAACAGGTTACCGTCGCCTACCTTGAACACAGCCGGGGACTTGTCGAAGGTGCTATCGACGGTGTCGCCATTTTCCAGATGCAGGGCGAAGTGAAGCGTCACTTCGGTGTTTTGAGCGATACGCTGCTCAGTCATGGACGGCTTCTCCGGTTTTCTTGCTTTTGAACATGTCCAGGGCGAGCATGATGGCGCCCACGGTGATGGCGCTGTCAGCGAAGTTGAACGCCGGGAAATACCAGCGGTTCTGCCAATGCACCAGGATGAAATCGATCACGTGCCCCAAGGCAATGCGGTCATAGAGATTGCCCAGGGCACCGCCGAGCACCAGCGCCAGCGCCACGGCCAGCCAGGTTTCGTTGCGGCCCAGGCGCTTGAGCCAAACCACCAGCACCGCGCTGACCACTACGGCGATCAGGGCGAACAGCCAGCGCTGCCAGCCCGAACTGTCGGCCAGGAAGCTGAACGCCGCGCCGGTGTTGTAGGCCAGGGTCCAGCTGAAGTAATCGGGGATGACCACAATTTGCTGGTACATGGTCAACGAGCCTTCGAAGTAGAACTTGCTGGCCTGGTCGATGACCAGGACCAGCACGCTCAACCAGAGCCAGCCCAGCCGTCCGAAACGGCCCGCTGCGTTAGGCATAGTGGCGAACCTCGCCGGTACCGCTGATGTTGTCGACACAACGCCCGCAGATTTCCGGATGTTCCGGATTCACGCCGACGTCTTCGCGGCAGTGCCAGCAACGGGCGCACTTGACGAAGCCCGACTTGACCACCTTGAGCTTCAGCCCGGCCACTTCGGTCACCACGGCATCGGCCGGAGCCTGCACCAACGGCGCGACACTGGCAGTGGAGGTGATCAGCACGAAGCGCAGTTCGTTACCCAGTTTGGCCAGGTCGCCGCTCAGGGCTTCCTCGGCGTAGAGGGTCACTTCGGCCTGCAGGTTGCCACCGACGGCCTTGGCCGCGCGCTGGATTTCCATTTCCTTGTTGACCGCGGCCTTGACCGCCATGATCCGGTCCCAGTAGGCACGGTCCAGCTCGAAGCCTTGGGGCAATTCGCTCAGGCCTTCGTACCAGGTGTTGAGCATCACCGATTCGTTGCGCTCGCCTGGCAGGTATTCCCACAGCTCGTCGGCGGTGAACGCCAGGATTGGCGCGATCCAGCGCACCAACGCCTCACTGATGTGGAACAGCGCGGTCTGGCACGAGCGGCGTGCCTTGCTGTTGGCGCCGGTGGTGTACTGGCGGTCCTTGATGATGTCGAGGTAGAAACCACCCAGCTCCTGCACGCAGAAGTTGTGGATCTTCGAGTAGACGTTCCAGAAACGGTATTCACCGTAGTGTTCCTGCAACTCGCGTTGCAGCAGCAGGGTACGGTCCACGGCCCAGCGGTCCAGGGCCAGCATGTCTTCGGCCGGCAGCAGGTCGGTGGCAGGGTCGAAACCGGTCAGGTTCGACAGCAGGAAGCGCGCGGTATTACGGATGCGCCGGTAGGCGTCCGCGCTGCGCTGCAGGATCTGCTCGGAAACCGCCATCTCGCCGGAGTAGTCGGTGGAGGCGACCCACAGGCGCATGATGTCGGCGCCCAGGGTGTCGTTGACTTTCTGCGGCGCGATCACGTTGCCCAGGGACTTGGACATCTTGCGGCCGGCCTCGTCGACGGTGAAACCGTGGGTCAGCAACTCGCGGTACGGCGCGTGGTTGTCGATGGCACAACCGGTCAGCAGGGACGAGTGGAACCAGCCGCGGTGCTGGTCCGAACCTTCCAGGTACAGGTCGGCACGCGGGCCGCTCTCATGGCCCATCGGGTGCGAACCGCGCAGCACGTGCCAGTGGGTGGTGCCGGAGTCGAACCAGACGTCCAGGGTGTCGCTGATCTTGTCGTACAGCGGTGCTTCGTCGCCCAGCAGCTCGGCGGCGTCCATCTTGAACCAGGCTTCGATGCCCTCGACTTCGACACGTTTGGCAACGGCCTCCATCAGCTCGACGGTACGCGGGTGCAGCTCACCGCTTTCCTTGTTCAGGAAGAATGGGATCGGCACGCCCCAGTTGCGCTGGCGGGAGATGCACCAGTCCGGACGGTTGGCGATCATCGAGTGCAGGCGTGCCTGGCCCCAGGCCGGAACGAACTGGGTGTCCTCGATAGCCTTGAGCGAGCGCTGGCGCAGGGTATCGCCGCTGGCAGGTTGCTTGTCCATGCCGATGAACCACTGCGCGGTGGCGCGGTAGATCAACGGGGTCTTGTGGCGCCAGCAGTGCATGTAGCTGTGTTCGATGACGGTGGTGTGCAGCAGCGCACCGACCTCTGTCAGCTTGTCGACGATGGCCGGGTTGGCTTTCCAGATGAACTGGCCGCCAAAGAACTCCAGGGACGGCACGTATACGCCATTGCTCTGGACCGGGTTGAGGATGTCATCGTTGACCATGCCGTATTTCTTGCAGGTCACGAAGTCGTCGACACCATAGGCCGGCGCGGAGTGAACCACGCCAGTGCCTGCGCCCAGCTCCACGTAGTCGGCCAGGTACACCGGCGACAGACGGTCGTAGAACGGGTGACGGAAGTTGATCAGTTCCAGCGCCGAGCCCGGCGCAGTCGCCAGCACCGAGCCTTCGAGGCCGTAACGGGACAGGCAGGATTCGACCAGCTCTTCAGCCAACACCAGCAGCTTGTCGCCAACATCGACCAGGGCGTAGTTGAACTCCGGATGGACGTTGAGGGCCTGGTTGGCCGGGATGGTCCACGGGGTGGTAGTCCAGATCACGATGGCGGCCGGCTTGGCCAGCTTGCCCAGGCCGAAAGCGGCGGCGAGCTTGTCTTCATCGGCAATCGGGAACGCCACGTCGATGGTCGACGACTTCTTGTTCTCGTACTCGACTTCCGCCTCGGCCAGGGCCGAACCGCAATCGAAGCACCAGTTCACTGGCTTGAGGCCCTTGAACACGAAGCCACCCTCGACGATTTTCGCCAGGGCACGGATTTCTCCGGCTTCGTTCTTGAAATCCATGGTCTTGTAGGGGTTGGCGAAGTCGCCCAGCACGCCGAGGCGGATGAATTCGGACTTTTGCCCTTCGATCTGCTCGGTGGCGTAGGCACGGCACAGCTCGCGGGTCTTGTCCGCGCCCAGGTTCTTGCCGAGGGTCACTTCCACCTTGTGCTCGATCGGCAGGCCGTGGCAGTCCCAGCCCGGAACATACGGCGCGTCAAAACCCGACAGGGTCTTGGAGCGGATGATCATGTCCTTGAGAATCTTGTTCAGCGCGTGACCGATGTGAATGGTGCCGTTGGCGTAGGGAGGACCGTCGTGCAGGACGAACTTCGGACGATCCTTGCCAATTTCGCGCAACTTTCCGTACAGGCCAATGCTGTCCCAACGCTGCAGAATCTGTGGTTCGCGCTGAGGCAGGCCGGCCTTCATAGGGAAGGCGGTGTCCGGAAGGTTTAGCGTGGCTTTATAGTCGGTCATTTAAGGCTCTTCATTAGCGATTGGCGCTGGTTGCGACAAGGGCACGGGCGGCGGCGATATCTGCATGGATCGCCGTCTTGAGCGCCTCCAGGGAGGCAAAACGCTGCTCTTCACGCAGCTTCTGGTGGAAAACCACCGTCAAACGCCGGTCATACAGATCGCCGGCAAAATCCAGAACATGTACTTCGAGATGGGCCTTGCCATCTCCCTGGACCGTAGGGCGTACACCGATATTGGCGACGCCGGGCCAGGCCTTGCCATCGATCTCGACGCTCACCAGGAATACCCCGGTCAGCGGCACACGACGACGCTTGAGTTGCACGTTGGCGGTCGGCGTACCCAATTGGCGCGCCAGTTTCTGTCCGTGCAGGATCCGCCCGGCAATCCGGTACGGACGGCCGAGCAAGCGCTCGGCCAATTCGAAGTCGGCAGCGGCCAGGGCGTTGCGGACCTGGGTGCTGCTGACACGCAAGCCATCCATCTCGACGGTCTGCGCCGCCTCAACGGTAAAGCCACGGGCGAGGCCGGCCTGCTGCAGGTAGGTGAAATCCCCCGCCCTGTCACAGCCGAAACGGAAGTCGTCGCCGACCTCCAGATGCTTCACGTCGAGACCGCCCACCAGGATGGTCTCGACGAATTCTGCGGCGCTGAGCTTGCTCAGGCGCTCGTTGAAAGCCAGGCACAGGACCCGGTCGACGCCTTCGGCGGCCAGCAGTTGCAGTTTGTCCCGCAAGCGGGCCAGACGGGCCGGCGCGGTGTCCGGGGCAAAAAACTCCCGGGGTTGCGGCTCGAAGATGACCACGCAACTGGGCAGGCCCAGCTCCAGCGCACGCTCGCGCAGCCGCGCCAGGATAGCCTGGTGGCCACGGTGAACACCGTCGAAGTTGCCAATGGTGGCGACACAGCCCCGATGCCGGGGACGCAGGTTGTGGAGGCCTCGAACCAGCTGCATAACGCGCTTCTTGCTCATAAAGTGGCCGATTATAACCACACCCGGCGGCCAACGACAGGCAACACCGTAACCCAAAGTGATCGAACCGACAAAACCACTGCCCGACCCGCCCCCGTCGAGGGCAATCCCTCAGCGCAAGGCCTTGCGATTGAAGTCACGCAGACGGAACCCCATCAGCAGCAACATGCCGAAATAGACCACCACGCCCGCGACGACCAACACGCCGAGGCGCAGGAAACGCTCGAGCATCTGCCCTTCGCCCCAGGCCGGCATGAAGTGCATCGCCCCCAGCAACACCGCCGCCATCACTACCACGGCCACCAGCAGCTTGAGGCCGAACGCGCCCCATCCTGGCTGCGCTTGATACATCTTCTGCTTGCGCAGCTGGTAGAACAGCAGCCCGGCGTTGAGGCAGGCGCCAATACTGATCGCCAGGGCCAGGCCGGCGTGAGCCAAGGGACCGATCAGCAAGAGGTTGAACAATTGCGTCATCACCAGGGTGAAAATGGCGATCTTCACCGGCGTGCGGATGTTCTGCTGGGCGTAGAACCCTGGCGCCAGCACCTTGATCAGGATAATCCCCAGCAACCCCACCGAGTAGGCAATCAGGGCCCGCTGGGTCATCAGGGCATCGAACGCCTTGAACTGGCCATACTGGAACAGCGAGACGGTCAGGGGTTCGGCCAGGATCCCCAGGGCCACCGCACATGGCAGCACCAGCACGAAGCACAGGCGCAGGCCCCAGTCGAGAATGCGCGAGTACTCCTGGCGGTCCCGGCTGGCATAGGTCTTGGCCAGGGTCGGCAACAGGATCGTACCCAGCGCCACGCCCAGCACGCCGGACGGCAGCTCCATCAGGCGGTCGGCGTAGTACATCCACGACACCGAGCCGGCCACCAGGAACGAGGCGAAAATGGTGTTGATGATCAGGGAAATCTGGCTCACCGACACCCCGAGAATTGCCGGCAGCATCTGCTTGAGCACCCGCCAGACGCCGCTGTCGCGCAGGTTCAGGCGCGGCAGTACCAGCATGCCAATCTTCTTCAGGTAGGGCAGTTGGTACAGCAGCTGCGCCAGGCCGCCCACCAGTACTGCCCAGCCGAGGGCCATCACCGGAGGGTTGAAATACGGCGTCAGGAACACCGCAAACACGATCATGCTGACGTTGAGCAACGTCGGCACGAAGGCCGGTACCGAAAAGCGGTTCCAGGTATTGAGGATCGCTCCGGCCAGGGACGACAGGGAAATCAGCAATATATAAGGAAAGGTCACCCGCAAGAGATCGGTAGTGAGCTGGTATTTTTCCGGAGTGTCGGTAAAGCCCGGCGCCGTGGCCCAGATCACCCAGGGCGCGGCGAGCATGCCGGCCGTCGTGACGAGCGCGAGCACCAGCGTCAGCAGACCGGTGACATAGGCAATGAAGGTACGGGTCGCCTCGTCGCCCTTCTGGCTTTTATATTCCGCCAGGATTGGTACGAAGGCCTGGGAAAACGCCCCTTCGGCGAAGATCCGGCGCAACAGATTGGGCAGTTTGAAGGCGATGAAGAAGGCGTCGGTGGCCATTCCGGCACCGAATATTCGTGCGATGAGCGTGTCGCGAACGAACCCCAGGACGCGGGAAAGCATCGTGATAGAGCTGACGGCAGCCAACGATTTGAGCAGATTCATGAAAAGAGTTTCAGCCTGTCGATAAACAGCAGGCGAACAACGCGCCCACTTGTGCGATACTCCGCGCCGCTAAACAGCACAGCGCCAAAGCCCGCGAGTTTACAGGTCACACGCCGGAAAGAAATCACCCGGTGCGTTGTACCTGCCATTCAGCGGAACGCGTCACCCGCCCTTGACAAGACCTCAACTCATCGGCATGATTCGCGGCCTATTTTGTTTGCTATTTCCCAAAAAGTCTTTCGAGGAGCTCGACGGTGGCCAACTCACCTTCCGCCAAAAAACGTGCAAAACAGGCTGAGAAGCGTCGCAGCCACAACGCCAGCCTGCGTTCCATGGTTCGTACCTACATCAAAAACGTAGTTAAGGCCATCGACGCAAAAGACGCTGAAAAAGCTCAAGCTGCCTACGTTCTGGCTGTGCCTGTTATCGACCGTATGGCCGATAAAGGCATCATCCACAAGAACAAGGCTGCTCGTCATAAGAGCCGCCTGAATGGCCACGTAAAGGCCCTGAACGTTGCCGCTGCTGCCTAAGCGACGCGCTCGTTAAAAAACCGACCTCCGGGTCGGTTTTTTATTGCCTGGGATTTTTCACACCACACAAAATTATGTAGAGGCAGACCTCTGTGGGGAGCGGATCTCTGTGAGAGCAAGGCTTCTGTGGGAGCAAGGCTTGCCCGCGACGGCATCGCCCCAGCATTCAGACAAACCGAGGCGCCTGCATCGCGGGCAAGCCTTGCTCCCACAGAGATCCGCTCCCCACAGAAGCTTTGCCCCCACAGGGGCTGCGTATCGATTATTGCGCGTGCGCCCACGGCAGGATTGGAATCGCCGTCACCGCATTCTGCGGACTGCCCTCGATCACGCGATCGCTGTAGACCAGGTACACCAGCGTGTTGCGCTTCTTGTCGAGGAACCGCACCACCTGCATGGTCTTGAACACCAGCGAGGTGCGCTCACGAAACACCTCCTCGCCGTCCTTGAGCTCACCCTTGAAGCTGATCGGCCCTACCTGGCGACAGGCGATGGACGCCTCTGCGCGATCCTCGGCCAGCCCCAGGCCGCCCTTCACGCCACCAGTCTTGGCCCGGGACAGATAACAAGTCACGCCATCCACTTTGGGATCGTCGAACGCCTCGACCACGATCCGGTCGTTCGGTCCAACAAACTTGAACACCGTCGACACCTGACCAATCTCCTCGGCCGAAGCCAGCAACGGCATCGTCAACAGCAGGCCGATCAATCCTTTTGCCAAACCCATGTAATTTCCTTAGACAAGAATCAGGTTGTCGCGGTGAACCAGCTCAGGCTCAGCCATGTAACCCAGCAGACCAACAATCGCGTCAGACGATTGCCCAATGATTTTCTGCGCCTCCAGCGCACTGTAGTTCGCCAGGCCACGGGCGATCTCGCGCCCATCCGGCGCCACGCACACCACCATCTCGCCACGCCGGAAGCTGCCCTGGACCAGTTTCACACCCACCGGCAGCAGACTTTTGTTGCCCTGGGACAGCGCCGTCACGGCCCCCGCATCCAGCACCAACGTGCCGCGGGTTTGCAGATGGCCGGCCAGCCATTGCTTGCGCGCCGCCAACATGCCGCGCTCAGGCGAGAGCAACGTACCGATGTGCTCGCCCGCTTTCAGGCGATCCAACACCCGCTCCAGCCGACCACCGATGATGATGGTGTGAGCACCGGAGCGCGCCGCCAGGCGTGCGGCACGCAGCTTGGTTTGCATGCCGCCACGCCCCAGCGCGCCACCGGTGCCGCCCGCGACCGCGTCCAGGGCCGAATCATCGGCACGGGCTTCGTAGATCAGCTTGGCGTCGGGATTGGTGCGCGGATCGGCGTCGAACATGCCGTCGCGGTCAGTGAGAATCACCAGCAGATCGGCCTCCACCAGGTTCGCCACCAGCGCGGCCAAGGTGTCGTTGTCGCCGAAACGGATCTCATCGGTGACCACGGTATCGTTCTCGTTGATCACCGGGATGACTTTCAGCTCTACCAGCGCGCGCAAGGTACTGCGAGCATTGAGGTAACGCTTGCGGTCGGAGAGGTCATCGTGAGTCAGGAGAATCTGCGCCGTATGACGACCATGCTCGGCGAAGCTGGATTCCCAAGCCTGCACGAGACCCATCTGACCAATAGCGGCGGCTGCCTGCAACTCATGCATCGCGCTGGGTCGCGACGTCCAGCCCAGGCGGCTCATACCGGCCGCCACCGCCCCCGAAGAGACCAGCACCAGCTCGACGCCAGCCTCATGCAAGGCCACCATCTGCTCGACCCACACCGCCATCGCCTTGCGATCCAGGCCCTTGCCATCCGCCGTCAGCAGTGCACTGCCGATCTTTACGACCCAGCGCCGCGCACCCGTCACCTTGCTCCGCATCATCTTCAACCTTTGCCAGCGAACGGCGCGACCCAGCGCCGCCCATGGGATTATTCGTATTTGCGTTTTGCAGACACCAAAACGCCGCTCGAATGAGCGGCGCCCTGGAAACCGGCTGGCTGCGATGATAACACCGCGCCGAGCCACTTAAACCTGTGGGAGCGAGCCCGCTCGCGAAAGCGCTGGATCAGCGACATGGACATTGGCTGATATAACGTATTCGCGAGCAGGCTCGCTCCCACAGGTTTTGCAGCTTAACGGACGAACATTTCAGGATCAGTCGCGAACGTAGATGATCTCCGGACCATCTTCGTCATCCACATCTTCTTCATCCCAGTCATCCTCGCCGATGTCATGGACCGACTTCACACCACTGCGACGCAGGGCACGCTGGTCATCCAGCGCCTGCAACTGCGCACGGGCTTCATCTTCGATGCGCTGATCGAGTTCGGCCAGCTCTTCCTTGTAGACCGGGTCATTGGCCAGGCGATCGGCGCGATCTTCCAGGTAGCGCATGATGTCGTGACACAGGCGCTCGGTGCCTTCTTTGGCAATGGCGGAGATCACGTAGACCGGACCTTCCCACTCCAGGCGGTCGACGATTTCCTTGACCCGCTCCTCGTGCTCTTCTTCGAGGATCTGGTCACACTTGTTCAATACCAGCCAGCGATCACGCTCGGCCAGGGCCGGGCTGAACTTGGTCAGCTCGCTGACAATGACTTCGGCGGCATCGGCAGCATTGCTTTCATCCAGCGGCGCCATGTCCACGAGATGCAGCAGCAGGCGGGTGCGGGACAAGTGCTTGAGGAAGCGAATCCCCAGGCCGGCGCCATCGGAAGCGCCCTCGATCAGCCCCGGGATGTCCGCGACTACGAAGCTTTTCCAGCGATCGACACTGACCACGCCCAGGTTCGGCACCAGCGTGGTGAACGGGTAGTCCGCCACTTTCGGCTTGGCGGCCGACACCGAGCGAATGAAGGTACTTTTACCGGCGTTCGGCAAGCCCAGCAGGCCCACGTCGGCCAGCACCTTCATTTCCAACTTCAGGTCGCGCTGCTCGCCCGGCTTGCCTGGCGTAGTCTGGCGCGGCGCACGGTTGGTACTGGACTTGAAGCGGGTGTTGCCCAGGCCATGCCAACCACCATGAGCCACCAGCAGACGCTGGCCCGGCTTGGTCAGGTCGCCAATGACTTCCTGAGTCGCGGAGTCGATCACCGTGGTACCGACCGGAACGCGCAGGACCAGGTCCTCACCCTTCTTACCGGTGCAGTCGGTGCTGCCACCGTTGGAGCCACGCTCGGCATCGAAGTGCCGGGTGTATCGGTAGTCCACCAGGGTATTGAGGTTCTCATCAGCGAGCATGAAGATCGAGCCGCCGTCGCCGCCGTCACCACCGTTCGGACCACCGTTTTCAATGAACTTTTCCCGACGGAAACTCATGCAACCATTGCCGCCGTCGCCGGCCTTTACTCGAATCGATACTTCATCAACAAACTTCATGACACACGCCTCTCGCCATACGGACGAGTCGAAAAAAACAAGACATAAGACTCTTGCAAAAATGAACGCAGCGACCAGATCAAGCGCCCGATAGCAGCGCCGGCAGCCCATACAAACAGCTTTGCAAGAGACTCACCCCACAAACGAAAAAGCCCCGTCGCAAGACAGGGCTTCTCCAGCATTCTCGCGATTAAGCCGCGACAACGCTCACGTAACGGCGGTTGAACGCGCCCTTTACTTCGAACTTGATCACGCCTTCGATTTTAGCGAAGAGGGTGTGATCCTTACCCATGCCTACACCGTAACCGGCGTGGAATTGGGTGCCGCGCTGACGCACGATGATGTTGCCCGGAATGATTTTCTGGCCGCCATACATCTTCACGCCAAGGCGTTTGGCTTCTGAGTCGCGACCGTTACGGGTACTACCACCAGCTTTTTTGTGTGCCATGAGTTCAATTCTCCTAGTGAGGAATTAGGCTGAAATTAAGCCTGAATACCGGTGATTTTGATCTCGGTGTACCACTGGCGGTGGCCCATACGCTTCATGTGGTGCTTACGACGACGGAACTTGATGATGCGGACTTTATCGTGACGACCTTGGGAGATCACTTCAGCCACAACGGTCGCGCCAGCAACAACTGGAGCACCGATATTCACGTCATCGCCATTGGCGACCAACAGAACGCGATCAAAAGTCACGGATTCGCCGGTAGCGACTTCCAGTTTTTCGATCTTCAGGTATTCACCTGGGGCGACCTTGTATTGCTTGCCACCAGTAACGATTACTGCATAAGACATGGTATTTCTCCGATAATCCTGCTCACCCAGCGCTTTAGAAGAAGAGGTATTGGCTGGCATGGCTGCATGGGCTGGAAGGCCCGGATGCAATTGCGTAAGGCAGGTGCTGCCCAGGAAGTTCAGGGTGCGCGATTGTACGCAAGCTGTCCTGGCGATGCAAGTAGCCGTCCATCGTGCCTTGACAGCCCCGGACGTGGGTCCTAGCATGCCGCGCAACCCTTCTGGAGCGCCTGTCGCTGATGCAACCCCAAGCTTTCTACCGCGCAGTGGCGGACGATTTTAGTGCCGTCGACGGCATCATCAAGAAGCAGCTGACTTCCCGAGTGCCGCTGGTGTCGAAAATCGGCGACTACATCACCTCGGCTGGCGGCAAGCGCCTGCGTCCTTTATTGGTGCTCCTGTGTGGCAAGGCCCTGGGTCGCGAAGGCGACGACCTGCGCCTGCTGGCTGCCACCATCGAATTCCTGCATACCGCCACCTTGCTGCATGACGACGTGGTCGACATGTCCGGCATGCGCCGTGGCCGCTCGACCGCCAATGCCATGTGGGGCAACGCCCCAAGTGTATTGGTGGGCGATTTCCTGTACTCGCGCTCGTTCGAAATGATGGTCGAACTGGGCTCGATGCCGGTGATGAAGATCCTGTCCCAGGCCACTCGCATCATCGCTGAAGGCGAAGTACTGCAGTTGTCCAAGGTGCGTGACGCCAGCACCACCGAGGAAACCTACATGGAGGTCATCCGCGGCAAGACCGCGATGCTCTTCGAAGCCTCGACCCACAGCGCCGCCGCGCTGGCCGGCGCGACCGCCGAGCAGAGCGAAGCGCTGCGCACCTTCGGCGACCACCTGGGCGTGGCCTTCCAGTTGGTGGACGACCTGTTGGACTACAAGGGCGACGCCGAAACCCTGGGCAAGAACGTCGGTGACGACCTCGCCGAGGGCAAGCCGACCCTGCCGCTGATCTACACCATGCGCGAAGGGTCGCCAGAACAGGCGGCCCTGGTACGCCAGGCCATCCAGAAAGGCGGCATCGAAGACCTGGAAAGCATTCGCGCAGCGGTCGAAGCCTCCGGCTCGCTGGACTACACCGCGAAACTGGCCCGGGACTATGTCGCCCGCGCAATCAAATGCCTCAATGCCCTGCCGGCCAGCGAGTACCGCGATGCCCTGGTGGAATTGAGCGAGTTTGCGGTCGCCCGTACCCACTGATCCAAGGGCCTCTGTGGCGAGGGGATTTATCCCCTCGCCACAATGCCTTCGCAGCACCACCCTCCTCGCAAAAAACCCTATATAATGTGCGCCCTTTTGCCCTCCTGATACCAAGGAACCTTAGTGAGCACGTTGCCACCCTGCCCGAAATGCAATTCCGAATACACTTACGAAGACGGTACCCAACTGGTCTGCCCGGAGTGTGCCCACGAATGGTCTGCCACCGGCGAAGTCGAAGCGGCGTCCGATGACACCGTGAAGAAAGACTCGGTCGGCAACGTCCTGCAGGACGGCGACACCATTACCGTGATCAAGGACCTCAAGGTCAAGGGCACGTCGCTGGTGGTCAAGGTGGGCACCAAGGTCAAGAACATCCGCCTGTGCGACGGCGATCATGACATTGACTGCAAGATCGATGGCATCGGCCCGATGAAACTCAAATCCGAGTTCGTCAGAAAGGTCTGAGCCTTCTGCATCCCATCCCGCGCCTTGCGTGGGATGGTGCCGCGCCCTCCCCGCTTCAGCCCGGTTTTGCACATGCCAGCCAAACGCCAGCCGCCGCGAGCTGCGACAACCCATCGTCAGAAAACAAACCGGAATACAAATAGAGCCTTGCTATTTCGATAATAAGAATTATTCTCATTAAACCCATCAAGGAGATGAGAACCATGACTTATTTGATCGATGCCTGGCTGGACCGCCCACATCCTTACCTCAGGATCCTGCATCGGGAAACCGGGGAAGTCTGTGCGGTGCTTGAAGAAGAAGCCTTGAGCGAACTACAGGACCAGGGAGACCTGGACATCAACAGCCTGAACTCCAGCGAACCGCTGGTGCTCAAGGAGCTGGTGCGAAACCTGTTCCTGTTCTGCTATGCCCGGGCATTGCGCCCGACGAGTGATTTCAATGGCAAGTTTCACGGATGAGCACACAAGCCCTGTGGGAGCGAGCCCGCTCGCGATGACGGCGTGTCAGTCAACATTAACTCGACTGACTGACCGCCATCGCGAGCAAACCCGCTCCCACAAAGGCCTGCTATTGCCTTACAGAACGTCCAACAGCTCGACGTCGAACACCAGAACGCTGTGCGGCGGGATGCTGCCAACGCCCTGGGCGCCGTAAGCCAGTTCGCTCGGCACGTACAGGCGCCATTTGCTGCCGGCATTCATCAGTTGCAGCGCTTCGGTCCAGCCTGGGATCACGCCGCCTACCGGGAATTCGGCTGGCTGGCCACGATCGTAGGAGCTGTCGAACACGGTGCCGTCGATCAGGGTGCCGTGGTAGTGGGTACGCACCTGGTCTTCACGGGTCGGCTTGGCGCCTTCACCCTGGGTCAGCACTTCAAATTGCAAGCCCGAAGCCAGGGTGGTGATGCCGTCGCGCTTGGCATTTTCAGCCAGGAACGCACGACCTTCGCCAGCAGCGGCTTCGGCTTTGGCGGCGGCTTCGGCCTGCATGATTTCGCGGATGACCTTGAAGCTGGCGGACATTTCTTCCTGGCCCACACGGCTTGGCTTGCCGGCGAAGGCGTCGGTCAGGCCGGCCAGGATCGCATCCAGGCTGACGCCCGGTGGCGGGTTGTCGCGCAATTGGTCGCCCAGCTGACGACCAATGCCGTAGCTGACGCGGGTTTCGTCGGTGGACAGGTTTACTTCGGACATGCTGCTGCTCCGCTGTGCGGACGGCTCGGGAATGGCCGTGAGTGACACAGCGCCTCCCGGAGCGCCCGGAACCAAAAGGGCGAGCAGACTAGCACAGATGCCATGACGGATGACGAGCGCCCACATCAAAGTGCCTCGCCGGAAACGACAACGCCCGCCTGCTTCTCGACAGGCGGGCGCTGCGCCAATGGGGTTTCAGTGCTTGGTCAGCTTGTCCAGATAGCCCATGGCGAACGCCGACACCACGAAGGTCATGTGGATGATCACGTACCACTTCAGGTGTTCGGGATCGACATTCTTGGCGTCCATGAAAATGCGCAGCAGGTGAATGGAGGAAATGGCCACGATGGAGGCGGCGACTTTCATCTTCAGCGATGAAGAGTCCATGGTTCCCAGCCAGTTGAGCTTTTCCTTGTCTGAATCGATGTCCAGTTGCGAAACGAAGTTCTCGTAGCCGGAAATCATCACCATCACCAGCAGGCCACCCACCAGCGCCATGTCGATCAGCGACAGCAGCACCAGGATCAGATCGGACTCGGCCATGGAAAATACGTTGGGGATGACGTGAAAGACTTCCTGGAAGAATTTCAACGCCAGGGCCAGCAGGCCCAGGGACAGCCCGAAGTAGATCGGCGCCAGCAGCCAACGGGAGGCGTACATTGCATTTTCGATAAAGCGTTCCATTGAATCTCACACCAGGGGCAAAAAATGGCGGCGAGTATATCAGCCACGACGAGCCCCACAAACGCAGGGCCATCCCTGGCCGCTGCCGCTGGTGTCAGGTTGTAGATGCCGGAATCCGGTCCTCAATGGGGCGGATGGAACTCGAAGCCGCCAGCATTGCGGCAACGACCGCCATTGATCTCACGTAGTTGGGCCTGCATGTGCAGGCACCAGATCTGCGGATCGTTGGCCAGCTCATAACCATGCAAGGTCAACGCCTGGACAATGGTGTCGAGGATCGATTCGGCGGCGTTCGGGCCAGGAAACGGTCCCTGGGCCTTGAGGGCGGAAGGTTGTTCGCCAGCCATTCCGGCGGCGAAAAGCAGGGTCCACATGCCGGTATCCCCCGCCAACGGACGGATGGCGCATTCGATACGAGTGACAAGACCCAGGCATTGACGGGTGAGGCAAAGGTTGCGCGACATGGCGGCGCCCCTCAGTGATACGGTATTCAGCCCCGGGGAGGCTGTTTCGATCCAATGATGACTCTCGTTATCCTTGAACTGAGGATAGAAGAAAAGTTCCGCTTGCAAGCCAAGCGAGACCAGAATGCGCCGAATGGTCATAGTGTGAATATTGACGCCAAGAGCGTGGCATTTTTCACAAGAAATGACCGTAAAAGCTATTGTGGGAGCGGGCTTGCTCGCGAAGACGGAATACCAGTCGACATGACCGTGACTGACATACCGCCTTCGCGAGCAAGCCCGCTCCCACATGGATCGCCTATTCGATGAGAATCAAGCCGGCTTGGCCTCCGCCAAGGCTGCTTGCGCCAGTTCCTTCTCCGCCTCCTTGATGTCGTCCTCGCTGATCATCTCGGCAATCACCCTCAGCCGTTCCACCACGCGGGCGTTGACGCTGCCCTCCGGGAACTCGCCATTCTCATCCGGCTCACCGGCGGGTTCACCCACCAGCAGGCTCAAGGCCTCGTCGGCCTGGCGCACGGCATAGACGTGGAACTGCCCCGCCCGGACGGCAGCCAGCACCTTCTCATCGAGCATCAAGGTAGCAACGTTGGCCTGGGGAATGATCGCGCCCTGCTCGCCGGTCAGCCCACGGGCTTCACAGAGACGGAAGAAGCCTTCGATCTTCTCGTTGACCCCACCCACCGCCTGCACTTCACCGAACTGGTTGATGGAGCCGGTGATGGCGAAGCACTGCTTCAACGGTGTCTTCGACAACGCCGAAATCAGCGTGCAGGCCTCACCCAGGGAGGCGCTGTCGCCGTCGACATAACCGTAGGACTGCTCCAGGGCAATACTGGCCGAGATCGCCAGCGGGAACTCCTGGGCGTAGCGGCTGCCCAGGTAACCGGTCAGGATCATCACGCCCTTGGAGTGAATCGGCTGGCCGAGGTTGACCTCACGCTCGATGTCGACAATACCGCTACCGCCCGGATACACCGTGGCGGAAATCCGCGCCGGTACACCGAACGCCGAGTCGCCCACCTCCAGCACCGTCAACCCATTGCATTTGCCCACGGCCGCGCCATCGGTGTCGATCAGGATGATCCCCGCCAGCATGTCGTCGAGGATCCGAGCCGAAACGCGCCCGGTGCGGGTAGCCTTGGCCTTGAGGGCGCGCTCGATGTGGCCGGCGTCGGTCATCTCGTCACCGGCCAGTTGACGGATGAAATCCGCCTCGCTGACCAGTTGGAACAGATCGCCGATACGGGCCGACAAGCGTCCCTGGTGTTCAGCCAGGCGCGCACTGTAGGTGGCCAGGCGCGCCACCGCATCGGCGGTCAGCGGCGCCATACCCTCCTCCGAGGTGCGGGTCTTGAGCAACTGGGCGAACTGCTCCAGGCTCTCGTCGCCCATCGGGATGTCTTCGTCGAAGTCCACCAGCACGCGGAACATCTCCTGGAAGTCCGAATCCAGGTCCTGCAAGGCGTAGTAGAGCTGGCGGGCGCCGATGATCACGACCTTGACCTGCAAAGGGATGTGCTGCGGTGTCAGGGTCACTGTGGCCAGGCGGCCCAGTTCGCCCAGAGGTGACTCCATCTTCAGCTTGCGCGATTGCAGAGCACGCTTGAGTGCGTCCCACACGAACGGCTCGCCGAGCATTTTTTCCGCTTCGAGGATCAGGAAGCCACCGTTGGCCCGATGCAAGGCACCGGGACGCAGCTGCCGATACGTGGTGTAGAGCGCACCCTGGTCAGTGCTGTACTCGATGCGCCCGAACAGGTTGTCGTAGGTCGGGTGCGGTTCGAACACCACCGGTGCGCCGCCGCTCGCCGGATGCCCCACCACCAGGCTCGGCGCATATTGCTCTTCCAGCATTTTGCGGGCGATGGCGTCGGTCTTGCTGTCGTCCACCAGTTGCTCGACCACCGTCCGCAGCAGATTGACCTGCATCGCCTGCAGGTAACCGCAGACCGCTGCGTTCTCCGCATACTTTTCCGACAACGGCGCCAACAGCGGCTGCAAGGCCAGTGTGATGGTTTCTTCGTTGAGCTGGCGCAGTTGGTTGCTGGACTCCCGCTTCCACTGCGGCAGGCTGGCGAGTTCTTCGTTCAGGCGCTCTTCCAGGCCGGAGATATCGTCATGGAAACGCTCGCGTTCGGATTCCGGCAACTGGGCGAATTCCGCTTCATCGAGGGCCTTGCCTTCGCTCATCGGCGTGAAGGCGATATTGCTGCTGTCGCGATATAGCGCGACATCCTTCTCCAGGGCCAGGCGCTCGATGACATCCAGGGCGCGGTCGTAGCGCTGGTTGAATGCCCGGTCGATAGCGCTTTTCTTCTGCTGGTAGGACGGGTGCTCGAATACCGCCGGAAATGTCGACAGCAGGTTGTCGATCAGGCCATTGATATCGCTGATGAACGCACCGGCAGTACCCGACGGCAGTTCCAGGGCCCGGGGTTCGCGAGGCTCATCGAAGTTGTTGACGTAGACCCAGTCCGCCGGGGTCTGCATGCGCTTGCCTTCGGCCTTGAGATAGCGTTTTACGAATGAGAACCGGCCGGTGCCGGGCTCGCCCATGACAAATACGTTGTAACCGGGGCGCGGCATGGCCACGCCGAACTGCAATGCTTCGACCGCACGCTCCTGGCCAAGCACACCGCGGAAGGGCTCCAGATCATTGGTGGTAGAGAAGCTGAACTGTTCAGCGGAAAACGGACGGGTCAGCGCATCGGGCGCTAGACGCAAGCTGGCAGCAACAGGATCAGGCATCGGGCTTCCTTACATCAGGCGGGGCAGATAACGGCATTCTGGCGCCGCCCGTACCTGACTGGCAAGGAGCGCCTCAGGTCAAAGCATAGTCAACCGGCCGAGGTGGAGCCGGAGCCGAGACCCGTAAGGTCATGACGTGGTGGATAGTTTTTGCAAAATGTCACGGAACCCTCGGATCGTGCCTAAACTCCAAACTGCGCGGCTGGAACAATAACCGGCCCACTGGCACGAGTGGTTGAGGCCACGAAAGCGCCAGACCCTGTCCATTGGTATGCACATAAAGAGAACATAGCTATGAAACGGATTCTTCTCGGTACTCTCTTCACCGCTGTATCCCTCAACGCCATGGCTCAGGCGCCGGGCGGCCCGGATTGCGGTTGGGGCAACATGCTGTTCGAAGGTCAGCGTGGCACCCCGGCTCACTTCCTCGCTTCCACCACCAACGGCACCTCCGGCAACGCCACCTTCGGCATGACCTCCGGCACCAACGGCTGCTCGACCAACGCAGCACTGACCTATGGTGGCAAGTCCTGGCTGGCCATGAATGGAATGATGAACGAGCTGTCCGAAGACATGGCCAAGGGTCAGGGCGAAGCGCTGACCACCTATGCCGTGGTACTGGGTGTGGCGCCGGAAGATCGCGCCCACTTCTCCGCTGTCACCCACGAGCACTTCCAGCAGATCTTCAGCAAGGCTGACGTGACCGCAGAAGACGTGCATACCAATACCCTGGCCGTACTGAAAAACGATCCTCGTCTGGCCAAGTACGCCACTCAAGCTTAAGCTCGACCCCACTCGCTCCCTTCGGGGAGCGGGTTTTCTTTTTTGGGGCCCATGCGGTCTTTATTTTTCGACTTTCCAAGTAGCCGACTATGCTCAAACGCCTTGCCTGGCTGGCGCTCTGTGTGTGCGCCCCATTGTCCGCCGCACCTCATGTCGACCCACAACGTTTGCAGCAATTGGCCAGTGACCGCTTCTGGATTTCCCTGGGCCACTACGAAACCGCCAAGCTCGGTGGCTGGCGCAGCTATGTCAGCGACAGGAAATTCTTCCTCGCACCCGATGGCAACGAACATCCCGATCATGAACTGATCGCCACGCTGCAGGCCCTTTACGGCCCCGCCAGCGCCGGCCAGCAACATGCCCAATGCGTGTACCCGGCGCGCACGCGCTGGCTCAAGGCACAACTCAACCTGACCGATCTGCCGGTGGTCGATTGCAGCGAATTCAAGCAATGGTTCAAGGACGTCTCGCCCCACAGCGCGGTGATGATTTTCCCGGCCGCCTACCTGAACAGCCCGTCATCGATGTTCGGCCATACCCTGTTGCGCATCGACCAGGCCGACGTGCAACGGGACAAGACCGCCCTGCTGAGCTACGCAATCAATTTCGGTGCCTACATCGAAGGCCCGGACAACAGCATCATCTACGCCTGGAAGGGCTTGATGGGCGGCTATCCCGGCCTGTTCGCCCTGGTGCCCTACCAGGAAAAACTGTCCGAGTACCGAAGCCTGGAGAACCGCGACCTGTGGGAATACCGCCTCAACCTGAGCCAGGTGGAAACCGAGCGTATGGTCGAGCATGTCTGGGAACTAAAGCAGATCCGCTTCGACTATTTCTTCTTCGACGAAAACTGCTCCTATCGCCTGCTCGAACTGCTGCAAGTGGCCCGTCCCAGCCTGCGTCTGACCGAACAATTCCCGCTGACGGCGATCCCCACCGATACCGTCAAGGCCGTGAAGGAAGCCGGGTTGGTGGAGAGCATCGACTATCGACCGTCCCGCGAGCGGGAACTGCTCAGCCGCGCCGAACCGCTCACCGATGATGAACAACAATGGGTGCTGAAGGTCAGCGCCGACCAAAAGCAACTCCAGGCTCCCGAATTCAAGGCACTGCCCCGCGAGCGCCAGGCATTGATCGTTGATGCGGCCTATCGCCTGGAGCGTTACCGCGCCAACGGCCAGGAACGCGACCCGCAACGCGCCCAGCGCAGTTTCGAACTGTTGCGGGCGATCAACCAGAACCCTGCGCCGGAGCTCGATATTCCTCAACCGGGCCTGCCCGAGAACGGCCATGAATCGCGCACCTGGCAGGTCGGCCTTGGCACGCGGGGAGACCGGGCGTTCGGTGAGTACGGCTTGCGCATGGCTTATCACGACCTCAATGACAACGCCGAAAGCTTCCCGCTGGGGGCGCAAATTGAAATCCTGCAATTGAAACTGCGCCAGTACGAAGGCGATGACTGGCAAGTGCAACGACTGGACCTGGCGACCATCCGCTCCCTGACGCCGCGCAACGAGTTGCTGCAACCGCTGTCCTGGCAGGTTACGGGGGGCCTGGAACGGGTGCCAGGCAAGCACGACGATGAAACCCTGGTCAGCCACGTCAATGGCGGTGCCGGCGGCACCTGGGCGCTGGGCGAGGACGTGCTGGGATTTGCTCTGGGCACGATACGGGTGGAGCACAACAACGACTTCGCCCAATTCATCGCCCCGGCCACCGGGTTCAACAGCGGCGTGTTGTGGAAAAATCCGCTGGGCAATCTGAGCCTGGAGGCCAAGGGGGACTATTTCTTCAACGGCGAGGTGCGCCGAAGTGTGAGCCTGAACCAACAATGGGAGCTGTCCCGCAACCTCGGCCTGCGCCTGAGTGCCCAGCGAGCGTTCAGCCACCTGGCCTCGCCGGAGAACGAGGTGATGCTTGAGGTGAAGTGGTATCACTATTGATACCTGAACTGGAGACAAGCTCAAGCGCCGCAAGACGAACTTTCGGGCTCGTTTCGAAGTCAGCCAAAATCAAGTAGATTGGCCCGGATAAACCTTTAATCGGAATTGAATGCTGCGATGCTTGATTATCTGCACATGAAAAACGTGGGGCCTGCTCCTGAGCTCGAAGTCAATTGGGCGCCACGAATCAATCTGATCACTGGTGACAATGGACTGGGAAAGAGTTTTCTGCTGGACCTGGCCTGGTGGGCGCTGACGCGTACCTGGGCCAATACGCCAGCCTTGCCGGTGAATCCGGGGAAGTCCTCCATTGAATATGTTGTAAAAGGCAAATCGGGGGTCGCGCAGCCCGTTGTATCTATCTATAAACGGGAAGACAGTTCCTGGCCCTTGAAGCAAAGCCGACCCACCATGCCCGGCATTGTGGTTTACGTCAGGATCGACGGCGGCTTCTCCGTATGGGATCCGGCACGCAATTACTGGCGCACCGATAAGGATCGACCCGCCGCGTATCACTTTTCTGCCGACGCCGTATGGGATGGTCTCGACGTCAACGGGCAAAGGGTTTGTGAAGGCCTGGAGCGCGACTGGGTCAATTGGCAAAACGGCCGAAAACCCCAATTCGAAGCATTGGCAAATGCGCTGCGCGATCTCTCCCCTGCCGCTGAGCCACTCTGCATCGGAGAGCCCAAAAGAGTCTATCTGGGTGAAGGCCGAGAACGACCGACACTCACTATCGGCAATCAGAACATTCCTGTCGCGCTGGCATCTGCCGGGGTACGCCGCATATTGGGGCTGGCTTACTTTCTCGTATGGGCCTGGTATGAACACCAGGCAGCCGCCGCGATACTCGACAAAAAACCCGAGCGCCGGTTTGTCATCCTGTTCGATGAACCGGAAACCCACTTGCACCCCAGGTGGCAACGCACGCTCATGCCCAGCCTGCTGCAAGCGATCAAGACGTTGCGCAAGCACCACGGCACCACCCCGCCGCAGTTGCTGATCGCTACGCATTCGCCGCTTGTCGCAGCGTCCCTCGAACCTGTATTCGACGAAGAACAGGACGATCAGATCCAGCTATCGATCCAGGACCACAAGGTCTCGTTGACACAAGGGCATTGGGCAGCACAGGGTGACGCCAGCAGTTGGCTGGTCTCCGACACCTTTGGCCTGGACCAGGCCCGCTCCCTGGAGGCAGAAAAAGCCATAGAGGCCGCCGAAGCATTCATGCGCGGAGAAAAGCAACTGCCTGAAGGGCTTAGAACCCGAGCATCCATTCACAAGGCACTGCAGAGGCTGCTTCCTGCCCATGATGAATTCTGGCCTCGCTGGCTGATCGAGGGCGTAAGACACTTCGGCCCTGGTGCTGATCAATGATCCCGGTGGCCAAGCCCGATGAACCTGATGACTTCGAAAAGAATGTCAGGACACCTGGAAATCAATGGCTCAAGGACAATCCTGGAGCCGCTCGTCCTTCACCGTTCTGGAACAAATGCGCTACGGAGCTGGCAGATCATTACTCCAACCTGTGCGGCTATGCAGCCATGCTCGACCCTACCGGCGGAACGGTCGACCATTACCTGAGCTACAAACATCATCCGGAACTGGCGTATGAGTGGAGCAATTACCGCTTCGCATCCGGGACGCTCAATTCCATCAAGAAAACGGCTGATGACACAGTGCTCGACCCACATGAAGTCGGTGCGGGCTGGTTTGAAATTATCTTGCCGTCGCTTCAGATGTGCACCACAGATGCCATCCCCGCAGCGTATCGCGCCAAGGCCGAATACACCCTCAAGCGGCTCAACTTGCGTGATGGCGAACGAATTATTCGTTGGCGTCAAAGCTGGTACAGCATGTACAAAAGAAAGAAGCTGCCCCTCGAGGGGTTGCGTGAAGTTGCGCCACTGATCGCAGATGCCGTTGAGAAAGCGGGCGTCTGAACCCGCAGTCATTGGCAACGATGCCAGAGCTTTTTGATCATTCTTTCACTGCCCGTCGACAACGGTACTTCTACACTTCCCTTATAGATCCGTTAAAGGGCTGGGAGTCGAGATGAGGTGCGCGGTAGTGCTGGGTGTATTGATGTTGCTAGGTGGCTGTGAGAGCACCCACGAAGACTTGATTGCGAGGGGATATCCACCCGCATTCGCCGACGGCTTCGACGACGGTTGCAGCAGCGGCCGGCAAGCTGCGGGCGCGATCACCGGCCAGTTCCGGAAAGACGTCCCGCGCTACCTCAAGGATCCACGCTACGCCGAAGGCTGGAGCGACGGTTTCCGGCAATGTCAGGCCATGCGTGAGAGTGAAGACCGAGACGCCTACCGCAACCGTCACTGGGATGAGCGCGAACGCGCCTGGCAACAGGAAAAGGATCGCGACGCCGCCCGGGCCTATCGCTCGCAGTGAGTCGCGTATGGACATCCGTCGAAACCAAAAGCCTGCGACCATGGCCCAAACTCCAATAGAGGAGAACAGCATGAGTCGTGCTTTCGTCAACGAAGACAGCGCCGCAGCCCAGGCCGATCAACCGGTCGAACGCCAGGTCAGCGCGCAACCCAACTACGTCACGCCCGCCGGGTTCGTCCAGTTACAGGCCCGGGTCGCCGAGCTACAGGCGCTGCACAGCGAGCAGGCTGCTCGCAAAGACCTGGCGGACAAACAGCGCATCGCGGACCTGGAACGGGATCTGCGCTATTTCAGTCAGCGCCTGCAAAGCGCACAGGTCGTTACGACGACCTCAGCGGATCAGGTGCGGATTGGACATTGGGTGACTTTTGCCGATGAGCATGACCACGAGCAGCGTGTGCAATTGGTGGGCGAAGACCAGGCCGATGCAGCCAGCGGGCTGATCAACTGGGGCTCGCCGCTGGGGCGGGCGTTGCTGGGGAGCAAGGTTGGGGATGAGGTGGTCTGGAAGCGGCCGGTGGGGGATATGGCAATTGAGGTGGTGGCGATAGAGCCGGGGTGATTCTGCTGGCCTTATCGCCAGCCAGCACACAATGGGTGCCCTGCCAAGAAACCACTGTGGGAGCGAGCCCTGCTCGCGATGGCGGTGGGTCAGGCAACATGAATGTTGATTGAACCTACGCTATCGCGAGCAGAGCTCGCTCCCACAGGTTTTGTGGCTTACCGGCAGATGGAATCAGGCCAGCTTCTTGTGCCGTACCCGATGTGGCTGGGCAGCGGCTTCGCCGAGGCGTTTCTTGCGGTCGGCTTCGTACTCGGTGTAGTTACCTTCGAAGAACACCGCCTGGGAGTCGTCTTCGTACGCCAGGATGTGGGTCGCCACGCGGTCAAGGAACCACCGATCGTGGGAGATCACAATGGCGGCGCCCGGGAAGTCCAGCAGGGCCTCTTCCAGGGAACGCAGGGTTTCGACGTCGAGGTCGTTGGACGGTTCGTCGAGCAACAGGACGTTGCCACCCTCCTTCAAGGTCAACGCCAGGTGAAGGCGACCGCGCTCACCACCGGACAGGTCCTTGACGAACTTCTGCTGGTCGCCGCCCTTGAAGTTGAAGCGACCCACGTAGGTGCGCGATGGGATCTCGTAGTTGCCGATGCGGATCTGGTCGGAACCGTCGGAGATCTGCTGGAACACCGTCTTGCTGCCGTCCAGGTCTTCGCGGCTCTGGTCGACGCACGCCAACTGCACGGTTTCACCGACTTCGATGCTGCCCGAATCCGGCGTTTCCTTGCCCATCAGCATGCGGAACAACGTGGATTTACCCGCGCCGTTACCACCGATCACACCGACGATGGCACCCTTGGGCATGGAGAACGACAGGTTGTCGATCAACACGCGATCACCGTAGCCCTTGGTGACATTCTTGAACTCGATGACCTTGTCACCCAGACGCGGACCGGCCGGGATGTAGATCTCGTTGGTTTCGCTGCGCTTCTGGAATTCCTGGGACTGCATTTCCTCGAAGCGTTGCAGGCGGGCCTTGGATTTGGACTGGCGGGCCTTGGCGCCTTTGCGCACCCACTCCAGTTCTTCCTTCATGGCCTTTTCATGGGCCGACTGCTGTTTGGATTCCTGAGCCAGACGATCGGACTTGGCTTCCAGCCAGCCCGAGTAGTTGCCCTCGTACGGGATGCCCGCGCCGCGGTCGAGTTCAAGGATCCAGCCGGCGACGTTGTCCAGGAAGTAACGGTCGTGGGTAATCGCCACCACGGTGCCCGGGAAATCGTGCAGGAAGTGTTCGAGCCAGGCGACGGAATCGGCGTCCAGGTGGTTGGTCGGTTCGTCGAGCAGCAACATGTCCGGAGCGGACAGCAACAGGCGGCACAGGGCCACACGACGCTTTTCACCGCCGGACAGGTGTTCGACCTTCGCTTCCCAGGCCGGCAGACGCAGCGCATCGGCGGCGACTTCCAACTGGCGCTCCAGGTTATGGCCATCGCTGGCCTGCAGGATCGCTTCGAGCTTGGCCTGTTCGGCGGCCAGCTTGTCGAAGTCGGCATCCGGGTCAGCGTAGGCGGCATAGACCTCGTCCAGGCGCGCCTGGGCGTCCTTGATCACGCTGACCGCTTCCTCGACCACTTCACGCACGGTCTTGGTCGGGTCCAGTTGAGGCTCCTGAGGCAGGTAGCCTATGTTCAGGTCCGGCATCGGACGGGCTTCGCCGTCGAACTCGGTATCGACGCCGGCCATGATCTTCAGCAGCGTGGATTTACCCGAACCGTTGAGACCCAGCACACCGATCTTGGCGCCGGGAAAGAAGGAGAGCGAAATGTTTTTCAGGATTTCCCGCTTCGGCGGAACAACTTTGCTCAGCCGATGCATGGTGAAGACGTATTGAGCCATGGTGAACCTAGCGTCTGTGACAGGTGAAAAGAACGAACCAGGCCATGCACGGCGCCGGCAGTTGACGGTCATCAATGCCAGCGGGGCAGATAAAGCCTGGGGATCTGGAGCTGGAACGCTCTTGTTTGACCGGCAAAGCTACCTCAACCGTCCGTCAAGGTCCAGCCACCAGGGACTGGCACTTTGCCACAATGCAAGGCATGCTAGCCGCCCTTCGGGCGTCCGGCTTATAGTGCGTGTCGCGCCAGTCCAGCAAACCGCAGGATTACAGCTTGTCCAACGTCACGCCGCCCCTGTCCCCACGCGAGCCAGATACTGTGCCCGGCTCGCCCCTGCGCGGGACATTGAAGGGCGCGCTGGCGACGCTGGCGTTGCTGTTGCTGGGATTGCTGTTCTGGCAGTTGCTCGATCAACTGCGCGTCACCCAGCAGCAACAGCGCCAATACACCATCGACTACACCGCCGACCTGGCCGCGCAAGTGAGCCTGAACATGGCCCTGAACGCGCAGATCGCCCTCAACCTGCTACCCATCGTCGAACAACCGCAGACAGCCGACGAACAGCAGGCGCTGTTGCACAAACTCCAACAGTCGCTGCCACAGCTACGCAGCCTGGTATTGCTGAGCCCGTCCGGCATGGTGCTCAGCGACACCGCCCCGGACAGCGACGATGCCGGCTACCTCCGCGAGCTGGTGCAGCGCAGTCGTGACCAGGCACACTACTTCAGTAACGCCGACGACGGCTCCGTGGTGCATCTACTGTTGCACCAGTCCACTGGCAACACCCGCGGTTACTGGGCCCTGCGCCTGACCCCAAGCTTCTTCTCCACGCTGATCAAACAGGTCGATACGGGGTTGCGCCCGCTGTGGCTGGTGGAAAACCGTCTCAACCAGCAAATCGTCAGCCGTGACGAGAGTCTGCCGTCGATTCCCCCCTCGCGCCTGTCGACGGACGACCTGGAAAACACCGTGCTGACCGTGCCCCTGAGCAGCAGCGACTGGCAACTGCGAGGGCTGTTTGATCGTCGCCAGGTACTCGAACAACTGCTGCCGGCCTTCATCGGCAAGTGCCTGCTGGGCCTGGCGTTTTCGATGCTGCCGGTGATCGCACTGCTGAACATGCGACGGCGCCAGCGGCAACTGCACGAAGGCCGTCGACGTTACCAGGACATTTTCGAAGGCACCGGCGTGGCCCTGTGTGTACTCGACCTGTCGAGCCTCAAGTCATTCTTTGCTCGGGCCGGCCTGCACAATGGCGATCAACTGCGGGCGTGGATGAAAGCCCCGCACCAGCTCGAGCAACTGCAACAGGAAGTGCGCATCACCGAAGTCAACCAGATGGCGTTGCGGTTGCTCAACGTCGACTCCTGTGAACAGGCCTGGCAGTTGCTGGTGGGCAAGGGCCCGCAGGACAACAATCCTGTCGGTCCGCGCCTGCTCGAAACCCTGCTTGACCAGCACAAGCAACTGGAACTGGAGATCAAGCTTCAGGACGCCCACGGCCGTGACCAGCATCTCTGGCTGGTACTGCGCCTGCCGGAAAAACAGGACGACTACAACGCCGTCATCCTGAGCATCAACGACATCACCAGCCGCAAGTTGATCGAGCTCTCGCTGCTCGAACGCGAAGGTTTCTGGTCCGACGTGGTGCGCACCGTGCCGGATCATCTCTACGTGCAAGACGTCATCAGCCAGCGGATGATCTTCAGCAACCACCACCTGGGCCAGACCCTGGGGTACGACCGCACCGAACTGCATCAGATGGGTGAGTACTTCTGGGAAATCCTGCTGCACAGCGACGACGCCGACCACTACCACACACTGCGCCATGAACAACGGCAGAGCGGGTATGCGCATCTGCTGCAATGCCAACTGCGCTTTCGTCATCGCGACGGCAAATGGCGACGTTTCGACATCCGTGAACAGGCCCTGGCCCGGGACCGGCACGACCAGGTGACGCGGATCATCGGCGTAGCGAAGGATGTCACCGAACAGATCGAGGCCAGCGAGTCGCTGCGTGACAGCGAACAGCGCTACCGGATGCTGGCCGAAAGCATCAGCGACGTGATTTTCTCCACTGACAGCAAGCTTTCGCTCAACTACGTCAGCCCGTCGGTGCAAGCGGTACTGGGCTACAACGCTGACTGGATCTTCCAGAACGGTTGGCAGTCGACCATCGCCAATCCGCAGCAACTGACTGGCATCTATACGTTGATGGACAGGGTCAGCAAAGCCCTCGACAAGCCAGGGCAGTTGGCCGAACTGCGCAATCAGATGCAGACCCAGCTGTTCCTGTTCGACTGCCTGCGTGCCGACGGACGCAAGATTCCCATCGAATTGCGCCTGGTGCTGGTCTGGGATGATTCCGGCGGATTCGAAGGCGTGCTTGGCGTCGGCCGCGACATCAGCCAGCAACGGCGCGCCGAAAAAGACCTGCGCATGGCCGCCACGGTATTCGAACATTCGACCTCGGCGATTCTGATCACCGATCCGGCCGGTTACATTGTCCAGGCCAACGAAGCCTTCAGCCGCGTCAGTGGCTATGCGGTGTCCCAGGTGCTGGACCAGTTGCCGAACATGCTGACCGTCGACGAGCAGCAGGAAGCCCATCTGCGCTACGTACTCAAGCAGTTGCAACAACACAGTTCCTGGGAAGGCGAGGTCTGGCTCAAGCGCCGCAACGGCGAACATTATCCGGCCTGGGTCGGCATCACCGCGGTGCTGGATGATGAAGGCGACCTGGCCAGCTACGTATGCTTTTTCAGCGATATCAGCGAACGCAAGGCCAGTGAACAGCGCATCCATCGCCTGGCCTATTATGACGCCCTCACCCATCTGCCCAACCGCACCCTGTTCCAGGATCGCCTGCATACTGCGCTGCAATCGGCAGAGCGGCAGAAAAACTGGGTCGTGCTGATGTTCCTCGACCTGGACCGGTTCAAACCGATCAATGACTCCCTGGGGCACGCCGCCGGCGACCGAATGCTCAAGGACATGGCGACACGGCTGCTTGGCTGCGTCACAGACGACGACACCGTCGCGCGCATGGGCGGCGACGAGTTCACACTGCTGCTGGAGCCGCGCTCCAGCCGGGAAATGGCGCTGAACCGGGCCATCGCCGTAGCCGAGCAAATTCTCGCCAGCCTGGTCCGGCCATTCGTGCTTGAAGGCCGGGAGTTCTTCGTCACGGCCAGTATTGGCATCGCCTTGAGCCCCCAGGACGGCAATGAGCTGAGCCAATTGATGAAAAACGCCGATACGGCGATGTATCACGCCAAAGAGCGCGGCAAGAACAACTTTCAGTTCTATCAGGCCGATATGAACGCCAGCGCCCTGGAACGACTGGAATTGGAAAGCGACCTGCGCCACGCCCTCGAGCAGAACGAGTTCGTCCTGTATTACCAACCGCAGTTCAGCGGCGACGGCAAACGCTTGACTGGCGCCGAGGCCCTGCTGCGCTGGCGTCATCCGCGACGTGGGCTGGTGCCGCCGGGTGACTTCATCCCGGTGCTCGAAGAACTGGGCCTGGTGGTGGACGTCGGTGACTGGGTCATTGATGAAGCCTGCCGGCAGCTCAAGACCTGGCACCAGGCCAAGGTCCGGGTACCGAAAGTCTCGGTCAACATCTCGGCCCGGCAGTTCTCCGATGGCCAGTTGGGCACGCGAATAGCCAATATCCTGCGCAGCACCGGCCTGTCACCGGCCTGTCTGGAGCTGGAGTTGACGGAAAGTATCCTGATGCGCGAAGTCAGTGAGGCGATGCAGATCCTGGCCGGTTTGAAGAACCTGGGCCTGAGCATCGCCGTGGATGACTTCGGCACCGGTTATTCATCACTCAACTACCTCAAGCAGTTCCCCATCGACGTGCTGAAGATCGACCGCACCTTCGTCGACGGCCTGCCGTCCGGCGAACAGGACGCGCAGATCGCCCGGGCGATCATCGCCATGGCCCACAGTCTCAACCTGGCGGTGATCGCCGAAGGCGTCGAGACCCACGAGCAACTCGACTTCCTGCGCGAGCATGGCTGCGATGAAGTCCAGGGCTACCTGTTCGGTCGCCCGATGCCTGCCCACCGGTTCGAAGCGCAGTTCAGCAATGACGCGCTGTTCATGCTCGATTGAGGCCCTATGGCGCCTGGGCGGGCCTCATCGCGAGCAGGCTCGCTCCCACGGGGAAACGCTTTGCAATGTGGGAGCGAGCCTGCTCGCGATGAGGCCGCCGGTTCTGGGTGAATCCCATTCGTCCGCGACATGATGTCCTTTCATATGCCTTCCAAAACCGGTTGGGGTAGAATGCCTCCCTTTTCTGCCCCCGATCCTTGAGGACCGCCATGTTCAGCCGTGATTTGACTATTGCCAAGTACGACGCCGATCTCTTTGCCGCCATGGAGCAAGAAGCTCAGCGCCAGGAAGAGCACATTGAGCTGATCGCTTCGGAAAACTACACCAGCCCCGCGGTGATGGAAGCTCAAGGCTCGGTATTGACCAACAAGTATGCCGAAGGCTACCCAGGCAAGCGCTACTACGGTGGTTGCGAATACGTCGACGTGGTCGAGCAACTGGCCATTGACCGCGCCAAGGAGCTGTTCGGCGCCGATTATGCCAACGTCCAGCCCCACGCCGGTTCCCAGGCCAACGCTGCCGTCTACCTGGCGCTGCTGTCGGCTGGTGATACCATCCTGGGCATGAGCCTGGCCCACGGCGGTCACCTGACCCACGGCGCCAGCGTTTCGTCCTCCGGCAAGCTGTACAACGCCATCCAGTACGGCATCGACGGCAACGGCCTGATCGACTACGACGAAGTCGAGCGCCTGGCCCTCGAGCACAAGCCGAAAATGATCGTGGCCGGTTTCTCCGCCTACTCCCAGGTCCTCGACTTCCCGCGTTTCCGCGCCATCGCCGACAAGGTCGGTGCCTACCTGTTCGTGGACATGGCCCACGTCGCCGGCCTGGTCGCCGCTGGCGTCTACCCTAACCCGGTACCATTCGCCGATGTGGTCACCACCACCACCCACAAGACCCTGCGCGGCCCTCGTGGCGGCCTGATCCTGGCTCGCGCCAACGCCGACATCGAGAAGAAGCTGAACTCCGCCGTGTTCCCGGGCGCCCAGGGCGGCCCGCTGGAGCACGTCATCGCCGCCAAGGCAATCTGCTTCAAGGAAGCCTTGCAACCTGAGTTCAAGGCTTACCAGCAGCAGGTCGTGAAAAACGCCAAGGCCATGGCCGGCGTGTTCATCGAACGTGGCTTCGACGTGGTGTCCGGCGGTACCGAGAACCACCTGTTCCTGTTGTCGCTGATCAAGCAGGACATCTCCGGCAAAGACGCCGACGCGGCGCTGGGCAAAGCGTTCATCACCGTGAACAAGAACTCGGTGCCAAACGACCCACGTTCCCCGTTCGTCACCTCCGGCCTGCGCTTCGGCACCCCGGCCGTGACCACTCGTGGCTTCAAGGAAGCCGAGTGCAAGGAACTGGCCGGCTGGATCTGCGACATCCTGGCTGACCTGAACAACGAAGCGGTGATCGACGCCGTTCGCGAGAAGGTCAAGGCAATCTGCAAGAAGCTGCCGGTGTACGGCGCCTGATCAGCCCGTTCAGTTAGAGCAAAAGGCCCACATCGAAAGATGTGGGCCTTTTTATTTGTGTCGTCAAAATACAGACACGCTCAACAAACCAGCCATTGCCGATCCCGCCAACAAACTTCCAGCCGACACTTCATTCTTTGAAATACCCCCCGCCACACAAAACACCCAGAACTCCCTAACATTGATTTCATCACTCATGGCAATCCGTAACACCTAATAAAGGATGAGATCACTACATGGACAGTAAATTATCTTTTACCGCTGCTATCAGCCTGCCAGACAGGAATATCAACTTGCTTGGAACATTGCATGGGAAACCGGCACTGGCGACCATTACCGCATTCAGCGGAGGCTTTTTCAGCGGAAAAGCACATACTTATGATCACTCGAGCTTGCTGGGTATACATACCAAGAGCCAGGACGTTCCCCTTCCTCCATTGAAATTGCACTTTCGCCACACTGCTGGCGGCTACACCCTGTCGATAAAAAACCAGGGTGAGCACCACAACGGATTTATCGGCAGAAGCTGGTTTGAGGTATTAGGCGTAAAAGACACGGATACGCCGTCCGTCTTTACGCTGGTAGACCACCAAAACAGAACGATTACGCTGGAAAACATCACAACCAGACACTCGCCGCTGTCGCTTAAAACGAAGCGCAATAAATATGTAGGAGGACTACGAATGCGTGGTTCACCTTATGTTTATCTGGCAGAAACTGACGAGCGATCCAGGTTGACGTTCATCCTTAGTCTCATTTGAACAGGAACGCCATCATCTGCGTGGCCTGGTGACGAGGGTAATCATTCTCGCCACCAGGCCAATTTTTTTTGCGGGACAAAAGGCTCAAGCACAAGGGTTTCGCTTCAACTGGTAAGACCGGTAAAGCCAAATCTCGAGAATTACCTTGCCAACCCCCAAAAATCGCGCCTAGACTGCGCCTGAACTGGACAAACCGGTAAGACCACAATAATGAAGTCCCTACTCCGGCTATCCACGCCGGAACGGACACCGAACCAGGAATCCCTCCCATGCTCAGATGGTGCTCGCGTTCGATCTTCCTTCAAGTTGTTCTCGGATTGGTGCTCGGCATCGTCTGCGGACTTACCCTTCCCGAATATTCCGCTGAGCTCAAACCTCTCGGCGACGGCTTCATCAAGCTGATCAAGATGCTCATCGGCCTGATCGTGTTCTGCGTGGTGGTCAGTGGCATTTCCGGCGCCGGCGACCTCAAGAAGGTCGGGCGCATCGGCCTCAAGTCAGTCATCTATTTTGAAGTGCTGACCACCATCGCCCTGGTGATCGGTCTGGTTCTGGCCTTCAGCACCGGCATCGGCAGTGGCGCGAACATCCACCTGGAGCAGTTTGCCAGCGCGGACGCAGGTGAAATCGCCCAACGCGGCCATCACATGGTAACCACCACGCAGTTCCTGATGAACCTCATTCCGACCTCGGTGCTCG
Source organism: Pseudomonas corrugata (assembly GCF_050920615.1). Lineage (NCBI taxonomy): Bacteria > Pseudomonadati > Pseudomonadota > Gammaproteobacteria > Pseudomonadales > Pseudomonadaceae > Pseudomonas > Pseudomonas corrugata. Next base: position 5,822,284 of record NZ_CP130434.1, read on the forward strand.
GTGCCTTCGCGGATAACAACATCCTGCAAGTGCTGCTGTTCTCGGTACTGTTCGGTAGTGCGCTGAACCTGGTGGGGGACGCAGCCTCCGGCATCTCCCGGTTGATCAACGAACTCAGCCACGTGATCTTCCGCATCATGGGCATGGTCGTGCGCCTGGCTCCCATCGGCGTCTTCGGCGCCATTGCCTTCACCACCAGCAAGTATGGGCTGGACTCGCTGCAACACCTGGGCAGCCTGGTCGGCCTGTTCTACCTGACCTGCACCGCCTTCGTTGCCCTGGTCCTGGGCCTGGTGATGCGGGCGTCGGGCCTGCCGATGTTGCCGTTCCTCAAATACCTGCGTGAAGAACTGCTCATCGTGCTCGGCACAGCCTCTTCCGACGCCGTGCTGCCCCAAGTCATGCGCAAGCTCGAACACCTCGGGATCGGCAGTTCCACCGTGGGGCTGGTCATCCCGACGGGTTACTCGTTCAACCTGGATGGTTTCTCGATCTACCTGACCCTGGCTATCGTCTTTATCGCCAACGCCACCGGTACCCCCCTGGCCCTGACCGACCTGCTGACCATCCTCCTGGTGTCGCTGATCACGTCCAAGGGGGCCCATGGGATCCCCGGCTCGGCATTGGTGATCCTGGCCGCCACGCTGACGGCGATCCCGGCGATTCCGGTGGTCGGCCTGGTACTGGTGCTGGCGGTCGACTGGTTCATGGGCATCGGTCGCGCCCTGACCAATCTGATCGGCAACTGCGTGGCCACGGTGGCGATCGGCCGATGGGAAAAAGACATCGATGTCCCCCGTGCGCGCAAGGTACTGTCCGGCCAACAGGGCTATACCTTCCAACCGAGAAAACCGGCGGGTAGCGCCCATCAGCAGCAGTTCTGAAAAGCTGCGATGCCGGCCCCCGAGCCGGCATCGCCTGATTGATTTTTGAAGGAGCACCGTGTGATCAGTTCATCAACCGTCGTCAACTCCGTGGTGGAGAAACTGCGCGCCGCCCTGGCCCGGGGCCAGTGGCGCTCGGGCGACATGCTGCCCGGCCAGCGGGAGCTGGCCGAACAGCTGGGCATCAGCCGGCCAAGCCTGCGCGAAGCGGTCATCGTGCTGGAAACCCTCGGCCTTGTGCGCTCGATGCCGGGTAAAGGCGTGGTGGTGTTGGAAGCCAGCGCCAGTGATATCCATGAAAGCAATGCGGTAGCCGGTGCGAGCCTGGAAGACGTGCTGCAACTGCGATACACCCTGGAACCCTTCATCGTCGGCCTGGTAGCCCAGTCCATCAGCAACAAGGAAGTCGGACAGTTGCGCCTGACCCTCATGGACATGCGCGAGGCTCTGGAAGCCAATGACAACGATGCCTGCGCCAGCGCCTACATCGCGTTCCACGAAGAACTGTTTGCCCTGACATCCAACCCGATCTTTCACAGCGTGGTGCAACAGACCAGCAATGCCCTCAAGCAAAGCGCCGATGTGTTACGCAACTCGCCCGAACATCTGGCTGAACGGCTGGAAGAGAACGAAGCCGTGGTGCGCGCCATTCGTGGCAAGAACAGCGCCCAGGCCAGCGCGGAAATGCGCCGGCATATCCTCAGGGAAGGCCAGCGCATGGGCATTGAACTGAATATCCCGGACGACAACCTCGGTACTTGAGCCACGCCTTGCGGAGACCGTCATGAACAACGTCATGTCCCATCAACATCAACGCAATGTGCTTGCCGCGCTTCCACTGCCCGGCGCGGTCGGCAAGCCGTCGGTGGACGATATCTATCCGCGGATCTTCGACGCCATCCTTGAACAACGCATTGCTCCCGCCAGCCGTTTCACCGAGGAAGGCCTCGGGGATGTGTTCGGCGTCAGCCGCAGCATCATTCGTCGTGTACTGGCGCGCCTGTCCCACCAACAAGTGGTGATCCTGCGCCCCAATCATCGGCCGCAAGTCGCGGCACCGGACCTGGAGCAGACCCGGCAGATCCTGCACGCTCGCCGGCTCACCGAAAAGACGCTGGTGCGCCTGGCCTGCAAGGCACCGCAACCGAAGGACTTGCAACATCTGCGGGAGCTGGTGGCGAGGGAGCAACAGTGCCTGGAACGCGGCGAGCGTGGCCCGGCGATACGCCTTTCCGGCGAGTTTCACCTGCACCTAGCCTCCATGGCCGGCAACGCACCGTTGGCGCAGTTTCTTGGCAGCCTGGTGCCCTTGACCTCGCTGGCCCTGGCCCGGCACGAGATCAAGTCCCGCCGGCATTGCGCCTGTCAGGAGCATCTGGCGATCGTGGACGCAGTGGAAAACGGCAGCAGGGATGAAGCCGTACGCCTGATGGATGAGCACCTGGACCATCTTGAACAGAGGCTGCTGATGGCCACAGGTACGCGCACGTCAAACTAAAACAGCCTCGAATCCAGAGCGGATTTTCTCCTCGGGCAGCTCGTCGGCGATGAACACGATCACACTTTCCCGGGCCTCATCTGGGGCCCATTCGGTGTCCCAATCGAAGCCATACAACTTGAGCACCCCCTGGAACACCAATCGCCGAGGTTCGCCGGCGATGTTCAGCACGCCCTTGTAGCGCAGCAGCTGCTTGCCATGATCTTCCAGCAACTGGTTCATGAACTCGCTGAGCTTGTCGATATCCAGCGGCTTGTCGGTACGCAGCACAAGGCTGCTGATGCGGTCGCCCGTGGCGGCCTTGACGACCGGACGCAGGCTGAACCCCGCGCCCAGGTCGGCATTGAGATTGAAGCCGCGGATATCAAGCAGTTCAGCCAGGTCGATCTGGCCATGTTCCACGATCCGGATGGGCGCCCGCCGGTTGATGCGGGTCAAGCGCTCGCCAAGTGCCTCGACCTGGGCTGCGTCCACCAGGTCGGTCTTGCTCACCAAAAGGCGATCGGCAAATCCGACCTGGGCCTGGGCAATCGTCTGGGTCAGGTGAACCTCGGCGTGGGCAGCGTCCACCAGGGTCAGGATGCCGTCGAGAATGTAGCGCTCGCGCAGTTCCTCATCGATGAAAAAAGTCTGGGCTACCGGGGCCGGATCGGCCAGACCGGTGCACTCGATCACCAGGCGATCGAAGGCGATCGATCCACTGTCCAGCCGTTCGAGCAGCAAGTACAGGGCTTTGGTCAGGTCGGTGTGAATGGTGCAGCACACGCAGCCATTGGCCAGGGTCATGACCTGCACCGGCTCGTCGCCCAGCAGTTGCGTGTCGATGCCCGCATCACTGAATTCGTTCTCGATCACGGCTATTTTCAGGCCGTGCTCGGCCTTGAGCAGATGACGCAACAACGTGGTCTTGCCGGCACCGAGGAAACCGCTGAGGATCGTCACAGGAATGGGAGCGGACAAACAGAATCTCCTTGATGCAGAATTTTTGTGGAAGCGCGCTTGCTCGTGATAGCGGTGGGGCAGTCACTATCGATGTCGGCTGATAGTACGCCATCGCGAGCAGGCTCGCTCCCACAAGGGATCGCTGGCGAACACACACCCTGATCCCGCCCAAAGACAACTGTGGGAGCAAGGCTTGCCCGCGATGCTGGCGCCTCGGTCTACAGTGATACCGAGGCGATGCTGTCGCGGGCAAGCCTTGCTCCCACAGGCTCCCACACAGGGGGATTACCTCAGGGCCGTCAGGTCAACAGCACTTCGGTCCACCCTTGCCACCGTAACGGGCCTCCTGGCGTTCGCGGAAGAACGCCTCGTAGTCCATCAGCGGTTTGTCCGGGTGCTTGGTTTGCATGTGCTCGACGTAGTTGTCGTAGTCGGGCATGCCGACCATCAGGCGGGCGGCCTGACCGAGGTATTTACCGAGGCGACTCAAGTCATTGAACATTGTTGCAATCCTCGCGTCAGGCGTCCGGCAGGGCCTGGAATGGTGCTTCTTTATCCGTGCGCTCTTTCGTCCCCCAGGCGGCAACACCGACCTTGATCGCGTAGAACAGGATACTGAGCACCACGAACAGGAACAGCGTTGTCAGCGTGGCGTTGGTGTAGGCGTTGAACACCACATGCTGCATCTGCTCGATGCTCTTGGCCGGGGCCAGGATCTGCCCTGCCGCCAGGGCATCGTTGTATTTGCGCGCCAGGGCCAGGAAGCCGATCGCCGGATTGGCGTCGAACAGCTTGATCAGGCCCGCCGTGGTGGTGCAGATCAGCAGCCAGGCCGCCGGTAGCAGCGTGACCCAGATGTAGCGCTGGCGCTTCATCTTGATCAGCACCACGGTGCCGAGCATCAGGGCAATACCGGCCAGCATCTGGTTGGAGATGCCGAACAGCGGCCACAAGGTGTTGATGCCGCCCAGCGGATCGATCACGCCCTGGTACAGCAGGTAGCCCCACAGCGCCACGCAACCGGCGGTGGCGATCAGGTTGGCGGTCCAGGATTCGGTGCGCTTGAGCGAGGGCACGAACGAGCCCAACAGGTCCTGCAGCATGAACCGCCCGGCACGGGTGCCGGCGTCTACCGCCGTGAGGATGAACAGCGCTTCGAACAGGATCGCGAAGTGGTACCAGAACGCCATGGTGTCCTCACCCGGCAGCACCGAATGCAGGATCTGCGCGATACCGACCGCCAGGGTCGGCGCACCGCCGGCACGGGCCAGGACGGTGGTTTCGCCAATGTCCCGGGCCACCGCCTGCAGCGCGTCCGGAGTGACGGCAAAGCCCCAGCCGCTGATGGTCTGGGCCACGGCCACGACGTCACCGCCGACCACCGCCGCCGGGCTGTTCATGGCGAAATACACGCCCGGTTCGATCACCGACGCGGCAACCATCGCCATGATCGCCACGAAGGACTCCATCAGCATGCCGCCGTAGCCGATATAGCGGGCGTTGGTTTCATTGTCCAGCAGCTTGGGCGTGGTGCCCGAGGAGATCAGCGCGTGGAAACCCGAGACCGCGCCGCAGGCGATGGTGATGAACAGGAACGGGAACAGCCCGCCCTTCCACACCGGGCCCATGCCGTTGGTGAACTGGGTCAGCGCCGGCATTTTCAGCTCGGGCATGGTGATCAGGATGCCGATCGCCAGGGCGACGATGGTGCCGATCTTGAGGAAGGTCGACAGGTAGTCCCGCGGGGCCAGGATCAGCCACACCGGCAGCACCGCCGCGACGAAACCATAGCCGATCAGCATCCAGGTGATCTGGATCCCGGTAAAGCTGAAGGCCTTGGCCCAGACTGGATCGGCAGCGACCTGCCCGCCCAGCCAGATCGAACCCAGCAGCAACAGCACGCCAATGAGCGAGATTTCACCGATGCGGCCCGGGCGGATATAGCGCATGTAGATGCCCATGAACATCGCGATCGGAATGGTTGCCATCACCGTGAAGATCCCCCACGGGCTCTCGGCCAGGGCCTTGACCACGATCAGCGCCAGCACCGCGAGGATGATGATCATGATCAGGAAGCAGCCGAACAGCGCGATGGTGCCGGGGATGCGGCCCATTTCCTCACGGACCATGTCACCCAGGGAGCGCCCGTTGCGGCGGGTGGACAGGAACAGGATCATGAAGTCCTGCACGGCCCCCGCCAGCACCACGCCGGCGATCAGCCAGAGCGTGCCGGGCAGGTAGCCCATCTGCGCCGCCAGCACCGGCCCGACCAATGGCCCTGCGCCGGCAATGGCGGCGAAGTGGTGACCGAAGAGGATATGCTTGTTGGTCGGAACGAAGTCCAGGCCATCGTTGTTGAGCACGGCAGGGGTGGCCCGGCGCGCATCGAGTTGCATCACGTTGTTGGCGATGAAGAGGCTGTAGTAGCGGTAGGCGACCAGGTAGATGGCCACGGCTGCGACGACGATCCAGAGGGCGTTGATGGGTTCGCCGCGGCGCAAGGCCACTACGCCCAGGGCGCATGCGCCTGCAACGGCCAGCAGGAGCCAGGGTATATGGCGCAGCAGGCTATTATTGTTTTTCATTTTTTTATTCCAGCCAGGGTTGGACAAGAAAGGCAGCCACCGAAGTTTAGCCCTAACGACAGCAAAGGCCATCCCGGCATTCTCCTGTCTCCGGTCGAACGGTGACGATGACGCTTCAGTTGGGTCTATAGTCAGTGAATATTCAGAGGGATTGGGCTATGAGCGAACGCCGCCGCTTCGTACGAATCGAGTTTCATGCCAGGACCGAACTGAGCCAGGGCGAGTACATCTGGCCAGTGAAGCTGCTGGACCTGTCTCTGAAAGGCCTGCTGATCGAGAAGCCCGAGCCATGGCTGGGTGACCCCGAGCAGCCTTTCGAAGCCGATATCCACCTGGGCAAGGATGTCGACTTGAAAATGGAGGTTCGACTCGCCCACGACGACAACGGCCACTTGGGTTTTGTCTGCGAACATATCGACCTGGACTCCATCGCGCACCTGCGCCGCCTGGTGGAGTTGAATCTGGCCGATCACAACGAGCTGGAGCGGGAATTGGCGGCGTTGATCCAGATATGACAGATACGCAGCCGCTGCACTACTCGAACAACGCGTCCAGCGCCTGCTCCAACCGCGTCACGGCAATGATCTGCAAACCTGCCGGCGCTTCCTTCGGCGCGTTGCCCTTGGGCACGATGGCGCGTTTGAAACCATGCTTGGCCGCCTCCTTGAGTCGTTCCTGCCCGCTGGGCACCGGTCGGACTTCGCCCGACAGACCGACTTCACCGAACACCAGCAAATCATGGGGCAGCGGTCGATTGCGCAGGCTGGACATGACGGCCGCCATCAACGCCAGGTCGGACGCGGTTTCCAGTACCTTCACGCCACCCACCACGTTGAGGAAAACGTCCTGGTCATGGGTAGGAATACCACCGTGTCGATGCAGCACGGCCAGCAACATCGCGAGCCGGTTCTGATCCAGCCCCAGCGTGACCCGGCGCGGGTTCGCCAGGTGGCTGTCGTCTACCAGCGCCTGCACTTCCACCAACATCGGTCGAGTCCCTTCCCAAGTCGCCATGACCACGCTGCCCGGCACTTCTTCCTGGGCACGCGTCAGAAAGATCGCAGAAGGATTGGAGACCTCTTTCAGGCCCCTGTCGGTCATGCCGAACACACCCAGCTCATTCACGGCACCAAAGCGATTCTTCACCGCCCGTAACAAACGCAGGCGACCATCGGACTCGCCCTCGAAATACAGCACGGTATCGACCATGTGCTCCAGCACCCGCGGCCCCGCCAGCGCACCTTCCTTGGTGACATGACCTACCAGGAAGATCGCCGTGCCGCTCTGCTTGGCGTAACGAACCAGCAACGCCGCGCTTTCACGAACCTGGGACACACCACCCGGCGCCGATTGCAGTTGCTCGGTGAAAATCGTCTGGATCGAGTCGATCACCATCACCTTGGGCTTTTCCAGGCGCGCCGTGGCGATGATCGTTTCGATACAGGTCTCGGTCATGACCCGCAACTGATCCTGGGGCAACCCAAGACGCCGCGCGCGCATGGCGACTTGCTGCTGGGACTCTTCGCCGGTGACGTACAACGCCGGCATGCGTGTGGCGATGTTGCACAAGGTTTGCAACAGGATGGTGGATTTGCCGATACCCGGGTCACCGCCGATCAAGACCACCGAACCGTCCACCAGACCGCCACCCAACACGCGGTCCAGTTCACCGGAAGCGGTGGAGAACCGAGGGATCTCCTCGACACTGACTTCGGCCAGGGTCTTGATCTGTGCTTGCTGGCCGGCCCACCCGGTGCGTCCGGTGGGCGCCGCGGCACCGCCACTTTCCACCATGGTTTCGGTCAATGTGTTCCAGGCGCCGCACTCACCGCACTGGCCAGCCCATTTGGGAAAGGTCGAGCCGCACTCGGTGCAGCCGTACATGCGCTTTGCCTTGGCCATCTGAACTCCGGGAGAAAAACCGCGATGATAGCCCAGCTGGTGGCCTGTACGGTCAACTCGAGTACTCAAATCAACCTTACAGGGCACCAGGGTTCAGCGCGGGGCCGGCATTCTGATTTCACCCCGGGCCAGGTCCATCGCGGTATTGCCCAACGGATCCTGGGCCTGGAGGTCGGCGCCCTTGGCCTTCAAGGCGTCGAGCAGCTCCGTACGCTTGAACAAGCCGGCGTACATCGCGGCAGTCTGCCCCGCGCCGTTGCGCTGGTCGGGGCTGCAATCAGTGGATAACAGACGTCGCGCGATCTGCACTTCGCCCTTGAAAATAGCGCCCATCAACGCCGTATTGCCGCGCTTGTCCTGGACACAGGCATCGGCCCCTGCAGCCAGCAGCCGCTCCACCGCAGGGCCATGACCGTGATAAGCCGCCAGGATCAGGGCGGTGTAGCCCTTCTCGTCCTGGGTATCGAGTGAGTAATGAGCGTCGATAAAGGCATCGAGCATGGACACGTCCCCCCGACGGGCGGCGTCGAAATAATAAGTTTGCAACTCTTCTTGTACAGCTGCCGGGTCGGTCGCAGCGGGCTGATCGGCCAACGCGGACAGTGACCAGATGGCAAGCAGGGAACACAGGAAATAACGCATCACGGTGCCTCCTTTTTGACTCAAGACTGTGGGAGCAAGCCTTGCTCCCACAGGGCATGTAGCTGCCAGACTGACGGATCAGTCGGTCAGTTTTTCCGCCAGCGCCTTGACGCGGGCCAGGTCACCTTTGGCGACACGAGCCACGCCGGTGCCATATTCCGGGTCGGCCTTGTAGAGGAACGACAGGATGATGTGCTTGCTCTCGTCATCGGTGGTGGCCAATGACCCACCGAAGCTTTCAATCAGGTCATTGCGTTCCTTCTGGTTGAATGAGCGGTACAGGTCGCCGGCCTGCTTGAAGTTCTGCTCACGCTGGATCTTCGCCTGCTGGGTGTTGCCGCTCAGCGCGGTCTGGCTGTAGCGCGCCGATTGCAGCTCTTCGCGGGGCATCAGGCGACTCGGCTGGTAATTCACCCCGGTGCTGGTGCTCCCAGGGTTCATCGCGCCGTCCTGATTACCGGTGTTCACCGCCACCTTGGGGGCATTGATCGGTAATTGAAGGGCATTGGCGCCTATCCGGTACATTTGCGTATCGGCGTAGGAGAACACCCGCCCCTGCAACAGACGATCCTCCGAAGGCTCGATGCCCGGAACAACATTGGCCGGTGCCATCGCCACCTGTTCGGTTTCCTGGAAGACATTGGCCGGATTGCGGTTCAAAACCATCTGCCCGACTTTACGCTCAGGCACGCCCGGCCAGATCTTGGTTGCATCCAACGGGTCGAAATCGAACTTGGACAAGTCCTGAGGTTTCAGGACCTGGACATACAGGTCCCACTTCGGAAAGTCGCCCTTATTGATATGACTCACCAAGTCGTTGGTCATATGGCTGTAATCCTGCCCTTGAACCTTCACCACTTCTTTCGGATCGAGATTCTTCAAGCCCTGCAAACTTTTCCAATGAAACTTGACGTAGTGGACTTCGCCCTTGGCATTCACCAACTTGTAGGCATGCACACCATTACCGTCCATTTCACGGTAACTGGCCGGAGTACCGGAGTTGGAATACAGCTCGGTCAGCGTCCTGGTTGCTTCTGGTACATGGGAGAAGAAGTCGAAACGACGTGAGTCGTCGTCCAGGTTGGTCCGTGGATCAGGTTTGAACGCATGGACCATGTCAGGAAACTTGATGGCATCGCGAATGAAGAAGGTCGGGAAGTTGTTCCCCACCAGGTCCCAGTTACCGTCGGCCGTGTAGAACTTGGTGGCAAAGCCCCGAGGGTCACGCAAGGTTTCCGGCGAATGATTGCCATGTACCACGGCAGAAAAACGCACGAACACGGGAGTGGCCTGCCCTGCCGCAAAGACCTTCGCCTTGGTCAAGTCACTGAGGTCGCTGGACACGGTGAAGGTGCCATGGGCGCCGGTGCCACGGGCATGCACCACACGCTCGGGAATGCGCTCACGATCGAAACGCTGGAGTTTCTGGATCAGTTGCACGTCCTGCAGCAAAGCCGGCCCATTGGGGCCTGCCGTCTGCGAGTTCTGGTTGTCGCCGACGGCCGCTCCGTTGTCGCGGGTCAGGGTGGCAGCGTTGACGGAAAAGGACAGCAGGCCAGCGCTCAGCACAAAAAGAGCGCGACGTTGGGGAAAAGTCCCACCGCCAAGGGAAGTATTCATAGCGTTTCCTCTGATGTTATAGAGCGCATCCATGTGCGCTTGTCAGAGGCTAGTGCCCGAAAAAGCAAAACCTAAATAGAAATGCCGTACCACACTGATAGAGAAAACCTTGTAGGGCGTCCGCTTGAAACCGCGTATCACGCGCGATTGATGGCACTTTGTAAACTTTTAGAAGGGAGCCAGGTCGATAGCTGGGGAGCTTTGTAAGTAGACGTGTCGAGCGAGACGCGTTTAGCTGAATTACACTGCCATTCAATTCATTTATCACAAGGAACTGTTCATGGGCATGTTAAGCGAGTTCAAGGCCTTCGCGGTCAAAGGCAATGTCGTCGACATGGCCGTCGGGATCATCATCGGGGCCGCTTTCGGCAAAATCGTATCGTCATTCGTGGGCGATGTCGTCATGCCTCCGATCGGCCTGCTGATTGGCGGGGTGGACTTCAGTGACCTGGCCATCACTCTCAAGGCTGCCCAAGGTGACGCACCTGCAGTGGTACTGGCCTACGGCAAGTTCATCCAGAGCACCATTGATTTCATCATCGTCGCGTTCGCCATCTTCATGGGCGTCAAAGCGATCAACCGCCTCAAGCGTGAAGAGGCCGTTGCCCCGAGTGCGCCGCCGGTTCCGAGCAAGGAAGAACTGCTGCTGAGCGAGATTCGCGACCTGCTCAAGGCCCAGAACGAAAAGCCCTGAGCGCTATTTGCTGGAGTGGTTCGTCACGCAACGCTGAGGCAGCCCTGATGTGGGGCTGCTACACAGCCCAGCGGGAGCAAGCTCCCTCGCCGCAAGACTCGTGCTTGGCTCTACGCCTACCAATAGTTTTCCACCGCCACCTGGCCCGGCCGCCGGGAAAGGCTCAGTTGCAGGCCCCTGGCCTTGAGCAGCTTGCGCGTGTCGTCGATCATCTGGGGATTGCCACACAACATGACCCGCGAATGCTCCGGCGTCAGCGCTACCCCGGCCGCTCGTTCCAGTTCGCCATTTTCAAGCAGCGCCGTGATGCGTCCGTTCAGTGCCCCGGGATGCTGTTCACGGGTCACGGTCGCGATAAAACGAAACTTATGGGCGTGCTCGGCCAGGTAATCGCGTCGACCCAGCCCGTCGATCAGGTCCTGATACGCCAGCTCCTTGGCCTCGCGGACGCTGTACACGAGAATGATCCGCTCGAATCTCTCCCACACCTCGAAATCCTGGAGAATCGAAAGGAACGGCGCCACTCCCGTCCCGGTGGACAGCAACCATAGATCCCGTCCGTCAACGAAACGGTCCAGCGTCAGGTAACCAAATGCCTGACGATCAACCAACAAGCTGTCATCCGGTTTCAAGCGGCTGAGTTCACTGGTGAACTCGCCATCCGGAACGACGATGGAAAAAAATTCCAGAAACTCGTCGAACGGCGAGGACACCATGGAATAGGCCCTCCAGACGGTATTGCCGTCCGCTTTGACCACCCCCAGCCGGGCGAACTGGCCCGCCCGGAAACGAAAACCACGATCCCGGGAGATGCGCAAGGTAAACAAATGGGAGGTCAACGGCTGCACGTCCAGCAGGGTTTGACGGGTGAACTTCTCTGCGCTGTCGGTCATGAGCCACTCCAAAGGGACGAGGATCACAGTGTCCCGCAAAGTGAGCGTCTTAACCACCGACAAAGAGTAATGGCATTTTAATTACAACTGCTTCACCCACTCACTGGAAACATCTACCAAAGCTGTACAAGTATAAAAAACTTGTAGCAGTAGAAACTTCACGACGTATATTCGTAAATACCGCCCGTAGTCAGTGACATTAAAAATTCTAACTACTGCGTAGGAAAAGTCCTACACTGTGTGTTCGCACCAGATTGGATCCACGCAGTTGAACGTCAATCCAGGAGACGACGATGGACAAGTGGAAGGACTTACAGTTAAGGAAATTATCCTGCGAAAAAGACCTGCAGACAGCCTATCGCCTGGTCCTGAATTTCTTTAATAATCAAGGCTTTGAATTTTGTGCATTTGCATCTTATCTCGGCAGCCCGGTTAAACATGCCAGCAAGGTGAACCTGAACAACTACCCCTATGGTTGGGACAGGTTATATGAACAGAATGGCTATGCCTCCAGCGACCCAGTAGTAGCACACTGCAATCAATCGCCTCTTCCCATCCTTTGGGATGAGAGTCTTTTTGTCCAGGCACCCAAGTTATGGCTTGAACTGAATCGACAAGGTCTCAGATATGGTTGGACACAAGCCGTTCATGACGACCATGGGGGTCACTGCAGTCTTTTCAGCCTCGCTCGGACTCACTCTCCTATCGATATCGAGGAACATTATGGAAATCTCGGCTACGCCATCTTCGCCAGTCGACGACTGCATGCGCTGGCGAGCAGGAGAATGGCAGACACCACTGCAACCACGCAGAAATGCCATTTGTCACCGAGGGAAATCGAAGTACTGAGATGGTCAGCCGAAGGGAAGACCGCGTCGGAGGTAGGCAGGATATTGTGTCTTTCCGAACGCACAGTGAACTTCCATGTCTGCAGTTGCATGCGAAAGCTGAACGTCAGCAATAAGATTTCAGCCGTGGCCAAGGCGGCTCACATCCATGTGATCTGATCCGGACCGGCCTTGCAGACTTTGAAAACCCTCGGGTAATGCGCAGCAAAAAAAAGTACCATCACGGCCCCACTTGAATGATGTCGCCCTCAGCACCCGACGTAGTTCATTCAGGCGGCCCGCTGAAGCACCTGCCTCAGAGCAGCGGGACATTCGTCGATTGCCAGAGTCCCAACCATGCCTTTGCTTGTCAGTCCCTTCGCCCAACTCGATCTGATCCGCCAACCCGAACAGCCGAACGAACCGCTGCAAGCTTTTGATGCAGCCGATGAATACCTGCTCGCTCACCTGGCCGAACAGCAACCGACTGCAAGTACTCGGGTCCTGGTGCTCAATGACGGATTCGGTGCCCTCGCCGCCAGCCTGAGCGGCCAGGTTGAAGTAACCAGCAGCAGCGACTCGTTCCTGGCATTGCAAGCGTTGCAGAAGAACCTGGTTCGTAACGGACGCCCCTTCGATGCGGTGCCGACGTTGCCGGCCAGCGAGCCGTTGACCGGGCCCTTTGACCACGTCCTGATCAAAGTGCCGAAGACCCTGGCCCTGCTGGAAGAACAACTGATTCGCCTGCAAGGCCAATTGGCTCCCGGCGCCCAGGTGGTCGCTGGCGCGATGATCAAGCATCTGCCCCGGGCTGCCGGCGACCTGTTGGAGCGTTACATCGGCTCGGTGCAGGCGTCACTGGCGGTGAAAAAGGCTCGCCTGTTGATCGCCACGCCGCAAGCCGTCTCGTCAGCCCCCCAGGTATCCCCCTACCCCACCCGCTACACGCTGGACGAGCCGAAGATTGAATTGCTCAACCACGCCAACGTGTTCTGCCGTGAAGGACTCGATATCGGCACCCGGGCGTTCCTGCCGCATCTGCCAGCCAACCTGGGGACAGCCCAGGTCGCGGACCTGGGCTGCGGCAACGGCGTGCTGGCCATTGCCAGCGCCCTGCGCAACCCCGACGCCTGCTACACGTTGGTGGATGAGTCCTTCATGGCCGTGCAATCGGCCGCCGAGAACTGGCGAGCCGCCCTGGGCGAGCGCGAGGTCATCGTACGGGCCGGCGATGGTCTGGCCGGGCAACAGGCGCAGTCGCTGGACGTGGTGCTGTGCAACCCACCATTCCATCAACAACAAGTGGTGGGCGATTTCCTGGCCTGGCGAATGTTCCAGCAGGCCCGTGAAGCGCTGGTGGTCGGCGGCGCGCTGTACATCGTCGGCAACCGGCACCTGGGCTATCACAGCAAACTGGCGCGGTTGTTCCGCAGCGTCGAGCAAGTGGCCGCGACCCCGAAGTTCGTGATTCTCAAGGCTCGGAAATAACTGGCGCGGTGGGGGCAACGTTGCCCCCAGCGGCCTATCAATGGGTGGTCAGCCCCGCGGCATTCATGAACATCCGCATCAGGCTGGCGACGATGAACAGCGCCAGCACACTGCCCACCCAGATTCCCGCCAACCAACCCAGACGCTGCCAGAGCGGTTTGCGTTCGGCGGCTTCGATATCTTTCAAATCCGGTTTGGCCATTCAAACCCCCGCAGCTCGATCAATGGTAACCGTCATCATGGTTCACCTTGCCCCGGAACACGTAGTAGCTCCAGAAGGTGTACACCAGGATCAACGGGATAATGAACAAGGTACCTACCAGCATGAAGCCCTGGCTCTGGGGCGGCGAGGCGGCATCCCAGATCGAGATGGACGGCGGCACGATGTTCGGCCACAGGCTGATGCCCAGGCCGCTGTAGCCGAGGAATATCAGCACCAGCGTCAGGATGAACGGCGTGTAGTGCGCGTTGCGGGCGACCGCGCGGAATAACCCATACATCGTCACCAGCACCAGGACCGGCACCGGCAGGAACCAGAACAGGTTCGGCAAAGTAAACCAGCGAGCGGCGATATCGGCGTGGGCCAGCGGTGTCCAGAGGCTGACAATGCCGATCACCGCCAGCACCACGAAAGCCAGCGGTCGGGCGAGGTCGTGCATCTGCTCCTGCAATTTGCCTTCGGTCTTCATGATCAGCCAGGTACACCCGAGCAAGGCATAGGCCGCGATCAGGGCCAGGCCGCAGAACATCGTGAACGGCGTGAACCAGTCCAGAGAACCGCCGGCGAACTGGCGATTGACCACCTGGAACCCGTCGATGAATGCGCCCAGCGCCACGCCCTGGAAGAAGGTGGCCGTCAGCGATCCACCAATGAACGCCTTGTCCCAGAGATGCCGTTTCTCGGCCTTGGCCTTGAAGCGGAACTCGAAGGCGACACCGCGAAAGATCAGCCCGATCAGCATCAGGATCAACGGCAGGTAAAGCGCCGACAGCACCACCGAGTAGGCCAGCGGAAACGCCCCGAACAGACCGGCACCGCCCAGCACCAGCCAGGTTTCATTACCGTCCCAGACCGGCGCCACGGTGTTCATCATCACGTCGCGGTCGCGCTCGCCCTTGATGAAGGGGAAAAGAATGCCGATCCCCAGGTCGAAACCGTCCATGATCACGTACATCATGATGCCGAAGATGATCACCACGGCCCAGATCAGCGGAAGATCAATACCCATGACTCAATTCCCCTTGTTCGAGCGGTCGTTGTGGTCCATCTCTTCGTCGCCCTCGTTGGCGGCCGACAATGGCCGCGCCGGGGTACGTTTCTGGCCCGGGCCGCCATCGGTCGGCTCGACCTCGTGGGCCACCGGCCCCTTGCGCACCAGGCGCATCATGTAACTCAGGCCGGCACCGAAGAGCGCGAAATAGACCACGACGAACAACACCAGGGTGATGCTCATCTGAGCGAAGCTATGCCCGGACGAGGCATCGGCCGTGCGCATCAGGCCGTAGACCACCCACGGCTGGCGACCGATCTCGGTGGTGAACCAGCCAGCCAGGATCGCGACCAGGCCGGACGGGCCCATCCACAGCACCAGATGGAGGAACGGTCGTGATTGATAGAGCCGGCCGTTGCGACGCAACCAGAAGCTGCACAGACCGGTGAAAATCATCAGCAGCCCCAGGCCCACCATGACCCGGAACGACCAGAACACGATGGTCGAATTCGGTCGATCCTCAGGCGGGAACTCCTTGAGGGCCGGTACCTGCTTGTCCAGGCTGTGGGTCAGGATCAGGCTGCCCAGATAAGGAATCTCCACGGCGAAGCGGGTCTTCTCCGCCTTCATGTCCGGCAGGCCGAACAGGATCAGCGGCGTGGGCTCGTTGCCGACGTTTTCCCAGTGACCTTCAATGGCCGCGATCTTCGCCGGCTGATGCTTGAGGGTGTTGAGGCCGTGAAAGTCGCCAATGACCGCCTGTATCGGCGCCACCACCAAGGCCATCCACATCGCCATCGACAGCATGCGGCGGATGGCCGGGTTGTCGCGCCCACGCAGCAGATGCCAGGCCGCCGATGAGCCGACAAAGAACGCCGTGGCGACAAACGCCGCGGTGGCCATGTGCAGCAGACGATAGGGAAACGAAGGGTTGAAAACCACCGCCAGCCAGTCCACCGGGATGACCCGGCCATCAACGATTTCATAGCCCTGGGGCGTCTGCATCCAGCTGTTGGAAGACAGGATCCAAAACGTCGAGATCAGCGTGCCGATCGCCACCATGACCGTGGAAAAGAAGTGCAGGCCCCGGCCGACGCGACTCCAGCCGAACAACATCACGCCGAGGAAACCCGCTTCGAGGAAGAACGCAGTGAGCACCTCATAGGTCAGGAGCGGTCCGGTCACGGCTCCCGCGAAGTCCGAGAAGCGGCTCCAGTTGGTGCCGAACTGATAGGCCATGACCAACCCGGACACCACCCCCATGCCGAAGTTGACGGCAAATATCTTCGACCAGAAGTGGTAAAGATCGCGGTAGGTGTCGTCGCGGGTCTTGAGCCACAAGCCTTCGAGCACCGCCAGGTAACTCGCCAGACCGATGGTGATCGCCGGAAACAGGATGTGGAACGAGATTGTGAATGCAAACTGGATCCGGGCGAGATCGAGCGCCTCCAAACCGAACATAAGTCTTCCTCTATCAGGTAAAACCGGCTGCGGGTGGCCTGCATCACGCCCCCTCGGATATGGAGTGCGATGCCTTCCAAATCGTTCTTTTTAAAACCGTCACGACGCAGCTATCTGGCCGAATGGGCCACCAGGTCAATGCCTCGAACGGTATTGATCTGGATCAAGCAATGTTCAAAGCGTAGTCGCATTCTTGCCGATGAACGGCGTGGTCTTTTGTCGCGTGACAGGTTGACTCAGTGGCTGGCAACGCTGGTGCAGCTTGGCTGTGCTACAAATTTGTGGGAGCAAGGCTTGCCCGCGATGCAGGCACCGCGGTCCCGGGGGGACTTCGAACAGCATCGCGAGCAAGCTTTGCCCCCACAAGAAATTCGGTGCTCCACCCATAGATCGATGTTTGGCTAACTATTTTTCCGCTGGTCGCAACTTCCAATTACAGCTCGGTGATAATCTCGTTGCCTTCATCAGTGGATCCGTCATCGATGCCCAGCCAAGCGCCAACGCTGCTCCGTCACCACCGCCCCTTCATCGCCTTCTGGCTGGCCCGGATCTTCACCGCCAGCGGCTTTCAGATGCTCACTGTGGCCATCGGCTGGAACCTCTACCAACTGACCGGCAACGTACTGGACCTGGGCCTTGTCGGGCTGGTGGAATTCGCGCCGCGAGTGTTGTTCATGTTGCACACCGGGCATGTAGCGGACCGCTATGACCGGCGCAAGGTCGCTGCGATCTGCCAATCGTTGCAGGCGATGATTGCCCTGGCGCTGGTCCTCGGCAGCGCCACCGACCAAGTCACCCGCGAGATGATCTTCATCCTCGCCTTCCTGCTCGGTGCCGCCCGCTCCTTTGAAATGCCGACCACCCAGGCACTGTTGCCAAGCATAGTGCCCTCCGCGCTGTTCCCTCGTGCCGTGGCCGCCGCGCAATCGGCCCAGCAATCGGCGACCATCGTCGCCCCGGCCCTCGGCGGCTTGCTGTATGCCTTCGGCAGCGTCTGGGTCTACGGACCGACCGTAGTGCTCTACCTCATCGCCTGCTGCCTGATGCTCAACCTGCCCGCTCGCCAGACGCCGCTGAACAAAGGCAAGGCGACCCTGGACTCACTGCTGGCCGGGATCCGCTTCATCCGCAGCCGCCCGGACATTCTCGGCGCCATTTCCCTGGATCTGTTTGCGGTACTGCTGGGCGGCGCGACGGCACTGCTGCCGGTATTCGCCAAGGACATCCTGCTCACCGGTCCCTGGGGCCTTGGCCTGTTACGCTCGGCTCCGGCGGTGGGAGCCCTGCTGATGTCGCTGTGGCTGGCGCGGTTCGCCGTGGAGCGCAACGTGGGCCGGGTGATGTTCACCGCCGTGGGTGTGTTCGGCGTCGCCACTATTGCGTTCGGCCTCTCCACGTCGTTCTGGTTTTCCCTGGCGGTGCTAGTGGTGCTGGGGGCGGCGGACATGATCAGCATGGTGATCCGCGCGTCCTTCGTGCAGTTGGAAACTCCGGATGAAATGCGCGGCCGGGTCAGCGCGGTGAACGGGCTGTTCATTGGTGCCTCGAACCAGTTGGGCGAGTTCGAATCCGGCCTGACCGCCCACTGGTTCGGCACGGTGCCGGCGGTGGTCATGGGCGGTGTCGGCACGCTGCTGGTGACCGGGGCCTGGATCAAACTATTCCCGACCCTGGCCAATCGCGACCGGATGCATGAGCCGATGGACGACGCTAAAGCAACTTATCCAGGGTGATGGGGAAATCCCGGATCCGCTTGCCGGTGGCGTGATAAATCGCATTGGCCACGGCCGCCGCCACGCCGACGATACCGATTTCACCGACACCCTTGGAGCCCAGCGCATTCACAATTTCGTCCTGTTCCTCGACGAAAACCACATCGATGTCACCGATATCGGCGTTCACCGGCACGTGGTACTCGGCCAGGTTGTGGTTCATGTGGCGACCCAGGGCATGGTCGGTCAGGGTCTCTTCATGCAACGCCATGCCGACGCCCCAGACCACGCCACCGAGGATCTGGCTGCGGGCCGTTTTCGGGTTGATCACCCTGCCTGCCGCAATGGCACTGACCACCCGATTGACCTTCACCGTCCCCAAGTCCTCGTCCACCCAGACTTCGACGAACACCGCCGAATGCGTGGCGGTGGCATAGGCCTGGCGCTTCTTATCCGGCTCGGCGGTCACCTGGACCTGTAACGGCGTTTCACCGCTGTTTCGCGCCAGCTCCGCCAACGACACGCAGGCATCGCCCAGGCGCAACTGACCGTCGGCCAACGTCACCAGCTCAAGGGTCGCGCCGCTGAAGGCCGGACAGGTCTGCCGGGCCACGGCCAGCAGTTTTTCCTTCAGGGCTTCACACGCCTGTTGCACCGCGGTGCCCACCGACGAGACGGTGAACGAGCCGCCTTGCAGCGGCGCGGTAGGCAGGGACGAATCGCCCAGGATGAAACTGACGTTTTCCAGGGCAACCCCTGACGCCTCGGCGGCGATCTGAGTCATGACCGTGTAGGTGCCGGTACCAATGTCCGTGGTGGCGCTGCTGACGGTCAGCTTGCCATCAGCCGCCAGCGAAGCCTGTGCGCTGGCCTTCTGCTGCATCGCTTCCCAGACGCCGCCCGCCATACCCCAGCCCACCAGTTGCCGGCCTGTGCGCATGCTGCGTGGCTCCGGATTGCGCTTGTCCCAGCCGAAACGCCGGGCGCCCTCGGCATAGCACTCGCGTAACGCCTTGCTGGAGTAAGGTTTGCCTTCGTTCTCGTTACGCTCGGCATAGTTGATCAACCGTAACTGGAGCGGATCGATCGCCAGGGCACAGGCCAGCTCGTCCATGGCGCATTCCAGGCCGATCAGCCCGAGCGCAGCGCCGGGCGCTCGCATGTCCAGCGGCGTGTAGACATCCAACGGCACCAGTTTGTAGGCCAGCTCCACGTTGTCGCAGTGATAGAGCATGCCGCTCCACTCCACCACGTGCTCGGTGAAGTCTTCGAAGCGCGAGGTCTGGCCGATGGCGGTGTGCGCCACGGCCAGCAACCGTCCATTGGCCGCAGCGCCCAATTGCAGGCGCTGAAAGGTCCTCGGCCGGTAACCGAAGGTAAACATTTGCTGCCGCGTCAGGCTGACCCGTATCGAGCGCTTGAGCGCCAGCGCGGCCATCACCGCCAGGGGTAGTTGGTATTGCGGCCTCAGCCCGGAGCCGAAGGCACCACCGACAAACGCGGCGAACACGCGCACCTGTTCTTTGTCGAGCCCGAACACCTTTTGCACGTAGGCCTGGCAGTTTTGCGTGCCCTGGGTCTTGTCATGGATGTGCAGGCTGCCGTCAGGTTGGTACAGCACAGTGCTGGCGTGGGGCTCCATCGGGTTGTGATGCTCCACGGGGGTGCTGTAAGACACATCCACATTGATCGCGGAACTGGCGTATTCACCCTGAAAATTCCCACGGGGCTTGGGCAGTTCGGCCGGTGCCGCATGGGCTTCGTTTTGCAGGATGGTCAGATCGGTCTGATGGTCTTGGGCTTCATATTCGATTTCAATGAGTGAACCGGCGTAACGGGCCAGTTCGAGATTTTCCGCAACCACCAGGGCCAGCGGCTGGCCACTGTAGAGCACCTGGTCGTTGTACAACGGCCGGAACGGCGAACCGTCCGCTGCATCGGCATCCTGGTAGGGCTCGTCATAGCTGGCGATTCTGGGCCGATTGGTATGGTCGATCACCGCGACCACGCCGGGCAGCGCCAGGGCTCGGGAGGCATCGATGCGCACTACGCGGCCACGGGCGAGGGTGCCGGACACGATGCTGCCGTGCAGCAAGCCTTCCTCGGGGTACTCGCCCGCATAACGGGCCTGGCCTGTCACCTTGAGCAGACCATCGACCCGGTCCAGCGGCTGTCCTATGGGTTTGTTCGGAGCATTCATCTGGCGTGTCCTCCCAGTGCGGCATCGCTCAAGGCGCGAATGATCGCCCGACGTGCCAGCCTGACCTTGAAGCCGTTGTGTGCCAACGGCTCGGCATGCTGCAACAGCGCATCGGCGGCAGCCGTGAAGGTTTCGCGGCTGACGGTCTCGCCCGCCAGCCAACTCTCCACGGCCCGGTCGCGCCAGGGTTTGTGGGCCACGCCGCCCAGGGTCAGGCGCGCCTGGCGGATGACCGGCCCGTCCAGCTCCAGCGCCGCCGCCACGGATACCAGCGCAAACGCGTAGGAAGCCCGGTCCCGAATCTTCAGGTAATGGCTGTGTTCGGCAAAATCGGCGGCAGGCAACTCGATGGCGGTGATCAGTTCGTCATCGGCCAGTTGGTTGTCCCGCTCCGGTGCATCTCCGGGCAGACGGTGGAAGTCGGCGAACTCGATGGTCCGCGCACCACCCCGACCGAGGACATGAACCACTGCCTCGAGGGCGGCCAGTGCGACACACATGTCGGAAGGGTGGGTCGCCACGCAATGATCGCTGGCGCCGAAAATCGCATGGATCCGGTTCAAACCGTCCCGCGCCGGACAACCACTGCCGGGCCGGCGCTTGTTGCAGGGCACGTTGGCGTCATAGAAGTAATAACAGCGGGTGCGTTGCAACAGGTTGCCGCCGGTGCTGGCCATGTTGCGCAGCTGCGGTGAGGCACCCGCCAGGATCGCCTGGGATAACAGCGGATAACGACGCTCGATCCACGGATGCCAGGCCAGATCGGCATTGCTCACCAAGGCGCCGATCATCACGCCGCCGGAAGGCGTTTCACTGAGGTCCGCCAAGGGCAATCCGGTTATGTCGATCAAGTGTGCGGGCCGGGTGAGGTTTTCTTTCATCAGGTCCAGCAGGTTGGTACCGCCGGCGATGAAGCGTGACGAGGGGCTCGACAAGTCGATGGCCGCCTGAACGGTGTCGGGCTTGCTGTAGTGGAAGGGGTTCATTGGTCATCCCCCTGCTGCTGGCACAGCGGCAACGCCTCTTCGATCGCGTCACGGATGTTGTTGTAGGCGCCGCATCGGCACAGATTGCCACTCATCAGTTCGCTGATCTGTCCGCTCGTCTGCGCCCTCCCCTCGTTGACCAGCCCCACCGCCGAACAGACCTGTCCAGGCGTGCAATAGCCGCACTGGAAAGCGTCGTGCCTGATGAACGCCTGCTGCATGGGATGCAGTCGGTCACCGTCGGCCAAGCTTTCAATGGTGGTCAGCTCGACGCCGTCGCACATCACCGCCAGGGTCAGGCAGGCATTGATGCGCTTGCCATCGCGCAACACCGTACAGGCACCGCATTGGCCGTGATCACAACCTTTCTTGCTGCCCACCAGATCCAGTTGCTCGCGCAACAAGTCCAGCAGCGTGGTCCAGGGCAACACCTGCAACTCATGCAATTGCCCATTGAGTGTCAGACGGATCGGGTGGCGGACGAAGGACGCCTGCGTCGCTTCGGACAGGGTCGCGCTCATGGAACACCTCACGGTTGGTCGTACACGCGGCGTTTTGGAAAACCGCCGTCATAAGGGGTACGACTTCGGGGTGAGGTGAGTGTTCAAGGTAATTGCACAGACCAAGGACAAGCACCAACATTGCGCGACGCATAAATTTGTCGGCCATGTGCGGTATATAGATACCGCACCGAGTGTAATGTATCGCCTTACACTCTTTTCCCTGATTAAATCCTTCCAGCACAAAGGTCTTCGCATTTTCTATGAAACGGGTTCGACTCGTGGCATCCGGGCCGACCATGGAAAGCGCCTGGCTCGCATGCTTCAGTTCATGGACAGGGCGACCGCACCGAACGACCTAGTGTCCTGTTTCGCAAATACGTTCTTTTTTGACGAGTGGCTGTTGTCGTCAGGCAAGGCGCCGCGACGAGTCATAGCCCCGCTATGGCGAGGAACGGCAACGCAGCATGACGGCAACAGACACCGTCAAAAAAAGCAGTATTTGTGATACAGGACACTCGATATCCCGGGATGGCGCCTGCACCCACTCAGGGGAGAACTGGCTGATACTGGTCCCTGAGCGTTTCGGGAAATTGGCGAATCATTTTTCGTTTTATCGGATCGGATATCGAACTGGTCGATTATCTGGATTACCACTGACAGGAGGCTGGAAAATGCCCATGCACAACCCGCCACACCCTGGCGAAACGCTGTTGATGGACGTACTGCCCGAATTGGGTATCACCGTCACCGAGCTGGCACGGCACCTTGGCTTCGCCCGGCCTCATCTCTCTCGGGTGTTGCATGGCCATGCACCTGTCAGCCCGGATCTGGCTGTTCGCCTGGAACGGGCAGGGATCGGGAAGGCCAGGGTCTGGTTGGGGGTTCAGACCGACTACGACTTATGGCAAGCCGAACAGCGCGAACAACCTGTTATTGAACCTTTCCCACAGCACGCCTGACGTCTGTCAGGCCAGCAACTCCGCCGCCACCACAGCCCGCACGCCTTTGCCACTGAGCTGTTCCACCAGCGTCAAGGCAAACGCCAGGGCGGCCGCCGAGCTCTGGGCGGTGATGCAGTTGCCGTCCACCACCACGGGTTGATCGACGAAACTGCACCCGGACAATTGCTGGCTGACGGCGGGCAGGCACGTCATGCGCCGCTGACGCAGGACGCCGAAAGCCTGCAGCGCCAATGCCGGCGCTTCGGCAATGGCGGCGAAGAAACGTCCGGTGGCAGCCTGATCCTTGATCAACTGTTGCAGGGGCTGATGAGCCGCCAGGTGCTGGGCACCGACAATGCCACCGGGCAGGACGATCAGGTCGAAGTCCTGCACGAGCATATCCACCAACATGCCATCGGCCGTCAGGCGTGTACCGCGGGCACAGGTCAGCATCCGTCGCCCTTCGATACTCGCCACGACCACTTCGACCTGCGCCCGGCGCAGCACATCGATCAGGGTGACGGCCTGCAAGTCGTCGACCCCTTCGGCAACGACGATCAGGGCCCTGGGGATCTTGGTTCCAGGATTCATGGCGACTCTCCGCTGAGTGATTACTGGAAGCCTAGTAGGAGCTGCCAAAGGCTGCGATCTTTGATTTTGATCTTCCGCTCGGGACTCGACCGGCCGGGGAAAGATCGCAGCCTCGCTTCGCTCGACAGCTCCTACAGAGCCAGGCGGGCTATTTGATGTACAACTGGGTCGACATGCGATTGCCTGGGGCGTTGATCGACGTATTGCTGAAATTGAAGGTGCCTTCCTGCTTGCCCTTCAGGTCGAAGATATACAGATAGCCGACCACTTTGGTTCGGATGGAACAATCATTGAGATTGCCATTGCTGAACGCACACACCGGCGAACGGGTGCCGTCGACTTCGAAACCGTCGAGCGTGACATGGGGCTGGTGGCCGTAGCCAACCTCCAGCACGTAGACCTTGATATTCGGGCCTCGGTGGTCACATCGGGTCTGTGCCTGGCCTTCGGTAATGTCTTCAAAGCCACAGGCCGGCGACTCGACCTTGAGCACCTTGACCTGGCTCAAGGGAGGAGCCGATGCGGCATTGACGATCTGTCCGGGCAACCACAAGGCCACTGCGCATGCCACTGTCAGCAGATTTCTTTTCATGCGACACCTAATCGACCTCCGGGAACCGCGCGCAGTATGGCCCTCTTTTTGCTTCGATAAAACATCGACGACGATCGCAGTCACATCGCCACGCTGCTGGTATGATGCGCGGCTTTTTCCGACCCGCAGAAAACTCCCGGACGCCATTGGCCGTCTGTGCTTTGCTGTTGAGGTCGATACATTCACGGCGCCCGGCGCGCCACGGGGAGCAGACATGCTGGAAAGGCTGTTTCAACTCAAGGCACACAACACCAACGTGCGGACCGAGATCCTGGCGGGCATCACGACATTCCTGGCCATGGCCTACATTCTATTCGTCAACCCGAGCATCCTCGGCGAAACCGGCATGGACAAGGGCGCGGTGTTCGTCGCTACCTGCCTGGCGGCAGCCATCGGCTCCACGGTCATGGGCCTGATCGCCAACTACCCGATCGCCCTCGCCCCGGGCATGGGCCTGAACGCCTTCTTTACCTACACCGTGGTTCTGCACATGGGCCATACCTGGCAAGTGGCGCTGGGTGCGGTGTTCATCTCAGCCGTGCTGTTCTTCCTGTTGTCGATCTTTCGCATCCGCGAGTGGATCATCAACAGCATCCCCCTGCCCCTGCGCTCGGCCATTGCCGCCGGCATCGGCCTGTTCCTGGCGCTGATCGCCCTGGGCAACGCCGGCATCGTGGTAAAGAACCCGGCCACCATGGTCGGCCTTGGCGACTTGAAGCAACCGGCGCCGATTCTCGCCACGCTCGGTTTCGTCCTGATCGTCGCCCTCGAAGCACTGAAAGTGCGCGGAGCAGTGCTGATCGGCATTCTCGCGGTCACCATCGTTTCGATCCTGATGGGCTTCACTCCGTTCGGCGGCGTGATGTCGATGCCGCCATCCCTGGCCCCGACCTTCCTGCAACTGGACATCAAGGGCGCCCTGGACATCGGCCTGGTCAGCGTGATCTTCGCCTTCCTCTTCGTCGACCTGTTCGACAACTCCGGCACCCTGATCGGCGTCGCCAAGCGCGCCGGGCTGATGGGCAAGGACGGCCACATGCCGAAGATGGGCCGTGCGCTGGTCGCCGACAGCACCGCCGCCATGGCCGGTTCGCTGCTGGGCACCTCCACCACCACCAGCTACATCGAATCGGCAGCGGGTGTCAGCGCCGGTGGCCGCACCGGGTTGACCGCCATCGTCGTGGCGATCCTGTTCCTGCTGGCGCTGTTCTTCTCCCCGCTGGCCGCCAGCGTGCCAGCCTTTGCCACTGCCCCAGCCTTGCTGTTCGTGGCCGTGCTGATGACGTCGGGCCTGGCGGAGATCGACTGGGACGACATCACCGTCGCCGCCCCGGTCGTGATTACCGCACTGGCTATGCCGTTCACCTACTCCATCGCCAACGGCATTGCCTTCGGTTTCATCGCCTGGACCGCCATCAAGCTGGTGTCCGGTCGCGGCCGTGAGCTGAACCCGGCGCTGGTCATCCTGTCGATTCTGTTCGTGATCAAGTTGGGTTGGTTCAACGCATGACTTTTGATACCCAGGCCTACACCGCCCAGCTCCAGGACAAGGTCGCCCGCCTGCGCGACCTGCTGGCCCCGTTCGATGCACCGGAACCGGCCGTGTTCGACTCGCCGCTGCAGAACTTCCGTCTGCGCGCCGAATTCCGTCTCTGGCGCGAGGCCGGTGAACGGCATTACGCGATGTTCTCCCAGGACGACAAGCGCACGCCGATCCTCATCGAAACGTTTCCCATCGCCAGCCTGCGCATCAACCAGTTGATGCCGCAGCTCAAGGCCGCCTGGCAGGCCAGTGCGCCCCTGAGCCACAAGTTGTTCCAGGTCGAGTTCCTGACCACCCTGGCGGGCGATGCGATGATCACCCTGTGTTATCACCGCCCACTGGATGAGCACTGGCACGCAGCGGCCTCGAAGCTGGCGAGCGACCTGGGCATCAGCATCATTGGTCGCTCCAAGGGCAAGCGGGAAGTGATCGGCCACGACTACGTGGTAGAAAAACTGGACGTGGGCGGTCGCACCTTCAGCTATCGCCAGCCGGAAGGCGCTTTCACCCAGCCCAACGGCACCGTGAACCAGAAAATGCTCAACTGGGCTTATGACGCCTTGGGCGATCGCAGCGACGATCTGCTGGAGTTGTACTGCGGCAACGGTAACTTCACCCTGCCCTTGGCGACCCGTGTGCGCAAAGTACTGGCCACCGAAATCAGCAAGACTTCGGTGAACGCAGCGCTGAGTAACCTCAGTGAAAACGCCGTGGACAACGTAACGCTGGTGCGCCTGTCGGCCGAAGAACTGACCGAAGCCTTGAACGAAGTCCGGCCGTTCCGCCGTCTGCACGGCATCGACCTGAAAAGCTATGCATTCGGCAGCGTCTTCGTCGATCCGCCCCGCGCCGGGATGGACCCGGATACCTGCGAGCTGACCCGGCGTTTCGACAACATCCTGTACATCTCCTGCAACCCTGAAACCCTCGCCGCGAACATCGCACAACTGCACGACACCCACCGCATCACGCGCTGCGCGTTATTCGATCAGTTTCCATGGACCCATCACATGGAATCCGGGGTGTTGCTGACCCGGCGTTGAGCCAATGCCTGTGGCGAGGGGATTTATCCCCGCTGAACGCTGTAGGAGCTGGCGAAGCCTGCGATCTTTTGATCCTGATCTTTCCCTTTCAAACCCATTGGCAGTGAAAAGATCGCAGCCTCGCTTCGCTCGACAGCTCCTACAGGGCCCAGCGAGAGCAAAGCTCCCTCGTCTCTGTGTCCGATCATCGAACACTTATTAGCCAACAACAGCGGCTTCGTTTGACCAAATTAACTATCTAGTACAATTTATCTCCACCGGCTGAAATCCGACCGAAGCCAACAATAACAATGTGGAGAAATTGCAATGCCTCCGATCGTTCTGGTGCTGAACGGCCCGAACCTGAACCTGCTCGGCACCCGAGAGCCCGCCACCTACGGCCATGAAACCCTGGCGGATATCTCGGCGCTGTGCGGCCGCGCCGCTGAAGAACTCGGCCTGGCGATGGAATTTCGCCAGACCAACCAGGAAAGCGAGTTGCTGGACTGGATTCATGGCGCCCGCGGCCGATGTGCCGGCATCGTGATCAACCCGGCGGCCTGGACACACACGTCGGTAGCGATCCGCGATGCATTGGTCGCCAGCGAAGTTCCGGTGATCGAAGTCCACCTGTCCAATGTTCATGCCCGGGAAACGTTTCGCCACCACTCCTTCGTTTCGTCCGTCGCCATCGGTGTGATGTGCGGCTTTGGCAGCCATGGCTATCGCCTGGCCCTGGAACATTTCAGTCAGCGGTTGAAAGGTTGAAGCGCATGTCGAATAGCACCGTACTGGCCGGCCTGATCGGCGCAGGCATCCAGGCGTCTCGCACGCCCGCGCTCCATGAGCATGAGGGGGATGCCCAAGGCATGCGCTATCTCTACCGCTTGATCGATCTTGATGCGTTGAAACTCGACAGCAGTGCCTTGCCCGATCTGCTAACGGCTGCCGAGCACATGAACTTCACCGGCCTGAACATCACCTTCCCCTGCAAACAGGCGATCATCCCGCTTCTGGATGACCTCTCCAGCGAAGCCCGCGGCATTGGCGCGGTGAATACCGTTGTGTTCAAGGACGGCAAGCGCATCGGCCACAACACCGACTGCCTCGGGTTTGCCGAGGGTTTTCGCCGCGGCCTGGGGGAAGTCTTGCGTCGATCTGTGGTGCAGATGGGCGCCGGAGGTGCCGGCGCAGCGGTTGCCCACGCGCTGCTGGCAGAAGGTGTCCAGACGCTGAGCATTTTTGACGTCGAGTTCAGCCGTGCCGAAGCCCTGGCAAACAATCTTAACCAGCACTTCGGCGCCGGCCGCGCCCGTGCCGGGCACGATTTGCCCACCGCCATGGCCGAGGCGAACGGCCTGGTCAACACCACGCCGATGGGCATGGCGAAACTACCCGGCATGCCGGTTCCGGTCGAATTGCTGCGGGGCGAACTGTGGGTCGCCGAG
This sequence comes from Pseudomonas corrugata, assembly GCF_050920615.1. Classification (NCBI taxonomy): domain Bacteria; kingdom Pseudomonadati; phylum Pseudomonadota; class Gammaproteobacteria; order Pseudomonadales; family Pseudomonadaceae; genus Pseudomonas; species Pseudomonas corrugata. The sequence goes on from NZ_CP130434.1 coordinate 5,850,469, forward strand.
ATCGTCTATTTCCCGCTGGAGACCGAACTGTTGCGCAACGCCCGGGCCCTGGGTTGCCGCACGCTGGATGGCGGCAACATGGCGGTGTTCCAGGCTGTGAAAGCGTTCGAATTGTTCAGTGGCATGGCGCCGGATGCGCAGCGGATGCTGGAGCATTTCCAAAGCATGAATCACTGAAGACCCTGTGGGAGCGAGCCTGCTCGCGAAGCGGTGTGTCAGTCACTTTTGTTTCGACTGACACACCGTCTCGCGAGCAGGCTCGCTCCCACAAGGGTTTGCACTCAGGCTTGCAGATACCGCAACACCGACTCGCAAATCATCTGGCGATGACGCTGCTTGATCGCCTCGTCCGACAGATCGATCTGAAAAATCTCGCCGAAGGTGTGACGGTTGGACACCCGGTGGAAACAGAACGAACTGATCAGCAGATGCACATCCTGGGGTTCGAGGCCGGCGCGGAACACGCCTTCTTCGGCGCCGCGACGCAGGATCAGGTCCAGGGCGTCGAGGATGCTGCTGTTCATCGCCTTGATCACGCCTGATTGCTTGACGTACTCGGCGTTGTGGATGTTCTCGATAGAGACGATGCGCACGAAATCCACATTGCGGTCGTGGTGGTCGAAGGTGAACTCCACCAGGCGCCGGATCGCATCGACCGGAGCCAACTCCGCCAGGTGCAGGCGGCTCTCGGTGCTGCGGATATCACCGTAGAGTTTTTCCAGCACCTCGATGTACAACTGCTCCTTGCTGTTGAAGTAGTAGTAGATCATCCGCTTGGACGTGTGGATGCGCTCAGCGATGGCATCGACCCGGGCGCCGGCCAGGCCCTGCTGCACAAACTCGACGATGGCTTCCTGAAGAATGTTTTCCCGGGTCTTCTCCGGGTTGTTCTTGCGACTCTTGCGCGGCGCGACGAGAGGCTCGTCGAGGGCGTCGGACAGTTCTGGATTCATAGTCATTGCGGGCTCACGGCCATCACTGCACAAGCTGGCGATTATGGGCTGGCCCGTGCAGTGAAGGAAGGCACAGGATTACCGTTTTACTGCCGCGTTACGATTTCCCTACAACTTGGCGTGCCGCAAGCCACCGCTGCGGGACTTGGCCATGGCCGCCAGTCGCACCGCGACGTTGGCCGCGCCATACCCGGCATAGCCGCCCTTGCGCTGGATGATTTCAAAGAAAAATCGCCCTTCGAACGGCTCAGTGTAGACATGAAACAGTTCACCACCCTGTGCGTCGCGGTCGTACAGCACATTGAAATACGCCAGTTCGCTGAGAAACTCATCGTCGAAATCGAAGCGTGCCGCCAGGTCGTCGTAATAGTTGAGCGGAATATCGAGCAACGGCACGCCGGCCTCCTTGGCGCGGCTGACCTGGGCGAAGATGTCATCGCAGTCGAAGGCGATGTGATGCACGCCGGAACCGCGATAGCTCGACAGCGCGTGAGAGATCGCAGTGTTGCGGTTTTCGGAAATGTTCAGGGGCAACCGGATCGAACTGCAGCGACTGCGCAGGGCCCGACTCTTCACCAGGCCATAAGGATCGGGCAACACCACTTCGTCATCGGCTTCGAAATCCAGCAGGCTCTTGTAGAACAGCACCCAACTGTCGAGGCTGTCGGCCGGCAGCGCCATTGCCATATGGTCGATACGCTTGAGCCCGGCCCCGATGACCGCACCCGGTTGCAGGTTGAAATCCGTTCCGTAGACATCCGCCTGCTGGTCCACCAGGTAGATCAGGCTGCCGTCCGGTGCGCGCACCGCCGCCAGCTCCAATTCGTTGGGCCCCACCAGGCCGCGATAGGGCTGCCCCTTGTAATCCACGGCCCGTTTAAGGGCACTGGCACTGTCTTTTACCCGCACCGCGGTGGCGCATAGCGACGGTCCGTGGGCTTCGAAGAAGCTGTGGGCAAAGGAGTATGGCTCGCAGTTGAGGATCAAATTGATATCGCCCTGGCGCAGCAGGCTCACATTCTTGGAGCGATGCTGGCCGGCCTTGACGAACCCCAACCTTTGCAGCCAGTGGGACAGCTTGGCGCCGAGGTTATCGTCCACGGCAAATTCAAGAAACTCGATGCCGTCATAGTCGCTGGCCGACGGTGGGGCAAACAGGCTATCGAGGTTGTCCACCTGCGCAGCTTCCGCGGCCAGGCGCTGGCGGGTCTTCTCCTCCAGGTACAGCAACGAACGCAGGCCATCGGCGGCATTGGCCCGTGGCGGCGCGGCCCGGAAACCGTCGTTGAAGATCTCCAGCGACAGTGGCCCGGTATAACCACTCTTGATGATCGGCGCCAGGAAGCCCGGCAGGTCGAATTCCCCCTGCCCCGGGAAACAACGGAAATGCCGGCTCCACTCCAGCACGTCCATCGCCAGGATCGGCGCATCGGCCATCTGCACGAAGAAAATCTTTTCGCCTGGGATCTCGGCAATGGCACTCGGATCGCCCTTGAGGGACAAGGTATGAAAGCTGTCGAGCAAGACGCCCAGGCTGGGGTGATCAGCCTGGCGCACAATGTTCCAGACCTGTTGATAAGTGTTCACGTGCCGCCCCCAGGCCAGCGCCTCGTAACCGATGCGCAAGCCCCGCGCGCCGGCCCGCTCGGCCAATAGCCGCAGGTCCTCCACCAGAATCCGCTCATCGCCCAGGCTGTCGGCCGAGGCGTTGCTGCACACCAGCACCAGGTCGGTGCCGAGTTCCTGCATCAGGTCGAATTTGCGCTCGGCGCGCTCCAGGTTGCGGGTCAGGCGATCACGGCGGCAACCTTCGAAGTCACGAAACGGCTGGAACAGTGTGATCGCGATCCCCAGATCAGCGCACATCTGCCGGATTTCCCGAGGGCTGCCGTCGTAATAGAGCAGGTCGTTCTCGAAGATCTCTACCCCGTCGAAACCGGCGGCGGCAATGGCTTCGAGCTTTTCCGGCAGGGTACCGCTCAAGGATACGGTGGCAATGGAACGCTGCATGGGTTCGGCTCCCGGGACAGACATCGGCTACAGAAGGTTCGCCGCTTTTGAAAGAATGGAGAGATTATTGAGGTGCCAACGCCTTTCAGCAATTCAATATGTACCATTCAGTTAGTTTTTTGGGCGATTATCGAACAGAATGCCCTGGGGCGAATTGACGACTTTTCCCTCCACTGCGCACCATCGGCTCCACATTGCTGCAGGCCAAAAGCGCCGACATCAATGGATGAAACCCAGATCACCCCATAAAAATTTCAAAAACGGGCACACACCTATGAACCCTTCCCAAAGTTCCCCCCTGACCCCGGGCATGGGCGTCACGACCGGCGGTGTCGGCGACAAGATCCGCGGCGCCCTGGCTGTGGGCAAGACCCGTTGGGGCATGCTCGCGCTGGTGTTTTTCGCCACCACGCTGAACTACATCGACCGCGCTGCCCTGGGCGTGATGCAACCCATCCTGGCCAAGGAAATGAGCTGGACGGCGATGGATTACGCCAACATCAACTTCTGGTTTCAGGTCGGCTATGCGGTCGGCTTCATACTGCAGGGCCGATTGATCGACCGGATCGGCGTCAAGCGCGTGTTCTTCTTCGCCGTGCTGCTCTGGAGCCTGGCGACCGGCGCCCATGGCCTGGCGACTTCCGCGGCGGGCTTCATGATCTGCCGTTTCATCCTGGGCCTCACCGAAGCCGCCAACTACCCCGCCTGTGTGAAGACCACCCGACTGTGGTTCCCGGCGGGTGAACGGGCCGTGGCAACCGGCATCTTCAACGCCGGGACCAACGTCGGCGCCATGTTCACACCCATGCTGCTGCCGCTGGTCCTGCAAGTGTGGGGCTGGCAGGCTGCGTTCCTGTGCATGGCTGCATTGGGCGGGATCTGGCTACTGTTCTGGGGCCTGAAATACTTCAACCCCGAAGACCACCCCAGCGTCAAACAGTCGGAACTGGACTACATCCAGCGTGAAAGCGAACCGGACCAGGCCCGCGTGCCCTTCTCCCGCATCCTGCGCATGCGCGGTACCTGGGCGTTCGCCCTGGCCTACTCGATCACGGCGCCGGTGTTCTGGTTCTACCTCTACTGGTTGCCACCGTTTCTGAACCAGCAATACAGCCTGGGCATCAACGTGACGCAGATGGGCATCCCGCTGATCATCATCTACCTCAGCGCCGACTTCGGTAGCGTGGGTGGCGGTATCCTGTCTTCGTTCCTGATCGGCCGCGGGCTGGATCCGATCAAGGCTCGGCTGGTCTCCATGCTGCTGTTCGCCTGCTGTATTGTCGGCGTGATCATGGCCGCCGGTGCCAGCAACCTGTGGATGGCGGTGTTCGCCATTTCCCTGGCCATCGGCGCGCATCAGGCCTGGACTGCCAACATCTGGAGCCTGGTGATGGACTACACGCCCAAGCACATGATGAGCACGGTGTTCGGCTTCGGCGGCATGTGCGCGGCCATCGGCGGGATGTTCATGACCCAACTGGTGGGACACATCCTGACGGTGACCCATAACAACTACACCGTACTGTTCACCCTGATCCCGGCGATGTACTTCATTGCTCTGATCTGGCTTTACCTCATGTCGCCGCGCAAGGTTCCGACGCTGGAAAACTGATTCACGCGGTGAAGAGAGATCCCAGAGAAATCTGTGGGAGCAAAGCCTGTGGGAGCAAAGCTTGCTCGCGACGAAGGCACCTCGATTTACAGATCGTGTTTCCGCTCATCGCGAGCAAGCTTTGCTCCCACAAGCCCACCTCGCCACAGGTCCGTGTCATCTGCGCCGCTGCTGCCACGCGGCAGCCAACCCACTGAGACAGATCAGCACAATACCCAGCACCGTGGTCAGGGTCGGTGTGTGGCTGAACAGCAACCAACCCAGCAGGCCGGCGAACACGATCTGGCAATAGCTGAAGGGAGCCAGTAATGCCGGAGCGGCAACGCGGAAAGCCTGGGTCAGCATCAGGTGCGCCGTCATCCCACAGGCCCCCAGCGCCAGCATCATCGCCCCGTGCAACAGGCTCGGTACGTGCCAGAAGAACGGCACCAACGCGCTCATCACCAACGTGTTGCACAGACCGGCGAAAAAGTTGCTGGTGGTGGGACTGTCGATTTCGCTGAGCTTGCGCGTGAGCAATTGATAAAAACAGAAAAACAGCGCCGAACAGAACGGCAACAGCACGGCTGGTGTGAACAGGTCGCCACCGGGATGGACAATGATCAGCACGCCGATGAAGCCGAAAATCACCGCCACCCACTGCCCGCGTGTCACCCGTTCGCCCAGCAGAGGTACCGACAAAGCGGTGACCAGCACGGGTGCCAGGAAGTTGACCGCAGTCGCCTCGGCCAACGGGATGTACAGCAACGACGTGGTGAAAAACAGACTGGTGCCCAACAGGCACAAGGCCCGCGCCAACTGCCAGAACGGACGCTTCGTGCGCAGCACCCGCAGCCCCGAGCGCGGCAGGAAGATGCCGGCCATCAGCAGGGTATGCACCACATAGCGGGCCCACACCACCATGATGATCGGATAGAAACCCGAGAGGTATTTCGACAGCGCGTCATGGCTGGAAAACAGGAACGTCGCGAAGACAATCAACAGGATGCCCTTGAAGGCCTGATTGACACCGGAAAGCGGGGTGCTGACAGTCATGTGGTGATCCTGATTGAAAGGCCAATATCTGCAAGTATCAGTCGAACAGTTCCGACGCCTGGCTCGCTTGCGACAACTCTTCGGCAAACGTCAGCAAGGTCGGGGCCAATTCATGCAACCGCGCCCGCGTCATTCGCGCACTGGGCCCGGCAACGCTGAGTACGCCGACGATCCGGCTGTCCAGCGGATGTCGCACCACGGCGGCAATGGCCGAAGTGCCGACCGCCGAGCTTTCCTCGACACAGGCATACCCCTGCTCGCGGGCAGTGCGAAGGTACTCGAGCAGTTCATGGGTGCTGTGGGGCGCGTTTGGCCCTACGTCGGCGGGCACCTGCGCAGCCTGGCGCTCGACCAGCGCCAGCGCCTCGGCATCGCTCATGCACGCCAGCCAGGCATGGCCCGACGCCGTGTAGAACAGCGGCGTCTCGCGCCCCATGTCCGGGTCGTAGCGCAAACCGGACCGCGCCCCTTGGGACTTGGCGATCCAGGTCTGGCGTTCCCCTTCGATGACCCCCAGGCGCACCAGCTCACCCGTTTCCCGGGCCAGACGGTCCAGCACCGGCTGCACGATGTCGGCACCACTGCGCGAGAGATAGCGAAACCCCAAGGCGATCAGCCGGGTAGACATGTGATAGCGCAGGTTCTCGGGGTTCTGGCGCACGTAGCCCAGGCGCATCAGCTCGGCGAGCAAGCGGTGAGTGGCGCTTTTGGGGATCTGCAGTTGTTCGGCCAGCCCTTGGAGTGGCCAGCCGCGAGGTTCGCTGGCGAGACACTCCAAGACATCGAAAACCCGTTCAATTTGACTTCCAGCCATGGGGCATCCTGATTAAGCAGCCAATTCCAGAATATTCGGAGTCTAATGCAAATTCTGGAACCGAATACAGTATTCATCCATCGATGAACCAAAACCTTCAGCCATTGCCTGAAAGCTTCAGGAAGGGCATGCACCCAGGCCTCAAAAACCGCGCTTGCCACTGGCAGCATCCACACTCAACGGCAACACTGTCCACACGGTCAATCAGAGGACTCCCACATGCTATGGAAAAAAGGTCGCCGCAGTGACAACGTGGTGGACGCCCGTGGTGACGGCGGCGGTGGCGGGATGCGCTTTGGCGGTGGCAAGGGACTGAGCCTGACGGCCATTCTCCTGATTGTCGGCATCGGCTGGATCACCGGTCAGGATCCGATGCAGATCCTCGGGCAACTGGCCGGGCAGATGGATCAGTCCGCACCGACCTCGTCTCAAACCCGCCAGGCGCCACCGGCCAACGATGAGCAGGCCGAGTTCGTACGTTCGATCCTCGGTGATACCGAAGACACCTGGGGCCAGGTCTTCCAGCAGGCCGGACGCCAGTACCAGCAACCCAAACTGGTGCTGTTCAGCGGTCGGGTCAACTCGGCATGCGGCCTCGCCTCATCGGCAACCGGCCCGTTCTATTGCCCGGCGGATCGGCAGGTCTACCTGGACATGAGTTTCTTCAAGGAGATGTCCCAACGCTTCTCCGCCGCCGGGGACTTTGCCCAGGCCTATGTCATCGCCCATGAAGTCGGCCACCATGTGCAGACGTTGCTCGGCGTGTCGGCGAAAATCCAGGAGGCTCGCCAGCAAGGCCGGCAGATGGAAGGTGACGGCGGTTTGCTGGTGCGCCAGGAGTTGCAGGCCGATTGCCTGGCCGGCGTCTGGGCCAACCATGCACAGAAGCGCCTGAACTGGCTGGAGCCCGGAGATGTTGAAGAAGCCTTGAACGCCGCCAACGCCATCGGTGACGATCGCTTGCAGCAACAAGGCCAGGGGCGCGTGGTGCCGGACTCCTTCACCCACGGCACTTCGGCGCAGCGGGTGCGCTGGTTCAAGGCCGGGTTCGCCCAAGGCCAGGTCAACCAATGCGACACTTTCGCGGCGAAAAACCTGTAGATGAAATGGGCAGCATCAATCGCACTGGTACTGTGCGGCCTCTTCGCCCAGGCTGACGAACACGGTGTGAATACGGTGGCTGAGGGGCGGCTGCAGCTCAAAGGCGGCAGCATGGTCGTCGGGGTGAGCCCGCCCCCGACGTCTATCCAGCGCGTGCTGATCATCCTCCATGGACGCCTGCGCAATGCCGACACCGACCTGCATAGCGCCGAGAAAGCGGCCGGCCAGGCCGGACAGCTGGCCACCACGCTGATCATCGCCCCACAGTTTCTCAACGAGCAGGACGTCGCTCACCATCAACTCCCCAACGATCTGCTGCGCTGGCAAGGAAATGACTGGATGGCCGGTGGCTTATCCACAGGACCGAATCCGGTCAGTTCCTACCAGGTTCTCGACGACATCGTTGCGCGGGTCAGCGACCGGCAGCAGTTTCCCGACGTGAAGGAAATCGTCATCGCCGGTCATTCCGGCGGCGCCCAGGTGGTTCAGCGCTACGCCCTGCTTGCCCACGGGCAATATCGGATTGCCCCGCGCTTCGTCATTGCCAACCCATCGTCCTATGCCTATTTCGATGCACAGCGGCCCATGGCCTTCGACCCTGGCGGTTGCCCCGGTTTCAATCATTGGAAATACGGCCTGCACAACCTCCCCGCCTATGCCGCCGGGAAAACAGCCGCCCAGCTGGAGGAAAACTACATCAAGCACGATATCACCTACCTGCTCGGGCAGCAGGACGTCGACCCGGAGCACCCGGCACTGGATAAAAGCTGTGAGGCGCAGACCCAGGGGCCGTATCGGTTGCTGCGTGGGCATTTCTTCTTCGACTACTTGACCCGACGCCATCCAGAAGGATTGAACCAGCGGCTGATCGAAGTACCCGGCGTGGGGCATGATGGGGATGGGATGTTCAATTCGGCTGAGGGGCTGAAGGCCTTGTTTGGGCCGTAAAGGCCTCATCGCGAGCAGGCTCGCTCCCACAGGGGACGGTGTCGATTACATCATCAGCGTCCACAGAAGCCCCATTGTGTGCGAGCCTGCTCGCGATAGCGATCAAACTGCCGACCTGTCTCTCAAGCCGAAATCATCCGCCGCAACTCGCCACAATCCCGGGCGTGCCAATCCGTCAGCTCCGGCCACGGATTGTCCGGCAGGTTCACCAGCACGGTTCGCGCGCCCGCCGCACGGCCACAGTCCAGGTCGAAGCGGTAATCGCCGACCATGACCATGTCCGCCGGCGGCACGTTCCAGGCCTCGGCCAGTTTCAACAGACCACCCGGGTGCGGCTTGGGCGGTGCTTCGTCACGACCCAGCACGTCCTCCACGGCGAAACAATCGGCCAGGCCAATGGCCTCGAGCGTTACATGGGCCAGTTCCCGGGCGTTGCGGGTCAGGATCCCCAAGCGATAGCCACGCCCGGCCAAGTCACGTACCAGCTCGACCGCACCCGGTGCTGGCCTGGAGCCCAGCGCCAGGTCCCGCTCGTGCTCCAGCAGCCAGGCATGCTTGGCCGTGGCTTCATCAGCCGGCAATGCCGCCAGGTGGGTCAGGATGTCGTCTTCGGGCGGAATTGCCAGGGCCACGCGAATCGCCGCGAAATCATGCACGGCGACGGTCAGCGTGCCATCCATGTCGAAGACCCAGTGCCGTACATCAACCAGGTTCATGCCCAGTCCTTGCGATGCCGGATCAGGCCTTCCTGGGTCACCGAGGCCACCAGTTGTCCGGCGCGGTTGAACACGCTGCCACGGGAAAACCCACGGGAATTACCCGCCCAAGGGCTGTCCATGGCGTAGAGCAACCAGTCGTCGGCACGCAGGTCAGCATGGAACCACAAGGCGTGGTCGAGGCTGGCGACCTGCATGTCCTTCTGCCAGACCGATTTGCCATGGGGCAGCATCGAAGTAGTCAGCAGGCCGAAGTCCGAAGCGTAGGCCAGCAGGTACTTGTGCAGCGCCGGCGAATCCGCCAAGGCGCCATCGGCACGGAACCACACGTATTTGACCGGGTCGGCCGGTTGCGGGTTGTACGGGTCCTTTTCCGTGACCGGGCGCACCTCGATCGGCTTGGGGCACAGCAGTTTTTCCCGCATGTGCTCGGGCAACAGATGCGCCCGCTGCTGGGTCAGCTCCAGTTCGGAGGGCAGGTTTTCCGGTCCGACGACCTGGGGCATGGTGCTTTGGTGCTCGAAACCCTGTTCGTCGTACTGGAACGAAGCACTGCAGGTGAAGATCGGGTTTCCTTTCTGGATCGCCGTGACCCTGCGGGTGCTGAAGCTGCCGCCGTCACGCACCCTGTCCACCTGGTAGACCACTGGCAACGCCGCGTCGCCCGGACGCAGGAAATAGCCGTGCATCGAATGCACATGGCGCGCCTCTTCCACCGTCTGGCTGGCTGCCGATAACGACTGGCCCAGCACTTGACCGCCGAACAACTGGCGGAACCCCAGGTCCTGGCTGCGGCCGCGAAACAGATTTTCTTCGATCGGTTCCAGGGTCAGCAGGTCGACCAGATCTTCCAACACGTGGCTCATTCAGACTTCCTCACACAGCACACCGCGCAGTCTGCGCCGCGACGGTGGATCAATTGTTGCCCATTCTGGCGGGCAGTGTAGACGTCCGTGTCGGTTAACCGTGCAGGGTCTGCAGCCACTGCTCCCGGTTGATGCGATAGAGCACATGGTGACGCAATGGATGACCGACCGCGAGTTTTGGATGTTCGAAATCGTCAGCCGGGTCATGGTGCATGCCGATCGCCTGCATGACCTTTTGCGACGGCAGGTTGTCGGTGGAGGTGAATGCCACCACTTCGTCCAGCCCCAAGCGGTCAAACCCACAGCGCAACGCCGTCCAGGCAGCTTCGCTGGCATAACCCAGGCCCCAGTGCTCCCGGGACAGGCGCCAGCCGATCTCGACTGCTGGCGTGAAATGCGCGTCGAACCCCACCACACCCAAGCCGGTGAAACCGATAAAGGCACCGGTGTCCTTGCGCTCCAGGGCCCACAAGCCAAAACCATGTTCGGCAAAATGCCCGCGCACGCGCCCGATCAGCGCGGCGCTTTCAAGGCGGCTCAGGGGCACCGGCAAATAACGCATCACCTGCGGATCGGCAGACATGGCGGCAAATTCCGGCAAATCTTCATCGTGCCACTGCCGCATGAGCAGCCGCGCACTTTCCAGTTCCAGTATCGGCTCCATCTTCACTCCCTTTCCATGCCCGGTGGCCTGTACGGTGAATTTGAGTACACGAATTAGCCACACAGGCCACTAAAGTCTACATCGCTGGTAGGATCCATCACTCAATCACCGCTGAAAACACCATGCCGCTGCCGCTTATCTATCACGAAGACTACAGTCCCGAGTTCCCGGCGGAACACCGTTTCCCCATGGACAAATTCCGTCTGCTGCGCGACCACCTGGTGGACAGTGGGCTGACCCGCGACGCGGACCTGCTGCGCCCGTCGCTGTGCCCGCCCGAGGTCCTCGCCCTGGCCCACGACCGCAGCTATATCGAACGCTACATGAGCGGCGAGTTGTCCCGCGAAGACCAACGGCGGCTCGGCCTGCCCTGGAGCGAAGCCCTGGCCAGGCGAACGGTACGGGCCGTGGGCGGTTCGCTGCTGGCGGCCGAGCAGGCCCTCGAACATGGCCTGGCCTGTCATCTGGCCGGAGGCACCCACCATGCCCACTACGACCACCCTGCCGGTTTTTGCATTTTCAACGACCTGGCGGTGATCAGCCGTTATTTCCTCGCCAGCGGCCGCGTCTCGCGGGTGCTGATTTTCGACTGCGACGTACATCAGGGCGACGGTACCGCGCGAATACTCCATGACACCCCGGACGCAGTGACAGTTTCCTTGCACTGCGAAAAGAATTTTCCCGCACGCAAGGCCCAAAGCGACTGGGACATTCCGCTGCCGATGGGCATGGAAGACTCCGCGTATCTGCAGGTGGTGGACGATGCCCTCAACTATCTGTTGCCGCTCTACCAGCCTGATCTGGTGCTGTATGACGCGGGTGTCGACGTACACAAGGACGACGCCCTTGGTTACCTGAAACTGACAGACGAAGGGCTCGCCGCCCGGGATGAGAGCGTCATGCGCCATTGTCTCGGGCGTGACATCCCGGTGGTCGGGGTGATCGGCGGCGGCTACAGCAAGGATCGCAGGGCCCTGGCTCGACGCCACGGGATCCTGCATCACAGCGCACAAAAGGTCTGGACGTCATCAGGGTGTCATTGAAGCCTGGATGCGTTACCCACAATGCCTGTGGAGCGGCCTGTGGATAACCTGAGCGAAACGGCCTACAGGCTATACCGGGTATAGCTTGCAGAGGACTGGTTGTTTTTTGAGCACATTTCAGCAACACCCTCATCCCCTGTGGGAGCGAGCCTGCTCGCGATAGCGGTCCACCCTCCAACATTGATGTCGCTGATCCACCGCAATCGCGAGCAGGCTCGCTCCCACAGGATTTTCGTGCTGATAGAATGCCGCGCTTATTCCCATCTCTGCAGTCCACACCATGACCCAAGCTTCCAAGCCCTCCACTCCCCACGTCGCCATCATCGGCGGCGGCCCTGCCGGCTTGATGGCGGCCGAGGTGTTGAGCCAGGCCGGCATTCAGGTCGACCTGTACGACGGCATGCCCTCGGTGGGCAGGAAGTTCCTGCTGGCCGGCGTCGGTGGTATGAATATCACCCATTCGGAAGCCTTCCCGGCATTCCTGTCCCGCTACGCCGAACGGGCACCGAATCTAGCCCCATTGCTACGAGCATTCGGCGCGGACGAACTGTGTACATGGATTCACGGGCTGGGCATCGAAACCTTTGTCGGCAGCTCCGGGCGGGTATTTCCTACCGATATGAAAGCCGCTCCGCTGCTGCGTGCCTGGCTCAAGCGCCTGCGCGACGCCGGCGTGGCAATCCATACACGACATCGCTGGCTCGGCTGGAACTCCGACAACAGCCTGCGAATAGCTGGTCCGGAAGGTGAAAAAACGCTCCAGCCCGACGCCACGCTGCTGGCATTGGGCGGCGGCAGTTGGTCGCGCCTGGGCTCCGACGGCGCCTGGATGCTGGCGTTGGAACAGCGCTGCGTCGCCCTTGCGCCATTGCAGCCGAGTAACTGCGGCTTCGACGTGCAGGCCTGGAGCGACCTGATGATCAGCAGGTTCGCCGGCGCTGCGCTGAAAAACATCGCCATTGGCCTGAACGACGACGTCCCCCGTCTCGGCGAGTGTGTGATCACCGCCACCGGCATCGAAGGCAGCCTGATCTACGCCCTGTCGGCACCGATTCGCGAGGCCATCAATCGCCATGGCAGCGCGACGATCCATCTGGACCTGCTGCCGGGCCGGCCTGTGGATAAAGTTCTCCAGGCCTTGAGCAAGCCGCGCGGTTCACGCTCGATGGCCAAGCACCTGCACAGCCAGTTGGGGATCGATGGGGTCAAGGCGGCGTTGTTACGCGAGCTGACACCCGCCGACCGTTTCGCCGACCCGGCACGCCTGGCCCAGGCCATCAAGGCGTTGCCCATCACTCTGGTAAAGGCCCGCCCTCTGGATGAAGCCATCAGCAGCGCTGGTGGCGTGATGTTCGAAGCCATGGACGAAAGCCTGATGCTCAAGCGGATACCCGGCGTGTTCTGCGCGGGGGAAATGCTCGACTGGGAAGCACCGACCGGTGGTTATCTGCTGACGGCGTGCTTCGCCAGTGGGCGAGCGGCGGGGCTGGGGATGCTGGAGTTCTTAAGGCAGTAATCATTCCCACGCTCCGCGTGGGAATGCCTCAACGGACGCTCCGCGTTCGACTTTTATGACGCCGAGCGTCCTCGGATGCATTCCCACGCGGAGCGTGGGAACGATCACGGATCAGGGTTTCTTTTTACGCGGCCCGGTATTGAACACCGGCACCTTGCGCACCGGCTTGACCGAGGGCTCCACCGGCGCCGAGTCCCCGCTGTCCACCCACTTGCCCAGGTTGCGCTTGCCGCCACCGCCCGAGGTTTTTGGCTTCTTCGGCTTTTTCGGTTTCTTGACCACCTGGCCACTGGCGTCGGTATCCGGCACCCGATGCTCAGGCTCGAAGTCCTGTTCCATCTGGCGGGTCAACGTCTGGCGGGTCAACATCTCAATGGCTGACAGCAGGTTCACTTCATCGGCGCACACCAGGGAAATCGCTTGCCCCGTGGCGCCTGCTCGGCCAGTACGGCCGATACGATGGATGTAGTCTTCGGCAACGATCGGCAAATCGAAATTCACCACCAGCGGCAAGTCTTCGATATCCAGCCCACGGGCCGCGACGTCGGTGGCCACCAGGATCTGGACTTCACCGAGCTTGAAACGGTCCAGTGCGCGCTGGCGGGTGGCCTGGGGTTTGTCGCCGTGGATGCCATCGGCGTTGACGCCCAGGCCCTGGAGCTTTTCCACCAGCGCATCGACGCCGTTGCGGGTCTTGGCAAATACCAATACCTGCTTCCACTTGTTCTTGCGCAACAGGTGCACGAACAACTCTGGCTTGCGCTTCTTGTCCACCGTCACCACCCATTGCTTGACGGTGTTGGCCGCGACGTTGCGCGGGCTCACTTCGATGCTCAGCGGATCGTTGAGCATCTGCCCGGCCAGCAAACGAATGGCGTCGGAAAAGGTCGCCGAGAACAGCAGCGTCTGGCGTTTTTTCGGCAGCGCTTTGTAGATATTCGCCAGTTCCTCGGAAAAACCCAGGTCAAGCATGCGATCGGCTTCGTCCAGCACCAGGGTCTGCAACTGGTTGAACTTCAGCGCGTTCTGTCGGAACAGATCGAGCAAGCGCCCCGGCGTGGCGACGAGCAGGTCGACGCCCTTGCGCAGTTTCATCATCTGCGGGTTGATGCTGACGCCACCGTACACGGCGTAGGTGCTCAATGGCAGGTTCTGAGCGTATTGGCGCACGCTCTCATGGACCTGCTCGGCCAGTTCGCGGGTCGGCACCAGAATCAGCGCCCGTACCGAGTTGGCAGCCACTTTCGGTCCTTCGGTGGTCAGCAACTGCAACAGCGGCACCGCGAAACCGGCGGTCTTGCCGGTGCCGGTCTGGGCCGCGGCCATCAGGTCGCGACCGGCCAGCACCGCCGGTATGGCCTGGGCCTGCACCGGGGTCGGGGTCTGGTAGCCGAGCGTCTCGAGGGCGCGCAACAAGGGTTCGATCAGGCCAAGGGTGGCGAAAGTCATGGAAGTACCGTAGGAAAAATCAGCGCAGGGTGTGCAATGCGCGGCAGTTTACCTTAATTCAGGATTCAACCGGCGCAGGCTTGGGTTTGCGCCACTGAGGCAGCCCGATCAACACCACTGCACTGATGATCACCAGCATCGCCAGGGACTCTTCGATGCCTATACTTTCGCCGGCAAACACAATCCCCAGCAGCACCGCCACCGCCGGATTGACGTAGGCATAACTGGTGGCCGCCGCCGGCCGTACATGCTTGAGCAGGTACATGTAGGCGTTGAAGGCAATGATCGAACCGAAGCAGGTCAGGTAGGCCAGGGCGAACCAGCCTTCGAACGGTGGAATGCGCTCCAGGTGTTCACCACTGGCGAAGCTGCCGATCAATAGCACCACGCCGCCCACCAGCATTTCCACGGCACTGGCCATTGCCCCCGCTGGCAATGGCAGATGCTTGCTCAGCACCGAACCGAACGCCCACGACGCTGCCGCGAACACCAGCAGGGTTGCACCCAGCGGACTGGATTGCAGATTGGAACCCAGGTTGAGCATTGCGATACCGATCAACCCGAGCACGATTCCCGCCCATTCCAGGCGCGTATTACGCGCGCCCCAGAAATACCCGCAAAGCAGGGTAAACAAAGGCACCGTCGCCACGGCCAACGCCGCGACCCCGGACGCCACGCCGGTGTGCTCGGCGACACTGACCGCGCCGTTGCCAAAACTGAGCAGCAGCACGCCGATGATTGCCCCGGCCTTCCACTGCGCCCAGGTCGGTGCCGGCGCCCCGCGCCAGCGCAGGAAGCCATACATGAGCGAGCCAGCCAGCACGAAGCGAATCCCGGCCAGCAACAGCGGCGGCCAATGCTCCACGCCGATGCGAATCACCAGATAGGTCGACCCCCAGATGATATACAGGGCGAAGAAGGCAGCGATCAGCGGCAGTGGAAAACGGCGTGGGCCAGGCATGGTCAGCTCGAAGTCAGGACAATGAGAGGCGTTATTCTAGAAAGGCGACGGGCGGAAAATAAGCTACAAAACCTGTTTATCCTGGCCATACACTTTTCAAACCAAGGAGATCAGCGCTATAAACCGTGCTTTCGAAAGTCATCTCACCTGGAAGCCAAACCGTGGATAAATACGACCGCATGCTGCTCAGCACCTTGTTGGAAAACGGTCGTGCGTCCTTTGCCGAACTGGCCCGCAAAGTGAACCTCTCGGCCCCGGCCGTAGCCGAGCGGGTCAGCAAGCTGGAGGCCAGCGGGATCATTACCGGCTACCAGGCCAAGGTCGACATGGCCAAGATCGGCCTGCCGGTACAGTGCGTGATCGAATTACGGATGAACCAGCACGGCAACCAGAAGGCCTACGACGACTTGTGCAAGATTCCCCAATTGACCGAATGCCACCGGGTGACCGGCGACCCCTGCGTGATCATGCAAGCGGCGGTCGGCTCGATGCCGGAGCTGGAAGAGCTGATCAACCGGATCGCCAAGTTCGGCTTCAGCAAGACTTCGATCGTACTGTCCAGTGCCATTGAAAAGCGGGTGCCATTGGGGCAGTTGGAAGGCAACGGCAAGTAAATCGCCCAACACCGATCAAACCCTGTGGGAGCAACTGTTTTATCTTTGCCACCGCCATCGCGAGCAGGCTCGCTCCCACAGTTATTCGGGTTGATCCGATCCCCGCGCCCACCATCAATCCCCTGTGGGAGCGAGCCTGCTCGCGATAGCGCCAGGTCAGTCAATATTTGCAGTGGCTGACACACCGCCATCGCGAGCAGGCTCGCTCCCACATTTGGATGGCGGTGATCTTAGAACCCGCGATGACGCTTGAGATGCTCATTGATCTTGGCCGCCGGGACCTTCTGCAAGCTGCACAACAGATCGTGGGACAGCTCCCGCAGCCCATGCTTGTGTCGCAGTTCCGACGCCAGGTGCGCGGTGAGGTTGGCGGCCATTTCGGCGTCGGCCATGGCCCGGTGGGCCTGGCCGGTATGGGGCAGGCCGGCGAAGGCGTTGAGGGTGCCGAGCTTGTGGTTCGGCGCGGCCGGCATCAGGCGTCGGGCGAGCAACAACGAACAGGCAAAATTCTGCAGGCGAGTGCGCTTGATCCGCCCCAGTTCGAAGTCCCAGAACTTCTGGTCGAACGCGGCGTTATGCGCCAGCAGCGGCGTGATACCGACGAATTCGTTGACCTCGTTCATCACCCGCTCGGCCGAAGGCGCGCTGCGCAGCATGGCATTGCTGATGCCGGTCAGTTGCTCGATGAAGGCCGGCACCCGCACGCCGGCATTCATCAGGCTCTGGTAGCGGTCGACGATCCGGCCTTGCTCGAGAATCACCACGGCGATTTCCGTGGCTCGGCAACTGCTGCTCGGGGTGATTCCGGTGGTTTCAAAGTCGATGACTGCGATGCGTTCCAAACCTGTCTGAACTCCGTAACGATCAATTCTTGAGCAGCAGCGCGCCTTCGATGGGCACGTAACGACTGGCGGCACGGATCAGCGAGTTGGCCGTCAACCCCGGCACGCCGTACGCCACCGCCTGCACACCGTGCTTGCTGATGATGCGTTCGAGCAACATGTCGAAATCGCCGTCACCCGAGGCCAGCACGACCTCGTCGACATGGTCGGCAGCGTCCATGATGTCCAGCGTGATACCCACGTCCCAATCGCCTTTGGCCGAGCCGTCGCTGCGCTGGATGTAGGGCTTGAGCTTCACGGTGAAACCCAGGTTGCGCAGGATCTGCTGGAATTGCTGCTGCTTGCTGTCACCGCGATCGATCGCGTAGGCATAGGCCTCGACGATCTGCCCCTGTTTGCTGATATCGGCCCACAGGGCGGCGTAGTTGAAGTGACAACCATAGGCCTGGCGCACGGTGTAATAGAGGTTCTGGACATCGGCGAACACTGCGATTTTCTTCACCGCGGTTCCTCTTGAATGCACAAGCGCACAGGCTCTGGGTCAGGCACCGGGCCCGAAAAGGCGCCCAGTATGCCAGTCCAAAGGAGGGTTCCGCGAATAATCGATCCGAGGCGCGTAGGCACCCCGGACGAATGGCAGGTCAGACGAAGGAATCGTCGTCGCCAAAGAAGGAAGAGTCGTCGCCGTAATCCGCGTCGCTGAAGCCGCCCTGATCGTTGCTGTAGCCATCGTTGCCGGCCATGCGCTGGTCGTCCTCCCATCCATTGTTGTCGCCGCTGCTGCCGACATCATTGACCGGCTGGGCCGGTTCTTCCTTGATGATCTCGACAATCTCCTGGGGCTGCTGGCCGCTATGGAACAAACTGCTGATCCCTTGCGCCAGCATCACGCCACCGGCCACGCCGGCCGCAGTTTTCAGGGCGCCACCCAGGAAGCTGCTCGCTGCCGGGGCTTGTTGCTGCGGGGCACCATAGCCCGCTGGCGGCGCACCGAAGCCCTGCTGAGCCGGGGCATTGTTGAAGGATGGCCGCGCCGGTTCGCGCCAGCCGCCACCGCCGGTTGCCGGAGCGCTTGGAGCAGGGGCAGGTCGCGCATCACGACTGCTGCCACCGAAAATACTCGAGAGGAAACCACCGCCCCCGCTGGGTGCCGAAGCCTGGCTGCGGGCGTTCTGCAGGTCCGCCTGCAGTTGCTGGACTTGCTCGGTCAGTTGCCTGTTCTGCTCGTCGAGGCGCTTGATTGCCGCCTCTTGCACCAGAATCGCCTGGGCCATGAAATAACCGGCCGCGGGCTGGCTGGCCAGATGCTCCTTGATCCGCGCCTCGGCCTGGGCGTCGCGCGGGGCTGAATCCTTCTCGGCCTGTTGCAGCCGTGAAAACAGTCCATCGATCAGGGTTTGTTCTTCGCTGTTCATGGCGACCTCATCAGATTGCCGGGTAGAAAACCAAGCCGGTTCCGCAGAACCGGTGCCCAACAGTAATGGGGCTTGCCGCGAAGGATTCAATGGTCTTTACCTGATGTTTACGTTTGCTAGTGCGGGTGCCTGATCGGTTAAAGTGTCGGACCGCTTCTGGACCTGCGATCCCGACTCATGAATCCGTTTGACGTGCTGCGTGACTCTTTGTATTTCTTCAAGCGCCATCTGGGCCGGATCGCCCAGCTGTGCCTGCCACTGGTGATACTCGAGGCCGTGCTGCAACAAGCCGTCGACCGCGCCGTCGGCCCGGATGGCTTTCCCGGCTATAGCGTGATCGTCGGGCTGCTGGTGTATCCGGTGTACACCGCTGCGCTGATCCTGTTTCTCGACGCCCGCAGCCGAGGCGAATCGCCGCACATTCGTGACCTCCTCGCCGCGGCCCTCACCCTCTGGCCGCGCTTTGCGTTGCTGACCGCCCTCAACACATTGCTGATCCTGCTGGGTATTTCGTTGTACATCCTGCCGGGCCTGTGGCTGATGGTGACCCTGGCATTCAGCGAATACCTGCTGGTGCTCCGAGGCCTGGCTCCATTGACGGCGATGAAGGAAAGCCTGCGCATGAGCCGTGGCCAATTCTGGCGGATCCTGTTGTGCATCATTGGCGTGATGGCCCCTCTGTGGCTGCTCAAGGGCGCCAGCGTCTCGGTTTATCCGCCACCTCAGAATCCTTGGCTCGGCCTGTTGATCGACAGCATTCACAGCTTCCTGCAACTGTTCACCAGCGTGGTGCTGTTCCGGATATTCATGCTGATCGGGGAAAAAACCGAGCCATGACCCGTTTACTGCGTTACAGCCTGCTGGGCTTGTTGCTGGTTGTCTGCCTGGCTGCCCTGGCGATCTATGGCCTGACGTGGCGCCCACAAGCCCGGGAAGCACTGCCAGTCAGTTGCGCCGCCAACGCCGCGCCGCTGATGCCTGGCCAAGCCGTGAAGGTGATGACCTGGAATGTCCAGTTCCTGGCCGGCAAGCGCTACGTGTTCTGGCACGACCTGGCCAAGGGCGACGATGAAAGCCCGACCCTGGAAGACATGGCCTTCAGCCTCGACGAAGTGGCCCGGGTGATCCGTGATGAGCAACCTGACATCGTCCTGCTGCAGGAACTGGACAACGGCGCCAAGGCCAGCGATTACCAGAACCAGCTCAAGTTACTGCAGGAGCGGCTCGCCGACCTGTATCCCTGCAGCACCAGCGCCTTCGACTGGAAGGCCGATTTCATACCCGCCCCCCATATCTTCGGCAGCGTCGGCCGACAACTGGCAACGCTGAGCCGCTACCGTATCGATCACGCCGAACGGGTGCAGTTGCCGGTAGCCGAGGCCAACATCATCAGCCGTCAGTTCCAACCGAAGAATGCGCTGCTGGTGAGCTACATTCCGCTGAGCGATGGCAGCCAACTGGCCGTGCTCAACACGCATCTGGAGCGGGCCACGCAGCCTGACGAAACTCTGCCGAACCAGGTGACTGCCGTGGCCAAGGCCCTGGACAAGTTCGAGTCCCGAGGCATGCCCTGGCTGATCGGCGGCGACTTCAACCTGCTGCCCCTGGGTCAGTACCTGCGCCTGCCGCCCGAACAACGCACCCCCTACTCCGCCGACAGCCCGCTGCACCTGCTGTGGGACAAGTACCCGATGATTCCCACCAACAACGAGGCCAGCGGCATCGACCGTGCGCACTGGCTGACCCACTACCCGAACGACCCCGGCCTCAACGGCCCGGACCGCACCGTCGATTATCTGTTCTACAGCCCGCGCATCAAACGGGTCGAGGCCCAGGTACGGCAGGACGACACGTTGCGTATTTCCGATCATTTGCCGGTGATTGCGCGGTTTTTGTTGCCGGTTACGCCATAGCCGCAGACCTGTGGCAACGAGTCTGCTCGCGAATGCACTGTGTCAGCCAACTTCTATGCGACTGATAGGCCGCTATCGCGAGCAGGCTCGCTCCCACAGGAATCCTGCGGTGAATAACGATCGTGCGGCCAGCCCGGAGCCCATGTGGGAGCGAGCCTGCTCGCGATAGCGGGTGCTCAGCCAGTTTTGATGTGACTGACAGATAGCCATCGCAAGCGGGCTCCCACAGGGTTCGGGTCCACTCGGATTAACGTCTGTTCACTTACGCGGCTTGACCCGCGCCGTCGCCTCCGCCACCAGCGGGTCGTCCGGCCAGTAATGCTTGGGATAGCGTCCCTTGAGGTCCTTCTTCACTTCGGCGTAGGTGCTGCGCCAGAAGTTCGCCAGGTCCTGGGTCACCTGCACCGGTCGGCGTGCCGGCGACAACAAGTGCAATTTGACGACCTGGCGGCCACCGGCAATGCGCGGGGTGTCGGCCAGGCCGAACAGTTCCTGCAAGCGCACCGCCAGGATCGGCGGATGCTCGCTGTAATCCAAACGGATCGACGAACCCGAGGGCACGCTCAAATGGTGCGGCGCCAGTTCCTCCAAGCGTTGCGGCAGGGGCCAGGGCAACAGGTTGTGAACGATGCTCGACAAGTCCAGGTTGGCAAAATGGCTGAGCCGCGACACCCGCCCCAGATACGGCATCAGCCAATGTTCAAGACTGTCGAGCAGCGCTGCGTCGCTGACGTCGGGCCATTCGCTTTCGTCCCGGGTCTCCAGGTCCAGCCGACGCAGCAGTGCCAGCCGCGCCTGCCATTGCCGCAGTTCCGGCGTCCAGGGCAGCAGTTCCAGGCCCTTGCGCCGCACCAGGTTGACCAGGGCCTGGCTGCGCGTCGACTCATCCAGGCCAGTCAATGGTTCGCGACTGAGCACCAGTTCGCCGACCTTGCGCTGGCGCTCGGCCCTCAGCACGCCTTCGCGCTCGTCCCAATCCAGTTGATCCACCGTGCGCACCTGCTCGGCCAGCACGGAATCGAACAGCGCCGCGTCGAAATCCGTTGCCAGGTAGATCCGCTCTTCCCGCTGGCCCTGGCGGCTGCCGAGATCGGCGATCACCAGCCACGGCTGCTTCATCAGGCTGTCGACCTCGGCAAACAGCGCCGCACGACCGTTGGCCAGGCGGTACTCCGCACCGCCGGGTCGTCGCTGTTGCGCGACCCGATCCGGGTAGGCCAACGCCAGCAGCGCACCGAGCCAGCGCGGGTGATCGGGATCGGCCACGGCTTCTTCGGCCTTGCCCCGCAAGTAGCCGCGATACTGCCGGGCCAGTTGCCGCGCCCGCGTCACCCCGCCTTGCGCGCCTCGCGCCGCCCGCTCTTCGCCAGACAGCAACGCCAGGCGACTGTGCAAGTCCGCACCGGCGCCGCGCAGAATGTCGCGCTCGCCCAATAGCGCGGCGACGTTGCACGCCATGTCTGCCAACCCCAACGCCTGGCCGCGCAATAACAGATGAGCGATACGCGGGTGAGCCGGCAGTTCGGCCATGGCCTGGCCGTGGCGGGTCAGTTGCTCGCCGTCCAGCGCGCCCAGACGTTGCAGTAGATCCTGAGCCTGGGCATACGCAGCCGCCGGGGGGACGTCGAGCCAGACCAATTGCTGCGGCGTCACGCCCCAGCGTCCCAGCTGCAGGGCCAGCCCGGCCAGGTCGGCGCAAAGGATTTCCGCGCTGCCATAGGCGGCCAATTGTTCATGCTGGTCTTCGGACCACAGCCGATAACACACCCCTGGCTCCAGTCGCCCAGCCCGACCGGCCCGCTGGGTGGCACTGGCCCGGGAAATACGTTGTGTGTCGAGGCGGGTCATGCCGCTGCCCGGGTCGAAACGCGGCACCCTGGCCAGTCCCGCGTCAATCACCACCCGCACGCCATTGATGGTCAGGCTGGTTTCGGCAATGTTGGTCGCCAGCACCACCTTGCGCAGACCAGGCGGCGCCGGGTCAATGGCGGCGCGCTGGGCCGCGAGATCCAGCTCGCCATGCAGGGGGCATAGCAACACGCTACCGCCCTCGCCCAGGGCATCGGCCAATTGCTGATGGACCCGGCGGATCTCCGCCTGCCCGGGCAGGAACACCAAGACGCTGCCGGTTTCATCGTGCAGGGCTTCGAGCACAGTCTGCACCAGCCGCGGCTCGATGAACTCACCGGGCTGGAATGGCCGGCCCCAACGCACCGTCACCGGGAACATGCGGCCTTCGCTGCGCAGTATTGGCGCGTTGTCCAGCAACCCGGCCAGGCGCTCGCCTTCCAGGGTCGCGGACATCAACAGGATTTTCAGCGGCTGGTCTTCGCGAAACAACTCCCGGCCGTTGAGACTCAAGGCCAGGGCCAGATCGGCGTCGAGGCTGCGCTCGTGAAATTCATCGAAAATCAGCAGCCCCACCCCTTCCAATGCAGGATCGTCCTGCAAGCGACGGGTGAGAATCCCTTCGGTGACCACTTCAATACGGGTCCTTGGGCCAACCTTGCTGTCCAGACGAATCCGGTAGCCAACGGTTTCACCGACCTTTTCACCCAGTTCACTGGCCAATCGCTCCGCCGCCGCCCGTGCCGCCAAGCGTCGGGGTTCGAGCATCAGGATGGTCTGTCCGGCCAGCCAGGGCTCGTTCAACAGGGCCAGGGGAACACGGGTGGTCTTACCGGCACCGGGCGGCGCTTCGAGCACGGCTTCATGGCGTGATGCCAAGGCTTGACGCAAGGCGGGTAAAACTTCATCAATCGGCAGAGAAATCATGCTGGCTCCAAAACAGAGGGCCGAGTATAACGGCGAACTGTTTGGCGTGGTCTGGACTCAAACCATCAACCCTTACCTGCTCAGGAGATTGTTATGCGTATTCCCTTTCGCGTGATCGGCGGCGTCCTGGTCGCCACCCTGCTGACCCAGGTCAGCGCCTGCGGCTCGATCTTCTACCCGGACCGTCGCGGCCAGATCGACGGCAAGATCGACCCGGCTATTGCCGCGCTCGACGCCGTCGGCCTGCTGTTCTACATCATCCCCGGCCTGATCGCATTCGCGGTGGACTTCGCCACCGGCGCCATTTACTTCGAGCCGGGCAAGACCGCCCAGATCGCGCCGGAAAAGCTCAAGCAGGCCGTCAACCCTGACGGCAGCGTCGACAACCATAAACTGCAGGCCATCCTGGAAAGCGAACTGGGTCGCAGCTTCCCGCTGGACGATCCACGGCTGATCCAGCACAAGGGCAGCGCGCAGCAACTGGCCGCCCTCGGCCTCAAACCGGCCGCATGACGGGCGCCACTGAAGGAACGACCGCTCCATGACCAGCACTACCGAACACGCTCGCCTGCTACGCCTGGCCACCCGCGCCTCGGTGGCGGTGGCGTTGATCCTGACTATCTCCAAGGCACTGGCCTGGTGGCTGAGCGGTTCGGTGAGCATGCTTGCCGGCCTGACCGACTCGGCCCTGGACGGCGTCACATCGCTGCTCAACCTGCTGGCAGTGCATTACGCCTTGCGCCCCGCCGATGCCGATCATCGCTATGGTCATGGCAAGGCCGAGTCCCTGGCCGGCATGGCCCAGGCGCTCTTCATCGGCGGCAGTGCCGTGTTGATTGCCCTGCAGGCATTCGAGCGCCTGAAAAACCCGGTCCCGGTGGATGCGCCATGGCTCAGTGTCGGCGTGATCGTATTTTCCCTGGCACTGACCCTGGCACTGCTGGCATTGCAGCATCGGGTTATCCGCGCCACGGGCTCCAATGCCGTGCGCGCCGACTCGCTGCATTACCGTTCCGACCTGTTGCTCAACGGCAGTATTCTGGTGGCGCTGGTGCTGGCCGGGTTCGGCTGGTATCAAGTCGATGCCTGGTTCGGACTGGGCATCGCCGCTTACATTCTCTGGAGCGCCATCCAGATCGCCCGGGAAAGTTTCGCCGTATTGATGGACGAAGAACTGCCGCCCGACGTCAGCCAGCACATGCTCGAACTGGCCTGCGCCGTGCCCGGCGTACTCGGTGCCCATGACCTGCGCACGCGGATTTCCGGCAACCACTGGTTCGTGCAACTGCATCTGGAGTTGCCGGGGGAACTGACCCTGTCAGTGGCCCATGGCATCAGCGACCAGGCCGCCGATGCTATCCACCGCGCCTACCCGAAGGCCGAAGTGCTGGTGCATGCCGATCCGTCGGAAGTGGTGAAAGTCGCCAGCGCCTGATGCGCTTCACCTCTGTGGGAGTAAAGCTTGCTCACGATAGCGGCCGAGCAGCCAACATTGTTGTCGACTGACTGACCCCCATCGCGAGCAAGCTTTGCTCCCACAGGTTTGTGGCGTTCGGCACCCAGCCTTTCTTACTGAACAACAAACCTCAGTAACTCACCTGATACCCACGACTGCTCAAGCAACTCCCCTGGGCCTGCCGGTAGGTCTGTACCACTTCCGGCGCGGGCGGGTAGGTGTAGTTGCGCGGATCGAAACCGCTCTGCTGCACCGCCCAGCGATAACATTCGTAGCCATCCTGGTTGACCTGCTCAGGTGACTGGCCGTTGGCTGGGTACGCCACCACGTCATAGCTGTTGCCCTGGGGTTGTGGCTGCGGGTTGGCAACCGGCGCGTCGACCACGACGTAGTCCTGGGTGTTGGCTTCGTAAATGTAATAGGCACCGGCGGCGAGGAAGAACAGCGAGCTGCCGATCCAGACTTCCCGGGCATAATCGGGCAGGTAACGGGTGCGGATGCCCCGTGGCGGTTGAACCACGACATAACGCGGCCCTTGTGGGCGATACCAGTAGCCGCCGGAAAAGAAATAGTCCTGCCCGCGATAGGGCACGCGGTAATTGCGATCAGGGAAACGGTCGATGACATAACCGGGACGATACTGCGGCCCCGGCCCCCAACCAGTGCCATGGCCGTCCGGACGACCGGCCCAGTGCTGGTCGGGATGATTGTCATGCTCGGGGCGCGGCCGATTGCTCGGATAACCGTCGCTGCGACGTGGGATATCGCGGTAGTAGCCCGGTTGCGGCTCCCGGGTCTGGGTCACGCTGTCGGGCCGGCCCTGGATCGGCAGGTTATTGCCCGGCGGCTGTTGCTGCTGCGGCGGACGACCATGACCGTTGGGGTCCTGGGGTGATCGATCATAGGATGGCGCGCCCTGGCGCTGGGCGCCGGGTTCGAACTGGCGACTGTTGTCGCCACGGATGATTTCATTGCTCTGGGGCCGCGGCTGGCCGGAGTAACCCTGACCGTTGCCGCCACGTCCATCGTGTCCTCGATCACCGTCGGGGCCGCCACGATTCTGCTGATCATCGGCCATCCCTTGCGCACTGACACTTGCCCACAACAGACCAACACCTGCCAGACGCCAGATGCGCGACTTCATGTTATTCCTCACAACGGTTCAGGGCCTGATGATAAGACCGGGAAAAGCCCAGGCCGGTTCTGCACCAGATTATCAGCAGCGCCACATATTTCGCAGGCATTAAAAAAGGGAGACCCGTCGGCCTCCCCTTGAGAACTTCGTCCGTGCTCGACGCTTGTGGCGTCGGCTCACCTCACACCGTCTTCTGGACAGCATGCAGCTCGGGGGTCATGAGTGGCCTGTCTGGCTACCAGGCACCGGTGGGTGCCGCGACCGCAGCCGGCCTGCTTGGGCGGGCTGCATTGGACTGTTTGTCCGAGCAGTGATCTTGGTGATAAGAATAAGCCTGGGCCGGCGACAGATGATTGCGAAGATTGCTCAATTAAACATCGCTTGCGCAATTTTTACCCCCGGATAGATAATCCCACGCAATTATCAAGATAAAGGCCCGACCGATGAGCAAACTCGACCGTTACGACCTGAGCATTCTGGCGGAATTGCAGCGCGACGCGCGCATCTCCAATCAGGAACTGGCCGAGCGCATCGGCCTGTCACCCTCGCCCTGCTCGCGGCGGGTCAAACAGTTGGAAGACGACGGTTACATTACCCGCCAGGTCGCGTTGCTCGACCGCAAAATGCTCGGCCTGAGCCTGACCGCCTACGTGCTGATTGGCATGGACCGTCACACCCCCGAACGCTTCGAAAACTTCGAAGCCGCGATTCGCAACCTGCCGCAAGTGCTGGAGTGCAGCCTGGTGACCGGAATGGATGCGGACTATCAGCTCAAGGTGGTGGTGCCGGACATGGACCACTACCAGAAACTGCTGCTGGGCCACCTGACCCGGATCGACGGCGTCACCAGCGTGCGCTCCAGTTTCGTGCTGAACCAGGTGCTCAGCAGTACCGAGTTGCCGTTGACCCATCTGCGCAGTTGAAACCGCCTCAACCACTGTAGGAGCCGAGCTTGCTCGCGATGGCGGCATTACAGTCGACAATGACTTGGCTGATCCACCGCCATCGCGAGCAAGCTCGGCTCCCACAGGGTCCGGGGCAGTGACATCATCGAGAAGGCGATGAATAGCTGCGACACACCGCCGCAGGCCAATCCCCCGCCCGGCCCCCATGCCGTATACTCGCCCCCGCCTTTCAACCCCGCCCACGCCGGAGTGTTTCGATGGATCCTGCTGTTTTCGAAGAGTGGATGATGACCGGTCTCGTCAGCATTCTGATCATTTTCATGGGTTTCATCGTCTGGGATCTGGCGAAGAAGTCCAAAGCCGGGCGTTTCGGTTCGTTCATCCTGTTTTTCGTGCTGGGGCTCGGCGTGGCGGCATTCGTCATCAAGAGCGTAGTGATCGGCCTGATCGAGTCCGGAGCGCTATAAGCGCGCCGGGACTTCTTTCCACTGGCCCTGATCAAGCCCTTCGATCGTCCAGTCGCCGATCCTGACCCGCACCAGCCGCAGCGTCGGCAAGCCCACGGCAGCGGTCATGCGCCGCACCTGGCGATTGCGCCCCTCATGTATCACCAGTTCCAGCCAACTCGTGGGTACACTTTTACGAAAGCGCACCGGCGGGTTGCGCGGCCATAGCTGCGGTTCGTCCAGTGATCGTGCCTCGGCGGGCAGCGTCATGCCGTCGTTCAATTCGACACCTTCGCGCAGACGCTGAAGCTGTTCGGCGCTCGGTTCACCCTCCACCTGCACCCAATAGGTCTTGGCCAGTTTGTGTCTGGGGTCGGCGATACGTGCCTGCAATTGCCCATCGTTGGTGAGCAACAGCAGCCCTTCGCTGTCGCGATCCAGCCGCCCGGCCGGGTAAATGCCCGGGATGTCGATAAAATCCTTGAGCGTCGCCCTCCCCTCGCCATCGCTGAATTGGGTCAGCACATCAAAAGGCTTGTTGAACAGGATCAGCTTGGACTCAGCCGGGGGCGCCTTCGCGACCCGGCGCGAGGCAGATGCAGGAGACTTCACGCCGGGGCGGCGGGAAGCGGGACGTGGGGGACGGGACATGGCGGCAATATCTGACGGTCAGGGCCGACCATGCTAGTGGCCTGACCGTTAAATGACCACCGCCTGCACGGTATCAGCGGAACGGCGGCTCGTCGAAGCTGCGCAGTTTGCGCGAATGCAATGAATTGAGCTGGTTGCGCAATAGATCCAAAGCCTCGATACCGATTTTCAAGTGTTGGTTGACCGCCCGCTCATAGAACGCGTTGGCCGAGCCCGGCAGCTTGATTTCGCTGTGCAGCGGTTTGTCCGAGACGCAAAGCAACGTGCCATAGGGCACCCGCAGGCGATAACCCTGGGCGGCGATGGTGCCACTCTCCATGTCCACCGCCACCGCACGGGACAGGTTGATCAGCGGACGCTCCTGGGCCCAGCGCAGCTCCCAGTTGCGGTCGTCATAGGTCAGCACGGTGCCGGTACGCAGGCGTTTTTTCAGCTCATCGCCTTTTTCGCCGGTGATGTTCGCCGCGGCCTGCTGAAGCGCCAACTGCACCTCCGCCAGGGCGGGAATCGGGATGTTCGGTGGCACCACCCGGTCAAGGATGCCATCACGGCGCATGTAGGCATGGGCCAGCACGTAGTCGCCGATGGTCTGGGACTGCCGCAGCCCTCCGCAGTGACCGATCATCAGCCAGCAATGAGGTCGCAGCACGGCCAGGTGGTCGGTGATGTTCTTGGCATTGGAAGGGCCGACACCGATGTTCACCAGGGTCACGCCATGACCGTCACTGGCCTGCAGGTGATAGGCCGGCATCTGGTAGCGGTGCCAGACCACGCCCGCGGCGATGGCCGAGGCCTCGCTGTGGTCCATGTTCTTATCGATGATCACATTGCCCGGCAAGACCATGCGCACGAAGCGCGGGTCGCTGCGCAACTGCTCCAGGCCATGGACGATGAACTGGTCGACATAGCGGTGGTAGTTGGTCAGCAGGATCCACGGCTGCACATGACGCCAATCGCTGCCGGTGTAATGCACAAGGCGGCGCAGGGAGAAGTCCACGCGGGCGGCGTCGAACAGCGACAGGGGCAGCGGGTCGGTGTTTTCCCAGTCATAGAGGCCGTCGGCGATGCCGTCGGTAGCGGCCGACAGGTCGGTGCTGGGGAACACCCGCGCCAGGACCGCCGCCGTCACACCGGAACCGGCCAGTTCATCGCCCTGTTCCACCACATACGGGTAAGGAATGTTCTGCTCGCTGACGCCCACTTCCACGGTGACGGTAAAGTCATGCATCAGCGGGACGAGTTGTTCGAGCAGGTATTTACGGAACGCGGCAGGATGGGTGACGGTGACGCTGTAGGTGCCCGGCAACTGGACCTTGGCATAGGCGCGGGTGGTTTGCGGGACCTCGCCGTGGCAGTGGTAGGTCAGCCGCAGCGCCGGATAGCGGAACAGCGCACGTTGCTCGGCATCCGGCTCGATGCGGTCCTTGAGGTAGCGCATGAGCGCCTGGTTCAACGCGGTGGTCGCACGCTCGTGCAGGGCCGCCAGGCGATCCACGGCTTGTTCGGCGGTTTGAACGACAATAAACGCTTCGGTCACGATCAGCTTCCTGTGTTCTGACTTGCAGACCTTCATCTTGCCTGCATCGTCGTCCGACGGGAACAGTGGCGTGTTGGACACCCTCGATCATCCACCGAAGCCCCACTGCGGGAGCGAGCCTACTCGCGATAGCGCCGGGTCAACTTGCATCGATGTTGGATGGGCCGACGCCTTCGCGAGCAGGTTCGCTCCCACCCTGATCTCGGGTGGACACGCCCTCCATGCTCACCGCCAATCCCCTGTGGGAGCGAGCCTGCTCGCGATAGCGGTGGGTCAGCTTGCATTGATGCCGGATGTACCGACGCCATCGCGAGCAGGCTCGCTCCCACATTGGGCTGGTGCCTGTCGCGAGCTTCTCAAAACCCTTGCGGGGTAGAACGCGTCACGATGGCTTCCACATTCAACCCCCGCGGCAAGGCGCCGTAGACCCGGCCGGTCGAACCCAGGCGGCTGGCGATGAAGGCATCACTGACGTCGCTGTTGCCCGCCTCCAGCAATAGCTTGGCTTGCAGGCCCACGGCGATGTCTTCGGTCAATTGCCGGGCACGGTACTGGATGTCATCGGTGTCCTTGAACGCCCCATGCAGTTGATCGATATGGGCAGCCAGGCGTTTATCACCATGACCGTCACCCAATTCGCTGAACAGCACCTCAAGTACCCCTGGCTCCTTGGACAGGGCACGCAACACATCGAGGCATTGCACGTTGCCGGAGCCTTCCCACGTTGAATTGACCGGCGCTTCCCGGTACAGGCGCGGCAGGATGCTGTCTTCGACATAGCCGGCGCCCCCCATGCACTCGGCGGCTTCATTGATCATCGCGGGAGCGCGCCTGCAGATCCAGTACTTGCCTACCGCCGTCACCAGCCGCGCGAACTTGGCTTCGTGCTCATCACTCAAGTGATCCAGCGCCCGCCCCATGCGCAAGCTCAAGGCCAATGCCGACTCGCTCTCCAGCGCCAGGTCGGCCAGCACGTTTTGCATCAACGGCTGCTCACTCAACAGCTTGCCGCCGACGTTGCGATGGGCACAGTGATGACTGGCCTGGGTCAGTGCCTGGCGCATCAGGGCGCTGGAGCCGACCATGCAATCGAAGCGAGTCATGGCGACCATCTCGATAATGGTCGGCACGCCTCGCCCCTCCTCACCAATCATCCAGGCCAGGGCACCGCGAAATTCAACTTCGCTGGAAGCATTGGAACAGTTGCCCAGCTTGTTTTTCAGGCGCTGGATGTAGAACTGGTTGCGGGTGTCGTCCGGACGATGGCGCGGCAGCAGAAAACAGGTCAGGCCCTTGTCGGTCTGGGCCAGGGTCAGAAACGCATCGCACATCGGCGCCGAACAGAACCACTTGTGGCCCACCAGTTCATAAGCCTGGCCTGGTCCCCGGGGCCCCACCGGGAACGCCTTGGTGGTATTGGCGCGCACATCGGTACCGCCCTGTTTCTCGGTCATGGCCATGCCAAGGGTAATCCCGGCCTTGTGGGCCATTCCGACATTGCGCGGGTCGTACTCGGTGGCGAGTACTTTCGGCAGCCATTGCTCAGCCAGGTCCGGCTGCAAACGCAGCGCCGGAACACTGGCAAAAGTCATGGTCAGTGGACAGCCCGTGCCGGCTTCGGCCTGGCTGTGCAGATACGTCATCGACGCACGGGCCACATGGGCACCGGGCTGCGGATGGGCCCAGGGCAGGCTGGGCAGGCCGTGCTCGATAGCGGTACGCATCAGTTGGTGATAAGCGGGATGGAACTCCACCAGATCAATGCGATGACCATAGCGATCATGGCTGGTGAACACCGGTTTGTTCTGGTTGGCCAGGAACCCCGCCTCCATCAGCGACCCGCCGGCCAACCCACCATACTCATCGATCCGTGACTGGGCCCAGCCGGCACCGAAACGTTGTGACCATTGCTGCAGCGGCAAGTCGATGCGATACAGGTTGACGCCGTCCAGGGAAGGCGGCTGATTGGTGACGTCGTGGGTTTCGGCGAACTGGTGCAGGTTCATGACGGGGGCTCCTCGGTCGGCCAGCAGAACCAGTTAAGCACCGCCTCCAGGCGGAACAAAGTGTCATACCCGCCTAAATGTCGGCGCTTTCGCCCTGCCTCGGACACAGCACACGACGCTGCAAAATTCCTTGCAGAGCCTCGAATTTCACCGGTTTGCCCAAGTAATCGACCAACGCACCCGCCGGGCAACCATTCGGGCTCAGGTTCGGACCGACCACCAGCACCGGCAAATCTTCACAGCCAGCCAGGGTACGGATCTGACAGCAGACCGATACGCCGTCCAGCGGCGACGACTGGCAATCGAGCACCACGGCATCGAAACTGCCGTCCCGCAACATCTGCAGCGCCCCCTGCCCACTGTCGGCGGTGCGTACCCGGTAGCCCAACTTGAGCAACATGCCGCGCATGACCAGTTGATCGATGCTGTCGTCATCGGCCAGCAGCACCGTGCAGTCCTGGGGCTGACGGGTACCATGCCTGCTGCTAAATGAGAACGGCGTAGGGGCCGCCGTCGGCAAGGCCATTTCAAACTCGATATCCAGTTGGAAACGGCTGCCGCGCCCGGGCTCGGAGGTATGGGTCAAGCGTCCGCCCATCAATCCCACCAGTTGTCGACAGATCGCCAGACCCACGCCCAGGCCGCCGTACTCACGGGTCATGGAACCGTCGAGCTGGAAGAAGCGCTGGTACAAGGTTGCCTCGCCCAGATCGGTGAAACCGATCCCCGTATCGATCACGGCGAAGGACAACCCCCACCGGTCATGTTCCATCGGCTTGCCGCTGACTCGCAGCGCCAGGCCGCCCACCCGGGTGAACTTGACGGCGTTGTCCAGCAAGCATTCCAGGCACTGGGCCAGTTTGCAGCTGTCACCGAGCAATCGATCCGCCAGGCCCGGCGCCACATCGACCTTGAAATCCAGGCCCTTGGCCTGCGCAATGGCCGCGAACTGCACTTGCAAGACATCGATCACCCCGCGCAGGCTGAACGAAGCCGGATTGACCTTGAGCTTGCCGGCCTGCAACTCCGTGAGGGTCAGCATACCGTTGACCATGCGCATCATGTCCCGCGCCGAACCGGCGGCGGTCTGTTGGTATTGGGTCAGTTCCTCGTCCATCTCGACGGTTTCCATCAACTCCAGCGAGCCGATCACGCCATTCATGGGCGTACGCAGTTCATGGGTCAGGGTCGCGAGGAATTCATCCTTGAGCTTGTTACCGTGAGCCAGTTGCTGGTTGAGCACTTCCAGCTTCTGCCCGGCATCCAGCAGGGTCTGGGCCTGTTGCTCGCGCATGGCATTGATACGGTCGGCCAGGGCCAGGGACAGCAACGCCACTTCAATGGCCGAGCCGATCTGGCTGGCGTACATGGTCAGGAACACGTTCGGCAAATAACCAAGCACCATCAAGGTATTGACGATGCCTCCGAGCAAAAACGCCGACCAGGCAATGATGAAGTAGCGCGCCACCCGCAGCCCACGCCACCAGGCGAACAGGCCGGCGGCAAAAATCACCACCGTGAACACCAGGGCCAACGCCGTCGCCAGACGCAGGGCCAAGGCGTAACTGGCCATCAGCGACAGGCTCACCACCACCGCGCTGAAGACGATCAGCGCCAACAGCAGGCGATCGAGCCAGCGGCTGTGTGGGGCGGTTTGCAGGAAGCTGCGGGCAAACTGGCTACCGAACAGGCCCGCGCAGCCGATGAAGAACGGGGTCGCGGCGTTGGTCCACCAAGGATTGTCCGGCCAGAAATACTCGGCTGCGGCACCGTTGACCGACAACTGGTAAAGGCCGAACGAGGCGATATAGACGATGTAATAGAGGTAACTGGTGTCGCGTACACTCAGGTAGATGAACAGGTTGTACACCAACATGCCCAGCAGCACGCCATAGATGATCCCCAGCACATACAAGCGCACCGGCTGCTGTTCAAGATAAGCGGTGCTGGACCATAACGTCAGCGGCGCCTGGATAGATCCCTGGCTCTGCAGGCGCAGATAGACGGCCTGGCGCTGGTCGGGAACAAAATCCAGGCTGAACAGATAGCTGTTCTGACGAATTTCCCGGGCGCCGAACGGCAGCGCATCGCCGGTCTGGCGAACCAGGCGATAGGCACCGCTGGCATCAGGCAGATACAGATCAAGGTGATCCAAGGGCGGATAAGCCAGCTCCAGCAACCAGGTGCGCTGGGCATTCACATTGCGGGGGCGGTAGTGGAGGTCGATTTTCAGCCAGAACGCCGACCGCGAATAACCGGCATTCAGCGTTTCCTTGTCATGGGGCTTGAAGCGACCGGCTGCGGCCTCGGCCAGCACATCGTCGAGGGTGGCGGTGCCGTTTGCGTCTTCGAACACTTGCAGCGCCTGGCCCAGGGGCAGGCTTTGGGTGAACTCGTCGAATTCGAGGGCGCTTGCCAAGGGGGACAAGCACAGCAGCAACATCAGCAAATAGCGCATTTAAGCCCCAGCGCGGCCTGTCCGGTTGAGTCAGGAAGCCCCCCATTCCCTGAGTAGACGTAAAACCGGCATTACCTGTTATTTAAGTTGGATCCATCCTTAGCATAGCCGTTGATGGCCAACTTGCACCATTGAAATTTCTCCAGCAGAGGGCTCTAGAACGGGCATTTGAGAGCAAAGTATTGAGATAGAGCTGTTGCTTTGGTCAAGTTGCCACGCGGCTTCGGAACATCGCTTACCCAATGGCAGGGAAATTTATCGGTGGAGCCGACCGAAGGGGTTTGGTGGTAAGCTCGCGCACCATGAATATCTACAGCTCTCGCCCCGTTGTCCTCTGTCTCTCCGGCCACGACCCCAGTGGTGGCGCCGGCTTGCAGGCAGATATTGAAGCCCTGCTCGCCCAGGGCTGCCATGCCGCCCCGGCTGTTACCGCGCTGACCGTGCAAGACACGGTGAACGTAAGCGACTTCCGCGTACTGGATCGCGAGTGGGTACTGGCGCAAGCCAATGCCGTGCTCAACGATTCGCAGGTCGCCGCGGTCAAGCTGGGCATGCTCGGTTCCCTGGAGATGGTCGACACCGTGGTCGAGCTGCTCCAGGCGCACCCGCACCTGCCCATGGTCTGCGACCCAGTGTTGCGCGCCGGCGGTGGCGGACGCCTGGGCAAGGATGAAGTCGGCTATGCCATGCGCGAACGGCTGCTGCCCCTGGCGATCATCGCCACCCCGAACCTGCCGGAAGCACGCATCCTCGCCGAACTGCCCGAGGGCAGTGCCGATGAGTGCGCCGAGAAACTGCTGCCCTTCGTCAAGCACCTGTTGATCACCGGCGGGCATGGCGACGAACATGAAGTCCATAATCGCCTGTACAGCCGTGACGGTCGCCGCGAGACGTTTACCTGCCAGCGCTTGCCCGGCAGTTACCATGGTTCCGGCTGCACACTCGCCAGCGCCCTGACCGGTCGACTGGCCCAGGGCGAACAGCTCGCCAGCGCCGTGCGCACAGCCCTGGATTACACCTGGCGCACCCTGCGCGACGCTGAACAACTGGGCAAAGGCCAGTTCGTGCCACGTCGTCTGCCGCTGGATTTCTGCTCATAACATTTTTGCCAGATACAGAGGGCTGTGGAATGAAATTACGTGGCCTCTATGCCATCACTGATAGCCAGTTGCTGGCCGGTAAATTCCTCGCCTATGTAGAAGCGGCACTGGAAGGCGGCGTCACCCTGCTGCAATACCGCGACAAAAGCAGCGATGAGGCCCGGCGCCTGCGCGAAGCCGAAGCCCTGCGTGACCTGTGCGAGCGCTACAAGACCCAGTTGATCATCAACGACGACGCCGAATTGGCCGCGCGCCTGGGCGTCGGCGTGCACCTGGGACAGACCGATGGGCCGTTGGCGCCGGTACGGGCACTGCTCGGGCACAAGGCGATCATCGGGTCCACCTGCCACGCCAGCCTGGAACTGGCCGTACAGGCCGCTGCCGAAGGTGCGAGCTACGTCGCCTTCGGCCGCTTCTTCAATTCCAACACCAAGCCTGGCGCGCCCAGCGCAGACCTTGAACTGCTCGAACAGGCCCGCCTCAAACTGCATGTACCCGTGTGCGCCATTGGCGGCATCACCCTGGACAACGCCGCCCCGCTGGTGGCCCACGGCGTCAATCTGCTGGCAGTGGTCCACGGCCTGTTCGGTGCCGACAGCACTCATGAAGTGACGCGCCGCGCCCGCGCATTCAACGATCTGTTGAAGATCAAATAATTTCCGTTTTCGAGAGACCGACCATGTCCCGTTCCGAAACCCTGTTTGCCAACGCCCAAAAACATATTCCCGGCGGCGTGAACTCCCCTGTTCGTGCGTTCAAGAGCGTCGGCGGTACCCCGCTGTTCTTCAAACACGCCGAAGGCGCGTATGTAACGGACGAAGACGACAAACGCTATGTGGATTACGTGGGTTCGTGGGGGCCGATGATCCTGGGCCACAGCCACCCGGACGTGCTGGATGCCGTGCGCAAGCAGCTGGAACACGGCCTGTCCTACGGCGCCCCGACGGCCATGGAAACCGAAATGGCCGACCTGGTCTGCGCCATCGTGCCGTCGATGGAAATGGTGCGCATGGTCAGCTCCGGCACCGAGGCAACCATGAGCGCGATTCGCCTGGCACGGGGCTACACCGGCCGCGACAGCATCATCAAGTTCGAGGGTTGCTACCACGGCCACTCCGACAGTCTGCTGGTCAAAGCCGGTTCCGGCGCATTGACCCAGGGCGTACCAAGTTCCGCCGGTGTGCCGGCGGCGTTTGCCAAACACACCCTGACCCTGCCGTTCAACGACCTCGAAGAAGTCGAAAAGATGCTCGCTGACGTCGGCCAGGAAGTGGCTTGCATCATCGTCGAGCCGGTGGCCGGCAACATGAACTGCGTACCACCGGCTCCGGGCTTCCTCGAAGGCTTGCGAAGCCTGTGCGACAAACACGGCGTGGTCTTGATCTTCGACGAAGTGATGACCGGTTTCCGGGTCGCCCTCGGCGGTGCCCAGGCCCATTACGGCGTGACGCCGGACCTGAGCACCTTCGGCAAGATCATCGGCGGCGGCATGCCGGTTGGCTGCTTCGGCGGCAAGCGCGCAATCATGGAATGCATCGCGCCCCTGGGCCCGGTCTACCAGGCCGGCACGCTGTCGGGCAACCCGTTGGCCATGGCCGCCGGCCTCACCACACTGCGCCTGATCAGCCGGCCCGGCTTCCACGCCGAGGTGACCGCCTTCACCACCCGCTTGCTCGACGGCCTGCAGATTCGCGCCGACGCGGCCGGCATCCCGTTTGTCACCACCCAGGCCGGCGGCATGTTCGGCCTGTATTTCAGTGGCGCCGACGACATCGTGACGTTCGAAGACGTGATGGCCAGCGATGCTGATCGCTTCAAGCGCTTCTTCCACCTGATGCTCGAGGGCGGCGTCTACCTGGCGCCGAGCGCGTTCGAAGCCGGCTTCACCTCTATCGCCCATGGCGAGACCGAGCTGAAGATCACCCTCGACGCCGCCGAACGGGCCTTCGCCGCAATGAAATAAACCTGCGGATAACTGACGCTGGCTGACACCGGCGTCAGTGATTACCGACAAGCTTCGCCTCTTTTCCTACGTATTAATCGATAAAGCGGCCATCTACACGTTCTGGCAGCAGAAAAACGAGTAAAGACTTTGTAAGGATGGCCCTGCTTATTTCATAATGCGCGCTTATTGGATCCCCCGAAGGGTCCGCGCGCCCCTCAGAGGTAAGTCGATTCCCATGAACCGCACCGGCCGCACCCTTGCCCTGGGCTGCCTGTTGCTCCTTCAGCCGCTGCTCGCGAATGCACAAGCAGGCGGCAACTCGTTGTTGATCCCGGCGGTGGGCCGTTGCACGCTCAATACCCAGCCACAAGATCTCGCACAGGCACTCGACGCCTGTCGAAAAGCGGCGGACGCCGGCGATGCGCAAGCACAATACGAGTTGGGCGAGTTCTACTACGAAGGCAAGGCTGCGCCGCGCGACCTCAAGCAAGCCCTCGATTATTTCGAAAAAGCCTCACTGCAAGGCCATGCCCAGGCGCAATTCAAGCTCGGTGGCATGTTCTTCCATGGCGAAGGGGTACCTGCCAATAACGTCCAGGCGTACATCGTGCTGAAGATGGCGGCGGTCAACGGCGCCGAAGATGCCCTGGACACCGCCGACGAAGTCGCCGAGCAGATGCCCCGTGACGAACTGGAAGTGGCGACCCAGGTGCTGGGACAGATCTTCCGCAAATACCTGATGGAACTGCAGAACGCCGATGGGCGTACGCCCTTCTCGCCGTTACCCTGATTTTGCTGTGGCCTTGATGGCCTCATCGCGAGCAGGCTCGCTCCCACATTGGCACTCTGTGAGCACAAGATTTGTGAACACCTGTTATCCCGTGTGGGAGCGAGCCTGCTCGCGATTAGCAGCGACTCGGACTTGAACCTTACTTCTCAGGCATCGGCATCGGAAACGGCATCACATTGCCGACCGTGCCCCGGGCTTCGCTGATTTTCGGAGTGCCCAAGCGCTCGACTTCGTCGATGCGCACGATCGAATGCATCGGCACGAAACTGCGCACCACGCCTTCGAACTGGGCCTTGAGCTTTTCTTCGCTCGGGTCGACGACCACTTGCGTGCGCTCGCCAAAGACGAACTCTTCCACCTCCAGAAAGCCCCACAGATCACTTTGATAGATCTGCTTGGCGTACATTTCGAACACCTGGCCCTGGTTGAGGAAAATCACCTTGTAGATTGGAGCTTCACGTTTGGTCATGGCGGGCGAAACACATCGGCAGGTAAAAATGAGGGCGCAGACTATAGCATAGCCACTGCTCGCACAGCGGTAGGAACCGCGGGACTTGTTCCCTATAATGCGCGGTTCTTTGAATCACGTGATGACTCCCTCCATGGCCAAGAAGCTTTACATCGAAACCCACGGTTGCCAGATGAACGAGTACGACAGCTCGCGCATGGTCGATCTGCTGGGCGAGCACCAGGCCCTGGAAGTCACCGCACGCGCCGAAGATGCGGACGTGATTCTGCTCAACACCTGTTCGATCCGCGAACGCGCCCAGGACCGGGTCTATTCCCAGCTCGGCCGCTGGCGCGAACTGAAGCTGGCCAATCCGGAAATGGTCATCGCCGTGGGCGGTTGCGTGGCCAGCCAGGAAGGCGCCGCCATTCGTGACCGTGCGCCGTACGTGGACGTGGTCTTTGGTCCGCAGACCCTGCACCGCCTGCCTGAGATGATCGACGCGGCCCGTGTCACCAAGCTGCCGCAGGTGGACGTTTCGTTCCCGGAAATCGAGAAATTCGACCACCTGCCCGAGCCGCGTATCGACGGCCCGAGCGCCTATGTCTCGGTCATGGAAGGCTGCAGCAAGTACTGCACGTTCTGCGTGGTGCCCTATACCCGGGGCGAAGAAGTCAGCCGCCCCTTCGACGACGTGATCGCCGAGATCATTCACCTGGCGGAGAACGGTGTACGGGAAGTGACGCTGCTGGGGCAGAACGTCAACGGCTATCGCGGCCTGACCCACGACGGACGGCTGGCGGACCTCGCCGAACTGATCCGCGTGGTGGCGGCAGTGGATGGCATCGACCGCATTCGCTACACCACCTCCCATCCGCTGGAGTTCTCCGATAGCCTGATCCGCGCCCATGCAGAGGTCCCTGAACTGGTCAAGCACCTGCACCTGCCGGTGCAGTCGGGCTCCGACCGGATCCTGGCGGCCATGAAGCGCAACCACACGGCGCTGGAATACAAATCCAAGCTGCGCAAATTGCGGGCAGCGGTGCCGGGGATCTGCATCAGTTCGGACTTCATCGTGGGCTTTCCCGGTGAAACCGAGAAAGACTTCCAACAGACCATGAAGCTGATCGAGGACGTTGGGTTCGACTTCTCCTACTCGTTTGTCTACAGCCAGCGCCCCGGCACCCCGGCGGCCGACCTGGCGGACGACACACCCGAAGAACTGAAAAAAGAGCGGCTCAACGCCCTGCAGCACCGCCTCAACCAGCAGGGTTTCGAGATCAGCCGACAAATGGTCGGCTCCCTCCAACGGATTCTGGTCACCGATTATTCGAAGAAAGACCCGGGCGAACTGCAAGGCCGGACCGAAAACAATCGCATCGTCAACTTCCGTTGCGACACCCCGGCCCTGATCGGCCAGTTCGCCGACGTGTATATCGACTCCGCGCAACCGCACTCCCTGCGGGGCTCGTTGATCCAGTAACCTTTTCAAAAACACTATTGCCTGTGCAAGCAAGACCTGTGGGAGCAAGGCTTGCCCGCGATCAAGGCAGCGCGATCTTCAGCAAGGTTGCGGTGCTTTCATCGCGGGCAAGCCTTGCTCCCACTATGGGTTGTGCCAACCCTGTGATCGGATTCGCCTGTTTAAGAGCTTTCGCACCCAGCCTACTGGCGTTATCCTTGATTTCATCTCAATTGCCCCTGGGCGGCTAAAAACGACCTTGAACGCACCCATCGAACCCCATCGTTTCATTCTCGAGCCCTTTGAGGCTCGCCGCTTCGCCAATCTGTGCGGGCAATTCGACGAGCATCTGCGCTTGATCGAACAGCGCCTGGCCATCGAGATCCGCAACCGCGGAAATCAGTTCGAGCTGATCGGCGAACCCAAGCACACCACCTCCGCGGAAAACCTGCTGCGCCGCCTCTACCGGGAAACCAAGGGAAGCGAGCTGTCGCCGGACACTGTCCATCTGTTCCTGCAGGAGTCGGCCGTCGAAGAGCTCGACAACCACGCCCCGGCTGAACCTGCCGTGGCCCTGCGCACGAAGAAAGGCATGATTCGCCCTCGCGGCTTGAATCAGCAGCGCTACGTGAAGGAAATCCTGGGCAACGACATCAATTTCGGTATCGGCCCGGCCGGTACGGGCAAGACCTACCTGGCCGTGGCTTGCGCGGTCGATGCCCTGGAGCGCGAACAGGTGCGACGCATCCTGCTGGTGCGTCCAGCAGTCGAAGCCGGGGAGAAACTCGGATTCCTGCCCGGCGACCTGACCCAGAAAATCGACCCGTACCTGCGCCCGCTCTATGACGCGCTGTATGAAATGCTCGGCTTCGAATACGTCGCCAAGCTGATCGAACGCCAGGTCATCGAAGTCGCGCCTCTGGCCTACATGCGTGGCCGGACCCTGAACAACAGCTTCATCATCCTCGACGAAAGCCAGAACACCACCGTCGAACAGATGAAAATGTTCCTGACCCGGATCGGCTTCGGCTCCACCGCTGTCATCACCGGGGACATCACCCAGGTCGACCTGCCTCGCGGCACCAAGTCCGGGCTGAACCATGTGATCCAGGTGCTCAAGGATGTCCCGGGCATCAGTTTCACCCATTTTCTGCCCAAGGACGTGGTGCGCCATCCATTGGTGCAACGCATCGTCGAAGCCTACGAGCGCTTCGAGCAGCGCGCCGAGGATCTGCATGAAAGCAGAGGCAGCCGCCAAGATGCTTGAACTTGACCTGCAATTGGCCAGCGCACACGCCGTCCCCAGCGAAGTCCAGTTCCGCCAGTGGTGCGAGCTGGCCCTGCGCCAGCGCAGCGCCGACTCGGAACTGACGATCCGTCTGGTGGACGAACCCGAAGGCCGCGAACTGAACTATACCTGGCGGCAGAAAGACTACGCGACCAACGTGCTGTCCTTCCCCGCCGATGTGCCCGACGAACTGCTCGATATCCCGCTGTTGGGGGACCTGGTGATCTGCGTCCCGGTCGTGGAGCGCGAGGCCACTGAACAAGGCAAACCTTCCGAGGCCCACTGGGCCCATCTGGTCATTCACGGCTGCTTGCATCTGCTTGGTTACGACCATATGGAAGATGACGAAGCCGAAGAAATGGAAGCACTGGAACGAACGTTGCTTGCAGAGCTGGGTCATGCCGACCCTTACGCCGGCGACGAGCACTGATACATCAACCTGTAACGACAAAGGATTCAGAGTAATCGCTATGAGCGAAGATCGATCGAGCAACGGGCAAAAGTCATGGCTGGGCAAGCTCACCCAGGCTTTTGCCCATGAGCCGAAAAACCGCCAGGAGCTGCTGGAGCTGCTGCGCGATGCACACCAGAACAAACTCCTGGACAGCGAAGCGCTGGCCATCGTCGAAGGCGCCATCCAGGTCGCTGACCTGCAAGTACGGGACATCATGGTGCCGCGCTCGCAGATGGTCAGCATCAAGGCGACCCAGACACCCCGCGAGTTCCTGCCCGCCGTGGTCGATTCCGCCCACTCGCGCTACCCGGTGATCGGTGAAAGCCATGACGACGTCATGGGTGTGCTGCTGGCCAAGGATCTGCTGCCCCTGATCCTCCAGGAGAACGGCGACAGCTTCAATATCAAGGACTTGCTGCGCCCGGCCACTTTCGTGCCCGAGTCCAAGCGCCTGAACGTGCTGCTGCGTGAGTTCCGCGCCAACCACAACCATATGGCCATCGTCATCGACGAATACGGCGGCGTGGCCGGGTTGGTCACCATCGAGGATGTGCTCGAGCAGATCGTCGGCGACATCGAGGACGAGCACGATGTCGAAGAAGACAGCTACATCAAGCCACTGCCCAGCGGCGACTTCCTGATCAAGGCCCTGACGCCGATCGAGAACTTCAACGAATTCTTTGACAGCCAATTCTCCGACGACGAATTCGACACCGTCGGCGGCCTGGTGATGAGCGCTTTCGGGCACCTGCCCAAGCGCAACGAAACCACGGAAATCGGATCCTGGCGCTTCCGCATCCTGAATGCCGACAGTCGCCGGATCCACCTGCTGCGCCTGTCACCCATTGGCCGATAACCCCTGCGAGACCCGCTAAGGACACACATGCGCTGGATAACCCGCCCCGGCTGGCCCGGTAACCTGCTGGCCGTGGCGGCCGGTGCGATCACCACCCTGGCCCTGGCACCGTTCGACATCTGGCCGCTGGCATTGCTGGCGGTCGGGCTGTTCTATGCCGGGCTGCGCGAACTCTCGCCGCGCCAGGCCCTGGGCCGGGGCTGGTGCTTCGGTTTTGGCCTGTTTGGCGCGGGCACCAGCTGGATCTACGTCAGCATCCATAACTTCGGCGGCGCCTCGGTGCTGCTCGCCGGGCTGCTGATGCTGCTGTTCGTGACCGCCATCGCCTGGTTTTTTGCCCTGCCCGCCTGGCTTTGGGCGCGCTGGCTGCGGCGCAATGAAGCCCCGTTGGCCGATGCCCTGGCATTCGCCGCGCTGTGGTTGGGACAGGAAGCGTTTCGCGGCTGGTTCCTCACCGGTTTCCCATGGCTCTATTCCGGTTATAGCCAGCTCGATGGCCCCTTGGCCGGTCTCGCGCCGGTGGGTGGGATGTGGCTGATTTCCTTCACCCTGGCCCTGACCGCCGCGCTGCTGTACAACACCCCCCGCCTGATCCGCGCCGGACGCAAAGGCTTTATCGCGGCGGGCGTGGTCCTGCTGATCGGCCCTTGGGCCGCCGGCGTGGCGCTCAAGGGTCATGCCTGGACCAGCCCCTCGGGCGATCCGCTCAGCGTTGCCGCCATTCAGGGCAACATCGAGCAAAGCATGAAGTGGGACCCGGAACAGCTCAACGCCCAACTGGCGCTGTACCGCGACATGAGCTTTACCTCCAAGCGCGTCGATCTGCTGATCTGGCCGGAAACCGCGGTCCCGGTGCTCAAGGAGTCTGCCCAGGGCTATCTGGACATGATGGGCAGTTTCGCTGCCGAGCGGCATTCGGCGTTGATTACCGGGGTGCCGATTCGCCAGCTTGTACGTCATGAGAAACGCTACTTCAACGGCATTACCGTGACCGGAGAAGGTGACGGTACTTACCTGAAGCAGAAACTGGTTCCGTTCGGCGAGTACGTCCCTCTGCAGGACCTGCTGCGCGGCTTGATCGCCTTCTTCGACCTGCCCATGTCGGACTTCGCCCGGGGGCCGGCCGACCAGCCGTTGCTGCAAGCCAAGGGTTACCAGATCGCACCGTTCATCTGCTATGAAGTGGTGTACCCGGAGTTTGCCGCCGGCCTTTCGGCCCGCAGCGACCTGCTGCTGACCATCAGCAACGACACCTGGTTCGGCACCTCGATCGGCCCGTTGCAGCACCTGCAGATGGCCCAGATGCGCGCCCTGGAAGCCGGTCGCTGGATGATTCGCGCCACCAACAACGGCGTGACCGGCCTGATCAACCCCTTCGGCCAGATCACCGCCCGGATCCCGCAATTCGAACGCGGCATCCTGTACGGCGAAGTGGTGCCGATGCATGAATTGACGCCGTACCTGCAATGGCGCTCGTGGCCGCTGATCATCCTGTGCGTGCTGCTGCTGGGTTGGGCGCTGGTGACCAGCCGGATCGCCAAGACCGTTTAAGGTTTTTTGATCGTTCCCACGC
Source organism: Pseudomonas corrugata (assembly GCF_050920615.1). Lineage (NCBI taxonomy): Bacteria > Pseudomonadati > Pseudomonadota > Gammaproteobacteria > Pseudomonadales > Pseudomonadaceae > Pseudomonas > Pseudomonas corrugata. Next base: position 5,894,226 of record NZ_CP130434.1, read on the forward strand.
TCCGCGTGGGAATGCAGCCCGTGACGCTCCGCGTCACATTGGCGGCCGACGCCAGCCCGATTTGGAACGCAGAGCGTCCCTTGAGGCATTCCCACGCAGGAGCGTGGGAACGATCCGCTAACACCTCAGCGGTAAAACAACCAATACCCCACCAACCCCACCGCCTCATTCATCAACTGCCCCGACTGCCAGATCGACTTGAACTCCGGCATCCAGCCGCCCAGCGGCCGGGCATTGTCCTGCCCCAGGAAGCCCACCGGTGCAGCGACCACTTCGAACCCGGCTCGCTGGAAGCTCCAGACAGCTCGCGGCATATGCCAGGCCTGGGTCACCAACACGACACGACGAATCCCTTCCGGGTGGAGGATCCCGGCGCTCATCTGCGCGTTTTCCCAGGTGGTGCGGCTGAGCCCCTCTTGCCAGCGCACGGTGACGCCAAAATCATCCAACATCGAATCGGCCATCAGCTTTGCCTCGCTGGGCGGCGTGCCGTAGTGCAAGCCGCCGGAGGTCAGCACGGGTAAACCAGACGCCTTGGCCAGCCGCGCCGCATAACGCTGGCGCTCCAGCCCGACCCCGGTGGGCTGGTCGGCTCCCCAGGCAAGGTCACCACGCTCGCGGCCCGAGCCCAGCACCACGATGGCATCGGCACGCTCGGCCAGGGTCGCCCACTCACTGCGAGACAGCGGCGGCTCTCGCTCCAGCGCCTTGGCACTCCATTGCACCACTACAGGCAGGCTCAACAGCCAGAAACCGCCCAGTCCTGCGATAAAACACACGCGAGCCAGGCGCGGCCGGGAGTTGCGCCACCACCAGGCAAGCGCCAGCAGCAGCAAAAGAATGCCGGGCGGCAGTAACAGTTGTTTGATGAAATAGCGAAATGGCATCGGGCATCTCCATAGATGCCCGAAGCCTAGGTGGATTGACGCAAAGCGACAACTGATTCGAAAGAAGCCTGAATCAAAAGCTTGGACCAAAAAAGCGCAACGCGTGAATCCGGCTTTACTTGAACTGCAGCGACCGGACTTTTACAGCATCCTTGTCGGGCGTCCGATCCTTGAGCCAGACAACCTTGGCCGAACGGGGCGCATCAAGACGCTGGAGTACCTGAGCCCCGCTTGTGCGGGCCTGATGTCCGACCTGTTCGAGATAAGCCTTGACCAGTTCGAACTCTGCGGGGCTCAAGCCACGCAGTTCCAGCTCTGCCGGACGTTCATTACGCAAGCGTCCGGCGGTTCTTGCAGCGTCCAGGGCCACCCCGAGACGATCGATCAGTTTTTCATACAACTCCGGTGTAGCGACTTCTCGTTGTGATTCAACCATCCCTCACCTCATTGAAGATAAGACTCACTCCCCATTGAGAAGCTTAGCTTCGCTGGGCAAACCGACAGGACGCCGCGACCAACGGCCCTGAACGCCCGACAGCGCCGGCTGTCGACACTGCCCGACACGCAATCAGGGTTTCCCTCCGCAGAGTGCGGTCATGTATGCTACGGCGCTTCCTGTAACTCCACTTCCAGCTCCGCTGGGCATCGAAAGCGCCGCACCTGGCGCCGTCTGCGTCCAGCATGGCAACGAAGAGGATTGGGCCACCCCATTCAGTACAAAAGTAGCCATGCACGAACACTATCAGCCCCGTGAAATCGAAGCCGCCGCCCAGTCGTTCTGGGACGAGCAAAAGTCCTTTGAAGTCAGTGAACAGCCAGGCAAGGAAACCTACTACTGCCTGTCGATGTTCCCTTACCCCAGCGGCAAGCTGCACATGGGGCACGTGCGCAACTACACCATTGGCGACGTGATTTCCCGCTACCAGCGCATGCAAGGCAAAAACGTCCTGCAACCCATGGGTTGGGACGCCTTCGGCATGCCGGCGGAAAACGCCGCGATGAAGAACAACGTGGCGCCCGCCAAGTGGACCTACGAAAACATCGCCTACATGAAGTCCCAGCTGCGCAGCCTGGGCCTGGCGGTGGACTGGTCCCGCGAAGTCACTACCTGCAAGCCCGACTACTACCGTTGGGAGCAGTGGCTGTTCACCCGCCTGTTCGAAAAAGGCGTGATCTATCGCAAGAACGGCACCGTGAACTGGGACCCGGTGGACCAGACCGTGCTGGCCAACGAGCAAGTGATCGATGGTCGCGGCTGGCGTTCCGGCGCGCTGATCGAAAAGCGCGAGATCCCGATGTACTACTTCAAGATCACCGCCTACGCGGATGAGCTCCTGGAGAGTCTCGACGAGCTGACCGGCTGGCCCGAGCAGGTCAAGACCATGCAACGCAACTGGATCGGCAAGTCCCGGGGCATGGAAGTGCAGTTCCCCTACGACGTCGCCTCCATTGGCGAAGCCGGCACCCTGAAGGTTTTCACCACCCGTCCGGACACCCTGATGGGCGCCACCTATGTAGCCGTAGCGGCCGAGCACCCGCTGGCGACCCTGGCGGCACAGAGCGATCCCGCGCTGCAGGCATTCATTGCCGAATGCAAAGGCGGCAGCGTCGCCGAAGCCGATGTCGCCACCCAGGAAAAGAAAGGCCTGCCGACCGCCCTGTTCGTCGAGCACCCGCTGACCGGTGAAAAGCTCCCGGTGTGGGTCGCCAACTACGTGCTGATGCACTACGGCGATGGCGCTGTAATGGCGGTACCGGCCCACGACGAACGCGATTTCGAGTTCGCCCACAAGTACAACCTGCCGGTCAAGACCGTGGTTCGCACCAGCGCTGGTGACCAGACCCCGGCCCCTTGGCAGGACGCCTACGGCGAACACGGCGAACTGATCAACTCCGGCGAGTTCGATGGCCTGGATTTCGCCGGCGCGTTCGACGCCATCGAAGTGGTCCTGATCAAGAAGAACCTGGGCGCCTCCCGCACCCAGTTCCGCCTGCGCGATTGGGGCATCAGCCGCCAGCGTTACTGGGGCTGCCCGATCCCGATCGTGCATTGCGGTACCTGCGGTGACGTACCGGTACCGGAAGATCAACTGCCCGTGGTCCTGCCGGAAGACGTCGTACCCGACGGCGCCGGTTCGCCCCTGGCACGCATGCCCGAGTTCTACGAGTGCAGTTGCCCGAAATGCGGCGCGCCGGCCAAGCGTGAAACCGACACCATGGACACCTTCGTCGAGTCCTCGTGGTACTACGCCCGCTACGCCTCGCCGCACTACACAGGCGGCCTGGTGGAAAAATCCGCCGCCGACCACTGGCTGCCGGTGGATCAATACATCGGCGGCATCGAACACGCCATTCTCCACCTGCTCTACGCGCGCTTCTTCCACAAGCTGATGCGTGACGAAGGCCTGGTGAGCTCCAACGAGCCGTTCAAGAACCTGCTGACCCAGGGCATGGTGGTCGCCGAGACTTACTACCGTCGCGAAGCCAACGGTGCCTACACCTGGTTCAACCCGGCCGACGTCGAACTTGAGCGCGACAGCAAGGCCAAGGTCATCAGCGCCAAGCTGATCGCAGACGGCCTGCCGGTGGAAATCGGCGGCACCGAGAAGATGGCCAAGTCGAAGAACAACGGCGTCGACCCACAGTCGATGATCGACCAGTTCGGCGCAGACACCTGCCGCCTGTTCATGATGTTCGCCTCGCCACCCGACATGAGCGCGGAGTGGTCCGATTCCGGCGTCGAAGGTTCGCACCGTTTCCTCAAGCGCGTCTGGCGCCTGGCCCAGGCTCACGTTGTTCAGGGCCTGCCAGGTAAACTGGACGTCGCGAGCCTGAACGACGAACAGAAAGCCATTCGCCGTTCGATCCACCTGGCCATCAAGCAGGCCAGCCATGACGTCGGCCAGAACCACAAGTTCAACACCGCCATCGCCCAGGTGATGACGCTGATGAATGTGCTGGAAAAAGCCGCGCAGGTGACCGAACAGGATCGCGCACTGATGCACGAAGGTCTGGAGGCCGTGACGCTGTTGCTTGCCCCGATCACGCCGCACATCAGCCACGAGCTGTGGAACCAACTGGGCCACCCTGCCCCGGTGATCGACGCCGGCTGGCCGGTGGTGGACGAAAGCGCGCTGGTGCAGGACAGCCTGACCCTGGTCATCCAGGTCAACGGCAAGCTGCGCGGCCAGATCGACATGCCGGCCACCGCTACGCGCGAAGAAGTCGAAGCTGCCGCACGAACCAATGAAAACGTGCTGCGCTTCGTCGATGGCCTGACGATCCGGAAAGTGATCGTCGTGCCCGGCAAACTGGTCAACATCGTCGCAAGCTAATTGGATCGGGCACCGGGTCAGTGACCCGGCGCCGAATATGACCTGCCGGGGCCGCACTGCCGGCCCATAGGTTTCAAGGGGAGCAACAAGATGATGAAACGTAATCTGCTGGTCATGTGCCTGACGGTCCTGCTGAGCGCTTGCGGCTTCCAGCTGCGCGGCACCGGCACCACCGAACTGGCCATCAATGAGCTGGACCTCAGCGCACGTGACGCCTACGGCGACACCGTGAAGATGCTGCGCGAGATGCTGGAAAACAGCGGGGTGAAAGTCTATAGCGGAGCGCCGTACAAGCTGGTGTTGACCCGTGAACAACAAACCCAGCGCAGCCTGAGCTACGCCGGTGCCGGTCGTTCGGCCGAGTACGAGCTGAACAACGTGCTGAGCTATGAGATCCGCGGCCGGAACGACCTGGTGCTGCTGGACGACAAGCTCCAGGTGCAGAAGGTCTACCTGCACGACGGCAATAACATCACCGGTTCCGACCAGGAGTCGACCGAAGTACGCGAAGAAATGCGTCGCGACCTGGTCCAGCGCATGATGCTGCGCCTGCAACAGCTGAGCCCGGCCCAGCTGGAACAGTTGCAACAGACCGCCGACGCCAAGGCCAAGGCTGAGGCCGAGGCACTGGAAGCGGCACGCAAGGCTGAAGCGGAAACTCCGCAGCAGTCGCCTATGCAAATCCCGGCTGAATAAGCTTCGTGGGGCGCTCCGGCGCCCCGCATGCTCTCTCCTATGAAACTCGCCCCCGCCCAACTCGGCAAACACCTGCAAGGTGCACTCGCGCCGGTCTATGTCATCAGCGGCGATGACCCGCTGTTGTGTCAGGAAGCCGCCGACGCCATTCGCTCTGCCGCCCGCCAGCAAGGCTTTGACGAACGCCAGGTGTTCGCCGCCGACGCCAGTTTCGACTGGGGTACGTTGCTGCAGGCCGGGGCGAGCATGTCTCTGTTTGCCGAAAAGCGTCTGCTGGAACTGCGCCTGCCCTCGGGCAAACCCGGTGACAAGGGCGCTGCCGCGCTCATCGAGTACTGCTCAAGGCCGGCCGAGGACACGGTGTTGCTCATCAGCCTGCCAAAACTCGACGGCAGCGCGCAAAAGACCAAATGGGGCAAGGCCCTGGTCGAAGGCCCACAGACCCAGTTCGTGCAGATCTGGCCGGTGGACGTCAGCCAACTGCCGAGCTGGATCCGCCAACGCCTGTCCCAGGCCGGCCTGTCGGCCAGTCAGGATGCGGTGGAACTGATCGCCGCCCGGGTCGAAGGCAACCTGCTGGCTGCCGCCCAGGAGATCGAGAAGCTCAAGCTGATGGCCGAGGGTGGTCAGATCACCGTGGAAACGGTACAGGCCGCCGTGGCCGACAGCGCGCGTTTCGACGTCTTCGGGTTGACCGATGCGATCCTCAACGGCGAGGCTGCCCATGCCCTGCGCATGCTTGAAGGCCTGCGCGGAGAAGGTGTCGAGCCGCCGGTGATCCTCTGGGCCCTGGCCCGGGAGCTACGGCTGCTGGCCAACCTGTCATTGCAATACAGGCAGGGCGTGCCGCTGGACAAAGCGTTCAGTCAGGCCCGCCCGCCAGTGTGGGACAAGCGCAAACCGCTGATGAGCAAGGCGCTGCAACGCTACTCGGCACCGCGCTGGGCACAATTGCTGCTGGAGGCCCAGCGCATCGACGCACAGATCAAGGGGCAGGCTGCCGGATCGCCATGGATGAGCCTCAGTCGCCTGTCCCTGCTGATGGCCGGCCAGCGACTGGCGCTGCCTGCCGAATAACCTATCGCTCTGCCAGACGCCTTTGTGGCGAGGGAGCTTGCTGTGGGAGCAAAGCTTGCTCGCGACACAGGCGCCTCGGTTTAAGGACAAACCGCGTCAGCTTCGTCGCGGGCAAGCCTTGCTCCCACAACTCCCTCGCCACAAAGCTCGCTGGTCGCAACTTCCGCACACATTTCCTCCAGCCTGCAAGGACTGGACAACACCCCAGCCCTGCCCCATGATTTGCCCCGCAAAACCCACCCCCACGAGAGATCCGAGCATGAGCAAAAAGCCATCCAAGCATGGCCCCAACAAGGCCAAATCCATCATCGCCCAGCCCCTGTTCCGCAGCCGTCAGGAACGGCCCGCCAAGGGCAAAGGCAGCTACCGCCGCGAAGCCTTCCAGTCTGACAACTGGGAGGCTTCTTGCTTTATGGCGGCTTGAAACATCCGGACAAGCCCTTTGCACCCTGCCCATGTTAAGGTCAGCACCTGATTTGCATTTCTGGACCCCTGCATGCCCTTTTGTCTTACCCGCCGCTGGCCAGTGCGCCAATTGATGGCCGCCACAAGCTTCGCGCTGCTTGTCGCCTGCGCAGAAAAACCCACCGCCGCCGATGCCCAACCGCTCCAGACCGTTCCTGCCGTGACCGCCCCGGCCATGGTTCCGCCTGTGGTGCCGACCGGCGAAAACCTGGATATCGTCCCGACCCAGACCTTCGCTGAATGGCAGGCAGGGTTTCGCAAGGAAGCACTGGCTGCCGGGATCCGCGCCGACCTGTTCGATCGCGCCTTTATCGGCGTGAGCCCCGACATGAGTGTGATCAAGGCCGATCGCAGCCAGCCGGAATTCGCCCGGCCCGTATGGGAATACCTGGACGGCGCGCTGTCACCCCTGCGGGTGCGCAAAGGCCAGAGCCTGATCCAGGAACATGCCGAGATTCTGCAAAGCATCGAACAGCGCTACGGCGTCGACCGCCAGGCACTGGTGGCGGTATGGGGCATGGAGAGCAATTTCGGCCAGTTCCAGGGCACGAAGTCAGTGATCAATTCCCTGGCGACCCTGGCCTATGAAGGACGACGTCCGGGCTTTGCCCATGCGCAACTGATCGCCGCCCTGCAGATCCTGCAACAAGGTGATATCGCCCCGGAAAAAATGCTCGGCTCCTGGGCTGGTGCCATGGGCCAGACCCAGTTCATCCCCACCACATACAACACCCACGCGGTGGATTTCGACGGTGACGGCCGCCGCGACATCTGGGGCAGCGCCACCGACGCCCTGGCCTCGACCGCGCATTACCTGCAAAGCTCCGGCTGGCAACGCGGGCAGCCGTGGGGATTCGAGGTCCGGCTGAAGGAAGGATTCAACTACCCCTTGGCCGACGGTTCGATTCGCAAACCCGTGTCCGAATGGCTGCAGTTGGGCGTCAGCCTGCCCAATGGCGGCCGGATTCCGGCCGACACCGAACACCTGTCGGCCGCCTTGCTGCTACCGGCCGGTTATCGTGGACCGGCGTTCCTGGTATTCGACAACTTCCGCGCGATTCTCAAGTACAACAACTCTTCGTCCTACGCGCTGGCAGTGAGCCTGCTCTCGGAGCGCTTCGTTGGTGCGGGATTGATCAACGGCCAATGGCCAAAAGACGACCTGCCCTTGAGCCGCAGCGAACGAATCGAACTGCAGACGCTGCTGGGACAGCATCAATATGATGCCGGCAACCCCGACGGCATCATCGGTGCCAATACCCGTAAAGCGATCCGTAGCGCCCAGCAGTCGCTCGGCTGGCCGGCGGACGGGTATCCGACGCACCAGTTGCTGGAGAACCTGCGCCAGCGTTGAGTCGTCGTTTGGCCGCTACCGTTTCGCGAGCAGGCTCGCTCCCACAGGGAATTGCATTTCAATGTGGGAGCGAGCCTGCTCGCGAAGACTGCCTTCCAATCAACGCCGAACTACCGACCCACCACCACATCCTGCTGCAACACCAACCTCTTCTCCCCCGCATCCAGCCTCACCAATGCCCCCAGGGGCAAGGTCAGGTTCGGATCGCAGTGGCCACTGCGCCAGCCGGACAGCACCGGTATCCGCAACGGCCCGAAGGTCTGCTTGAGCAACTGGTTCAACGCCTCGCCATCCACCCCGGCCACGTCGCCCACCAGCACTCCGCGCAGCTTCTGCAATGTGCCGGCCAACCGTAGCTGGGTCAGCAATCGGTCGATCCGATACAGCGGCTCGTTGACGTCCTCGATGAACAGGATCACCCCTTCGGCGTCGATCTGATAAGGCGTGCCCATGGTCGCCGCAATGATCGACAGATTGCCCCCCAGCAAGCGCCCCTGGGCGACGCCAGGCTCAACCGCGGTCAGTGGATAAGCCTCGGGATGGCTCAGCACACTGCCGGCCTTCAATTGCCCACGCAGCAGACTGAAAAACGAGGTAACCGTAGGCGGTTCCTTGTCCCCCAGGAGATCGGCATTGAGCAGCGGCCCGTGGAAGGTGACGAACCCCGCGTAACGGCTGATAGCCAGGTGCAGCGCGGTGATATCGCTGTAGCCGACGAAAGGCTTGGCGTTGCGCCGCAAGAGTTCGAAGTCGACGCGATCCAGCAGACGTGGCGTGCCATAGCCGCCGCGCAAGCAAATGATGGCGTTGACCTCCGGGTCAGCGAAGGCCCCGTGCAGGTCGTTGAGTCGCGTATCGTCGCTGCCGGCCAGGTAACCATCCTTCTCATAGACACCCGGGAATATCCGCAGCTCATGACCACGGGCGCGCATCCATTGCACCGCCTTATCCGTGTCCAACGGCGCCGGGCCGGCGGGCGCGATCACGCCGATCAGCCCTCCAGATGGCAGGGCCGGGACAGGTTGGTGGGGGCACAGGGTTTGGGTGGAGTGAAGGGGCATTCGTGGGGTTCCCTGTGGGGGTCAGATTGGTTTGCAGATCCGTTGCTTCATGCAAACTGAGCCACCGCTATCGCGAGCAGGCTCGCTCCCACAAGGGAAGCATGTACGCTTCAAAGACAGATCATCTGAACCGCTTTGCTTTTGCTTTTGCTTTTGCTTTTGCTTTTGCTTTTGCTTTTGCTTTTGCTTTTGCTTTTGCTTTTGCTTTTGCTTTTGCTTTTGCTTTTGCTTTTGCTTTTGCTTTTGACCTTCGGGCCCCGTTAACCACGCTGGCCGAACGCAGGTATTGCGCAGTGGGCAACCCGGCATGGATGCCGGGTTAGCCGCGCTGGGCCATGGATGGCCCTTCGCGGCGGGCCCACGGAGCAATGCCGGAGTGAGGGCATGCCGAGCCTAGGCGAGGCACCGAGTGGTGGGGCCAAGACCTTTTGGTTACTTTTGGGGCGTTTGCCAAAAGTAACCCGCCGCAAGGGCGGAACCGTCAGCCGCCATTACCGCAGCAACGGATATACCCCCATACGGCCCGACCCCAATCAGGAACCCAACAACTCCGCCTTGACCAACTTGGCCTGCTCATCAGCATGGTACGAAGACCGTACCAACGGCCCCGAAGCCACGTTCTTGAAGCCCATCTTGTACCCTTCCTCGGCAAACCAGGCAAAGGTATCCGGATGCACGAACCGCTGCACCGGCAAGTGGCTACGCGAAGGTTGCAGATACTGCCCCAGGGTCAGCATATCGATGTCATGCTCGCGCATGCGCTTCATGACCTCGATGACCTCCTCGTCGGTCTCGCCCAGGCCCAGCATCAAGCCAGACTTGGTCGGAATGTGCGGCATCATCTGCTTGAAGCGCTGCAGCAAGGTCAACGACCATTGGTAGTCCGAACCCGGACGCGCAGCCTTGTACAGGCGCGGCACGGTTTCCAGGTTATGGTTGAACACATCCGGCGGCTCGGCGGCGGTGATTTCCAAGGCGATGTCCATGCGACCGCGATAGTCCGGCACCAGCGTTTCGAGCTGCACGTTCGGCGACAGCTTGCGGATTTCACGGATGCAGTCGGCAAAGTGCTGGGCACCGCCGTCACGCAGGTCGTCGCGGTCCACCGAGGTGATGACCACATACTTGAGCTTCAGGTCGGCAATGGCGATGGCCAGGCTTTCCGGCTCATTGACGTCCAGTGGTTTCGGACGGCCGTGGCCGACGTCGCAGAACGGGCAGCGACGGGTGCAGATGTCACCCATGATCATGAAGGTCGCGGTGCCGCCAGAGAAGCACTCGCCCAGGTTCGGGCAGGAGGCTTCTTCGCAGACGCTGTGCAGCTTGTGCTTGCGCAGCAGGGCCTTGATACGGTCGACTTCCGGGGACACCGGAATGCGCACGCGGATCCAGTCCGGTTTCTTCGGCAACTCGGTGGTCGGGATGATCTTGACCGGGATGCGTGCAACCTTCTCGGCGCCGCGCAGCTTGACGCCGGCTTCGACCTTGGCACGTGGGGCCGGACGCTCGGTAACGTCCTGCGTCGGGATCATGGTTTGCACTGCATCAGTAGTCATATCAGTCGATTCCGCCCGTGAGGGTCGTCTGCTCAGCATAGTCGAGGTGTTTGACGAGCTGCGCGCGCAGCCGGGCACTTACCTCGGCAAATTCAATCGATCCTGTGTGATCGCGCAGCTGGGTCATCGCCAGCCCCGCATAGCCACAGGGATTAATCCGTCGAAACGGCGAAAGGTCCATGTCCACGTTCAACGCCAGGCCGTGAAACGAGCAGCCGTGGCGGATCCGCAGGCCCAGGGAGGCGATTTTCGCCCCGTCGACGTAGACACCCGGCGCATCCGGCTTGGCCTGCGCCGAGACACCGTAGCTGGCCAGCAGCTCGATCAGGCAGGTCTCCATGCGCGTCACCAGCTCACGCACGCCAAACCCCAGCTTGCGCACGTCCAGCAACAGGTAGGCAACCAACTGGCCGGGGCCATGGTAAGTCACCTGCCCGCCCCGGTCGACCTTCACCACCGGAATGTCCCCGGGCAGCAGCAGGTGCTCGGCCTTGCCGGCCTGGCCCTGGGTGAATACCGGCGGGTGTTCCACCAGCCAGACTTCGTCTTCGGCGGTGTTGCCACGTTCGTTGGTGAAGCGCTGCATGGCATGCCAGACCGGCTCGTAAGCCATCTGCCCCAGCTCGCGAAAGCCTAGCGTGCCCGGCATCACAACACCATGTGCACGACGCCGGTCGCCCGCAGCTCACTATTGATGTCGTACAACTGCTCCTGGCCAGTAGCAACGATGTGCAACTGGATCGTCGTGTACTTGCCGTTGCTGCTCTGGCGCTCGGCCAGGGTCAGGAGATCAACGGTGGCATGTTTTTCCAGGATGGCAACGACCTTGTCCTTGAAGCCCACTCCGGTGTCGCCAATCACTTTGATCGGATAGTCATTGCAGGGGAATTCGATCTTTGGCGCCTTTACTTCTGAGTCTGTCATGGCGTAACGGCCTCGTAGACGTGATAACGAACAAGGCCCCGCACCGGACAGGAACGGGGCCATGCAGTCAACATTCGATTCAGTTGAACAAGCCGTAGAAGAATAGCCGGATGCTATCCCACATGCGGCGGAAGATACCACCTTCTTCGACCGCGTCCAGCGCGATCAAGTCGGCGCTGTGCACCACTTTGTCTTCCAGTTTGACTTCAACCTTACCGATCACGTCGCCCTTGGCGATAGGGGCGGTCAGTTGCGGGTTCATGGTCATGCTTGCAGCGAGCTTCTTGAGCTGGCCTTTTGGCAGGGTCATGGTCAGGTCTTCGGCCAGACCGGCTTTAACCTGGCTGCTGGCGCCTTTCCAGACCTGGGCCTGGGCCAGTTCGGTGCCTTTCTGGTAGAACGTCTGGGTTTCGAAGAAGCGGAAACCGTAGGTCAGCAGCTTCTGGGTTTCAGCGGCACGGGCCACTTCACTGTTGGTGCCGAACACCACGGCGATCAGGCGCATGCCGTCACGCACCGCCGAAGACACCATGCAATAGCCGGCCTCTTCGGTATGGCCGGTCTTCAGGCCGTCGACAGTCTTGTCGCGCCACAGCAGCAGGTTGCGGTTGGGCTGCTTGATGCCGTTCCAGAAGAATTCCTTCTGGGAATAGATGGCGTAGTGCGCCGGATCTTCGTGGATGATCGCCCGCGCCAGGATCGCCATGTCGTGAGCCGACGAGTAGTGCTCGGGATTCGGCAGGCCGGTCGGGTTCATGAAGTGACTGTTGGTCATGCCCAGGTCGGTGACCGTTTTGTTCATCATGTCGGCGAATGCGTCTTCGCTGCCGGCGATGTGTTCGGCCAGGGCAACGCTGGCGTCATTGCCGGACTGGATGATGATGCCGTGCAGCAGGTCGCTGACGGTCACTTGCGAGCCGACCTTGATGAACATCCGCGAACCACCGGTGCGCCAGGCATTTTCACTGACGGTCACCAGATCGTTTTCACCAATCTGGCCGCGACGGATTTCCAGGGTCGCAATGTAGGCGGTCATCAGCTTGGTCAGGCTGGCCGGTGGCAGGCGCTGGTCACCATTGTTTTCCACCAGCACGTTGCCGCTGCTGGCATCCATGAGTACATAGGATTTAGCCGCCAGTTGCGGGGGCGACGGCATCATCTCGACCGCGAACGCGGCAGGTGAAAGAAGCAGCGGGACTAACAGGCAAAGGCGTTTGGCAAAGGTGGTAATGTTCATCCGTCTCTCGAAATCGCTAATGGACTGCCCGGAGGCAATACTGAACAGGCAGTCTTCTTGATGGACTGCCGCGTATTAAGTTGCTCACTCACATCCCTTGCCGGGCTTTTGTTATTCATGGAGCCAACAACCTGACCCGCTCGAACCGCAAGCGGGCCTTCAATCAATCATTCGGCGGTGACCAGGCTCGGCGAACCGAGATTGGCCAGGCGCACGCTGTTCTGTACCTGCTGGACTTCACCCGGAGAACCGATCGGCCCCAGGCGCACCCGATGCAGTGTCTGCTGGTTGCGCACGATCGAACTGATGAACACCGGGGCGCTCACCATCGAGCTGAGCTTCGAGCGGAGCAGTTCGGCAGCGTCCGGGTTGGCGAACGCGCCCACCTGCAGATACTGGCCAGACGCTGTTGCAGAAGCGTTTTTTTTTGCATCCGCCTGCACAGGCACTACGGTCGCGGCGTGTTGCTGCGGCGGTGGCGTCCATTGTTCGACCGTGCCGGTGGACGCCGTCACGGTCGGCGCGGCATTTTGCGCCACTTTTGGCTCGTTGAGCATCAAAGGCGCCGGACGGCCACGCTGGGCCCACCACTCCTGCGGATCAATACCCTCGACCTTGACCCGCGCGGTGCCGATTTCAGCGTAACCGAGTTTTTTCGCCGCGGCATACGACAGGTCGATGATCCGGTCGGAATAGAACGGCCCACGGTCATTGACCCGCAGGATCACGCTCTTGTTGTTGTCCAGGTTGGTCACCCGCACGTAACTGGGCAGCGGCAAGGTCTTGTGGGCCGCGCTCATGCCGTACAGGTCATACACCTCGCCATTGGCGGTGTTCTGGCCATGAAACTTGGTGCCATACCAGGACGCGGTGCCCGACGCGACGTAGCTCTTGGAGTCGGCCATCGGGAAATAGGTCTTGCCCAGCACCGTATACGGGTTGGCCTTGTAGGGGCCGGTGTGCAGGGTTGGGGTGGCGTCGGGAATGCGCGAGACATCCACGTCCCACCACGGCGCACCATCCTTGTGGGCACGGTTGATGTCCAGGCCCGGCATGGCGCGCACGGCGGTGGAGCTTTTCTGGGTTGGCGCGCGACCGGTCGAACAACTGACGACCAACAGCGACAGCGCAGCCAGTGCCACGAACTTCAGGGGCCTGGCTTTCAGGGGTTGATAGGTAGGCAATGCCTGCATTATTTGACGCCCCGTGCTTTGACCAGCTCTTCAGACAGTTGATGCACAGCCATGGCGTACATCACACTGCGGTTATAACGCGTAATCGCGTAGAAATTCTTCAGGCCCATCCAGTACTCAGGGCCCTGTTCGCCTTCCAGGCGAATGGCGGTGACGGGCATGTCGTCACGCAGCGCATCATGACTCGACCAGCCCAGCGCCCGCAACTCCCCGACGGTTTTCGTCGGTTCGATGCCCTCGCTCAGGCCCTCGTCCACCTGCTCGCCACGCACGTCGGCACGACTGACCACCGGTTGGCCGGCTTCCCAGCCGTGGCGCTTGAAATAGCTGGCAACACTGCCGATGGCATCGGTGGGGTTGGTCCAGATATTGATATGGCCATCGCCGTCGAAATCCACCGCATAGGCGCGGAAACTGCTGGGCATGAATTGTGGCAGGCCCATGGCCCCGGCATAGGACCCCTTGAGGGTCAGCGGATCGACCTGCTCCTCCCGGGCCAGCAACAGGAATTCACGCAATTCCTTGCGGAAGAACTCGGCGCGCGGCGGGTAATCGAAGCCCAGGGTCGACAGAGCATCGATCACCCGGAAATTCCCGGTATTGCGGCCAAAGAAGGTCTCGACGCCGATGATAGACACGATGACCTGGGCCGGCACGCCGTACTCCTGCTCGGCGCGGGCCAGGGCGGCCTCGTGCTGGCGCCAGAAGTCCACGCCCCGGGCGATGCGCGCCTCGGTGATGAACATCGGCCGGTACTCGCTCCACTGCTTGACCCGCTCCGCGGGCCGGGAGATCGCGTCGAGGATCGACTGCTTGCGTTCAGCCTCGCGGAACACCCCCATCAGTTGTTCACCGGCAAAGCCATAGTCGCGGGTCATTTCACCGACGAATTCGGCCACCTGCGGCGAGCCCTCGTATTCACCGGCCAAGGCGTGCGACGCACCGCCCAGGAGGCTGATCAGGCCGACCCACGCATGTCGCGTCGACCAGCCACGCATTGCTTGCATTGAACTCTTCACCTTATTCAAACCTGTGCGATCCACTTGCGGTGGGTATGGATCGACATCAAGACCCCAAACGCTGACAGTAGCGTCACCAGCGAAGTTCCTCCGTAGCTGATGAAGGGCAACGGCACTCCCACAACCGGCAACAAACCACTGACCATACCGATGTTGACGAAAACGTAAACAAAAAACGTCATGGTCAGGCTGCCCGCCAGCAACTTGCCGAACAGGGTTTGCGCCTGAGCGGTGATGACCAGCCCCCGGCCGATCAGCAACAGGTAGATCAGTAGCAGCAGGCAGATACCCACCAGGCCGAACTCCTCGCCCATCACGGCGATGATGAAGTCGGTGTGGCTTTCCGGCAGGAAGTCCAGGTGCGACTGGGTGCCCATCAGCCACCCCTTGCCGAATACCCCGCCGGAGCCGATAGCGGCCTTGGACTGAATGATGTTCCAGCCGGTGCCCAACGGATCGCTTTCCGGGTCGAGGAACGTCAGGATGCGCTGCTTCTGATAGTCGTGCATCACGAAGTACCACATGGCGATCGACACCGGTATCGCAATGGCAATCACGCTCAGGATCCAGCGCCAGCGCAACCCGCCCATGAACAACACGAAGGCGCCACCGGCCAGGATCAGCAGTGAAGTGCCGAGGTCCGGCTGGCGCACGATCAGGATGAACGGGATGCCGATCAGCAACAGGCTGATGCACACGTGCTTGAGCTGCGGCGGCAAGGTGCGCTTGGACAAGTACCAGGCGATGGTCGCCGGCATGATGATCTTCATGAATTCCGAAGGCTGGAAGCGGATCACCCCGGGGATGTTGATCCAGCGCGTGGCCCCCATGGCGTTATGGCCCATCACGTCCACCACCACCAACAGGCTCACGCCCACCACATAGGCCAGCGGCACCCAGCGCGCCATGAACCGTGGTTCGAGCTGGGCAATGACGACCATCGACACCAGCCCGATGCCGAACGAAGTGGCCTGCTTGGCCAGCAGGTCCCAGCTCTTGCCACTGGCCGAATACAACACGAACAGGCTGCCCGCAGCCAGGATCAGCAGCAGGACCAGCAGCGGACCGTCGATGTGTATGCGCTGCAACAGTGTGGCGCGACGGCGCATCACATCTTCGCTGGAGAGGATCCGGTCGAAATTATTCTTCACGGGCCGGAGCCTCCGCGGTGGTGGGACTTGCGTACTCTGGCTTGAGCTGACCGTGTTCATCCAGCAGCCAGGCATCCATGACCTGGCGCACCACTGGCGCGGCGACGCCGGAGCCCGACTCACCGTTCTCGACCATGACCGCCACGACGATCTTCGGATTGTCGGCCGGGGCAAAACCGACGAACAGGGCGTGGTCACGGTGGCGTTCCTGGACCTTGGAGCGATCGTACTTCTCGCCCTGCTTGATCGCGACCACCTGGGCCGTACCGCTCTTGCCGGCGATGCGGTAAGGCGATCCGATTGCCGCCTTGCGCGCCGTACCCCGGGCACCGTGCATCACTTGCTGCATGCCGTTGTTGACCTTCTGCCAGTCCGACGGATTGTGCAGGATGATGTCCGGCATCGGGTCCGGGTCCACGGGCGCCTGGCCTTCGATGGTCTTGGCCAGGTGCGGGCGATGCCACTTACCCTTGCTCGCCACCAGCGCCGTGGCCTGGGCCAGTTGCAAAGGCGTTGCCTGCATGTAGCCCTGGCCGATCCCCAGGATCAGGGTTTCACCCGGGAACCACGCCTGGCGTCGGGTCGCCCGCTTCCATTCCCGGGACGGCATCAGGCCGGGCGACTCCTCGAACATGTCCAGAGAGACTTTCTTGCCGATGCCGAACTTGCCCAGGTAGGACGCCAGCCGATCGATCCCCAGCTTGTGTGCCAGGTCATAGAAGTAGGTATCGTTGGAACGCATGATCGCCGTTTCCAGGTCCACATAGCCGTCGCCGGTACGGTTCCAGTTGCGATACTTGTGGTCGTAATTGGGCAGCATGTAGTAGCCGGGGTCGAAGACCCGGCTCGAAGCGGTCACCACGCCAGAGTCCAGCCCGGCAATCGCCACGGCCGGCTTGATGGTCGAGCCCGGCGGATAGAGGCCGCGCAATACACGGTTGAACAGGGGCCGGTCGATGGAATCGCGCAACTCGGCATAGGCCTTGAAGCTGATGCCGGTAACGAACAGATTCGGGTCGAAACTCGGCTGGCTGACCATCGCCAGGACCTCGCCGGTGGCCGGGTCCAACGCCACCACGGCGCCGCGTCGTCCGCCCAGGGCCGCTTCGGCGGCTTCCTGCAACTTGATGTCCAGGCTCAGGACAATGTCCTTCCCGGGGATCGGGTCGGTGCGCTTGAGAACCCGCAATACGCGACCGCGGGCGTTGGTCTCGACTTCTTCGTAACCTACCTGGCCGTGCAGCTCGGGCTCGTAGAAGCGCTCGATGCCGGTCTTGCCAATGTGGTGGGTACCGCTGTAGTTGACCGGATCGAGGCTCTTGAGCTCTTTTTCGTTGATCCGCCCCATGTAGCCGACCGAGTGGGCGAAATGCGCCCCCTGGGGATAATGACGCACCAACTGCGCCACCACCTCGACGCCCGGCAGGCGGAACTGGTTCACCGCAATCAGCGCTATCTGCTCTTCGGTCAATTCGAACAGGATCGGCACCGGCTCGAACGGTCGACGCCCCTGGCGCATGCGTTTTTCGAAGATGGCCCGGTCCTCGGGCGTCAGTTGCAGCACTTCGACGATGACATCCAGCACATGCTGCCAATCGCCGGAGCGCTCGCGGGTCATGCTCAGGCTGAAGCTGGGCCGGTTGTCGGCCACCACCACGCCATTGCGGTCGAAGATCAAGCCACGGGTCGGCGGGATCGGCTGCACATGCACACGGTTGTTTTCCGACAGGGTCGAGTGGTACTCGTACTGGATCACCTGGAGGAAATAGAGCCGCGCAATCAGCACGCCAATCAGCGTTATCACCGTGATAGCACCGAACACGACGCGACTTCGCACCAGGCGGGCGTCTTTTTCGTGGTCCTTGATGCGGATCGGCTGAGGCATGAGGGCAGGATTACTTGTGGTAAGGGTGCCCGGACAGGACTGTCCAGGCACGATACAACTGTTCACCGATCAGAATCCGCACCAACGGGTGCGGCAACGTCAAGGGCGACAACGACCAGCGCTGGTCAGCCCGGGCACAGACTTCCGGCGCCAGCCCTTCCGGGCCGCCGACCATGAAATTCACCGTGCGCGAGTCCAGCCGCCAGCGATCGAGCTCGACCGCCAGTTGCTCGGTGCTCCAGGGCTTGCCGTGGACCTCGAGGGTAACGATGCGCTCGTTCGGCCCGACCTTGGCCAGCATGGCTTCGCCTTCCTGGCGAATGAAGCGCGCCACGTCGGCGTTCTTCCCACGGGTGTTGAGCGGAATTTCCACCAGTTCCAGGGCCAGCTCGGAAGGAAGACGCTTGGCATACTCATGCCAGCCTTCTTCCACCCACTTGGGCATGCGGGAACCGACGGCGATCAGGCGCAGTCGCACAGCGATCCCTTACTGCTGGTCTTTGTTGAGCTTGGTGAAGTGCTCATGGGTGTTTTCAGGGCTGTGGTGACGGGCATCCGCCGCACGGCTCTGTTCGGCACCGGCCCACAGGCGCTCCAGGTCATAGAACTGGCGTGCCGAGGCGGTCATCATGTGCACGATGACATCATCCATATCCAGTAGCACCCAGTCGCTGTCGCCCTTGCCTTCTTCACCCAGGGGCTTGATACCCTGGGCTTTGACCGCTTCGCGGACTTTGTCCAGCATCGCGCCGATCTGGCGGTTGGAGGTACCGGTGGCGATGATCATGAAGTCCGTGATGCTCTGTTTTTCACGAACGTCGATCACCTGGATGTCCTGGGCCTTGACGTCTTCCAGGGCTGCAACGGCCACCTTGACCAGTTCTTCGCCGGCCAGTACGGCACCAGTGTGAGCCTCCACGGGCAGCGGGGCGCTCTTGAAGGTGCCCTTGCGCTTTACTTTGCTTACGTCTTTGTCAGTCATATAAAACTCGTTTTGCTCGTATATTCGGGCGCTTCGCTACACGCATTCACGTGCCTTGAAGCGGCCTCGTTCAGTTCGACGCACGGTACAGCCCGTGCGCATCGATGTAGGCCAGGACCGCGTCGGGCACCAGGAAACGTACCGACTTACCGCTGGCCAGCAGTTGACGGATCTGGGTGGCGGATACCGCGAGCGGTGTCTGCCAGACGAATGCAATCTGTCCGCTCGGCCCCTTGAGGGCCAGCGGGTCGCTCACCGAGCGTGCCGCCAACAGGTTGCGCAGGGCATCCGGCGGCTCGCTGTCGGCATCCGGGCGTTGCAGCACCAGGATGTGGCAATGCTGGAGCAACTCTTCCCAGCGGTGCCAAGTGGGCAGGCCGCAAAATGCGTCCCAGCCCAGAAGCAGAAAAACCTGGGCATCGGCGGGCATTTCAGCGCGCATCAGCTCCAGGGTGTCAATGGAGTAGGACGGTTTGTCCCGCTGCAATTCGCGGGCGTCCACCACCAGCGGCGACACTCCGGCCACCGCGCACTCGACCATCGCCAGACGGTCCTGCGCCGACACCTGCGGCGTATCCCGGTGAGGTGGCCTGGCGTTTGGCGTCAGGCGTAGCTCATCGAGGCCCAGGGCGTCGGCGACTTCCAGCGCACCGCGCAGATGGCCGATGTGCACCGGGTCGAACGTGCCGCCCAGGATACCTATACGCCGGGGCGGGACTGTCGTCGTCACAGCGGCTGACGGGTCGAGGTCGCCCAAGTCAGACCGGCTCCTGTCCGCGCAACTGGCCATCACCGACCACGACGTACTTCTCGCAGGTCAGGCCTTCGAGGCCCACTGGGCCGCGGGCGTGCAGCTTATCAGTAGAAATGCCGATTTCGGCGCCCAATCCGTATTCAAAGCCGTCGGCGAAGCAGGTCGGGGTGTTGATCATTACCGACGCCGAATCCACTTCAGCCACGAAGCGCCGGGTTTCGCCCAGATGCTCGCTGACGATGGCGTCGGTGTGATGGGAGCCATGACGATTGATGTGCTCGATGGCCTGGTCCAGCCCGTCGACCACGCGGATCGACAGGATCGGCGCCAGGTATTCGGTGTTCCAGTCCTCTTCGGTGGCTTGCGCCGCCTCGATGATCGCCCGGGTGCGCTCGCAACCCCGCAGTTCGACGCCTTTTTCGCGGAACTGGGCGGCCATCGCCGGCAGGAAGTCCTGGGCAACGGCCTGGTCCACCAGCAGGGTTTCCATCGCGCCGCAGATGCCGTAACGATAGGTCTTGGCGTTGAAGGCGATGCGCTGGGCCTTTGGCAGGTCGGCGTGAGCACTGACGTAGACGTGGCAGATCCCGTCCAGGTGCTTGATCACCGGTACGCGGGCATCGCGGCTGACCCGCTCGATCAGCCCCTTGCCGCCACGCGGCACGATGACATCGACGAATTCGGGCATGGTGATCAATGCGCCGACAGCGGCGCGGTCGGTGGTTTCCACCACTTGCACCACAGCGGCCGGCAGACCGGCTTCGGCCAGGCCGCGCTGGATGCAGGCGGCAATGGCACGGTTGGAATGAATCGCCTCGGAACCGCCGCGCAGGATGGTCGCGTTACCGGACTTCAGGCACAGGCTCGCGGCGTCGATGGTCACGTTCGGCCGCGACTCGTAGATGATCCCGACCACGCCCAGGGGCACGCGCATCTTGCCGACCTGAATACCCGATGGCCGGTAGCTCATGTCGCGGATCGCCCCGACCGGGTCCGGCAGCGCCGCCACCTGGCGCAGACCGACGATCATGCCGTCGATGCGCGCCGGGGTCAGGGCCAGGCGCTCGAGCATGGCCGGCTCGAGGCCATTGGCCCGGCCGGCGGCCAGGTCCAGCTCGTTGGCGGCGGACAACTCGGCGCGAGCGGCGTCCAGCGCATTGGCGGCGGCTTGCAGGGCGCGGTTTTTCTGCGCGGTGCTGGCACGGCCGATGATGCGCGACGCTTCGCGAGCGGCGCGACCCAGGCGGGTCATGTAGTCAAGAACGGACTCAGTCATGGTCTGTGTGGTCTTGGCGAAGAGGAAAGCGGCAGATTATAGCTGTCGTAACCCTCGACTAACAGCATGGACTCACAGTGGTGACCGGCGGAGGCGCAAAACTGTCAGGAATTTCACCTGTTCAGCGGTGATTAAGATTTCCATTGCTATGATCGCCCTTCCTTTGGCCTCAGTTCGTCTACCGCCATGACCGATTCGCCTCATACGCCAAACGCCCTGCCCCACGCCTTCTTCGACCGCGACGCCCAAGTGCTCGCCAGGGACCTGCTGGGCAAGGTCATTCGCCACAAGGTCGGTGACCTGTGGCTCAGCGCCCGAATCATCGAGACCGAAGCCTACTATTTCGCCGAAAAGGGCAGCCACGCCTCCCTGGGCTATACGGAAAAACGCAAGGCCCTGTTTCTCGACGGCGGCCACATCTATATGTACTACGCCCGGGGTGGCGACTCATTGAACTTCAGCGCCCAGGGGCCGGGCAATGCGGTACTGATCAAATCGGCGTACCCCTGGGTCGATGGCATCTCCGGCCCGGACAGCCTGGCGCGGATGCAACTGAACAACCCCGACGCCCAGGGCCGTCCACGCACACCGCAGAAGCTCTGCGCCGGCCAGACCTTGCTGTGCAAGGCCCTGGGGCTGAAGGTGCCGGAATGGGACGCCAAACGCTTCGATCCCCAGCGGCTGTTGGTGGAAGATATTCAGGTGCCGACGGTCAATGTGATCCAGACCACCCGCCTGGGCATCCCATTGGGACGCGACGAACACCTGCCCTACCGTTTCGTCGACGCCGCCTACGCGCCCTGGTGTACCCGCAACCCGTTGCGGCGTGGACAGGTCGAGGGGCGCGATTATTTTTTGCTGCCATGAGCGATGCAACACAATTTCCTGTGGGAGCCGAGCTTGCTCGCGATGGCGTCTGCACATTCAATGCTGATGTTGACTGACACACCGCTATCGCGAGCAAGCTCGGCTCCCACAGAGAACCTGCACGAACCAGTTTTTTTTGCTTCACAACAGATCCCCTGTGGGAGCGAGCCTGCTCGCGATGGCGTCCGTACATCCAATATTGATGTTGACTGACACACCGCTATCGCGAGCAGGCTCGCTCCCACAGTAAAACAATGCACATTCAATGGAGTTGTATTTATGGGCCCATGGCTCGATAGCATCACTGGCTGGCTGGCTGCCAACCCGCAATGGCTGGCGGTGGCGGTGTTCATCGTGGCGTGCGTGGAGTGCCTGGCGATTGCCGGGTTGATCGTCCCGGGCACCGTGCTGCTGTTTGCCGTGGCGGTGCTGGCAGGCAGTGGCGCGCTATCCCTGGGCGAGACGCTGTTGCTGGGTTTGCTTGGGGGCTTGCTCGGGGACGTGGTGTCTTATTTTCTCGGCCGGCACTTCCACCAGAACATCCGACGCCTGCCGGGATTGCGACACCACCCGGAGTGGATGAGTGCGGCGGAAAGCTATTTCCAACGCTACGGCATCGCCAGCCTGCTGGTAGGGCGTTTTATCGGCCCGCTGCGACCGATGCTGCCGATGGTGGCCGGAATGTGCGACATGCCCTTCCCCCGCTTTGCCGCCGTCAGCCTGCTGGCCGCGTCGGGCTGGAGCGTGGCGTATCTGCTGCCCGGCTGGGCCACCGGAGCGGCGATTCGCCTGCCACTGCCCGAAGGTTTCTGGCCACAGGCCGGCATCGTCATCGGCAGCATTGCGGTAATGATCGGGTTGAGTGTCAACAGCAGCCTACGGCGTCATCGACACGCCACGGCGCTGATTGCCGGCCTGGGCCTGGTGATCCTGCTTGGCCTGTTCATCGGCTTCCGCTACCTGACGGCCTTCGACCAAGGGTTGATGACCCTGGTCCAGGAACATCGCAGCCCGATGCTGGACGAAATCGCCGTGACCTTCACGCTGATCGGCGAATTCCGCTTCATGCTGATCTTCAGCGCCTTGCTGACCGGATTGCTGTTGCTGGCCCGCCAATGGCGACAAGCAATCTTCGCCGGCGCCACCATGCTGTTCACCGCCCTGGCCAATACCGGCAGCAAGCACTTCTTTGCCCGCGTGCGCCCGGAGATCCTGACCGATCCGCTGACCAGCTATAGCATGCCCAGTGGCCATGCCTCCGGTTCGTTCGCGCTGTTCCTGACGCTCGCAGTCCTGGCCGGTCGCGGACAACCGCCACGCCTGCGCCTGACCTGGCTGCTGCTGGGCTGCCTGCCGGCGCTGGCGATTGCCTTGTCACGGGTGTATCTGGGCGCCCATTGGCCCAGCGACATCCTGGCCGGCGCCATGCTCGCCGCCTGCGTCTGCGCCGCCGTCCTCTGGCTGAGCCAGCGCCAGACCCCGTTGCCCGCCATGCCGCCGAAAATCTGGTGGCTGATCCTGCCGGCGCTGGTGGCGGCATTCAGCTTCTTCGCGCTGCGGCACCTGCCCCATGGGATGCTGCGGTATGCCTACTGAAACACTGGACCGGTAGGCACAGACGAACCCTGTGGGAGCGAGCCTGCTCGCGATGGCGGTGCCTCAGCCAGCACCTGCTTCGCTGACTCGCCGCCATCGCGAGCAGGCTCACTCCCACAATGATTTGCGGTGAACAGCCTCAGGCGAAGAGCTCGCCCTGCAACTCATCGAGCAGCGCCTGAATCGCATCCAGGCGCTGTTGCGGATCATCCAGTTGCAGCAAGTCGATCTTGTCCAGTTCATTGAACGGCAACAGGTAAGCCAGTTGATTGGCGAGCGACTGCTGGCCGGTCGCTTCGGTGCCCATGTTCAGGGCCTCGACCATCGGATGCTCGGCCAGGGCCTGGAGCAGCGCCACCAGGTCGGCGTCCTCGTCCTGCAGCGGTTGCTCCGGCTCATCCTCCAGCCACTCGACGTCGGCCACGGTGAGCTGGTCGGGCTGGACACTGCTGTCATGCACGATAAAACGGCGTCCGCCCTGCACACGAATTCCCAGCAGGCCATTGTCCTGCTGGGAAAAGTCGGTGATCAGCGCCTCACAGCCGACCCGTGCATAACCTAGCGGCGCAATCCCGACTTCCTGCCCGTCCAGGATGCACACCACTCCGAACCCTTCGCCCTTTTTCATGCAGCGCCCGATCATGTCGAGGTAACGTGCCTCGAATATCTGCAGATCGAGGATGCAGCCGGGGAACAGCACGGTGTTCAACGGAAAAAGCGGCAAATTCATAACTATTTCCTAGACCGTCATCGACACCACCAGCGGCAGCAGCACCGCCGTGGCCACACCCATCAGACTCATCGCCAGCGCCGCAAAGGCGCCGGACTCTTCGCTTTCCTGCAACGCCACCGAAGTCCCCACCGCATGAGCCGTCAGACCCAGGGCCATGCCCCGGGCTTCAGGGCTGTGAACGCCCAGCCGGTTCAGGATGCTCGGGCCCAGGATCGCCCCGAGCACACCGGTGATCAAGACGAACACCGCCGCCATGGCCGCCACGCCGCCAATCTGCTCGGCCACCAACATGGCGATCGGCGAGGTCACTGACTTGGGCGCCATGGTCATCAGGATCATGTGCTCGGCGCCGAACGCCCAGCCGAGCAACACTGCGGAACCCGTGGCGAACACCCCGCCTATCACCAGCGTAGTAAAGATCGGCCAGAACAATTGCCGGATCCGTCGCAGGTTCAGGTACAGCGGCACCGCCAGCGCGACCGTGGCCGGCCCCAGCAGGATGCTGAGGATTTCAGTACTCTTGCGGTATTCGGCGTAGGTAATGCCGCAACTGACCAGCACACCGATCAACAGCACCATCGACATCAATACCGGTTGCAGGAATACCCAGCGGGTCTTCTCGAATGCCGCCAGTACCAGTTGATAGGCCCCCAGGGTAATGCCGATGCCGAACAGCGGATGATGGATCACCGACGCCCAGGCGCCCTGCCAGTCGAGGATCATGGGTTGTCCTCCTCCACGGCAGCGACGTGACGCCGACCCAGGCGCTGCATCAGCACCCCGGTGAACGCCATGGACAGGACCAGCGACAACACCAGCGCGCCGACGATGGCCCAGAAATCGGCGGCGATGGCCCGGGCGTAGACCATCACTCCCACCGCAGGCGGCACCAGCAGCAGCGGCAGATAACGCAGCAGGCTGCTGGCGGCCAGGCTCAATGGCTCGGCGACTTCGCCACGAACGATCAAATAGCCGAGCAACAGCAGCAGGCCGATGATCGGCCCCGGCAGCACCGGCAAGAACAAATGATTGATGGCGGTGCCCAGCAATTGGAACAGCACCAGCCAGGTCAGGCCCCGTAGCAACATCCGTCCTCTCCCCTGCAACCTCTACCCAATGAAAGCGCCCGCATTATAAGCATGCCCAGGCTATGGACCGGCATTCGTAAAAAGCATGGTCAGTGACCTGCCCTGTGCGTCATGTTGATCTACAGTGGTTCCCCGGGGGCGCTAGTGGCCTGTACACGAATCAGCCACACAGGCCACCGGCCCCATATCAAAGATAGAACCGTTGAACCAAGGAGAGTCTCAATGCCCTATGTTCCCGTTGCAGCGCTCAAAGATTATGTCGGCAAGGAACTCGGACGTTCCGACTGGCTGACCATCGACCAGGAGCGCATCAACCTGTTCGCCGAAGCCACAGGCGACTTTCAGTTCATCCACGTCGATCCGGTCAAGGCCGCACAGACGCCGTTCGGCAGCACCATTGCCCACGGCTTTCTGTCGCTGTCGCTGATGCCCAAGCTGATGGAAGACATCCTGATCCTGCCCGAAGGCGTGAAAATGGTCGTCAACTACGGACTGGACAGCGTGCGCTTCATCCAACCGGTTAAAGTCGATTCCAAGGTCCGGCTCAAAGTCGACCTGGTGGACGCCACCGAGAAAAAACCCGGCCAATGGCTGCTCAAGGCCACCGCCACGCTGGAAATCGAAGGTTCGGACAAACCCGCCTACATCGCCGAACCGCTGTCGCTCTGCTTCGTGTAGCTTCTCGCGCATGCGAAACCGCCCAGGCAGTTTCGCACCGCTTCTCTAGTTCTATCGCGCATAGCTGCGGCATACTCGTCGCCTGATTATCTGGATCCCGTTATGCGCTTACTTTTCCCCCTGGCTTTGACCCTCTTGCTGGCCGCCTGCGGCGATGGCGAATCACTGTTGCCGCCTGACGCACGCCTGCCCGATGGCGGACGCTATCGCGGCGATCTGGTGAACGGACTGCTGCAGGGCCAGGGACGCGTCGACTATCCCAATGGCAGTTGGTATGCAGGACAGTTCGACAAAGGCCAATGGCATGGCACCGGGGAATGGCACGGCAGCAATGGCGAGGTCTATCGCGGCCAGTTCCAGCAGGGCCTGTTCCACGGCCAGGGCAGCCTCGACACCCCCACCAGCAGCTACACCGGCGGCTTCAAGCTCGGGCGGCGGGACGGCGAAGGTACGCTCAAGGAAAACGGCGTCACCTACCGTGGCGAATTCAAGGCCGACCGCTATTCAGGCCTCGGTCGCCTGGAACTCGCCGACGGCAGCCAGTACCAGGGCCCATTCGCCAACGGCAAGCCCAACGGCGATGGCCAGCGCTTCGATGCCGCCGGCAACCAGTTCACCGGGCATTTCGTCGATGGTCAGCTCCAGGGCAAAGGCACGTTCAACAGCGCCGACGGCGATGTTTATATCGGCAGCTTCAAGAACAACCAGCTCAACGGCCGCGGCCGCTACGAAAATGCCGACGGCGATGTCTGGATCGGCCAGTTCAAGGACGGCGCGCTCACCGGCAAGGGTGAGCTGATCGGCGCCGATGGCAGCCATTACCTCGGTCGGTTCAATGAGTGGCGCTTTACCGGCCAGGGCCGCCTGAACCTTCCCGATGGCAGTTTTTACATCGGTGAGTTCGAAAACGACGGTTACCACGGGCGCGGCACCCTGGTGCTGACCGATGGCACGGTGCAAAGCGGCACTTGGGCCAACGGCCAGCGGGTGCGCGATGCCGATGGCAAGCTGCTGCCGGACGTACTCGAACTCGGCCTGCTGGCGCAGGGCCGCCTGCTGGATGACGCCCTGGCCCAGATCCCTGCTTCAACACCGGCGGTGGAGCTGTACAGCCTGACCCTGGGCGGCGACGGCAAGCAAAGCGTGTTCCTGCGCGAATCCGACTATGTCGCCAACATGCTCGCCAGCCGTTTCGGCGCGCAGGGCCAGATCCGCCTGGTCAATCATCGCGATCACCTGGGCGACCGCCCCATGGCAACCCGCGAAAGCCTGCGCCGCGCCGCCAGTACCCTGGCCGAACGCAGCGGTCCGGAAGACCTGATTTTCATCTACCTGACCAGCCATGGCACCAGCGAACATGAACTGGTACTCGACCAGCCACGCATGGAACTGGCCGACCTGCCCGCCGACGAACTGGCCGTGGTGCTGGCACCGCTGAAGAACCGCGACAAGATCGTGGTGATCTCGGCCTGCTACTCCGGCGGTTTCATCCCGGCGCTCAAGGACGAACGCACCCTGGTCATGACCGCTTCACGGGCCGACCGGGTGTCCTTCGGTTGCTCCGAGGAAGCCAACTTCACCTATTTCGGCGATGCGTTGTTCGCCCAGGCGCTGAACCAGACCGACGACCTGGAACAGGCCTTCAAGCTGGCCAAGGCCACTGTGGCCGAACGGGAGCAGGCCGATAATTTCGAGGCGTCCGAGCCGCAGATCTGGGCCCCCAGGACCGTCCTCTCCCACTGGCAACTGCTGCGCAAATTGCAGGCACGAAAAGCATTGCAAAGTGCTGCACTGAACGACGAGGCCAAAAAGAGCAACTAAGCTGAACCGTATCAAGGGGGAAACACTATGTACTTGACGCCTCAGCATGTTTTGCTCGCCGGCGCTACCGGATTGACCGGGGAACACCTGCTGGATCGGCTGCTCAACGAGCCGACCATCAGCCGGGTCCTGGCGCCCTCCCGCCGGCCGTTGGCCGAGCATCCACGCCTGGAAAACCCGGTGGGCGAACCGGCTGACGTATTGCCACGCCTCAGCGGCCAGGTCGACATCGCCTTCTGCTGCCTCGGCACCACCATCAAGAAGGCCGGCTCGGAGCAAGCCTTCCGCGCGGTGGACCTGGACCTGGTCGTGGCCTTCGCCAAACGCGCCCGGGAGCTGGGCGCACGACACCTGATCGTGATCAGCGCCCTGGGGGCTGATGCGCAGTCATCAGTCTTCTACAACCGGGTCAAGGGCGAAATGGAAGCCGCGCTCAAGGCCCAGGACTGGCCGCAGCTGACCATCTGCCGTCCTTCCCTGCTGTTGGGCGATCGCGTCGAGCCACGGCTGGCCGAACAACTGGCCGGCCCCTTGTCGAAGCTGATTCCCGGCAAATACCACGGCATCGAAGCCTGCCAACTGGCCCGCGCCATGTGGCGCCTGGCGCTGGAAGAGCAGGATGGGGTGCGGGTGGTGGAGTCGGACGAGTTGCGTAAGTTGGGTAAGTGACTCTTAAGGCTGCTGAAACAGGATTTTCAGCAAGCAAACTGTGGGAGCAAGGCTTGCCCGCGATGAAGTTGACGCGGTTCTTGCCTTGGAACCGAGGCGACCGCATCGCGAGCGAGCTTTGCTCCCACCGAAAGTGCCCTCGCCATAAAGGCCAGGACTCGGTGGTTACAACCCACCCGTCGCCTGGAACCCCACCCCAATCGCCGTAAACAACGACAACGGCAATAACAAGGTGTCGAGCAACGCACTGCCCGGCAGATCGACGCCAGGATAGCTCGGGGCTTCGGCGCCAAAGCGATCCTTGGCGCAGCAGCCGCCGTTGAGGGCGTAAAGATCCAGGCGAGTGCCCGCATACACCACCGGCGCGCCAGGCTTGGCGGCATCGAGGGTGCGGACGGTGGCGCAGCCGGTCAGTTGCAGCGCCAGCAGTACGATCAGCAGCTTATTCATCGCTGCTCAAATGGTGCTCACCCCAGCGCGGCAACATGTCCTGGGGGATATTCAACAGGTTGAGAATCCGCGCGACCACGAAATCGATCAGGTCGTCGATGGTCTGCGGCTGGTGATAGAAGCCCGGCGAGGCCGGCAGGATAGTCACGCCCATGTTCGACAGCTTGAGCATGTGCTCCAGGTGAATGCTCGAATACGGAGCCTCCCGCGGCACGAGGATCAACTGACGACGCTCCTTGAGCGTCACATCCGCGGCCCGTTCGATCAGGTTGTTACAGGCCCCGGTGGCAATCGCCGACAGCGTCCCGGTGGAACACGGCACCACCACCATGGCCGCCGGCGAGCCGGAGCCCGACGCCACCGGCGACATCCAGTCTTCCTTGCCATACACCCGGATCTGCCCCGCCGCCGCACCGGTGTACTCGGTGAGGAAGGCCTGCATCATCTGGGTCCTGGCCGGCAGGGTCACGTCGGTTTCCGTGGCCATCACCAACTGCGCGGCCTTGGAAATGAGGAAATGCACCTCGCGGTCTTCGCGCACCAGACAATCGAGCAGACGCAAGCCGTACTGGGCGCCGGACGCACCGGTCATCGCCAGCGTGATGCGCTCCGGACCGTTGCTCTCGAAGCGAGTGTTCATTGCAGCGCCTCAGCCAGTTTGCCGTGCAGGCCGCCGAAGCCGCCGTTGCTCATGATCACCACGTGGGTGCCGGGCTGGGCCTGGCTCTTCACGCGCTCGATGATGCCTTCCAGGGAATCGCTGACAATCGACGGCACCGTGCACAGTGCGGCCGTGGCCCCCAGGTCCCAACCGAGGTTGGCCGGCGCATACCAGATCACCTGATCGGCATCGACCACACTTTCCGGCAGGCCATCGCGGTGGGCGCCGAGCTTCATCGAGTTGGAGCGCGGCTCGATGATCGCGATCAGCGGCGCATCGCCAATACGCTTGCGCAAACCGTCGAGAGTGGTGGCAATGGCGGTCGGGTGGTGGGCGAAATCGTCATAGATGGTGATGCCCCGCACTTCAGCGACCTTCTCCATGCGGCGCTTGACGCTCTTGAACGCACTCAACGCGGCAATGCCCATCGACGGAACCACGCCCACATGACGGGCAGCCGCCAAGGTGGCCAGGGCATTGGCAACGTTGTGCTGGCCGGTCAGTTCCCACTCCACGACGCCTTGGGACTGGCCTTCGAACATCACCTCGAACTGCGAACCATCTTCCTTCAGCAACTTGACTTGCCACTGTCCGCCCGCGCCGGTGGTCTGCACCGGGGTCCAGCAGCCCATTTCGATGACCCGCTGCAAGGCCGGCTCGGTGGTCGGGTGAATCACCAGGCCTTCGCTTGGAATGGTGCGCACCAGATGGTGGAATTGCCGCTCGATGGCCGCCAGATCAGGGAAAATGTCTGCGTGATCGAATTCCAGGTTATTCAGGATCGCCGTGCGCGGGCGGTAGTGGACGAACTTCGAACGCTTGTCGAAAAACGCGCTGTCATATTCATCGGCTTCGATCACGAAGAACGGCGTACCGCCCAAGCGCGCCGACACCGAGAAATTCTGCGGCACGCCGCCGATCAGGAAGCCGGGGCTCATGCCCGCGTGCTCCAACACCCAGGCGAGCATGCTGCTGGTAGTGGTCTTGCCATGGGTACCCGCCACGGCCAGGACCCATCGGCCCTGCAACACGTGATCGGCCAGCCACTGCGGCCCGGACACATACGGCAGGCCTTTGTTGAGCACGTACTCCACCGCCGGATTGCCACGGGACATGGCGTTGCCGATGACCACCAGGTCCGGCGCCGGATCCAGTTGCGCCGGGTCATAACCCTGGGTCAGCTCGATGCCCTGAGCTTCCAGTTGAGTGCTCATCGGCGGGTAGACGTTGGCGTCGGAACCGGTCACATGATGGCCCAGCTCCTTGGCCAGGACCGCCATCGAACCCATGAAAGTGCCGCAAATACCGAGAATATGGATGTGCATAGTCGACCTCGTAAAACATGGCCGCAGGTTAGCCTAGGGAGGGGGAAATCGCACCTTGTCTTTCGACTTGTGGGAGCAAGGCTTGCCCGCGATGAACGATGACGCGGACTTTCATGGAATCGTGTCAAGGCTATCGCGGGCAAGCCTTGCTCCCACAGGGCTTCGGTGCCTGGAGGAGCTGTGATCAGCGAGCGATCGCGTGTTTGCGCAGTTTCCGGTAGAGGGTATTGCGGCTGATGCCCAGTTGCTCGGCCGTGTTGGTCATGTGCCAGCGCGTCTGTTCCAGCGCATTGAGCAACGCCAGACGTTCCGCATCCTCCAGCGGATGTTCGGACGCGGGTGTTTCCTCCAACGCCGGCCGTGTCTGGCGAATCATCGCCGGCAGGTCTTCCAGCCCGATCCTGCCACCGTCGCATAACGCGGCAAGGGTGCGCAGGACATTGCGCATCTGCCGCACATTGCCCGGCCAGTCGAACGCCAACAGCGCCCGGCGCGCCGGTTCGTCGATGGACACTGCCTCGGTGCCACTTTCCTCGGCCAGCAAGAAGTCCAGCAACTGCGACTTGTCGCTGCGCTCGCGCAACGCCGGCAGAGGGATTTCCAGGCCGTTGAGCCGGTAGTACAGATCTTCGCGGAAGCTGCCGTCCTGCACTCGCTCAAGCAATTGCCGGTGGGTGGCGCTGATGATGCGCACATTCACCGTCTCGGGTTCGCCACCGATGGGCACCACCTGACGATCTTCCAGCACCCGCAGCAAGCGGGTCTGCAAGGCCAAGGGCATGTCGCCGATTTCATCCAGGAACAGGGTGCCGCCGTCGGCCTGCTGCAGCTTGCCGCGCATGCCTTCCTTGCGGGCACCGGTAAAGCTGCCGCCGCGATAGCCGAACAGCTCGCTCTCGATCAGGCTTTCGGGGATGGCCGCGCAATTGAGGGCAACGAAGTTCTTCCCTGCACGCTGACTGGCGTGATGCACGGCCTTGGCGAAGGCTTCCTTGCCGCAACCGGTTTCCCCGTTGATCAGCAGCGGGACATCACGCTCGAACACCCGCAACGCCTTGCGAAAATGCTCCTGCAGTTGCGCATCCCCCAGGCAGATGCCCGACAGTCGCGCAGGCTCCATGGCTTTGGGCGCCGGGACGA
This sequence comes from Pseudomonas corrugata, assembly GCF_050920615.1. Lineage (NCBI taxonomy): Bacteria > Pseudomonadati > Pseudomonadota > Gammaproteobacteria > Pseudomonadales > Pseudomonadaceae > Pseudomonas > Pseudomonas corrugata. The sequence continues at coordinate 5,926,106 of NZ_CP130434.1, forward strand.
GCGGAACCGGGATGCTACGAGGCTGCCCCCGCAGCACCGCGAACAAATGCCGACCGTCACGGGTGCGCAGCGGCCAGCTGGCGCTGGCATGGACGCTGGTCCGGCCCAGCAATTCATCCAGTGAACAATCGAAAAACGCTTCTACCGGCTGGCCCAGCAAGCCACCGCGAATATGCCCCAGCAGGTTGAGCGCACTCTGGTTGACGGCGCAGATCCGCCCTTCGCCGTCGAACGCCAGCAAGCCTTCGCTGAACAACCCCACGGACTCGGCCTGCAAATGAAAGCGCAGCAGCCAGTGATGGTCGAAGCAGCGCAGGAAATAGCAGCTCTCGATCATCTTCGCCGAGAGATTGACCAGCGCCATGGTGTGGAACTGGCTCTGGCGCGACACGTCCGGCCGGGCCGAGGACACGTCGAGCACCGCCAGCAGTTCGCCATGTGGGTCGAACACCGGGCTGGCCGAGCAGGTCAGGCCGGTGTGGCGACCACGAAAATGTTCTTCCTGATGGATGGTCAGTGCCTGGCGCTCCACCAGGCAGGTGCCGATGCCATTGGTGCCTTCGCAGGCTTCGCTCCAGTCGGCACCGAGCCAGAGCCCGGCCCGTTCGAAAATCTTGCGCTCGCTGGGAGCGGTGACACAGTTGAGGATCACGCCCCGGGCGTCGGTGAGCAGCACCGCGTGGCCGGCGCCGGACAATTGCTGGTGCAGGCTGGTCATTTCGGAACCGGCAATGTGCAGCACTTGCTGCAGACGCTCGCGGCTTTCCAGCACCCGACCATGTTCGAGCACCGTCGGCGCCAGGTTCTGGGCCGGGTCGAGGTGATAGTCCTCAAGGCAGCGCAGCCAGGAGCGGGCAATCGACGGATCGCTGCCGGGTCCTTGCAGATGGGCCTTGCCCTGGGTCACCGTCAGGACCTGCTGGGCATGGCGACTCAAATGGTTGCTGTGCATTTCTTATTATTCTCCCCGAAGGTTGCGGCCTTGCTGGAGTCACTGCTGAACACCTAGCCCCAGGTAAAGGGTTGTTTCTGTGGGAGCAAGGCTTGCCCGCGATTGCCTTGGCGCGGATCACAGGTAGACCGCGTCATCGTTCATCGCGGGCAAGCCTTGCTCCCACAGGATGCCCGACGTCTCCATCGATATTTGGGCAACTCACAGATCGCCCCAGCATCCTCCAGGCACAAGCGCTTTGCAATGCTGGCGTGACCCGTCGGTCAACGGCTGTCTCACAATTGGCACAAAGTGTCACACACCCTGTATCGCAATCGTCACGCGTAGCCTCCATTGGTCCGATGAAACCCTCCGAAAGTCTTGATTTTCGGGCTCTGCACGGCAATGGCCCAACCTTTGCTCTAGGCTTAATTACCGGCGCTCTATTTGCGCGGCCTCCCGTATAAGCACAAAAGCCAAGGAGAACTCATCATGCGTTACGCTCACCCCGGTACTGAAGGCGCTATCGTTTCGTTCAAGAGCAAATACGGTAACTACATCGGCGGCGAGTTCGTCGCGCCTGTCAAAGGTCAGTACTTCACCAATACTTCCCCGGTCAATGGCCAGCCCATTGCCGAATTCCCACGCTCCACGGCCGAAGACATCGAAAAAGCCCTGGACGCCGCCCACGCGGCCGCTGATGCCTGGGGCGCCACCTCGGTTCAGGCCCGTTCGCTGATCCTGCTGAAAATCGCCGACCGCATCGAACAGAACCTCGAAACCCTGGCGATCACCGAATCCTGGGACAACGGCAAGGCCGTGCGCGAAACCCTCAACGCCGACATCCCCCTGGCCGCCGACCACTTCCGTTACTTCGCCGGCTGCCTGCGGGCCCAGGAAGGCAGCGCCGCCGAGATCGATGGCAACACCGTGGCCTATCACATCCACGAGCCGCTGGGCGTGGTCGGGCAGATCATCCCGTGGAACTTCCCGCTGCTGATGGCCGCCTGGAAACTCGCCCCGGCCCTGGCCGCCGGCAACTGCGTGGTGCTCAAGCCCGCCGAGCAAACCCCACTGGGCATCTGCGTACTCATGGAACTGATCGGTGACCTGCTGCCGCCCGGCGTGCTGAACGTGGTGCAAGGCTTCGGCAAGGAAGCCGGCGAAGCCCTGGCGACCAGCAAGCGCATCGCCAAGATCGCTTTCACAGGTTCGACCCCAGTCGGCTCGCACATCATGAAATGCGCCGCCGAAAACATCATCCCGTCTACCGTGGAACTGGGCGGCAAATCGCCGAACATTTTCTTCGAAGACATCATGCAGGCCGAGCCGAGCTTCATCGAGAAGGCTGCCGAAGGCCTGGTGCTGGCGTTCTTCAACCAGGGTGAAGTCTGCACCTGCCCGTCCCGCGCCCTGGTGCAGGAATCGATCTACGACGAATTCATGCAAGTGGTGATGAAAAAAATCGAGCAGATCAAACGCGGCGACCCGCTGGACACCGACACCATGGTCGGCGCCCAGGCGTCCGAGCAACAGTTCGACAAGATCCTCTCGTACCTGGAAATCGCCAAGGGCGAAGGCGCCCAGTTGCTGACCGGCGGCCAGGTGGAAAAACTCGAAGGCAACCTCGCCAGCGGGTACTACATCCAGCCGACCCTGCTCAAGGGCACCAACAAAATGCGGGTGTTCCAGGAAGAAATCTTCGGCCCGGTGGTGAGCATTACCACCTTCAAGGATGAAGCCGAAGCCCTGGCGATCGCCAACGACACCGAGTTCGGCCTCGGCGCCGGCCTGTGGACCCGCGACATCAACCGCGCCTACCGCATGGGCCGGGCGATCAAGGCCGGTCGCGTCTGGACCAACTGCTACCACCTCTACCCGGCGCACGCCGCGTTCGGTGGCTACAAGAAATCCGGCGTGGGTCGTGAAACCCACAAAATGATGCTCGATCACTACCAGCAGACCAAGAACCTGCTGGTCAGCTACGACATCAATCCGTTGGGCTTCTTCTAAGCCTTGGGGGCGATGCAGGTCATCCTGCGTCGCCCTTTGGATAGCTATCGCGAGCAGGCTCGCTCCCACAGGGACTGTGGAGCAACACCTATCCCCTGTGGGAGCGAGCCTGCTCGCGATAGCGTCATCACCGACACACTCAGAATCAATGCCCTGTCGCTGGCATGAGCTTTGCGTATCCGCTCCAAACCCCCAACCGAAAGTCCAACAGATCAAAAAGAACAGCGAGGACTTATGACAACTACCACCCAACTCAAACCCACACTCGGCACACTCCATTTATGGGGCATTGCCGTCGGCCTGGTGATCTCCGGCGAATACTTCGGCTGGAGTTACGGCTGGGGCACCGCGGGGACCCTCGGGTTTCTGGTCACCGCGCTGATGGTGGCGCTGATGTACACCTGTTTCATCTTCAGCTTTACCGAACTGACCACCGCGATACCCCACGCGGGCGGGCCGTTCGCCTACAGCCGGCGGGCCTTTGGCGAGAAAGGCGGCCTGATTGCCGGGATCGCCACGCTGATCGAATTCGTCTTTGCGCCACCGGCCATCGCCATGGCCATCGGTGCTTACCTCAACGTGCAGTTTCCGGATCTGGACCCCAAGATCGCGGCGGTCGGCGCCTACATCGTGTTCATGACCCTCAACATTCTCGGCGTCAGCATCGCCGCGGCGTTCGAGCTGGTCGTCACCGTACTGGCGGTGGCCGAACTGCTGGTGTTCATAGGCGTGGTCGCACCGGGCTTCAGCTTCAGTAACTTCGTGCTCAACGGCTGGTCTGGTGCAAACGAGTTCAGCCTCGCTTCAATTCCGGGCATTTTTGCGGCGATCCCCTTCGCGATCTGGTTCTTCCTCGCCATCGAAGGCGCGGCCATGGCCGCCGAAGAAGCCAAGGACCCGAAACGCACGATCCCCCGCGCCTACGTCAGCGGCATCCTGACCCTGGTGTTCCTGGCCATCGGCGTAATGATCATGGCCGGCGGCGTGGGCGACTGGCGCCAGCTGTCGAACATCAACGACCCGCTGCCCCAGGCCATGAAAGCCGTGGTCGGCAACAACTCCACCTGGATGCACATGCTGGTGTGGATCGGCCTGTTCGGCCTGGTGGCGAGCTTCCACGGGATCATCCTCGGCTACTCGCGGCAGTTCTTCGCCCTGGCCCGGGCCGGCTACCTGCCACGGAGCCTGGCGAAACTGTCGCGCTTCCAGACCCCGCACCGGGCGATCCTGGCCGGCGGCGTCATCGGCATCGCGGCGATCTACAGCGATGGCCTGGTGAACCTGCAAGGCATGAGCCTGACGGCGGCGATGATCACCATGTCGGTGTTCGGCGCCATCGTGATGTACATCATCAGCATGCTCAGCCTGTTCCGCTTGCGTAAGGTCGAACCGAACCTGGAGCGCACCTTCCGCGCCCCGGGCTACCCCATCGTGCCGGGTATCGCACTGTTCCTGGCCGTGGTGTGCCTGGTGGCGATGGCCTGGTTCAATACCCTGATCGGGCTGGTATTCCTCGCCTTCATGGTCGTCGGCTACCTGTACTTCCAACTGACCGCCAAGCAACGCTCCGATGCGCCGGCGGACGCTATGCTCACAGGTATCTGACAGTGCACCGGCGCCGGGCCAAACGGCCGGCGCCAGCCTTATGGAAGTGCACGCAGAGCCTGCTGGGGGGACTGTGTTCCTTGCCTGAACACAGATCCCCTTGTGTGCGAGCCTGCTCGCGATAGCGGTGTATCAGTCGACTAATGTTTTACTGACCCTCCGCTATCGCGAGCAGGCTCGCTCCCACATGGGTTTCTGCGGTGTACTTGAGTTATCAAGAGAACCAGGAGGACACCGCCCATGGCCGCATTCGCCCATTCCGTCGGCGCCCAGACCTATCGTTTCGACAGCCTCAAAGAGCTGATGGCCAAAGCCAGCCCGGCGCGTTCCGGGGATTTCCTTGCCGGTGTCGCGGCGCTCAACGACGGCGAGCGCGTGGCCGCGCAAATGGCCCTGGCTGACTTGCCCCTCAGCCATTTCCTGCAAGAAATGCTGATTCCCTACGAAGCCGACGAAGTCACCCGGCTGATCGTCGACACCCACGACAAACACGTCTTCGCCGTGGTCAGCCACCTCACGGTCGGCGGCTTTCGCGACTGGCTGCTCAGTGACGCCGCCGACGAACACAGCTTGCGGGCACTGGCCCCTGGCCTGACGCCGGAAATGGTCGCGGCCGTGTCCAAGATCATGCGGGTCCAGGACCTGGTGCTGGTGGCGCAGAAAATCCGCGTGGTGACAAAATTCCGCGGCACCCTCGGCCTGCGCGGGCGTCTGTCCACGCGCCTGCAACCGAACCACCCCACCGACGAACCGGCCGGGATCGCCGCGAGCATCCTCGACGGCCTGCTCTACGGCAACGGCGACGCCATGATCGGCATCAACCCGGCCACCGACAGCACGGCCTCGATCTGCGCCATGCTGGAAATGCTCGACGCCATCATCCAACGCTACGACATCCCGACCCAGGGCTGCGTGCTGACCCACGTCACCACCTCCATCGAAGCGGCCAACCGTGGCGTGCCCCTGGACCTGGTGTTCCAATCCATCGCCGGCACCGAAGCGGCCAATGCCAGTTTCGGCATCAACCTCAACGTGCTGAAAGAAGGCTACGACGCCGGGCTCAGCCTCAATCGCGGCACCCTGGGCAACAACCTGATGTATTTCGAAACCGGTCAGGGCAGCGCACTGTCGGCCAACGCCCACCACGGCGTGGATCAACAGACCTGTGAAACCCGGGCCTACGCCGTGGCACGACACTTCAACCCGTTCCTGGTCAACACCGTTGTAGGCTTCATCGGCCCGGAATACCTGTACAACGGCAAACAAATCATCCGCGCCGGCCTCGAGGACCACTTCTGCGGCAAGCTGCTGGGCGTGCCGATGGGTTGCGACATCTGCTATACCAACCACGCCGAAGCCGACCAGGACGACATGGACACCCTACTGACCTTGCTGGGCGTGGCCGGGATCAACTTCATCATGGGCATCCCCGGCTCCGACGACATCATGCTCAACTACCAGACCACCTCGTTCCACGATGCCCTCTACGCCCGCCAGACCCTGGGCCTGAAGCCGGCGCCGGAGTTCGAGCAATGGCTGGCAAACATGGGCATCTTCACCCAGGCCGACGGCCGGGTGCGGTTCGGCGACAACCTGCCTCCGGCGTTTCGTCACGCCCTGGCTCACTTGGGATGAGTGACCTGCCGATGGACAAAAAACCTGTCGATTCGCAAAACCCCTGGCTGGAACTGCGTCGCCTGACCCCGGCGCGCATCGCCCTGGGCCGCACCGGCACCAGCCTGCCCACACAGGCGCAACTGGACTTCCAATACGCCCACGCCCAGGCGCGGGATGCGGTGCACCTGGCGTTCGACCACCAGGGCATTCGCGCACAACTGGCCGAGCGCGGCCGCGAGAGTCTGCTGCTGCACAGTGCCGCCAGCGACCGCAACAGTTATCTGCAACGCCCGGACCTGGGCCGACGCCTGGATGAAGCCTCGGCGCAAGCGCTGGACGATTATGCGGCGGCCCATCCCGGCGGTGTGGACCTCGCCATCGTGGTGGCCGATGGCCTGTCGGCGCTGGCGGTGCATCGCCATACCTTGCCGTTCCTGGCCCGCCTGGAAGAACAGATCGCCGCCGATGGGTGGTCGGTTTCGCCAGTCATCCTGGTGGAACAGGGCCGGGTCGCGGTGGCCGATGAAGTGGCTGAACGCCTTGGGGCAAAAATGTCGGTGATCCTGATCGGCGAACGTCCCGGCCTCAGCTCGCCCGACAGCCTGGGCCTGTATTTCACCTACAACCCCAAGGTCGGCCTGACCGACGCCTATCGCAACTGCATCTCCAATGTCCGGCTCGAAGGCCTGAGCTACGGCATGGCGGCCCATCGCCTGGTCTACCTGATGCGCGAGGCCTGTCGCCGACAGCTTTCGGGGGTCAATCTGAAGGACGAAGCCCAGGTGCACACTCTAGAGTCGGAAAACGGTGCCGATATGAAAGGTAACTTCCTACTGATGCCGCCCCAAAGCTGAACCGTGCATCCAATTGCGTTTTTGATCCAATTTCAGGCAGCATCAAAAGCACGGCAGCGCGCCGTTGTTGTCAGACTTTGTGTCGATCTTTGTAAACGGGACCTGCCATGCGGATTATTCAAGCGACCCTGGAACACCTGGACCTGCTGACCCCATTGTTCGTCAAATACCGGGAGTTCTATGGCTCGCTGCCATACCCGGACTCGTCCCGGGCCTTTCTCGAAAAGCGCCTGCGCCGCAAGGAATCGGTGATCTACCTGGCCTTGCCCGATGACGACGACAGCAAACTGCTGGGCTTCTGCCAGCTCTACCCAAGCTTTTCGTCGCTGTCCCTCAAGCGCGTGTGGATCCTCAACGACATCTACGTCGCCGAAGACGCCCGTCGCCAACTGGTGGCCGACCACCTGATCCGCACCGCGAAAAAAATGGCCAAGGAAACCAACGCCGTCCGCATGCGCGTCTCCACCAGCAGCAACAATGAAGTGGCGCAGAAGACCTACGAGTCCATCGGTTTCAAGGAAGACACCGAGTTCAAGAACTACGTGTTGCCAATCAGCGAAGATCTCACCTGAATGCCACTGATCGTTCCCACGCTCCGCGTGGGAACGCCGCCAGGGACGCTCCGCGTTCCGCTTCAGCAAAGGTGACGCAGAGCGTCACAGGATGCATTCCCACGCGGAGCGTGGGAACGATCAATCGACATTGCACAATCCGAAATCCCCCGCAACAAACTCAACACGCCCATCACATTACAGCCCGTATAATCCCGATCTTCCCGGCTTGTAAGGAAAAGCTACAAACCCGGTAGCCCTATTCAAAGCCAGACCCACAAGCCCGCCCAACCCGGCCGTCATCACAGGTGTATTGCATGGATTTCAATCCCCTCGACCTCATTCTGCATCTCGATGTGTACCTCGACATGCTGGTGACCAACTACGGCACGTGGGTCTACGCCATCCTGTTCCTGGTGATCTTCTGTGAAACCGGCCTGGTGGTAACGCCATTCCTGCCCGGTGACTCGCTGCTATTCATCGCCGGCGCCGTAGCCGCAGGCGGCAGCATGGACCCGGTGCTGCTGGGCGGCCTGCTGATGCTGGCGGCGATCCTCGGTGACAGCACCAACTACCTCATCGGCCGCACGGCGGGCGAGAAGCTGTTCAGCAACCCTAATTCAAAAATCTTCCGCCGCGACTACCTGCAGCAAACCCACGACTTCTACGACAAACACGGTGGCAAGACCGTGACCCTGGCGCGCTTCCTGCCGATCATCCGCACCTTCGCGCCCTTCGTCGCCGGCGTGGGGAAAATGCCCTATGCGCGCTTCTTCGGCTTCAGCGTGCTCGGCACCGTCCTGTGGGTCGGCGGCTTGGTCACCCTCGGCTACTTCTTCGGCAACGTACCCTTCATCAAGCAGAACCTGTCGCTGCTGGTGGTGGGCATCATTTTGGTATCGCTGTTGCCAATGATCATCAGCCTGGCCCGCAGCAAACTGGCCCAGCGTGCTTCGAAAGCCTGATCGCCCATGTGGTCCCTGAGCAACTGGTGCCGCCAACGCACCCTCGCCAAGCATCCCGTGGCCGAGGACACCTGGCAGCGCGTGCGTCATCACCTGAGCTTCCTCGACGGCATCAGCGCCGCCGAGGACCAGTGGCTGCGTGAAGCCTGCGTGCTGTTCCTGCGGGACAAACACCTGACCGCCCTGCCCGGCGTCGAATTGCATCAGGAACAACGCCTGCTGCTCGCCGCCCAGGCCCAATTGCCGCTGATGCACCTGGGCGAGCTGAACTGGTACCAGGGCTTCCACGAAATCGTCCTCTACCCCGACGACTTCCTCAGCCCCCAGCGCCATCGCGACGCCAGCGGCATCGAACACGAATGGGACGGCGAACACAGCGGCGAAGCCTGGCCCCAAGGCCCGATCATCCTGGCCTGGGACGGCGTGCTCGCCAGCGGTGGCTGGGACGGCTACAACCTGGTGATCCACGAACTGGCGCACAAACTCGACATGCTCAACGGCGACGCCAACGGCCTGCCACCGCTGCACGCCGACATGCGGGTCAGCGACTGGGCCGAAGCCATGCAACAGGCCTTCGACGACCTCAACCGCCAACTGGACCATAACCCGGACGCCGAAACCCTCATCGACCCCTACGCCGCAGAAAACCCGGCGGAATTCTTTGCCGTCACCAGCGAATACTTCTTCAGCGCCCCGGACCTGCTGCACCAGGCCTACCCGCGGGTCTATGAACAGCTAAAGGCTTTCTATCGCCAGGATCCTTTGGCACGGCTGCGGCAACTTCAAGCTGAAGATCCGGTCTATCAGCCGTCATACTAAGGTCTCTAAGACCCTGGTAACGTGGCATCGATGGCTGAATATGCCTATAATCGCCGCCACTTTTGGTCAATCCGACCAGCCTTTTGGTCAACTAACGGGGGCACCGCCCAATGAGTTACAGCAAGATTCCGGCTGGCAAAGACCTGCCGAACGACATCTACGTTGCGATCGAAATTCCGGCCAACCACGCCCCGATCAAATACGAAATCGACAAGGACAGCGATTGCCTGTTCGTTGACCGCTTCATGGCCACCCCAATGTTCTACCCGGCCAACTACGGTTACATCCCCAACACCCTGGCCGACGATGGTGACCCCCTCGACGTGCTGGTCGTGACCCCTTACCCGGTTGCCCCTGGCTCGGTCATCCGCGCCCGTCCAGTCGGCATCCTGAACATGACCGACGACGGCGGCGGCGATGCCAAAGTCATCGCAGTGCCACACGATAAACTGTCGCAACTGTACGTCGACGTGAAGGAGTACACCGACCTGCCAGCGCTGCTGATCCAGCAGATCGAGCACTTCTTCGAGAACTACAAAGACCTCGAAAAAGGCAAGTGGGTCAAGATCGAAGGCTGGGCCGGTGCTGACGCCGCCCGCGAAGCGATCACCAAGTCGGTTGCCGCCTACAAAGGCTGAAACTGATTTAAAGAACAACCCCGGTTTGCACCGGGGTTTTTTTATGTCTTAATAGCGCTTAATACAAAATCGTATTAACAGCGTTTAACTGCGTTTATCCCGCCGCTTTCAAATCCTGCAAACGGAAAGATCGTCTTATAAATTTGAACGACTTGTTTATTGCTCAAAACACAGTCGCTCCTAAACTTTCCGTTTATGAAAAAGACCTCCAGTGGCGACCGCTTCAGAGCCCTTCTCAAAGAAGCACAAATCCGATCCGCCGACTTCGCGAAGTTATACGGCGTTAAATCGCAGCACGTGAACAACTGGTTCAACCGCGGCATCCCGCCGGGTCGTATCCACAGTATCGCCGGCCTGCTGACCGTCAGCCCGCAATGGCTCGCCCACGGCGAAGGTCCACAAACCCCGTTGGGCCTCGGCCCCGGCACCACCTATGACGCCGCCGAAGTCCAGGGCGTCTACAGCGTGGCGGAAACCCAGGACATCGAACTGCCCTTCTACACAGAAGCCCCCATCGCGACGGGCAGCAGCAAAACCCACATCACCGAAATCCCCGACCAATCCATCCGCCTGCCCCGCAGCCACCTCGAATCCCTGGAAATAAACCCCAACGACGCCATCTGCACCACCATGGTCGGCGACAGCATGGCCGAACGCATCGAAGACGGCTCCATCCTCGCCATCGACCGCGGCCTCACCCAGGTCATCGACGGCCAGATCTACGCCCTCGAACACGACGGCATGCTACGCATCAAATACCTCCACCGAATCCCCGGCAACCGCCTGCGCCTGCGCAGCCACAACAGCGCTGCCTACCCGGACGAAGTCTTCAGCGCCGAACAGATCGAAGCGCAAAACATCAAGGTACTGGGCTGGGTGTTCTGGTGGTCCACCCTCAACAAGCAACGCCCGCAAGTGTTTGATTGACCCTGCGGACAAAAGGACAGTAGCCAACGCTCCCCGCCTGAGGGAGATTGCTTGTACCAAGGAGATCCTCTGTGGCGAGGGGATTCATCCCCGCTGGGCTGCAAAGCAGCCCCCCGCTTTTCCCTTGAATCACCGGTAACCCAATGATTCCACACCACTTACCCCTGGGCTTCCGAAGAAAACCCGCGTATCCTGCGCCCCACATTTGCGAGCCCATGCCTCGCACCGACAAGGCAGATCACTTTCTGACCAAGTCCCACAGCCGGCCGCAAGAGCCGGATGTACGTTTTGAAGGCTGGTGAGGTTTGTCAAAAACGAACTGAGTCAGTCAACGAGAAGCCGGCCATAAGCCGGCTTTTTAATGCCCGGCTCTCAGGAGTGGATCCCAATAGTCGCTCACTTTTAGGCCTGCCAGACGCAACGGCACATGAGAACTGGTCGCACAAGCCCCCAAACGTGAGCCCCAAGGTGCTGCGGGAGCATAAAGGTCAAACGTGATCGCAAGCATCAACCTGAAGGGACGACAAGCCCAAACCGCACCTGCTTTAATACGCCAGTACGCCGGTAATCGAACAGGAAGTTACTCATGCCCATCCCTGATTTTCAGAGCGTCATGCGGCCGATACTGGCTACGGTAGCCAGCAGCACTTCGCTGTCACTGAGCGAACTACGCGAGCGCGTTGCCAACGAGTTTAAGCTCAGCGAAGAAGAGCGTAGCGAGCGCCTGCCTTCCGGCAAGCAAACGGTGATCAATAACCGCGTCGGTTGGGCGCGCACCTACCTGAACAAGGCTGGGCTGCTCAGCATTCCTACCAAAGGAATGGTAGAGATCACAGAGCGCGGTCAGGATGCTCTGAAACACGGTCCAGCACGCATCACTATCCGGTGGCTCAAACAATATCCGGAGTTCGCGGAGTTTCATTCAGCCAGCCCCGCCGACAGTTCAGCACTGCCCCTGCAGAGTGAGCCGGTCGAGCAAGCTACCCCCGATGAGCAATTGGCGGCGGCACATCAGGCGCTGACACAATCATTGGCGGATGATCTACTGGCCCAAGTGCGCGCCGCCTCGCCAACCTTTTTCGAGCAATTGGTAGTCGATCTGATGATCGCCATGGGTTACGGGGGATCACGCAAGGAAGCAGGCCAAGCGACGCAGCAAACCAACGACGACGGCATCGACGGCATTATCAAGGAAGACAAGCTGGGCTTGGACGTGATCTACCTGCAAGCCAAGCGTTGGTCGAACACCGTACACCGCCCGGAGATTGACAAGTTCATCGGCGCCCTTACTCGCCAGCGCGCCCGTAAGGGTGTGTTCATTACCACTTCCGACTTCTCTAATGGTGCCCGCGAGGCAGCAATGAGCCTGGATATAAAGGTGGTGCTGATTGATGGCTTGGAGTTGGCACGGCTGATGGTCGAAAACAATCTGGGTTGTAACGTGAAGCAGGTTTACGAAGTTAAGCAGCTAGATAGTGATTACTTCGTGGAGGACTGACAGGAATTTCACTATCCCAACAACGAGTATCCAGGACTCCTTGATAAATCGGGCGGACCTCCTCACCGCATGCACTACCCAAACGAGACGACGTATGCTTAATCAAAATTTGCTGAATGACTTCTCGACTTTGTTTGCCTATAGTTGGTATCGCGACTTCCCCTTGGATGGTTATAGCCGTGACATCGGCTCCCTCTCAGATTGGAATATCCATACCGGATACACCGTGCGCCGTGTCGCCGACCTAATGGGCTATTTCGCACACTTCGAGTCTGGCAATCGAACTGACGCGGTGATACGTGATACTCAACGGGCACCCATTGTTTTCGCCGAGTGGGAATGGTTAAGTCCTTATGAGAACAATATCAACGAGCCTGAAAAGCTCTGCAATGCAGCCCTCAAAGAGCGACCAGGGTTCTGCTTCCTGTTTAGCTATGCGCCGGTAGGAACAATTGAAAGGCAGCTGGGCTATATTTCCAGCAAATGGAACGCTGACGTACCGCTGCTTGTATCACTTGTGGAATTCGAGGGATGTACTACACGTATCTTCAAGGGCATGTCTATATATCGTTTCGACGGCGGAACTTGGCAATTACTGCGAGAGCAGCAAGCATTAGCTTGGAATGTACAAGGTGCGCGTTGGGCATAATGCTCCTACTTGAATTTAGAAGCTAACCTAGCCAGCCATCGACGCTTTTGCGCAGTTGGCCCCAGCTCAAACAACACAGGCTCACTATTCAAGATGAAAGCAAGGCGCACGGCTTTCTCGAAGCAATCAGCTTCTTTCGGCTCACACTGCGATAAGCGGTACCGACAATAGCGATTAAATAAGTCAGCCAGCATAGCTACTGGTCTAGGGCTCTGCCGTGATCATGATCGACATCAGCGATTAAATGAAATGTCACAGCTAAAACGGAACAACGGACCCTCGGCGCTCCCAAACCTGACAGTTCATTGCCGCGAGTTCGCGGGGACAGAAAAGGTCTTGCCAGGCAAGACCTTTTCTCAGACAGGGATAGGCAACTCCCCCGCTACCTCACCTCAACAATATCCAAAGCCCGATTCGCCAACAGCTCACTCAACTCAATCACCTGCAAAATCCCCAACGCCACATGCCGCCTTGACCCATCCAGGTCAAACGCCAAATCGCTGATCATGGCGTTCGCCGAAGCCAGGTTCTCACTGAGGTTCGCAAGCAAACACTCAGAATCAACATCAGGCGCGATAAGAAACAGCGGGTGAGCGTTGTCGGACGTTTCTTTTTCGGGTGTGGGCTTCAGATAGAAGTCCAACGCTCGCGCAGCAGCGTCGTCGAGTTTTTTGTTTCGGGCCGATTGGGCGCGGGAGACGGTATCGTCTGTGGTTGGAGGATTCGGAGTAACTTTTGCCATTGTCTTGCTTCCTGTAGTTGGAGCCATCACCCGCTCGCGACTAAACGATGGGAGGCAGCTGTACGCAGGTTAGTCGACCGGGGAAACAAGAAACCGGCGCGTCCGAGGACGCCCTGCGCACAGCCACCATCGAGTGCAGGATAGGAATCCTGACTGGATGACGCCTTGCACAACCTGTTTCACCCTGGGCGACTAAACCCGATCACTGATGAGCAGTGACAGGACTCAAACTACCGACGCGGCCCAAGACGCACAAGCCGGCGGATTCTGGCGTAGTTGTAGGCAATGGCGCAAGGCGATGTCGGTCGTGGCTAGTCTCGTGGAGTCACGATAAACAGCGGGCCGGAAGGTTGCTGATACACAGCTATCGCGAGCAGGCTCGCACACAGGGGATTGGGGGTGGGCCAGGTGATCATGTTGCAGAGACGTAGCGTGTCATCCATCGTCAGGTTCTGCCTTTGTTGGGCTACTGCTTATAAACCCCGAGCCATCAGGCATTGCTCTTTCCCCCACGCCTCGAAGCGCTCCAACTCTTCCCAGCCCAGCTTGGCGTAGTAATGACTCTGGCTGTGGGTGTGCAGGTACAAGGTGGAAAATCCAGCCTCTCTCGCGTGAGTACAAATGCCTTCGATCAACTGTGCGGCGAGCCCTCTGCGTCGGGCTTCTGGTGCGATGTAGACGCATGCCAACCATGGCCCCAGTTCTGGTCGGTCGGGTAGGTCGTTATCGGCCAATGAGGCGCCGCCCAGTAGTTGGCCTTGTTCCGTGGCGATCAGGCATTTCCAGCGTCCATCTTGTTGTCCGGCCGAGAATTCGTGCTGCCAACTGGCGAGAGATTGTTGTGTGAATTCGTAGCTGAACTCCTGATAAAGCCATTCGGCCATCAGGTCGCATTTGTCCATGTGGTGACTGAGCCAATCCATTTGCAGCATGTGGGGCGCTCCTTGGGTGTTCTCTGGTATCACTGATGAGCAGTGACAGGCCTCAAACTACCGACCCAACCCAAGGCGCACAAGCCGGCGGACTCTGGCGTCATTGCAGACAACGCTGCGAGGCAGTGTCGGTTGAGGGGTTTGTCAGGGACATCAACGCAGCATGACCGTTGTTGGCCCCGATCCACGGCGAGTAGACTGACTCACGGTGTGCAGGACGCCATTCCACGGCGGCGTCGAACAGACGGCGAGCATGTCGCTGCCAGTGTACAGAAGGAGAAGAAGCATGAGCCTACCGCCCGACGGGCTTCCCATTTACAGGGTGCTGACAGGCCCCGACGATGCTGCATTTTGCCATCGGGTCAGCGATGCCCTGAAAATGGGTTATGCGCTGCACGGCGGTCCGGCCGTCACGTTCAATGGCGAGCGAACCATCGTCGCTCAAGCGATTATCTGGCCTTCGGGTTCAGGCACGACGGTGCCTTCTGACGAGACCAGATAGCACTAAAAAGCCATGACTCCATCCGGCAAACGGATTGGATCCAGGGCTTGTCTCAAGGTGCGTAATGGGGCTATTTTGTGTCCGCATAAGAATATAGCCGTTCGAAATATTATGACTTCAAGTCAGGTGCAAGCCGTGCGATTCGTCTCGAACAGGAAATTCGAACGCGACGCTCCACTCCCTTGGGCGGGCTTGTGATTCGAACAACTGGGGCAGCGTTCCCCATGACAGTCTTCCTTATTCAAACGATCCGAACTTTCGGATTGCTGCCAATGAAAATGTATGTGGGGTGGCGACTCAGCCACGAGCACACGGATGTTCATAACCTTGCGTTATTAGCCTGATAACGCAGTGGCTTACAGGGAGGTTGACATGCTGGATCGCCAACAGTTGGAAGCGTTTGCCTGTGTCATTGAGCATAAGAGTTTTGAACGCGCAGCCTCGGCGCTCAACATCACCAGCGGTGCCATTTCGCAACGAATAAAGTCGCTGGAAAACTCGCTTTCAACCATCCTGGTCATTCGCGAAAGACCGATCCACCCCACGTCAGCCGGCCAGGCCCTACTGCAGCATGTCTCGGCATTGCGCTCGCTGGAACATGATGTCCTGAGGCTGCTTTCGCGCAAGGGCAATACCAATTCAAAGATTGCCATTGGTGTACATCCCGACTCGCTCAACACCTGGTTCGCCCCTTTACTGATCGAGTTGATGCGCGCCGAACAGGTCTGTGTGGAAATCATTTCCGATGACCGCTGCTCCAGCCTGAACATCCTCAAACGCGGGGATGTCCAGGGTTGCGTTTCGGTGGTTGCCGAGCCCCTCGATGGATTTGAAGTCCATCCGCTGGGGGCCATGGAATACAAATGCGTCAGTACACCTGACTATATGCACCGCTATCTGGCCCGGGGCATGGGCACGCATTCGCTGCTCGATGCGCCGGCGATCACCCGCGGGCGCAATGACACGCGCCATACGGCCTTCCTCCGCGAACTGCTTGGTGTTTCGATCGAGCGCTTCCCTTGTCATTACTTGCCTTCATTGCCCATGGTCCAGGATGCGGTCCTGGCGGGGCTTGGCTATACGCTGATGCCTGCGGATGTCGCCGCGCCGTTGCTCGAAGAGGGGCAGTTGGTCGATCTGATGCCGCAAAACTGCTACAGGGAACCCCTTTACTGGCATGGCTGGATGAACCACTCAGTGGTCAAGGATCTGGTGGGAAGACGCATCATCGATACCGCCAGCAAGTCCCTTCAACCCGCGCCCTGTTGAGCGATCCGTAACGACGTCAAGGCTCGTTAAGCGTTACTGCCGTCGCTTTAAAAAATCTAACGCGCCGTTTGCGCGTCATGCTTGGGCGTAGACTCAAGTGACATCAAGACAGGGTGAGTGAGGGGGCTCGTCATCGTGAAAAGTACTGGATCGGATGCTTACCACGCGCACCCCATGGCCCCCGATGCCATATTGAGATGTTTGACTGATTCCATGGGGAGCGATACCTGGCAACGGGTCCTCGCCCACCGTTTCTCCACGCCGGATGACTGTGTCGCGGAGATATTCAATTCCCGCCGGCCGGGCGGTGCCTATCTCTGTACGCGCTGGGACGGGGTGCCGTCGGGCTGGGCCGTGTACTTTCGGTTTCACGAACGCGCCGGCTACGACGGCAGCATGAAGCTGGTCCTGCACAGTGAAGACGAAGACGCCAGTTCCACTGTGTTCGATGTGCTTTCCACGGCATGCGCTTCAAAGGGAATAGAGCAAGGCGTTCACACGCTGATCAGCGTGGTGGACAGCCATATGCAACACCATGCCTCATGGTTTTCCGACAGCCCCTTCCTGTTGGGCGGCGCAGTAGGCGCACGCGGAAATTCGATGCTGAACGTGTTTTACAGGAAGTTACTAGATGATTCGGCCGGCCACTCCCGATGATTTGCCCTCCATGGTGGAAACCTACAATCAGGCCATTGCCGACAAGGTATTCGCCAACTGCGATGTCCCCCACGACTCGATTGAAAAGTTCAGGCTGACCTATTTTGGAAAAGATCGGCGCTTTGCCGTGCTTGTCTATCTATCGAGTGATGGCGATACGGTCGCGTGGGGTGCCCTGAAGCCATTTTCCGCCCGGCCCGACGACGAAACCATGGCGGAAGTCGCCGTGTATGTGCGGCGAGACATGCGCGCACGCGGGGTCGGTATTCGATTGTTGCAGGCCCTGGAGGTCTCGGCCCGGGAGGCAGGTTTCGAATCGTTGGTCGCCATTATCCTGGGGCCGAATCACGCCAGCGCCCGCGGGTGCAAGTCTCAGGGCTTCGCCGAATGTGTACGGATTCCTCGAATCGCAAGGCTGGAAAACAATCTGGTCGACATAGTGTGGCTACAGAAAAAAATGGAAGGGAATGCTCATGGTTTTGATCGTTGACGAGTCGTATCAGTTGGGAACCTTTCGTGACAACGAAGACTCCCTGCGCCGCCTGAAATCCCAGGCAGGTATTGCGCTGGACCTGGAGTTCGATCACTTGAGGCAAGCCGGCCTGACCCAGGGACAACGGGTTCTGGATGTCGGCTGCGGTCCCGGCATCATCACCACCCAGATCGCGCTTCGTGCCCAGCCAAGCCGCCTGACGGCACTGGATTGCAACGAAACCAGTATCAGCGAAACGCGCAAGCAATTGTCCAGCGCCGGGATTGACGAAGCGCAGGTACGCCAATGCAACCTTTATGACGACAGCCTGACCGACCCCGGGCAGTTCGATTTCAGCTATGCGCGGATGGTCTTCCAGCACTTGTCGGACCCGTTGAGCGCCTTGCGCAATATCCACCGCAGCCTGGCCATCGGCGGGCGACTGTGTATCTGCGACATTGACGACCGTTGGTTCGGCGCGTCACCCCAGCCGCCCGAGCTGCAGTCATTTCTCGCTCGCGTGGCCAGGGCTCAAGCCGCTCGCGGAGGCGATCGTCACGTCGGCAGCAAGCTGGCGAGTTACCTGGAAGAAGCCGGCTACGGCGATATCCGCTGCAGCATGTTGCTGGTCTCCACCTCGTTGATCGGCGCGAGCGCCTTCTGCGACCTGGTCTTTGGCTACAAGATGGAAGTGATTCCAGAAGACGAACTCGAACTGGCCCGACGCGAGATGGCCGTGATCACGCAAAGCATCGAGAGCCCGGGCGGTTGGGCGGGGATCGGCGTATTCTTCGTCTCTGGAGAAAAACAGTAACTGAAAGGAATCGAGCACATGCCTGACAAAACCGAACTCAACCAGAAAATTGCTCCCACGGCGCGGATTGCATCGAGTGCTGTCCTGGAAGGCAATGTGTCCATCGGTGCCGGAACGGTCATAGGGCACGGTGCGGTCCTCGTCGCAGAAGGCGGTGAGCTGTCGATCGGGGAAAACTGCATCGTTATGGAAAATGCAGTGATCCGCAGCACCGCCCATGACGACTGCCACATCGGCAATCACGTGATGGTGGGACCGCACTGCCATCTGACCGGTTGCCGCATCGATGACGAGGTGTTTGTCGCAACCGGTGCGTCCGTTTTCAACGGCGCCCGCCTCGGCAAAGGCTCGGAGGTCCGCATCAATGGGGTGGTCCATATCAAGACCGTGCTGGAGGCAGGCACGACGGTGCCGATCGGCTGGATCGCCGTGGGCGATCCGGCACAGCTCTTTTCTCCGGACCAGCATGATCAGATCTGGGACGTACAGAAGGACCTGGATTTCCCCCGTTACGTTTTCGGCGTTGACCGCGAAAGCGAAGGCGTCGTCAGGCAGATGATGGAGCGTTACGCACGCTTCCTGCGCAAGCAGCAGGTGGGCGATGAGTGATGTGCCCGGGGATATCGACGAACCGACGCTCATCGACGGCCATAGCCACGTCGCCTCCACACGTTTCACCCCGCTGAGTTTTCTGGAGGGGGTGGCCGATAATATCGAAGTGAAGCTGCGGGCCAGCGGATTCCCGGTTTCCCGGTCGAGAATCATCGATCAGTTCCAGCGCGAATTAAGCGACCACCAGGGGGACGCCCAGGTTGCCGCGATGGACAGGGCGGGAATCAGTCGCTCCGTCCTGCTGCTTCCGGACTTCTCCTTCGCGTTGCCGGACGTCGAACTGAGTATCGATGAGATGTTCCAGGAACACCGAGCGATTCTCCAGCGCCATGCCGGACGTTTCGACATCTTTGCCGGCGTGGATCCACGCTGGGGGCAGGACGGGCTCGACCTGTTCATCCGTGGCATCGAGGAGTACGGTTTCAGCGGGCTGAAGCTCTATCCACCTTGCGGATACCAGGCCGATGACCCGGCGCTGACGCCCTTCTACGAATACTGTGACGCTTATCGCCTGCCGGTATTGCTGCACATCGGGCCGACCTCCCCGGCGCTCTCCTTCGCTCCCGCCCAAGCGATGTGGGTGGACGAACCGGCGCGTCGCTACCGGAATATCCCGTTCATCCTCGCCCACGGGGCGGTCAACGATCAGGCCCAATGTATCCAGCTCTGCAAGTACCGCCCCAACGTCTACCTGGACCTGAGTGGCGCCCAGCACGCAATAGATGCCCGCGGCAACTCACCCATGCTGACCACGCTGTTCCAGAGCGAGATCAATCACAAGATCATCTTTGGCACGGACTGGCCCATCAATAATCATGAAGCGATCAATAAACGACTGCGCGCATTCATCGTCGACCCGGATCAGGGTATTGGCACTCACGATGCGCGCCTGGTACTTTCGGGGAACATGCAACGCCTGCTCGACGGAATCACCCCGCGCGGCCGGTGAGGACAGTGCATTGCGCTCTTGAGCGCAACGCACCGACCTGTCCGGTCAAGCTCGCAGGTGGATCGGCTCCTCATCCTGTAAACGGTCGACAAAGAACGTACGAAAGGGTGAAGGGTGACGCAGGCTGCGTCCCTGTTGGATGAGCTGTCTTGCACGATCGAATTGCCGGGCCCGTATGGCCGCCTCGATCGTGGTCAGTTCCAGCAGATCACGTTGCGCATTGCTGCCGCCAATGGCCCGCACCGCCGGCAATATCTTGCTCAACAATTCCAGGGCACTGTCGTAGTCCTCTTGCTGGAAGGCAATCAGCCCCCGGCAAACGGTGCGAGTCACGTTGGCAATCATCGGGACCTTGGCATACGTGGCGTCGATACGTCGCAAGATGCGCTGCACCAGCACCTGGTGATTGGAGCTGGCCATCGCCATGATCGAATGCACATCGTTGAACCAGTACTGTGATTGATCGATGGACGGCATCCAGTATTGCGCCACTTCCTGCCACAGTTCGGAAACATCCACCCCCGTCAGCGACAAGCGCCACAACAGACTGACTGCGTCCAGATCCTCATATCCGTCTGGGTCGTTCTTGATCCTGATTTTCTGATGAAAAGTCTGCAGGACCGCATCGGGGCGCTGCATGTAGAGATTGAACAGCGCGTGATGCCACCACAGATGAATGCGCATGCAGAGGTTGTCGGCCCAATTACGCTCGGTGTCGTCCAGCCACTTCAGCGTTTGGGCGTACTGCCCACGTTCGTAGCCGACGTGACAGGCAGCATGGATCGCATAGATGTCCCGCGGGTTGATCGCCAGCGCGCACTCGGCCGCGATACTCGCGGCGTCATAGTCGCCGTTTTCCACCAGGGCAAAGGCTTCGATGCCCCGCACGTACCCATACAGCGGATGCGCGGGTCCCCAGAAGGGCCTTATCGCGACCACGGTTTCGCGCATCCGCTCGGTCCACCCCATGTTGAACTCCAGCATATGCACGCTGAACAAGGCCACGATGTCGCGCGGATGCTGGACCAGCAGTTCGCGCCAGCAAGCATGGGCCTGATCATAGTCCTGGTTGACCCAGTGATTGCAGGCCGCCAGATGCCCTCGCTCACGGGGGTTCAACCGTTCAGGGTCGAGACTGCCCAGCAGCAGCGTGGCCTGCTGGATCTGCCGGTCTTCCATGCTCGATAACCTGACGACACTTTCGATCAACCGAGAAATCGGGCAACGCACTTCGCGCCGCTGCAGGAGTGGGAGTGGATCGAACTCCATTCCAAGAATGCCCGTCAGGGCAGTCTCCAATTCGTCTGCTTCGGCGGCGTCCTGCACTCGCACAGGCACACCGCGAGAATCAATGAACTCGATCATAAAAAGTCCTTCCTGTGGGTCTCTGCGTCGGCCTGGACATTCTCACGCGGCCAGTTCAGCGAGCCTGGCTGGAGTGATGCCGTTGACCAGCGCGGCCGGGTTGATCTCGCGATCGAGCCGCTCATGGATCAGATTCAGTATCGCGATCAACAGCATCGAGTTGCCCCCGGCGTCGAAAAAGTCAGCCTGATCGGTTTGTGCCGGATGCTTGAGCACCTCGGCCCAAATGGTGTGGACCGTCGACAACGCGCTGGTGTCGGTCGGAGTGTGCAGTTCCTGGGTTGGCATGTTCATGGGCGTTCCTCCAGAGAGCGATATTGGATGGGTCACGGTTGATGTTTGTATTGAGCAAGCAGGTTGGCGCGCAGGTTGGGGGCATCGATCGAGAACAGGAATTTCTGGTCCTCGGCCGGCGTGTTCTGTCGGACATAGTCGACATAGTTGATTAACGTATCTGCCGAGAAGCAGTGCCCGCAGCGCGCCACGTTATCCAGATACAGCTGCCGGCGCGAAAACCCGAGACGGGTTTCCTTGAGCTGCGTCACGGGGCGGAAGATGTTGTTGCAAAACACTTTGCTGACATCGGCCAGGGTTACCGCGCAAGACTCCAGTACGTCATTCAGGATTCGCCCGTAAAGTTCAGGCTCGTCTTTCCCGTGATTGGACGTGATCGGATCCTGGCTGACACCGAAACGCGCAGACACTATTTCCAGGCCCGGCCCCTCGCAACGGGTCACCAGGCAACTGGCCGCCGAGTCGCTGAGCAAGGCGAAGTTGTTGAAGCGTATGGACTCGTCGTAGACCTTGTCGGCGGTGATGATCAGGATGTTGTTGTAGATCCCGCTGCGCACCATGCTCTCAGCCATCACGATCGCACTCATGAAACTGATGCAGTTGTTCAGCGTGATGCCGATGGGAAATGCTTTCTTCAGTTCCAGACGTTCATACAGTCGAACGTTGTAATTGATGTACTCGATCTCGTTTCCGGGAAAACAGGTCGAGCAAAACATGACGAAATCGACATCATCCGAAGATACGCGGCTCTGGGCCAGGGTCTGGCGAGCAGACCTGATGCCCAGGTCGAATATGTCGCCGTCGGTCTTGAAGTAACTTCCCCAGCCAAATACCGAGGGTTCATCCGGATAACCAAAGCGATCAAGCATATTCTTGAAGTCAGGCACATCGTGATAAGGACGTTCTACTTCACCCAAGGCGTAGGAACAAGCGTCAATCATTATGCGCATCCGCATTCGTCCTTATACAGAACAGGGCCGGAATCGATCCGGCCCGACAGTGATCAGGCAGGGATGAACGGCTCGCCCAGCATGTTTTTTTCGCGAATACGGTTATGGGTATAGCGGTTCTCGCCCGACACCACGACAGCGCCATAATTTTCGAGGCTGACCTCTCCACCGAACTCGTGAAGCATGTCGGTATCGGGGTGGATAAGGACTTCCGGCGGTACGTAGCGAGCGGAGTACCCCAGGCGCATCTTGTTGGTCAGCCCCAGGTGCGGCAGCGAGGAGTGCAGTACCGTCGACCAGAAAATCACGCATTCGCCGGCTTTCATCTCGAAGTAGACCGCTTTCGACTCGTCAGGCTTCCAATCCGGATCGACCTGCAGGTCGCGGTAGTCGTAGCCCCACAATCCACGGCGGACGCCATCCTTGACGAGGTCATTGTTTTTCTCGGGGTTGAATATCAGACGCTTTTCTTCGTCGTAATGCATCATGTTGTGGGTGCCGGGGACGATCGCCATGCAGGCCGTGTCTTTCATCGTGTCGGTGAAAGCGGTCCAGGCGGTCAGCGTCCCGCGCCGCCCCGAGTCATCAGGCCAGACGATATGAGGACGCCCCGCCACCCCGGCGAAGGTGTTCGCCTGGTGCCAGTCGGTCCCGGCATCTCCCGGGTACTTCGAGAAGAACTCGGTGCGCCAGCACAGCAAGTCTTTGCCCATGAGGCTGCGCACTTTATGTACGATCCTGGGGTTACAGACATGTTGACCGAGAAAAGGGATATCCAGATGCCGGTCATAGTTGGCGAGATTATTATTGCCTGCGTTGGAGATTGTATTGTCGGAATAAACGGCATTGCTGCGATCGAGTGTCTGCAGACGCACTGTTCGCCATTGCCGCTCCATCTCTTCCGGCTCATAGACCTTGAACGGCTTTACATATCCATTCTTGAAGAAAAAAGCAATTTCCTCATCGCTAAGTCCGAAGTCTTCTTTTAACGCGTCCAAGGTAAATCTCCTTGCCTTCTCAGTGTGGAAGATCAATGTTTTGCGTGACGACTCAGTTGAATACGCAAGTTTCGTATCGGGACGATATGTTCTTGCGCTGCAGCTTCAGGTTCCGGGTCAGCAAACCGTTCTCGGCGGTGAACGGTTCGGTGGACAGGAAATAGTTGCGTATCGGTACACTCGCGCCGGCGTTGTAATCACTGATGGTTTTTTCAATCAGTTGCCGGGAGCCCGAATCGATCTGTTCGACCACCAGCAACATCCCCAGGTGGGGTCGGCTGGCACCCAGCGCTACGGCATACTGCACGCAAGGCAGGCTGTTGAATGATTGTTCGACGGCAGTGGGATGAACCTTCTGGCCACCCGAGGTAATGATCGTGTCGTTCTTGCGACCTTCGATAAAAATATAACCCTCATCGTCGATGCGACCGACATCGCCCGTGGCGATCGCAACCTCGTCTCGATACACCGCTTGCTCGACGTCAACAGGCTGGTCTACATAACCGCAGGTCAACCGTTGACTCGACCTGAGTAGAATTTCCCCGTCACTTTCCAGCGTCACGCTGCCTGGAACCAATGCCCGTCCCACCGAGCCGGGCCGGTTATGCTGGAGAGTGTTGACTGCGATAGGGCCGTACTCCGTCATGCCATAGGCTTCGAGCAGCGGTAGCCCACCAGCGCGATACCCCTCCAGGATGGCCGACGGCAGTGCAGCCATGCCACTCCACATCTGCCGCATGCCAGTACCGAACAACTCGCGCAGCTTCTCGCCGCGTCCATCCGCCAGGCGCCACATCGAGTCATAGAAAAGCGGAGGGGCCAGAAACAGGCTGGGGGACGTTTGCTTCAGGGCCTGCATGACGTTCTGCATGTCACTGAGAACGATGTCGATGCCGGTATCGATGCACCCGTAGATCAACAACTTCTGCTGATAATTGGAGAGGGGCAGGAAGATCAGGAAATTGTCGTCCTGTCGTGAATCGATGGCTGAAAAAAACTGCCGGGCATTCAGCAGGACGGTCGCGTTATTGACACGAATCTTCTTCTGTTTGCCGCTCGTCCCGGACGAAAAAATAATGGGACCTGCAACCGGAGCGAATGCATTCGAACAGGCCGGGTTGCGGAACAGCCTCAAGCCCTGGAGTGTTCCAATGGGTTCCCACGAACCGGTGTCCACCTCATCAAGGAACAAGGCGCTGACCAGCAGAAAGGCAATGTTCTGCTGGCCGATGTCGACCAGGGCGCTCCCGGCGGTTTTCTCGGGAACCTGCAGGGCGATACAGCCGATATCCAACAAGGCGAGATCCAGTAGAAAAGCCGCCTTGCCATTTTCGGCGATCACTGCGACCTGCATGCCCGCCTTCAGTCCAAACTCACCGAGCTGCCGCGAAACAAGCGAAACAGCCTGGTACAAGTCAGAGAACCGGACACGCTCCATTTCAGTACGCCCATGAAACACAACCGTATTTCGCCGGTTCTCTTTCAACTTTGAAATCAGTGTTTGCAGTCCTTCACTTCTCACGCTGCTCGCTCCTGCGTCCGATGGCATCGGTGGTCAGAGCCTACTACCGGCAACCGCCCTCGTGGCGTTGCGTTAGGTTTTTGCAGTGGCCTTTAGTTTTGCTAACGCAAGTTGCGGAGCATGTCGGGGCCTGGGTATTTTCAGGCGTCTTCGTAGCGCCTTGTCAGCCGATCATGAAGGCGAGGACGTGCGATTTTTTTTCGAGGACATCGTTCGACGGTCCATGCTTTCGTCACTCACCGGTCATGCGATTGGCCCCACCGGAGTTCCATCATGTCGTCGCGAAACTTGCTGTTCTACGGTGTCGTTGCGCTGTCCACGGCTTGTGACCAGGCCGTATTGACCGGTGTGATCTGGATGTCGCTGAAACTGTCCGGTTCGAGCGTGCCCCTGGGTGTCGTCCTGTGTCTCTCGGTGGCGGTACCGTTCGCGCTGGACCTGGTGAGTCGAGGGCGAGCGGCCAACATCGGCGCCGCCTGGCTGGTCGCGTTGCGTGTCGCCGCCTTTGTCATTGCGGCACTCTTTGCCTGGTTTGGACTGGCCGCGGCTCTCGGTGTATTCCTGCTGATCGCATTGATGGTGGGAACGGTCGACTTCCTCACAGCCAGCTCCCTGGAAATCGAGAATACCCGCCGGGTCGTCGCCGGCTGGCTACCGGCGGACGATGCCGCGCGCTATATGCAAACCGCCATCCAGGTCGGTGGCTTCACGGGCTCGTTGGCAGGCGGAGCACTGTTGGGCCTGCTCGATGACTCGGTCTTTCTGATCGCCGTGGCACTGACGGGAGCGGCCCTCAGCCCGGTCTTGCTGGCTGGCAGGATGAAACGCAGCGTCGCGATCGAGACTCCAGGTCCTGCACCCACGCAGGCCAGGAAAACCTCTGACGATACCTTCGAAATGCCTTACGGCTGGATGGCCTGCCTTGGGCTGATAGCCCTGCATATCGGCGCATTCAACAGCATGATGCCCGTCGTCTATCAGCAAGTTAACCATTGGAGCCCCACCAGTTTCGGCATTGCTTCCGGCGTCGCGGGCATCGGGGCTTTCCTGGCCGCGCTGATGCCATTGGGCAAACATCGCCTGGTGATGTTCGCGACCTGTCTGATCGTGGTCGACGCGCTGATGGTCCTGGCGCCCCACGTGCTGCTTTCGCTGGTCGGGGCGTTTCTGGTCGGATTCGTCACCAACCACCTGCGAATCGCCGTTCGCAGCCAATTGATGCGCTGCGCGAATAACGATGCCCAGGCGGCGTTGGTCGGCAGTCGCAGTACTTTCTGTGCGTATTCGATGCAGGCCACCGGCCCTTTGTTATTGACCTTTGCAACCTCTGCATCGGTCTTCGGCCCGGGGTCCGGCCCTGGGCTGATGATCGGCACCGGCCTGGTTACCGCCATTGGATTGCTGGGGCTGGCTCAGTTGCGTCGAGCCTCGCAGCCCGTTCCGCTGGCGCGTTCATGATTGATTGACGGAGGCACCCGATGAGTTCCACAGACCTTGAAACCGATCGAAACACCGTACTCGCGCAGATCTATCAATTGATGAAGGAAGTGGCGCCCCAGAGCGTCCAGGTCAACCCTGAGTTGTCTTTTCTCGAAGCAGGTGTTGACTCGATGAAGCTGATGCTCCTGGTGACGCGCCTGGAAGACGCCTTTCAAATCGAGTTCGAAACCGACCATCTGGCCCCCCAGTTCCTGGGCAGCCCGGCGTCCGTCGCCGGGCTTCTCCTGAACCACTACCTGACTGCCTAGGCCAAGGATTGCCCGTCATGGAAGAACAACAGTTCCCCTACGATGTACATCTGTACGACCGGCGTTTCCTCAACTGCTTCCAGCGTCATGCCGTTGTGTTCATGAAGCGCCTGGGCATTGAAGTGGACTGGCTTTTTTATAACGCGCTGCCTGCGGTGGACGACCTCTTCCAGCAAATGGTGGTGGAGAACAAAGCCAAGTACGCGCTGCAAAGTCCCTATTTCGCCGCCGACGACCTGGCACTGCTGGGCATACGTTTTCATGAGCGCAAGGCCGAATGCCTGGATGACCTGCTGCCCGTCATCCATCAGCAGATCCAGGCTTATGGCTGCGCCTTCCTGTCGGGGGATGTGTATTACTTTGCCCACTGCCCCGAATACCGCAGCTCACATGCTCAGCACGTTGTCGTGCTGCGCCAGGCCAATGCCGATGGCACCTGGGACATCGTCGATGACAACCCCGCCAGCGTGCTGTGCGAGTACCGATACCCCCAGGAGGTGCTTGATCAGTTCTTCCAGAATGAGGGCAGTCGGCGAATGTTTTGCCTGGAATGGACGCCGACTCAGCAACACGACGTCGACGCGTCATTCCGACAGCGCCATCAAGCATTCCTGGATAACTTCAAGGCACAACCCTGGTTCTATGGCCACCTGGAACAGTTGCTCGACAATCCCCTGGCCTCCAATACGACCAAGTTCCGCGCGCTGCATGACGTGTTCACGCTCCTGGCCGGCTCCCGCCATTGCTTTGCCCGGTACCTGTCGATGACGGGTGTACCCGAGGCAACCATAGAACGAGTCGAACTGTTTGCCAAAGAAGCCGGCGTGCTCAAAGGCTTGATGGTCATGGCGCAAATTACCGGCAAGGTGCGTCGCCGCGATCTGATCGACCGTTGCGCCGCCCTGGAAGGACTGGAGGCCGACTACCTCGATGATCTTCGTTCGAAACATCGACCCAGGGTGGTTGAGGCCTGACGGGCCCACCTGCGGCGCGGGGGCGATGTCAGCCTGGGCGCAATGCCAGGCGAACAACGCTTGCCGATACTTGTTGCCCGGATCGTTCAACCCAACGTATTCAGGCACACCACTTTCGGCTGGGTCATTTCCTCATAGGCAAACCGCACCCCTTCCCGCCCCAGGCTGCCGTACTTGGAGCCGCCGAACGGCATCGCATCAAAACGAAAATCGGAGGAGTCATTGATCATCACGCCTCCGGCTTCGATTCGGCGTGCGGCGCTCATGGCGGTGGCGAGGTCGCTGGTGAAGATGCCGGCGTGGAGGCTGTAGTCGGGCTCGTTGGCCAGGGCGATGGCTTCGTCGAAAGTGTCGAAGGGCTGCAACACCACCACCGGGGCGAAGACTTCGTTGCGCCAGAGGCGGCTGGCGTGGTCGACATTTTCCAGGACGGTGGCGGCGTAGCAGGCGCCTTGGCGGCGGTGGCCGCAGAGTAAGGTGGCGCCGTCTTGCAGGGCTTCGTTCACTATTTGCTCGGCATTCTGCGCGGCTTGTGGGGTGATCATCGGGCCGATGTCGGTGTCGGCCAGCAAGGGATTGCCCACCACCAGCGCTTGGGCCTGGCTGACGAAACGTTCCCGGAAGGCTGCGTAGACCGGCGCCTGGATCAGCAGGCGTTGGGTGCCGATGCAGTTCTGGCCGGCGGCCCAGAAGGCGCCGGACAGGCAACTTTCGACGGCCGTGTCGAGGTCGCAATCGCCCATGACGATGACCGGTGCGTTGCCGCCCAGGTCCATGGCGAGTTTCTTCAGGCCGGCGGTGCGGGCGATTTGTTCGCCGGTGACGAAGCCGCCGGTGAAGGAAATCATGCGCACCTCGCGGGCGGCGACCAGGGCCTTGCCGAGTTCGGCACGGCCGGTGGCGACGGTGACCACCGACTCAGGCAAACCCGCCGAAACCAGATACGAGACCAATTTGAGGGCCGACAACGGCGTCAGTTCGGACGGTTTGAGAATCACCGCGTTGCCGCCGGCAATGGCCGGGCCGAGTTTGTGGGCCACCAGGTTCAGCGGGTCGTTGTAGGGGGTGATGGCAACGATCAGGCCCAGAGGCTCGCGGGAGAACCAGCCCTGGCGCGATTCGGCGCCGTCATAGGCATCGAACGGCACCACTTCTCCGGCGTTGCGCCGGGCTTCTTCGGCGGACAACTTGAGGGTGTTGACGCAGCGTTTGACTTCCTTTTCGGCCTGCTTGAGGGTCTTGCCGGCCTCGTCGACGATCAGCCGGGCAAACGCCTGGGCGTCGCGCTGGATGTTCGATGCCGCCTGTTCGAGGATGCTGGCGCGGCGATGACGGGGTAGCGCGGCGCAGGCGTGCGCGCCGCTGCGGCCGGTCGCCAGCAACTGCGGAACCTGGGAGGCGCAGACATCCGCGACGCTGCCGACGAGGCTGCCATCAAAGGGGTTGAGGACGTCGATGTGCGCTTGCGTCACGGCCAGGGCCAGTCGAGATACGTTCATGGGTTACTCCTGGTTGCGCGCGGCAGACTGGTGGATGGCGATGATGTCCGAGAGCAGCGCAAACGCTGTTTCCGTGCGCCCGGCCCCAGGCCCGGACACCGTCACGGCGCCGAGCAGTTCGGAGGTGAACGACACGGCGTTGGTGGCGCCGCTCACGCCGGCGAGCGGATGATCGTTGCTCAACAGGCGCGGTTCGACGCTGGCGCTGATCGAGCCGTTGGCGTGTCGGCTGGCGGCGCCGATGAGTTTCCAGCGGGCGCCGTCCTGGCGGGCTTTTTCAATGTCGTCGAGGTCGAGGGAGGAAATCCCTTTGCAGCTGACATCGCTGACCTTCAGCTTGGCGTCGAGCAGTTCGTTCGCCAGGATCACCACTTTGAGGCGCACGTCGTGCCCTTCGACATCCGCGGTCGGATCGGCTTCGGCATAGCCCAATGCTTGCGCCTTGCCAACCGCGTCGGCAAACCCCAGTCCGTTTTCCATGCAGGTGAGGACGAAGTTGGAGGTGCCGTTGAGAATGCCCTCGAAACCCGTCATCGCACTGCCGGCCAGCGACTGCTTGGCGACGCGGATGACCGGCGTGCCGCTCATCACCGAGCCTTCGTATTCAAAGGCGACGTTGTTGCGGCGGGCCAGTGCTTTCAGCTCGGCGCCATGCAGGGCAATCGGTCCCTTGTTGGTGGTGACGACGTGCTTGCCGCCTTCCAGTGCCCAGCGGCAGAACGAAGTAGCGGGCTCGCCGTCCACCGGGTTGGTGAAGGTGGCTTCGGCGATGATGTCCGCGCCGCTCTCCTTGATCACCGCTTCGTTGAGCGCTTCGGCGTTGCCTCCCGGCCATTGCGCGAAGGCGCCCTTGGTGGTGGGCAGCTTGGCCAGCAGCGCAGCGTCCAGGCCTTCACGACCCATGACCGAGCCAAGAAACAGGTCGGTCACGCCGACGATCTTCAGGGTGAAACCCAGTTCGGTTTTCCAGCGGTCGTTACGCTCGGCGATCAATTGCGCCAATGCCCGATTCACACCGCCGAAGCCGACCAGCGCCAGTTTGTATTCAGTCATTTTTGTTGTGTCCCTTGATCCGGGTGATGAGGTTGTTGGATCTAGGTTAGGGGGGTGGGCCGGGCAGTGAAATATGCCAATTTGCTCTATTTCATGGGCGTTTTGACCAGGGGTTTGTCTGGGTCGATCAGGCGCGGAACGCGGAGCGTCCCTGGCGGCATTCCCACGCGGGAGCGTGGGAACGATCAACAGACACATAACCCTGTGGGAGCGAGCCTGCTCGCGATAGCGTCAGGTCAGTCAACATCGAAGTCGGCTGGTCTACCGCTATCGCGAGCAGGCTCGCTCCCACAGGGGTTGTGTGTCGGGCTTCAGATCACTGACGACAGCACGAATGAGGTGACAGTGTTCTCCACCCCCGGCAACGCCGAGATGTTCTTCCAGACCCTGTGCACCCGCTCCGGGCTCGCCGCGCCGCCCCGCAGCATCAGATCGAATTCGCCACTCATCACATCGCACTGAAGCACTTCCGGCATGGCTTGCAGCGCCTGCAACACTTCCGCGCCGTATAACCCTGGATCGCCCCGTCGCGTTCGAGGCGTTCGATGCGCTGGCGCACGGCATTGCGCGACAGGGAGCGTGGGAACGATCAACAGACACATAACCCTGTGGGAGCGAGCCTGCTCGCGATAGCGTCAGGTCAGTCAACATCGAAGTCGGCTGGTCTACCGCTATCGCGAGCAGGCTCGCTCCCACAGGGGTTGTGTGTCGAGCTTCAGATCACTGACGACAGCACGAATGAGGTGACGGTGTTCTCCACCCCCGGCAACGCCGAGATGTCCTTCCAGACCCTGTGCACCCGCTCCGGGCTCGCCGCGCCGACCCGCAGCATCAGGTCGAATTCGCCACTCATCACGTCGCACTGAAGCACTTCCGGCATGGCTTGCAGGGCCTGCAGCACTTCCGCGCCGCGCATGCGGTCGTAGCGGTAGACGAAAATCACCGCATTGATGTTCGACGCAGCCGAAAGTCCCTCCCCCGTTCGCACCGTATAACCCTGGATCGCACCGTCGCGTTCGAGGCGTTCGATGCGTTGGCGCACGGCATTGCGCGACAGGTTGACCTTCGCCGCCAGCTCGGCATGGGCGGCCCGGGCGTTGAGGCGCAGTTCGGCGATGATGCGTTCGTCGAGCGGGTCGAGAATTCGCTTCACGGGGCCTCCTTACAGCGTGCCGAGCAGTTGATGGAGGGTGTCGAGGTCGTCCGGCTGGATCCGACGGATCTGCACCGGGCCGTGTTCCGCGAGCGGGTGATGCAGTGGCGAAACGCTGATCCCCAGCTCGCCAAGCAACGCCGCCGATTTGGCCGGTGAGATTTCCCCCAGGGTCACCATCGGCGCCACCAGGCTTCGCCGGTACAACCTGGCCGCAAGCACGCCGGTGGCGGTGTGGGGGTCGATGGCGTAGCCGGTGTCGCGGTACAGCGAGATGATTTCTTCCAGGGTCTGTTCATCACTGACGGCGTAGGAATCGATGATCATCCGCGCCTGCAGCCAGAACTCATTGGAGATGGTCATCTCGCCGCTGCTTTCGAAGTGTTCCATCAGCGCACTCACAGCCTGGTCGTCATGCCCGTAGAGCTCCCAGAGAAATCGCTCCAGGTTGGAAAAGATCGACAGGTCCATGGCCGGCGACAAGGTCTTGTTGGCGCGCAACCGGGAGTAGTGGTTCTTCAAGAATAATTGGTGCAGCGCATCGTTCTGGTTGGTCGCCACGATCATCTGGGTGATCGGCAAGCCCATCTTCTGCGCAATGTAACCGGCATAGACCTCGGCAAAACTCGCCGCCGGCACACTGAAACCGATGGGCCGCTGGCCGCCGCCCAGTTGCAGTACGGCGTGGAAATAGAACACCAACTGCGCCAGCACCCCCACCCAGTTGCTGGAGTTGAAACTGATCGCTTCGTGCCCGGTGCACGGCCACTGCCGGAACAACCGGCTGACCAGGGTCTGGCACTCGTCGAAGCTGCCATTGACGGCGAACTGGTGGACCCGGGGATGCGCCACCGCCTGGAGGTGCCGGAGTTGGTCCTGGGGTACGCCCGCTTCCGGGTAGACCACGACCACCACGGTTTCCTCGCAATGCTTGAAAGCTTCGATGGCCGCCAGCCCGGTATCGCCATTGGTGGCGCCGATCACCACGGCGCGGCGATCGCGTTTGCGCAGGAAATATTGCACCAGCCGAGCCTGGAGCTGGGCGGCAAAATCCTTCGAGGAGCGGGTCGGGCCATGGAACAGTTCCAGGACCCATTCGTTGCGATCCACCTGATGCAGAGGCGCCAGGGAGCGATGGCTGAATTGGCTGCCAGCCTCCTTGAGCATGCGCTTGAGGTCTGCCTCGGGAATCGTCTCGCCCACGAACGGGCTCATCACTCGATAAGCCAGCTCGTCATAGGACAAGGTCGACCAGTTGGCAATCTCCTGGGGTTCGAACAGCGGCAACTCCAGCGGCACGAACAGCCCGCCGTCCGGGGCCACGCCCGATAACACGACCTTTTCGAAATCGACCTGCACGACCGAGTTTCGGGTACTTACATAGCGCATGGTTGGCTCCGGCCATTCATTTGAAACGATGTGCCTGCTCGACCAGCCAGGTGGCGAACATGACGGCGTCGGGGTGCTGTTCGGTCCCGGAACCGCGTACCAGGTAGAACGACTCGCTGGCTTCGATGCGCTGGGTGAAGGGTTCGACCAGGCGTCCCTCCTCAAGCAGGTCAGCGACCATCGACGACCGGGCCAGGGCGATCCCCTGCCCCAGTTCGGCCATGCGCAAGGTGCAGACCAGCGTGTCGAACTGCATGCCCGTCGACGAATCGACGTGGTCGGCACCGACCATGTTCAGCCAGTACCCCCAGCCTTCTTCGTACCCCAGCACATGCAACAGCGGATGCTTCGCCACGTCCGCCGGTTCCTGCAGCGGCGAACGCGCCATCAGCGCTGGAGAGCAGACGGGGAACAAGGTGTCCCAGGTCAGCCGCTGCGACACCAGGCCCGACCACTGACCATGGCCCCAGCGAATTTCCAGGTCGTCCTCGCCATCCAGTTCCTTGACCCAGATGTTGCTGATGTAGCGGATGTCGACCTGGGGATGGGCCTGGCGGAAGTCCACCAGTTTCGGCGCCAGCCAGTGCACGAAGAACGCCAGGCTGCCGCGGACCTTGATCGGCCGGCGCTTGTGCTGGCCGAAAATCTCGTTGGTCCCCACCGCCAGGCGTGTGATCGCATCCTGCACCACCGGCAGGTAGGACTGACCTTCCTCGGTCAGCCCCAAGCCACGGGGCAGGCGTTTGAACAGCGCCACCCCCAGGTGGCTTTCCAGCTGACGGATCTGCTGGCTCACCGCGCCTTGGGTCAAGCACAGCTCTTCGGCGGCGTGGGTGAAGTTCAGGCAGCGGGCCGACACTTCGAATGCCCGCAGCCAGTTCAACGGGGGTAACGGTTTCTGCTTCATGATCCTGCCTCATTGACGCCCTCCCCCCGGCACCGTCTAGATTGCATCGGACGGCTGTGCCAACGGGTTCACCAGCAAGCGTTGCTCGCGGCTTTTGCGGGTAATGAAGTACACGAAATAGCACCAGACGATGAATGGCAAGCCGAAGTACAACGCCACCCGCTGTTCCGGATCGAAAGCAATCCCGACACACGCCAACCCGCAGGAGGCCAGTGCCCCCAGCGGCACCCACGGATAGCCGCGGACGCGGAACTTGAGGTGGCGCACATCACCGCCATTGGCAACGTAGTGACGACGGAAAGCGATCTGGCTGGCGGCGATGCTCATCCACACCACCACCACGGCCAACCCGGAGATCGACACCAGCGCCAGGTAGATGGTGTCGGCGGCAAAGACACTGCTGAGCAACGAGGCGGCGCCGCCGGCCATGCTGACGATGATCGCGTTGAGAGGCGTGCCCATGCGGGTCAGTGCCGAGAACTGCTTGGGCAGGTGCCCTTGGTCGCTCAGGGTCCAGAGCATCCGTGAGGCGGCGTACAAGCCGGAGTTGGCGGCCGACAGCAAGGCGCTGATGATCACGAAGTTCATGATGTCGGCGGAGTACGGAATGCCGATGTAGGTGAACACGGTGACGAAGGGGCTCTCGACGATGCCGGCCTGTTCGCGAGGCAACAAGGTCGACAGGACGAAGATGGTCCCGACGAAGAAGATCGCCAGGCGCAGCACGGTGGTGCGGATGGCGCGGGGCACATTGCGCTGGGGATCCTTGGTTTCACCGGCGGCGATACCGATCAACTCCGTGCCGGAGAAAGCAAACGAAACCGCCAGCAGCGTCATGGCAATCGGCATGAAACCGGTGGGGAAAAGCCCTTCGCGGGTGAAGTTGCTCAAGCCGATGCTGTGGGCCTGATCGATGTGCAGCAGGCCGAGAATCGCGCCGCCGCCGATCAGCAGGAACGCCACCACGGTCGCGACCTTGACCAGGGACAACCAGAACTCGGTTTCGGCGAACAAGCGCACCGAGACCACGTTGCTCAGGAACACCACGCAGGCGAACAGCGCGCTCCAGATCCACACCGGTGTGTCTGGAAACCAGCGCGCCATCAGGATACCGGCGGCGGTGAATTCAGAACCGATGGCCACGGTCCAGGTCAGCCAGTACAACCAGGCTACGGTATAACCGGTGCCCGGGCCGAGAAAGCGCGTGGCGTAGGTGCTGAATGAACCGGTTTCCGGCATCTGCACCGCCAGTTCACCGAGACACATCATCACC
The DNA here is from genome assembly GCF_050920615.1 of Pseudomonas corrugata. Classification (NCBI taxonomy): domain Bacteria; kingdom Pseudomonadati; phylum Pseudomonadota; class Gammaproteobacteria; order Pseudomonadales; family Pseudomonadaceae; genus Pseudomonas; species Pseudomonas corrugata. The sequence goes on from NZ_CP130434.1 coordinate 5,961,247, forward strand.
ATGTACACCATCAAGGCGCCGATGATGTAAGCGATTACCGCACCCAACGGGCCGGCTTGATTCACGGTGTAGCCGGACGTGAGGAAAAGCCCGGTGCCAATCACGCCACCCAATGCCAGCATGACGATATGGCGTGTTTGCATTTCCTGCTTGAAGCCGACCTGCGTACTGAGTTGTTCTTGTTTTATGGACATGGTTGCTCTCATGAAAGTCGTGAGGACGCGCCCCGACCTCTGCGCGCAGTGACGGCGTAGAAGCAACATGGGTTGTCATCCGGTTTTATTATTTTCCTATTCATGAACACCCCCGTGACCGCCTTGTCGCGAGGGGCTGACGCTGACGGTTCAACGGCTGGTTTCGGTGCACACTTCCAGGGTTGAGGCGTGCGTATTCGTTTGCGTCCGCTGTTCCCGCGAGGCCCGGACAAAGGCGAATGCCTGCTTCAAGTCGTCGAGCAGATCATCGGTGTCCTCGATGCCCACCGAGACCCGCACCAACCCCTCGGAGATGCCCAGGGCGAGCCGCTCCTCCAGGGTGTTTTCGACATGGCTGGTGGTGCGCGCCGGGCCATAGATGGTTTCCACCGCACCCAGGTTGCCCGCGCAGTGGGCGAAGCGCAGACGGGGCAAGAGCGCCGTGACGGTGTCCATGCCTCCGACCAGGACGAAACTGACGATGGCGCCAAAGCCGGCCATTTGCGCACACGCCACGGCGTGGTTCGGATGGCTGGGCAGGCCTGGATAGTTGACCGATTCCACCAGCGGCTCGGTGCACAGGAACTCCGCCAGGGCACGCGCGCTGGCTTGCTGCTGACGCATGCGCAGCACCAGGGTTTTCATGCCACGAATGATCATGAAGGCTGAGAACGGGTCCAGTGCCGCACCGTTGATTTCCCGATAATGCCGCACCTTGGCCATCAGGGACTCGCTGCCACAGACCAGGCCGCCGAGCACATCGCCATGGCCACTGAGGAACTTGGTCGCGCTGTGAATCACCACGTCCACACCCAATGCCAGGGGATTCTGATTGAGCGGCGTGGCGAAGGTGTTGTCCGCCACCACCACGGCGCCGACCCGCTTGGCCGCCGCCACCAGACGCTGGATATCGAGGATTTTCAGAGTCGGGTTGGTCGGGGTTTCCAGGTACACCACCTGGCAGCCCTTGGCGATTTCCCGTTCGATTTCATCGTGATCGAAGGTCTCGCACAAGGTCGCCTCCACCCCCATGCGCGGCAGGAACTCTTCGAAAATCTTGTTGGTGCCGCCGTAGCTGTCCTTGGTGGACACCACCCGGTCGCCTTGGGCCAGGAAGGTGTAGAGCACACTGCTGATCGCCGCCATGCCGGTGCTGAACGCCACGGCGGACTCGGCCATTTCCAGTTCACGGATCTTGGCTTCGAGGGTCTCGACGGTGGGGTTGCTCATGCGGCTGTAGATAAAGCCCGGGGCCTTGCCCAAGGCGACGTCGTACCAGACGTCGATGTCGTCATATCCGTACGCGGCGCTGACCACGATGGGGGTTTGCGTGGCGTTGTAGGGATGCCTGACTTGCTCGCCACCCCAGACCGCCCGGGTTCCCGCTCCTGCGTTATCAAGCCCTGCGCTGTCAGGTTTGTTATTCATTGAGGCTACTCGCACTTAGGGGGTGAACGCTGAGTCATTCACCGGATCTGGCAGCCAATATAGGGAAAAGCAAAGCACCCGAGAAACGATGTTATCGGTGCCAAAGGTCTGCTTTTTTTAATGGCTGGGTGCGAAGTTATTGGCTGCAACGCGCCTTCTTCGTTCACGCGCTCCAGTGTCCTGCGGAGCCTGAGGAAAAAGGCACAACCAATACAGAAAGCGCCTACAGCCCCAGCCTGAGCCCTTGGGTTAGCGTCTCTCCCGCATCGACTGGACGAGACCTGCCCCTCCGTGACACGCCAAAAAGACATCCCCCAAGTCAAGAACCCACCCGGCGGCGACGGGCATTACGTCACCTATCGGGACATGACACCCAGCGAGCTGGCCGAGCGTGAAGCCGGGCAACTGAAGTATGAAGCCATGCTTGCCCGGCAGGCCGCCTACGAAAAGGAACGCTGGGCCACGGTCGATAGAACGCCACTGCCCGTCACCGGCAGTGTGTTCGCCAAGAGCTGCAAGTTACCCGACGGCGTCATTGATTACCGCAACCCCAACGGTTATGTGCCGGCTGATTTGGTCAAGCAGTACGGTGACCTGGTTTGGCTCGGCGGCAGGCATGCCGATGGATCGGGGACTGTGCCCCTCAAGCAGATGGGCGCCGGCGCGGTAACCGCGTCATGGGGCAGACTTGCTCTCGGCGGCACCGCACTTGAAGCAACCGCGGCAACGGTGGGCGGCACCGCCGTCACGGGGCTGTTAACCGGCATGGTTGCCTTGCTCTGGCCTTCCAGCCTGGGTGATAGCGCCCTTTACTCCGAAGAACAGCTACACAACTTGAAGCAGGCCCGCAGCCGCATGCGCCTGCAAATAGAGCAACAGGCCGATGGCAGCCTCAAGGGCTATGGCTTCTATACCGGCCAGAACCGCGATTGGGAAATGGTCGACGTCGTCCACCTGGTCCCTCGCGCCGACCACTACATCGCCGACTTGGGTGACGGCATCGAGCTGATCTGGACGCCAGCCGTCGATCCGTCCGACACCCTGGGTATCCCCGCCCTGGAAGCGGCACCGCAGGCCCCTCCCATCTGGATCTACCCGCCCACGCCGATGGCCGACAGCATCATCGTCGATCCGATTTATCCGCCGGAGTATCGGGATTTCATTCTGGTGTTTCCGGTGGGGGCGGGGGTTCGGCCGGTTTATGTGGTTCTGAGTGTTCCGGGGGATCATAAATACCATAAGCCTCCAGCGCTGCTTCCAGCATTTCCAGATGCCAAAATTGCTCCATCAAAAACGTTTGTACGTGGCGGAGGCGTCAAACGTCGACGATGGAAGGATCGAGCAGGCCGGATCTACGAGTGGGATTCACAGCACGCTGCCGTAGAGCTATACACAAAACAAGGGAAGCATCTTGGTGAATTTAATCCGGTAACTGGCGAACAAACCAAACCTGCCGACCCAACCAGGAAAGTAGAAAAATGAAGCCCATCGTTGAAATTTTTGACAAGACAACCGAAGAGCTATTACAGAGCGTAAAGATTCCGAGCTCATATGTAGACCAGTTAGTAACTCTTATGAAATGGACAGAGCCGGAAGACTTTTGCTTTGTGTATGACCTAACGCCACAGCAGATAGCAACATTAGAGCAATGGACCCATACGACATTAAACGGCGACAACCGAATCATTCAAATTGTCTGCCTTGAATAGCATGCGGTTGGGGATCAGCCACCCGGGCGAATAACCACCTTCCCTCGAGCATGCCCAGTGGCGACCTTTTCCACCGCCGCCTGGGTTTCCGCCAGCGTAAAGGTTGAATCGATGATGATCTGCAATTGCCCCTCGCTGAACTGTCGGATCGCCTCGGGAAGGAAAGGCACGGCGCTGGCAAAGAAGACGAACTCACCCGCGTGACCGTCCCGACCCTCGATATTGAATTCCACCAGGGTAGATATGCGTCCGCCTGGACGCAGCACCTGCCAGGATTCCTCCAGCGTTTCGCCACCCAGGGTGTCGAGCACCAGGTCGATTTCGCGCACGCTGTCCAGGGTCTGGGTTCGGTAGTCGATGACTTCATCGGCGCCCAAGCTTTTCAGCAGTTCGAGGTTCTTCGCCGAGGCCGTTGCGATCACATGGCAGCCGGCGAGATGGGCCAGCTGGACTGCCATGCTGCCGACGCCGCCGGCACCGGCGTGGATCAGCACACGTTGGCCGCGCTGCAACTTGCCAATATCAAAAAGCGCCTGCCTGGCCGTGCCATACGCGGTCGGCAATGCAGCGGCCTGTTCGAAACTCATCGGCGCGGGAATGACGCACAGTTCGGAGGCGGCGATGACCAGATGGGTGGCGAACGCACCGCCATGCTCGGGGGAGGTTCGTCCGACCACTCGATCCCCGGTCTTGAGGACGCTCACCTGCTCGCCGACGGACTCAATCACACCGCTGAAATCGGTCCCTGGGGCATACGGGAATGCCACCGGGAAGATCGGCTGCATGTAACCGGCGAGTATCTTGACGTCCAGCGGATTGACGCTAGCGGCCTCAATACGCACGACCACTTCGTTGGGTTGTGGGTTTCGCAACCTCGCTTCGCCCTCGACGATGACATCCGGGCTACCGAACTCATTAATCAAAGCGCTCTTCATGGGAAAACTCCTTTCAGGCCTGGGCAGGGAACTGGCCGAGTTGAAGGAACAGGGCAAACCAGTCTTCCATGTGCCATGTCGTGGTCAGCTTCGCGTCACGGAACGTGTGGAATTCATGAATGCGGAAACTGACCTGCTTGCCGGTGGCGGCGATGCCGAAGAGTTCGCCTGCATGGGTGCCGGTGATTTCGGCGCGCACGCCCATTTTCCCGGGCTCCTGGACCATGTCGTGGACGACGATCCGCACATCCGGAAACGCCTGGACGAAGCTGCGAATGATGGCCTTGACGCCTTCCGGGCCAGGTACCTGGCCGGGTGCCAACGGGATGTCGTCCCAGTCACAGGTGAGTACTTCATCGACGAGGTCTGGCTGTTGGTCACTGAATGCACGGTAGAAGGTTTCAACGGCCCGGCGCTCGGCGCGCAGTTGTTCAGCAAGGTGGGTGGTTGATAGGGTCATTGGGGTTCTCGCCATTGAAGTGGGGTGGTAGCGAGAGTTTGGGATTGAGGGCTATGATCCGTCTAACAAATAACCGATATGAATGATTATTTGATTTATGGATTTTCATGGGATCGACCTGAACTTGCTGGTGGCCTTCGACGCACTGATGACGGAGCGCAATGTCACCCGCGCGGCGGCTCGGGTGGGTGTCAGTCAGCCGGCGATGAGTGCCGCGTTATCGCGGCTGCGAACGCTGCTTGGTGATGGGTTGTTTGCCCGCAGTGCCGAGGGGCTTTTGCCGACGCCTCGAGCTCGGGACCTGGCGGTGCCGATTGCCCAGGCGCTGCACCAGCTTCAAGTTGCATTGGTCGAGCGGCCCGAGTTCGAGCCTGGCAAGGCTTCGCTGGTGTTCAAACTCGGCCTCTCCGATTACCCGGCCTACGTGCTCCTGCCCGCGCTGTTGCAGGCACTCGCAGAGCAGGCTCCGGGGGTTTCGGTGAATGTGTACGCGTTCAATGACCGAGATCACGCGGTCGACATGTTGGACAGCGGCCTGATCGACGCGGCAGTGGGCGTGCCGCCGACCCAGGCGGCGGCGCGGATATTGAGCCGGACCGTGCTCACCGACGAATTCGTCACCATTGTCGCCCATGACCATCCGGTGGCCCGTCGCGCCATGACCCTGAAGACCTATCTGCAACTTCGCCATGTGCTGGTTTCGCCGGAGGGAGACTTGCACGGTTTGGTGGATCACGCCCTTGCCCAACAGGGCAAGCAGCGCGAACTGGCCCTGACGTTGCCACAGATGTTCGCCGTGCCCTCGCTGATCGCCCGCACCCGGTTGACCGCTACGGTGATGAAACGGGTGGCGATGGGCGCGGCGGGCAGCAACAAGCTGGTGATGTTCCCACCACCGGTGACGTTGCCTCGGATGGCGTTCGACCTGATCTGGCACCGGCGCAGCGAGTCTCATCCGGCACAGCAGTGGTTCAGGGGGTTGGTTGAGGAGGTGGCTGGGCGGGTTTGATTTACATTTGATCCGTTGGTGTCTGGCCCTGAGTTGACTCTCTTCAACAGTGGATGGTGGTAGCCCTGGCTCGGCCTCTTGAACTGAACGGAGACTGCTACCCCCGAAGTCACCCCTTAAGTCGCCCCCGAAGTCACCCCTTAAGTTGAGGGGCTTCTGAAAGCGAAGCACGAGACTTTACTCATCTATATCTTTTATAGACTCTAGCCAACGGAAGAAATAGTCTTTTTGTAGCTGAGGATCGCTCACTATTTGCTGATCTTCATAATCAAATATATTTACGAGACTCGCTCTTGAGGCACGTACACCCAAGACATGATCATATGCCACTATTCCTGATGACATTTGAGAGGACATGCTGGAAGGGCGCACGCTCAACTTAGCTCCTTTACATAAAAATTTTATATTGGAGTGCTCCTTGATAATTTCACCAAGGCATGAATACACATCCAGTCCAGAATACTTTTCTTTCCAGCCGCTTTTAAAGGTTAAAGAAATAGTTGATTTCGCAGCATCCACATCTAGCTGTGCCTCTTCCCTTTTGCCATCCTTGATAATCACGACAACTTGCTTCGTCATTTTTTCATTTCCTTTCTGGATTGGGCAAAGAATACCCAACATACGAACCATCCTTCTTCAACGGAGTGACCCCAAGGATATCTTCCGTCTTTATTCGATCAGGAATTGCGATCTCATGTTCATAGCTATAAGGGATATCCTTACGCGGCAGCTCCTTATTCACATCGCGCCCAGGGATTCTCTTTAAAACATACAAATACCCTTTTTGCGTCCCGTATCTTGTTCCAAAATCGATCCCAACATCGACATCGGTGGAGGTGCTTACAAAATTACTCAGCGGGTTTCTATTATCCAAAACATGAAGCCGTAAGTCAGTGCTTTTTCCCAAACTCACAAATCCTTCTTTAAAAATGACTTCTGGCGTTCTCAAATCTCCACGATAAAGAAACTTAGGTTTTGGTGGGGATAATTCGTCCTCCCCCACCCCAACCTTGGCAGCCGGATCCTGCTCCCCAACCGCCGGCCTGCACCCACCCTTCCCCGGGCAATCCACCAACCCCAACGGATCCACCCACCCCGTCGGGTTCAGGGTGTACCGGTAGCCATTGAGCCCACCCGCCAGTTTGCTCGGATCAGGGGTCAGGTAGCGACCCGTTTCCGGATTGTAGTAGCGGTGCCGGTTGTAGTGCAGGCCGCTTTCCGGGTCGAAGTATTGGCCCTGGAAGCGCAGCGGTTGTTCCAGTTGTTCGCCGCCGCCGTGCTCTATCGCTCGGACTTTGCCGTAGCCGTGGTAGCGCGCCGACCAGACGATCTGGCCGCCGTAGTTGGTCAGTTCCTGGGGCGTGCCCAGGTGGTCGAGGTGGTAGTAGAACGGGCAGGCGTTGAGGCCTTTGCCGTCGAGCAGTGCCAGCGGGCGGAAGGTGCCGGGTTCGTAGAGGTAGCTTCGGTGATGCTGGCGGCTGCTTTCAGCGACGAGTTGGTCGCCCTGCCAGAAGAACTCGGTGGTCAGGCCGGCCACGGTCTTGCTGATGCGTCGGCCGAAGGCGTCGTAGCGGTAGGACGTTTCGCGACCGTCCGCCGTGGTGACGCCGATCAGACGGTGCTGGCTGTCGTAGCGGTATTCGGTGACGAGGGCCTGAGCCTTGCCGCGGCGTTCGCGGATCAGGTTGCCGAAGGCGTCGTAGTCGTAGTGGCGGTCGCCCTCCATCAGCAGGCGATTGCCCTTGAGGTGGGTCGGGCCGGGGCGGTCCTGCATCAGCAGATTGCCGGCCGGGTCGTGGGCGAAGTGTTCCGCGGGATCGGTGTGGGAGTGTTCGATCCGGGTCAGGCGGTCCAGCGGATCGTACTGATACTCGCGCCGCCCTCGACGGCTGTCGGAAAGGGCGGCGAGGTTGCCCTTGGGGCTGTAGGCATAATCGCGCCAGAACAGCGTCTGCTGGTTCTGCAGCACGGTGTGGGCCTTGAGCCGGCCCTGTTCGTCATGTTCGTACTGGCTGAGCAGCAGGCCTTGTTGGCGCTGGTGTTCGCGGCCGCCACGCAACTGGTGTTCGGTGAGGCGTGCGCCGTTCAGGTCGATGGCGGTCAGCGCGCCACCCGGGGCGTGGTGGTAGTCGACCTTGCTGTTGTCCGGCAGGCGCAGGTGATTGAGCCGTCCGCAGGCATCGTAGCCATAGCGCAGGGTGCCCCAGCCCTGGTGCTCGGTGATCAGCCGGTCCTGGGCGTCGTACTCGAAGGCCAGCGGATGGTCGCTGCCGTCATCGATATCAACCAACCGGCCCAGCCCGTCGTAGCGGTACTGGATCGCCTGGCCGTCGGGCAGGGTCTTGATCAGCAGGCGTCCGGCCGTGTCGCGCTGGTAGGCAGTGACAAGCTGGCTGCCGTCGGCACCGAACTCGGTTTTCTCCAGCAGCTGTCCATTGAGGTCATAGGCATAGGCGGTGCGTTGGCCGTCGAAGCCGACTTGCTGTCGGATCAAGCCGCCGGGGGTGTAGTCCAGCTGATATTTTTCCCCGGATTCGTTCTCGATTTCGGTCAGCAGCAGCCGCGCCGAGTCGTAGCGGTAGTGCAGCGTGCTGCCGTCGGGATTGACGCGGCGGCTGACCAGGTGCAGGTCATCGGCGTATTCGTAGCGGGTGAGACGGCCCTGTTCGTCGCGCTCGGCGGTGACCTTGCCGTAGGCGTTGTAGCTCCAGTCGCGGGTGGCGCCGGTGGGCAAGGTGGTCTGCAGCAGCCGGCCCACGGCGTCCCATTGGTAGTGCGTCACCGCGCCGTGTTCGTCCTGGCGGGTCAGCAAGCGCCCCAAGACGTCGTAGGTAAAAAACCGCTGGCTGGCGTCAGGCAGGGTTTCTTCTGTCAGTTGGCCGAGCCGGTTCCAGGTGAAGCGGTGTTCACTGGTGTCCGGGTAGTGGATCGACAGCAACTGCCCGTGGGCGTCGTAGGCATACCGGGTGCGCTGTTGATCCGGGTCGATGGCTTCGATCACCTCGCCCCGGTCATTGCGCTGATAGGTCCATACGGCCTTGCCGCGGGCCCGGGCGTGCAGGAAACCGTTGCGGTATTCGTAGGACGTGGGCGCGTCTTCGGGGGGAATCAGCGCCACCAGACGCCCGACTTCGTCGTAGTGATATTCGGTGACGGCGCCCAACGGGTCCTGTTCGGCGATCAGCCGGCCTTGTTCGTCGTAGGCCTTGAGGTGTTCGCCGCCGTCGGGCTCGACCTTGCGTACCAACCGTGCGCGGTCGTCGTGGACATAGATTTCCTCGCTGCCATCGAGGTGGCGGACCGTGACGCTGCCGTCCTCGCTCCAGCTGTAGCGCGTGTCCATCTGCGCGAACGAGGCCCAGTGCCGCACGCAGCGGGCCGCCTGGCCGACGCCCTGCCATTCCCAGAAGAAACTCGCACCGCCAGCCAGTTGCCGCTGGAGGATGACGTGGGCATCGTCGTAGTCGTAGCGCTCGCTTTCCCCGGCGGCGTTGGTCGCTTCGATCAGCCGTGAGCGCGCGTCGTAGCGATAGGTCGCCAGGGTCTGCTCGGTACGCCAGGCTTCGTCCAGGGTGAGGGCCGGGTGAAAGCTCTGGTAGTCGATAGCCACCAGGTGGCGCTGCTCGTAGCGCAAACGCAGGCAGCGCCCGGCACCGTTGTCCAGGCGGCTGATGTCGCCATGGATGTTGCGCTGGATCGTCAGGCGGTTGTCGTAGCGGTCGCTGAGGGCGGTGAGATAACCATCGCGAAAGTGTAGGAAAGGCGCCTGTTCGCCGGGCTGGGCGACGATCAGTTCGTCCGGCTCGCTGCCCAGGTAGATGGCCGCCCGGGCCAGGCTGTTGTGGATCGCCGAGCGCTGGGCGTTGGGCAGCGGAAAGGTCGTGCGGCGGTTTTCCTGGTCGATCCAGATGACCTGCTCGCCCTCAAACAGCAAGCGGTGCGCCAGGGCATGGCTCCAGCCGCGCCCCAGGCCCACGTCCAGATCCGCCGCGCTGCTGCGGTACAGGCGGGTGAAGACAAACGGCAAGCGGCCATCGAGCGTGCCGTCGTCCAGGGTCAGCAGTTCTTCGCCAGTGACCATCGACACCGGACAGCCGTCGGTGCGGGTCAGGGCCGCGCTGTCGGCGCTGTCGCCGTTGGGGTTTTTCGATTGGGCCGGGGCGTCGTCGTGGGGTTCGTACTTGCTCAGCCGGGTAGCACTTTGGGATTTTTCCCGCGCCACGGCAGCCGGATTACTGACAGACAAGGACGGCCCGTGCTCAGGCGTGATCTGCAACGGGCCAACAGGGGTCGGCTTCAATGGCGCGCCCTGGGCGCTGATCACCACCGGTTTCAACACATCGGCATGCTGGTTGAGCCGGTCAGGGGCGAATTGGCCCAGCCGTTGGCCCGACGCCCGCAACCACTCCCGTGCTCGCGCGGACCGGAGCTGGTCAAGCACCTTGCCACTCATGCGCACGCCCAGGCCGAGGGTGCCGGTCAATCGGATCAGCAGAAAATTGATCAGCACCGAGACCCGTATCTGCCCGACGACTTCGGCCAGGTACTGGGGCGGCAACATCCGCAGCCAACTGGTGAATGCGGCCATGTGCACGAAGAGCAACGGCTCGTCGCTCAGCACCATCAGTCCCTTGGCAATGGCCTCGGATGAGGCCTTGAGCAACTGGTCGAGTTCGGCCTGGGTCAGGTACTCCAGCAGTTTCTCGCTGTTGGCTTGCAAATCCGCCAGCAGTTCGAAGATCTGCTTGACGTCATTCCACAGTGCCTGCAGGGCGTTTTCGAGGCCGCGCCAGTCGGCTTGCTGCAACAGGTTGTAGCGTTCGCGAAACCCGGCGTCGGAAAACTCCGCCCAGAGCGGTTGAAACTGGATTTCCCATTCCTCTTTCAGCCAGCCCTCGAGCTCGCCAATCACCCCCTGATAAGACGCATACAGCGCCTTGACGTGATCCACTGTGACCTCGGGGAAGAAGCTGATGCGATAGCGGCGCCCCCGCCAGCACTTGGGAATTTCCAGGATGCCGCTGGGGCCGATGACGTGATGGACCGGCTCGCCAAAGGTTTCCTTCCCCGGTTCACCGTCGATGACCGGTTCCAGCATCACCGGCGTGTTGCCGATCGGCACGAAACGCGCCGCCTGGAACATGTGCACCAGCGTCAGCGGGCCGCTCGCCGGACACGTCGCCATGGTGGCGATGAAGGGCTCATCCAGGTTTTTCGGCGCCGCCAGGGCTACTTCGTTGCCAACCTTGAAGACCTGCTCGATGTCCAGCGCCGAGCCGGTCCAGAAGCTCTGCGCCCAACTGTCGTAGTCGTTCAGGCAGTTGCGAAAATCCGCCAGCACCGCTGCCGCATCGGGCTGATCGGGGTCCATGGCCGCCACCACCAACAAGCCGATGGCGTTGTTCAGGCGCAGGAGTTTGTCGGGGGCAAACATGCAGGGATCTCGCGGTACAGGGACGGACGCGAGACTTTGCCGGGGCGAGCTGGAGAAATAAGTCAGGGAAGGAGGTATTGGCTGTAGGGCGATTCGCTAAATCCGGTCGCGATGCCATCGCGAGCAAGCTTTGCTCTCACAAGGGATCAGTGCTGGAGTTTGGGATTCGAGAGATCCGCAACTCCATGTGGGAGCGAGCCTGCTCGCGATAGGGTCGGCACAGCCAGCATCAGCGACGACTGACATACCGCCATCGCGAGCAGGCTCGCACACATTTGAATGGTGTTTCCATCCCAGGCTGATTCAGCACGAGATGTAGACCGAAGCTCATTCCCAACAAATACCCACCAGCAAACCCTCAACCTATCGTAATCTCGCAGCTGAATCCTTTACGCCCGCAACCGGCCCGAGATCCCGCCCCGATGCCCTCCATCTATCAACTCAAACCTGCATTCCAGAACCTGCTGCGCCCTACCGTTCAACGGCTCTACGACAAGGGTGTCACAGCCAACCAGGTCACCCTGCTAGCAGGCATTGTTTCCGTGCTGGTGGGTGCGGTGATCGCCTGGTTTGCCAGCCATCCGTGGGTGTTTGTGCTGGTGCCGGTCTGGATGTTCCTGCGCATGGCCTTGAATGCCGTGGACGGCATGCTGGCGCGGGAGTTCGGGCAGCAATCTCATCTGGGTGCCTACCTGAATGAGCTATGCGATATCATCGCCGACGCAGCCCTGATCCTTCCCTTTGCCCTGATTCCCGATGCCAGTCTGTTGCTCGTGTTGTTGGTCACGCTGTTGGCGGTGTTCAGCGAATACGCGGGTGTGCTGGGGGCGATGGTCGGGGCGTCGCGGCGCTATGACGGGCCCATGGGCAAGAGTGACCGCGCCTTTGTATGTGGCGTGCTGGCGACCGGTATTGCCTTGGGTTGGTTCGGAGCGCTGTGGGTCGATGGTGTGATGGCGGTGGTTGCTGCCCTGCTGGTTTATACCTTGGTCAACCGGGTCCGTCATGGCCTGGACCAAGTGAAGGAAAACGCTCCCTCAGCATAAAGGAACTTGCAATGCGCGAAGCTCAAGACCGGACATTCACCACCCATGATGGCGTGGAATTGTTTTATCGGCACTGGCCAGCCGTGGCCGCGGACCCGGGCGAACCCAGCAAGGCTGTGCTGCTGTTTCACAGGGGGCACGAGCACTCCGGGCGCATTGCGCATCTGGTGGATGAGCTGGACCTGCCCGGTTTCGACTTCTTTGCCTGGGACGCCCGCGGCCATGGCCAGTCTCCCGGAGAACGCGGTGACAGTCCGAGTTTCGCCACCAGCGCGCGGGACGTGCAGACCTTCTGCGACCACATCGGCGCGGCGCATCAGATCGACGAGCAAAACATCGCCGTGGTGGCGCAAAGCGTCGGCGCGGTAATTGCGTCCACCTGGGTCCACGATTATGCGCCGCGCATTCGCTCGCTGGTGCTGGCATCGCCGGCGTTCAAGGTAAAGCTGTATGTGCCTTTCGCCCGCCCGGGCCTGGCGTTGATGCGCAAATTTCGCGGCAATTTCTTCGTCAACAGCTACGTCAAGGCCAAGTTCCTCAGTCATGACCCGGAACGGGTGGCGTCCTATGACAGCGATCCGCTGATCACCAAGGCGATTTCGGTGAACGTGCTGCTGGGCCTGTACGAAGCCGCCGACCGTGTGGTCGCCGATGCCCAGGCGATCCAGGTGCCGACGCAGCTGTTGATCTCCGGTTCCGACTTTGTGGTGCATCGCAAACCCCAGGAACAGTTCTTCGAGCGACTGGGCAGCCTGCACAAGGAAAAACACATTCTGCCGGGATTCTTCCACGACACCCTGGGCGAGAAGAACCGCGCGCCGGCCGTCGCCAGTGCACGCCGTTTCATCCTGCAGAATTTCGCCCGCCCGCTGGACCGTCCTTCCTTGCTGGATGCGGACCGCATCGGCGCGACCTGTGCCGAGTCCGAAGCCCTGGCGACACCCCTGCCCCACAATTCACTGCGCGACCTGTACTGGCGCATGACCCGCGCCAGCATGCGCTTCGGCAGCAAGCTGTCGGCCGGGGTGAAGTTGGGTTTCGACACGGGCTTCGATTCCGGCAGCACCCTGGACTACGTCTACCGCAACCGCCCCACCGGCACCTCGCCGATTGGCAAGATGATCGACCAGAACTACCTGAACTCCATCGGCTGGCGCGGCATTCGCCAGCGCAAGCTGAACGTCGAGGAGTTGCTGCGCCTGGCGATGGGCAAGTTGCGCGAAGAGAATCGCGAGGTGCGCATCGTCGACATCGCCGCCGGTCATGGCCGTTACATTCTCGAGGCGCTGCAAGGCGTCAGCCCGTTGCCCGAGTCGATCCTGCTGCGCGACTACAGCGATATCAACGTGCGCGACGGCAGTGCGCTGATCGTCGAAAAAGGCCTGGGTGACATCGCCCGGTTCGTCAAAGGCGACGCCTTCGACCGCCAGGATCTCGCGGCGCTGGAGCCCAAGCCGACTCTCGCCGTAGTGTCTGGCCTGTACGAGTTGTTTGCCGATAACCAGATGGTCGGTGGCTCGCTCGCCGGACTGGCTGAAGCGGTGGAGCCTGGCGGTTACCTGGTCTACACCGGCCAGCCATGGCACCCGCAACTGGAACTGATTGCCCGCGCCCTCACCAGCCACCGTGCCGGCCAGGCCTGGGTGATGCGTCGGCGCAGCCAGGCCGAAATGGATCAATTGGTCGAGGCAGCGGGCTTTCGCAAGATCACCCTGCGGGTCGATGAGTGGGGCATCTTTAGCGTTTCGCTGGCGCAGCGCGTGCAGTGATGAGTGCCGTCATCGCACCGCCCCGCGAGCCCGCCCTGCTGAAACCGGCGGTGTGTTGGCTGCTGTTGCTCGCGCCGCTGTTCTTCGGCACCTACGGTTTCGCCACCTGGGTGACGGCCCAGCGCAGCGACGTCGGCAGCCTGGTGTTCGGCTGGGAAAGCCACATGCCGTTCATGGCCTGGACCATCGTGCCTTATTGGTCGATCGACCTGCTTTACGGCCTGTCGCTGTTGCTGCCCACCAGCCGTGGGGAACTGAAGCGTCACGCCTTACGCCTGCTCACGGCCCAGGCCATTGCGGTCAGTTGCTTCCTGATCTGGCCGCTGCGCTTCACCTTCCCCCGGCCGGAGATGGACGGGGTGTTTGGTTGGCTGTTCGAGGTGCTGGCCGGTTTTGACAAGCCATTCAACCAGGCACCGTCGTTGCACATCGCTTTGCTGGTGATTCTCTGGGTTTGCTATGAGCGGCACTTGCGGGGCGTATGGCGCTGGGTGATGCACGGCTGGTTCACGTTGATTGGCGTGTCGGTGCTGACCACTTATCAGCATCACTTTGTCGATGTACCGACAGGCGCACTGGCCGGTTGGCTGTGTGTCTGGTTGTGGCCGCTGGACCGGCCGAGCCCGCTGCAGAGTGCCCGCCTGACGTCTGATCGCAGCCGTCTGCAATTGGCCCTGCGCTATGGCGTGGGTGCGGCGGCGCTGTTCATCCCGGCGCTCGCCTTTGGCGGCGCATGGCTCTGGCTGATCTGGCCGGCGGTGGCGGTACTGTTTGTGGCGCTCAATTATCTGCTGTTCGATGCCGGCGGCTTCCAGAAGCGGGCCGATGGCCAACTGAGCCCTGCGATACGCTGGTTGCTGGCGCCGTATCTCGCCGCCGCCTGGATCAATTCCCGCTGGTGGACGCGCAACCATCCGCAGCCGGATCACGTGACCGACAACGTCTGGCTGGGTCGCATTCCCACGCCACTGGAGTTGAAAGACAGTGCGTTTACCGGGGTGCTCGACCTCTGTGCCGAAATGTCCATGGACAGCACCGGGATTGCCTATCGCTCGCTGCCAGTGCTCGATCTCACGGCACCGACCCGCGAGCAATGCCTGGAGGCCGCGCGGGCCATTGAACAACTGCGCCAGCGAGGGCCGGTGCTGGTCTGTTGCGCCTTGGGTTATTCGCGCAGCGCCACCGCCGTGATCGCCTGGCTGTTGCACAGTGGCCGGGCGGCCAGTGTCGATGCCGCGATTGTGCAGCTCCAGCGCGTCCGCCCCCATATCGTTTTGCATCAGGCGCACCGTCAGGCGCTGGAGCCACTGCGCAAAGGCCATCGCCATGAGCAGTGATATGCAACTGCACGCCGTGGCGAGCCTGTTGCGTCGAGGCCATTCGCTGGACCAGTTTTCCACCGGTCTGACCCTGCTGGCGGCGCTGCTGGGGTTGGGGCAATGGCTGGTGGGCAGCGTCGACCCCTGGTTGCTGCTGTTCAGCATCACGCTGTTCAGCCTCGGCGTGTTGCAAAAATACTGGGCGTTGCGCGTGGCGTTCGATGCCGATCTGTTCCAGCACGTGGCTGACGGTATCCAGCCATTGGCCGAACGCACCCAGGCACTGGATCAGGCCTTGAGCACGCTAGGCCTTCAGCCGGCCGAACGCGCTGGCCGCCCCTGGAGCGAACGCAGCCACGGCGCCTTGCGGTTGCTGCGCAGGCAGTCGCTGTTATTGGCCGCACAGATTGTCTTGACGCTGGGCTTCATCCTGGCCAGCCCTTGGTTAGCTTTTACAGGATAAGGAATCCTCATGCTCGAACCCGTCGTTGCCAACCTCATCACCTCCGCGGCCCGCATGGTCACGGGCGCCCGCAGCCTGTGGCTCGGCAGCGCGCCGCAGCCGGTGCAGCGGATCTATTTCGCCAACCACAGCAGCCACGGTGATTTCGTGCTGCTCTGGGCCTCGCTGCCGCCGGCGCTGCGCAAGCTCACCCGGCCCGTGGCGGGTTCCGATTATTGGCAAAAGAGCCCGGTGCGTCGCTACATCATCAACCGGGTGTTCAACGGCGTGCTGGTGGATCGGGAGCGCAAGGACCCGTCCTACAACCCTCTGCAACCGATGCTCGAAGCCCTGGACAATGGCGACTCGCTGATCATTTTTCCCGAAGGCACGCGCAACCCCGACGAAGGCTTGTTGCCGTTCAAGAGCGGGATCTATCACTTGATGAAGAGCCACCCCGAGGTCGAGGTGATTCCGGTGTGGATCGCCAACCTCAACCGTGTCATGCCCAAGGGTCGCGTGCTGCCCCTGCCGCTGTTGTGCACCACCAGTTTCGGCGCACCGCTGTGCATCGAAGAGGGTGAAAGCAAAGAGCATTTCCTTGAACGCAGCCGCGCTGCGCTGCTGGCACTGGCCCCGGAGCACGTCTGATGGATCGATATACCCTGATGTTGTTTGGCGGGATTGGCGCGATTCTGGTGCTGGCCTCGCTGATCGGTTTCATTCTCAAGCTGAAGACCAAAGGTACGCCGAACTCGGTCATCGACAACCTCAACGCGCGAATCAACGCCTGGTGGATCATGGTGCTGGTGATCGGCGTCGCGTTCTGGCTCGGCAATGCGGCGGTGATCCTGCTGTTCTATGCGGTGTCGTTCTATGCCCTGCGGGAATTCCTGACCCTCACACCGACCCGACGCAGCGATTATCCGGCGCTGGTGGCCGCGTTCTACCTGGCGCTGCCGCTGCAGTACCTGCTGATCTACTACGACTGGTACGGGCTGTTTTCGATCTTTATCCCGGTGTACGTGTTCTTGCTGCTGCCGATCCTGGCGTCCCTGGGGGGCGACAGCACGCACTTCCTGGAGCGTGCTTCCAAGGTGCAGTGGGGACTGATGATCGCGGTGTTCTGCATCTCCTTCGTCCCGGCACTGCTGACCTTGGACATCGCCGGTTTTGAGGGACGCAACCTGCTGTTGATCGCGTACCTGGTGATCGTGGTGCAATTGTCGGACGTGCTGCAGTACGTGTGCGGCAAGCTGTTCGGCAAACACAAGATTGCGCCGAATCTGTCGCCGTCGAAAACCGTCGAAGGCTTTGCCGGCGGTATTTTCCTGGCTTCGCTAATTGGTGGAGCGCTGTGGTGGATCACGCCGTTCAACCCTTGGCAGTCGTTCCTCATCGCCTTGCTGATCAACCTGCTGGGGTTTGCCGGCGGCATCGTCATGTCGGCGATCAAGCGCGACCGTGGCGTGAAGGATTGGGGGCACATGATCGAAGGCCATGGCGGCATGCTCGACCGGTTGGACTCGGTGTGCTTCGCCGCGCCGATCTTCTTCCATCTGGTGCGGTACTGGTGGACCTGAGGAGTAGGAGCTGTCGAGTGCAACGAGGCTGCGATCTTTCCCCTGACACTTGAGTCTCAAGCGAAAGATCAAAAGATTGCAGCCTTCGGCAGCTCGTACAGTCCAGCCCGGCGGGAGCAAGCTCCCTTGCCACGGTATCAGTCAAGGATCAGATGCGGCAGAAACCGGCTGGAATCCTTGGTGATCAGGCTGTTGTCTTCCCGCACACCAATGCCCGCGGCCTGGTCGCCGATGACCCAGGAGCCGATCAGCGTGTAGCTGTCGTCGAACTTCGGTAACGGGGCAAATTCCTGGAGGATGAACGGCGCGTCGGTGTACGGGCCGTCTTCCTTCACGATCAGGCCATCAGCGGTTTGCAGCTCGATGTTGGCACCTTCCCGGGAAAAGAACGGCTTGCGCACCCAGCCCTTGGGCACCGCTTTGCTCGTGTCGGTATCCAGGTGGGCCGCGAGCAGGTTCGGGTGGCCTTTGTTGAATTCCCACAGCAGCGGCAGGATGCCTTTGTTGGAGATGATCGACTTCCAGGCCGGCTCGAAAAACTGCGTGTCACATTGGGCAATCGCGGCGCCAAACGGCTCGTGGAAGATGAACTCCCAGGCATGCAGCTTGAACAGGTGGGGAATCCAGCGCTCTTGCAGGTCGACAAAACGCCCGTCACTGTTGAGGCCGATGTCTTCGACATCGATGTGCCGCGATTCAATGCCGACTTTTTCCGCGATCAGGCGCAAGTAGTCCGTGGTGCCCTTGTCTTCCACCGAGCCTTTCATCGAGGCGAAATAAAACGGCTCCTTGAGCTGCAACTGGGCAAAGGCCTGGTGCAGCTTGGTATCGATGCTGTTGAACTGGTCGGCATGAGCCGGCAGCAAGCCGCGTTCGATGCATTGCTCCAGCCAGCCCCACTGGAACGCCGCCGCTTCGTAGAGGCTGGTCGGCGTGTCGTAGTTGAGCTCCAACAGCTTGGCGGGGCCGCTGCCGTTGTAGGAGAAGTCCATGCGCCCATACAAGTGCGGGTGGCCTTCAAGCCATGAAGTGCGCACCAGGTCGAAGAACGGCGCGGGAATGCTCAAACGTTCCAGCAACTCTTCGCTCTGGACCACGCGGGCCACGAGGTCCATGCACATTTCATGGATCTCGGTGGTCGGGTCTTCCAGGTCGGCCTCGATCTGCTTGAGGGTGAACTGATAGTACGCGCTTTCGTCCCAATAGGGTTCGTCGTCGATGGTGTGGAACAGAAAGCCGAGTTGCTCGGCGGTTTGTTTCCAATCATGACGTTCTGCGCAATGGATCTTCTTCATGGCCCTCGTTCCTCAGCCGCCAAAGCTGCTCGAACCGCCCCAACCGCTGCGGGCGCTGGACTTGCTGCCGAAGCCACCGCGAGAGGTGGAGGATGCGACGGACATCGGCTTGCTGGTCTTGATCGAGTCGGTATAGCTGCCGTACCGCGCCTGGTTGGACTTGGTGAAGGTCGAGCCTCGGGAAACTCGCTGGCTGAGCGTCGAAGACCCGAAGTTGCCGCGATCATCGCGGTAACGGTAAACCGGCTCGGAGTAATAGCTGTTGCGGTTGCCGCTCAACATATTGCCGATCAGCATGCCGGTCAGCAGGTTGCCGAAGCCCGAACCACCGACGTTCGCTTCCGAAGCCGGCAATTGGGCCCGGGCGGCGTCGACCTGGGATTGTGTGACTTCGCCATCGGCGCTCAGTTCGAAACCACCCAGCTTGGGGATGAACTGGCCGGATGAGTCCTGCTGGCACCAATCGGGGACGAAGTCAGCATCGCAATCGGCCTGACTGACGTAGGTCGGCGCGATGCGACGATGCTCGGCCATGGCGGTCATGTAGGCGTCGGCGCAGATGTCAACCGGAAGCTTTTCATCGACACATTGCTGGACGGACTGGAAGTTGTACTTCTTCTGCAACTTGTAGGTTTTTTCCGTTGGCCCACAGCCGGATATCGCCAGGGCGACCGACGCGGCCAGCGAAAGCTGAACGTACTTGCTTCGTTTCATCGGGTTCTCCGTGGCGCAATCAGTTCGAGGAAGGCGTCATGCACGCGGCGTTCAACATGCCCACGCTGATGGCCACGGCGGCGATGTAGATACCCGCGGCGATTTCACCGTTCTTGATGCGCGCGGAAGCGCCCTTGAGCACCAGGCTGGTGACCAGGAACGCCAACAACTGGACGACAGCGGCGATCACTGCCCAGACGACGAAATCCAGCATGTTGATCGAGTAGGCGATCACGTTGCTGGCCGGAATGGCGAAACCGATGACGGCGCCGCCCAGGGCAATGGCCGCAGCCACGTTGCCCGAGCGGATCAGTTCGAATTCCTTGTGCGGCGTGACGCGGGTGTAGATGAACTGGAACAACGCGAACAGCACGGCGGCGCCGAGGATGTACAAGACAAAGCCGAGCACGGCGGCTTTGTTCAGGGAAATGGAGAGCGCTTCAAGCATGGATTTCTTCCTTATTCAAAGAGTGTTCAGGTCAGTGGTGTACAGCGAAATACCCAGCGAAGTACTCAGGCTGACGGCGCCTTCGGCGTCTTCTTCAACGGAGAACAGCAGGAACTCCCGGCGATCCGTCAGGCCGGTGTCGCGGGCGTACAGCATCGAACGGTGCTCGATGCTGTAGGACTCATCCGGATTGCTCACGCGCTCGCTCAACGCCACCAACTCTGTCTGGCCAGCCTCGGTACCCCATTCGCGGGAGTACTGGACGCCATCGTGGGTGTAGGTCGGCAGGCCGATCAGGCTTTCAGGGCCGGCCAGGCGACGCAACTCCGCTTCACTGTTGATCGTGACGTAGCTGAGGTAGTTGAACAGGATCACCGACTCGACCTGCCCTGCGATATCGCCGCTGGTGTGCACTTGCAGCCAGTAGTCTTCGTCGTTCATGTAGCAGCGCGACAGCCAGTTCGACTGCCCGAGGTCGACGATGCCCAAGCTCCAGATCTGTTGGGAGGCCGGGATGACCACGGTGCTGTTGCCGTCGAGCAACAACTTGAGCGTCGCATCGAACATGACCTGCTTGCCGGAGGCCAGGCCAAGAGGCCCGGTGACAGACGCGCTATGACTGGCGGTGTTCGCGTTCGGGGCTTCAAGCCCCATCAACTGTTTAAACCACCCCATGGGAAATTTCCTTGAGACGCGCGGAGGCGATGTAGAAAAGCTCGCCACCCACGACTCGGGTGGCGCCGGGCGGATTGATCGACGGCTGGCGAGCACCCTGGGCGCGATAGCCAATCAGCGTAGCGTTGTGCTGCTCTTTCAGCCGGGCATAAAGCTCGCCAAACGTCGCTTCAAACGCCTCGGGGAGCTTCATCAGGTACTGAGTGGCGCCCTGGCCGACACAGAGCAATTCGTTGATGACTACCGACGAGCCAGGGTCCTGGGAGGCACGCACCAGCATTTCGATAGCCATGCTGGAGGTGCATTCCAGACTGGGGGCGTAGGCGCTGGCGAGAGCGGCGATTTCGCTGTCATTGAAGTGCGCGACCACATGCCCGATCGGCCCCAGTTGATTGACCGCCAGCACCGTGGCCAGGGTCAGGTCGTCGGAGTGGGTTCGTACCAGCACGCGTTCGGCCCCCGGCACGCCGGCACGCTGCAACAACGCGACGGAGGACAGGCTATCGCCCTTGATGAACGAAGTCTTGCCGGGCATGGGGTTTTCTTCGAGATCGCAGTCGCAGATGACGATCAGGTTGTCATTGGAGGTTTCGTCCTGCAGGAGCAATTCGATGACCCGCTCGCTGGAGGCGCCCTCCCAGCCGATTAGAACCGTGTGGCCGACGTTGCCGGTGAAATCGCCTTTGCCCTTCATGCCTTTTCTCCATACATCGATGACGCTGCTGGTGGTTTTGCCGATGACCGTCGTCAACAGGGCAATGCCCCCGAGCATGATCCAGGTCGCCACGAAAATTCGCCCGGCGGATGTCTGTGGCAACAAATCGCCATAGCCGACGGTGAGCGTGGTGGTGAGATAGAAGTAGATAAATGTGGCGGCGGCGATGAGGTGTTGCTCGCCCAGCAGCACCAGGCCGATCCAGGCCGTGGCCAGGTGCACGCCCACCGCAATGGCCAGGCCCGCCCAGCCGAACCGATGAAAGAAGGACGCAGCGAACGTGCGCAACAAAAGAAAAATCGACATTTCGTCCCTGACTCCGTGGGGCTTTGTTCCTGGCGAGGTCATCGCACTGACGTCTGACGGCTCGAGCATAGTGGCCGGACAGCATTAAACCTGCTGCGCAGCTTGGATAAAAGTACCTTCACGACAATTAAATCCGTCGGGTGCCGGACACTACTGTGGCAAGGGAACTGCGTAGGAGCTGTGTAGGAGCTGTCGAGTGCAACGAGGCTGCGATCTTTCCACCCACACTTGAATCTCAAGCGAAAGATCAAAAGATCGCAGGCTTCGCCAGCTCCTACAAAGTCCAGCGAGCATACCTCGCTACAGGTTTGCTGTGCGCGAACCGATTACTCAGCCGATTTTTTCTTCAGGCGTTCCAGGATCGCATTGGCGCTGCCTTCGTTTGGCGTGATGCCAGCATCGCGCAGTTTGCGCTCCAGGTCGGAGCCGGTCGAAGCCTCGGCCAGTTCGTCCTGGGCTTGCAGTTCAGCGGCCCGTTGCTGTTGCTTGGCCTGCAGGCGATTGAGCGTGCCGACGGCGGTTTCCAGCTTGCCATTGGCGCCGCCGCTGGCGATCGAGGCACTTACCTGGGCCTTCTGCACGCTTTCGCGGGCCTTGGCCATATCCACCTGCTGACGCAGGCTCTTGATGCGGGCTTCGGACTTGGAGATGTCTTTGCGCATGTTGTCCGCGTAACCGCCAAATTCGGTCGCGTGCTTTTGCTCGGCGTCCAGTTCGTTGGTCAGGGTCGAAATGGCTTCGGCCACTTCCAGCGCCAAGTCTTCGCGGTTGGCCTGGATCGCGGCCAGGGCCTTGGCTTCCAGGTCCTTGATCTTGGCGTTGTATTCGCCGACGCGATCAGTCGCCAACTTGTGCTTGGCCATGATGGTAACCAGTTCACGCTTGGCGTTGGCGAGCGCGCTGTCGGCATCGCGGATTTCCTGGTCGAGGATGCGCAGGGCTTGTTGGTCGACGATCGACTCGCCGACTTCGTTGGCACCGCCACGCAGTGCGGTGAACAACTTGCTCCAGATGGACTGAGTCATTGGATGGTTCCTATTCGGCGAATTAAATGAAAAAGCGTTCGAAGGCTTCGCTGGCGCGCTGGACGTTGTCGACGAGGGTTTTGACCTCGGTCACGACGTTGGTCAGGCTGGAGTCGGAGCTCAACGCACCGAACATGTTGTAGACAACCTGTCCGTTGGGCATGGTCTCGATGCCGATGGACGACAGAGGGAACATTTCCCGGCTGCGCAGCACGGCGTCATTGAATGCCGCGACGTCGTTGATCGACTCGACGTCCACCAGGACGGTGTCGACGATAATCTGGTCACCGACCACCGCGATGTAAATCGGCAAGCCACCGAAGTCGTTCATTTCCAGCTTGATGCTGGATTCGGAGCCTTGCACGAGGGAAAGGGTGATGTCGCTCGCGACCACTTCGTCCAGGGCCTGAAGGGCGCTGTAGAGACGATCAATGTTCCAGTTGTTACCTGCGCTCATGTATTCCTCCAACATGAATGAGCCAGCCAGAATCGGTTGGCGTAGCTGTTTCTCCATTTGCTTGAGCAGGCTTCGGTTTTCGGGAAGCACCCAAGTCTCGTGTTTCACATACCCGGCGGCACTCAGGCCCGCGCGCATCTGCTTCATGTAGAAGCTCGACGGCTTTTTCGCGGAGGGTTTGGCGCGCTCTCCCGTGCGGCTCGCTGAATCGGTCACAGACCCGTCAGGCGGATCTGATGGAGAGCTGGTTGACATGGTACTGACCCCACTGTGAATAACTCACGCGTGAGAAACACTACAGGTAAGCTCTGAACCTCACAATAGCTCACGCGTGAGATTTTTATCTGTCATAAATGCCGACGCTCTTGTGGGAGCTGAGCTTGCTCGCGATGGTGATGGGCCAGCTTGCATCGATGTTGGATGCAAGACCGTCATCGCGAGCAAGCTCGGCTCCCACAGAATATCTCCACAGGCTGCGGCATTAGTTGTGGCTACCGATGGCGGCTTACGGATAGCTGAAACTTTTTACCAACGTCAGCTCGCCCACCGCCCGCATCGGCACGACGAAGGTTTCCATCTTCTCGTTCGGGGTGCCTTCTTCGGTGATCACGGTGACCTGTGCGGTGGTCAAGGCTTGTTGCGCTTGTTCTCCACCGCCCTCACCGTCCTCGCTGTCTTCCTGATAGCGATAACCGCCGCCGTAGTAGTTCACATACACCAGGTATTGGCCTTTGATCGGCGCGGGCATGGCGAAGATTTCCGGGCCGTAGCCTGTGGTGACGTCGACGTCGAGGGCGCCGCCGTTGGGGGCGACGCGGTCGCCGTACCAGATGTGGGCGCCGTCCGGGGTGATGACGTGCAGGTCCAGGTCGGTGCCGTCGCTGTCCCAGGTCAGCAGTACCCGCAGCTTGGCCGGGGTGGCGCCGCCGCTGGTGTTGAGGAACTGGGTGCGATGACGATGCTGGCCATCAGGGCTGCGCACTTCGACGCTATTGCTGCCGTTGGGGAACGAGAACGGCCGGTCGAAGCGACCTTCCTCATCGAGCTTCAGCGGCAGGGCCACACCGTTGACGATGAGTTTCCCCGGCTCGTTGCTGTCCTTGGGCATGACCTTGATCTGACCAGTGATGCGTGCAGTGTTGGCCTGGCCCTGGGGCGTATTGACCGACGAGGCCGGGTAATTGACGGTCTGGCTGAAGTTCTCACCTTCGCCGCCCGGCGCCCCGCTGCGCCACCCACCAATCGGAGTGTCGAGTTTGATCCCATCGGCAGCAACGGCCAGGGGCAACGCGGTCATGGCGCAGAGCAACAGCAAGACCTGTGGATAACGGAGTGTCATGGTCTATTCCAGCAAGAGGTGACGGGCGAGCCCTTCGATATAGTCTTCGTCCTGGCCGTTGGGGTGAGCTTCAAAGGCCAGGTGCAAATATTCGTGAGTCAGGTCGAGGCGGTCCTGCAGCGACAGCACGCCACGGACATAGATGCGCTGGCGTTCACGGTCGACGTAAGGCCGGCCGAACGCGACGCGGCACACCGCGAATGAGCTGATTTCGTCGTAGCCCACTTCGCTTTCCAGTCTGGACCGCCAGCCTCGACGCTGCTTGAGCAGCCAGTCCTGGGCGGCCGGCAGTGCTTCGCAGGATGCCACCGGATTGTCCCAGCGGCTGAGACTGGCACGCGGGTAGGCATGCAACAGAATGGCGTCGTAGCGTTGGCCGGCGTTGGCTTGTTCCACAGCTTGCAGCCAGGACAATTTGTCCGGGCCGGATTGATCGGAGTGGTAGGTGACATCGGTGCCGGCCAGGACCAGGTCGCTCGTCCAGGCCGCAATGGCGCGGGTTTGCGGTGCCGCCGGGCGTGGAGCAACACGCTGGCGATGGCTGCTGTCGTCGATACTCAGACAATCGCCGTTACGTTGGGCGTTTTGCAGCAGGTAGGTGCGGATCGCCACTGCGAGGGCCTTGGCTGCTTCGGCGGGCTCGGCCTTGGCCTCGCGTTGCAAAACCCGGGCGACGTACTCTTCCCGATCCAGGCGCGCCACCAGTTTGCCGGGCGTCAGGAACAGCTCGCCATCACTGTGGATATCCAGCTGGTTGCCATTGGTGAACTCGGCGCGGTAGTCACCCCGCAATTGACCCGGCGAGGCTGGCTGGCTGCCCGACATGACCCGCTGCAATGGATAACGGGCAAACAACCTCACTTCCACGCAGCGCCCGGTTTCGGCCGGCCAGTGTGCCGGCAGCGCAGTGGCCAGGCCATCACCAAATGCCCTCAGGATCTGTTGGCTGGTGCCGCGGCCACCGGCCCATACGGGCGTGCCATCGGCCAGCCAACCGGCGAAACCGCCCTGGCGCGATGAAGGTCCCTGGTCGCCCAGCCAACTCCAGGTCTTGACCCGCAAGCGACTGCCCAGTTGCCCGACGAGACGACCATCCGCCGCATTGAGTACCACGTCCAGCAGCACCCGACGGGCCTGGTCCTGGGCCGGCAGTGTCGCCAATGCCTTGAGCAATTGCGCGACGGGAACCTGTTTTTGAGGTTGCAGGGCTGGTAGGTCCAGCAGCCAAGCCGGGGCCTGACGGGCCTGCCAGTAGTCACGCCAACTGGCGGCCGAAAGCCCAAGCCGCTGCGGTTCGAAATACAAGCCGCAGGACTTCACCAGTGCCTGATCGCGACCGATGCTTTTCCCCGCGCTGCAGCAATAAACCTCTTCTTTCGACTCCCCGCGGCACTCATAGGCCGGCTCGTGGGCATCGGTATCCACCAGCCACGCGTAGACAAACAGCTTCCACAGACTGCCGAGCGGGGCCTGCAGGGAATCGGGCAATGGCTGGCGATCGAGCACCTGGGTCTGGCTCACCCGCAGCAACTGGCCGTCGAAGGCCAGGCGCAACGGTTCGGCCTGCGCTGTCGCCAGCGCAGGCATCAAGCACAACAGCCACCCAACCCAGCGCTTGCGCATGTCAGTTGACCGTGACCTGACCGAGCGCCGGTTTCTTTTCCCAAGCCTGATTCTGTGGCGCGTAGACCTGAGTGAAGCGCACCGGTGGCAGGTTGAACTGCCCCTTCTGGGAGAAGCGCACCAGATGCCGCAGGCGCAGTTCGCCACTGAGGGCATCCACCGGCACCGCATAAACCATCTGGCCCGGCTCGAAGCGCGCCTTTTCCAGCGATGTCGGTTCGCTGTCGGCTTTGCCCTGCAACTGGATGCCCCAGGTGGTGCGCTCCACGTCGGCGCCTGGCGGCAGCGGCACTTCGAGCATGCCGTAGCGCAGCGGTGTATTGGCCTTGCTGTTGATGATCACTTCATCCAGGTAGAGGCTGTCGCTGGACAACGGTTTGTTGCCTACGGCCTCAAGGGTAAAGGTAAAGGCATCGCCACCCGGTACCAGGCGCGACAGCCGACGGGTGATGGACACCGCCATCGGCGCCACCGGCGGTTGCTGGCTCTGGAAGCTCAGCGCCGCTTGCAACGGACGCTGCTGCACTCCGCTGAGGGTCAGCGTGGTCGGCAACTGCGCGCCCTGCCACTGCCAGTAGGTTTCCCCTGTGGCGCCTTGGCGGGCTTTCCAACCTTCGCCCGGGGCCAGTGCCACGGCCGGCGATGTCTGCTCGATGCTGCGCTGCAGCCAGGTCAAGGCCAGGGCCCGTTCCAGGGTGGACTGTTGTGGCAACAACCGCTCCAGCAGCGCGGCGGCTCGGGCCTGATCGAAGGTTTGCAACGACAGCACCAGAGCCTCGACAAACGGCTCGGCGCTGACGTCCAGTTGCTGCTGGGCGGCGGCCAGTTGACGATTGAAGGCATCTGGCAAAGGCACTTTCGCCTGCTTGGCGAGGGCTGCGGTCAGTACGCGAGCACTGGCCAATCCCAGGGCCGAGTCCGGCGCGTTCATGACCAGGCTGTCGTCACCGTTGTCCATCACGCTCCCGGCGCCGCCCGCACCGGCCTTCGCCAGATCGTCCATCAGGCCGCTGAGCAAGGTGTTAACCGGCAGTTGCATCTGCTTGGCGAACGACAGGATCAGCGCCCGCTGCAACAGCGGCGTATCACCGGCCTGTTTGGCATAGACCTCCAGCACCCGCTGCCAGTGTTCCGGCGGCAGGCTGATGTCCAGCGCCTTGCTGGCGTGCCAATCCGCGTAGTAGGCGTAAGCGGTCAGGAAGGCATCCGGCTCGCCGTCCTGGCCCCACCAGGTGAAGCTCGCCGATGGTCCGGCCATCTGCACCAGGCGCAAGCGGCTGTTCTGCATGATCAGGCGCAAGCGGTCGCGGGTCTGCGAGTCCGACGCCAGGGTCGGGTACGCGATGCTCAACGGCAGCAGGCGACTGGCGGTCTGCTCGACGCCACCGTAGGGGTAACTCAACAGGTCGTCCAGGGCGCTACGGAACAGCGCTTGCGGGCTGTCGTCCAGGCGCAGGCGGACATCGCTGGCGTCGGCCGGCAAGGCCAGCGGAGTGTCGCCGGCGGCCACGTCGAGGCGTTGGCTCTGGGTAACCTGCCAGCCATTGCCACTGGCGTTCAGGTGAACAGCCAGGGCGTCCTGGGTTTCACCGTTCAACTGCAACTGGACGCTCAGGTCACCGCTGCTCAACTCCATGGCAGGCAGCGCCACATAGTTGATGCCCTTTTTCAGGTCCGCCACCACACGTTGCTCGGCACCGGCATAACGGATCAGCAGTTCCGCCTTCAGCGGTTTATCCGACTGACTGAAAGCGAACAGGCCCAGTTGCGGTTTGTCGCCGGTGCGGAACCGGGTCGGACCGCTCCACTTCAGGTACAGCGGTTTCTCCGAAGCGATGAATTGCTTTTTCTGGCCAACCTGGCCGTCGTCGGAGATGGCCTTGGCGGTGATGCGCCAGCGGGTCAGCGAATCCGGCATCTTGAAGGTGAAGCGGGCCTTGCCGTTGGCATCGGTAACCAGTTCCGGCTGCCAGGCAGCTGTGTCCACGTCTTCACGACGGGGCCGTTCCAGCACCTTGACACCGCGCTCGCTGCGGTTGGCCTTGCCCGGCGCGCCAGGGCTGCCCGGCAACGCCACGTCGTAACTGATGAACGACAGGCTGGCGCTGGTGCGCACATTGTTGCGGCGCGGATGATAGAAGAACTGATCGATGGTCGGCGCCACTTCCGGTTGCAGGGCGTAAACCATTTCGTCCACGACACTGACGGTCAGATGCGCCGGAGTCGCCTTGCCGGCGAACTGGGTGCTCAGGTCCACGGTCACCGTATCGCCAGGCCGGTAGGTGGCCTTGTCGGTGACGACCGCGACGTCGATCTGCGGCGTAATCACCTTGATGCCGGCGTTCTGGAAGCTGTATTGGCCGCCCTTGGTGTACAGGACGGAGAAGGTCAGGTTCGGCGCAAAGTTGTCTTTCACCGGAATGCGGGCGCGGTATTGGGTCGGGCTGAGGCTTTCCATTTTCAGCCAGTCGCCACCCTTGGACAGCAACGCCGTGGCCTCCACCTTGTCCCGTTCGAGGGACAGCAGCGCATCGCTGACCGGTTCCGGGAAGGTAATCAGTGCCAGTGCTTCGTCACCGGCCTTGTATTCCGGCTTGTCGAGGACGATCTCGACGGTGCCCGGCACGGCCTTGACGCCTTCGCCGGTCACCGCATGAGCCGCAGCGCCGATGACCCGGCCATGGTCGTCCTTGAGGGTCAGGTTGTAGGTACCGGGACGGTCAAAGGCCACGGTGAAGTCCTTGTCCTTGGCCGTCAGCTTGCCCTCGCCAGTGCTCTGGTCTTCCAGGCGCACCCAGGCGTAGCCGGCCGGCGTCACGGCCTTGCTCTGTTCGCTGCCGCCTTCGTTGACGTAGCTGAACGCGACCTTCTCGCCGGCCGCACTGAAACGCTGGCGAGCACTCAGGCGGAAATTCGCGGCACCGCGGTCGATGAGGATTTCCTTGGTGGTCTTGACCCGATACGCCGCACCATCGCTGGCAAACACGGTGAGCGTGTAGCGGCTCGGCTTGTCGGCGGCCGGCAGTTCGAGCGTCGCGACGCCCTGGCCGTCGGTGGTCACTTCACTGCTGGTCAACTCCACCGGGAATTGCCCCAGGTATTGCAGTTCGTTGTCCACCATCGACAGCTGCTGGGCCCGCAGGCTCAGGCTCACCGTGGCATCGACCACCGGCTTGCCGTCCGGGTACAGCAACACGAGGTTGCCCTTGACCGGCTCGCCGGTGCGGTATTCCTGCTTGGCCAGGTTCAAGGCGATCTCGAAATGCGGCTTGATATATTCAGCCACGCGGAAGGCGCTGCTATAAAGCTGGTCCTTGTAGCTGAAGCGCAGTTCATAGCCACCGGCCACAGCGTTTTCCGGCAGTTGGAAACGGCCTTGGGTACCGGCCTTGGAGTCCAGTTTCAGGGCCAGGGTCTGCAGCACGGTGCCCGTGGCATCCAGCACGCTGACGTTGACGTCGGCCGCCGTCGGTTGCACCGAGTCGCGGGCATTCTTGAACTCACGGCCGACGATCTTCAGCGAGACCCAATCCCCCGGGCGATACAGCGGCCGGTCGGTGAAAGCGTAGAGCTTGGTGTCGTAGATTTCGCTGTCGTAGTAGAAGTTCTCGGAGACGAATACCCCACCCTCCTCATCCTCGCCAATGACAAACGAACGTTCCGGGCTGACGTGCTTGAGGCGCAGCAGGCCACTTTCATCGGTAGCGCCGCTGTTCATCACGCCCAGGCCGTCGGTCCACAGCACATTGACCTTGGGCACCGAGCTGCCTTCATGCTTGCGAGCGGCCCAGACCAGCAGTTCGTCACCGGAAATCTTGCTCACCGCCACGGTGTTCGAGACGAAGACCATGGTGGTCGCCCGGTACTTGCCGACCAGTGCTTCCACCAGGTACAGGCCAGGCTTGAGCTGGCCCAGCGGGATGTAGACGTTGCCCTGCGCGACGCTGACGAACTCGCTGGACGAACCGGCCAGGTTGACGCCGGCAGGCGGCTGGATCGGCTTGGCCTGCCACAGCGGATAACGGAACTGGCTGACCAGCGGCAGGCCCGGGATCAGGGCGAACTGGGCCGGTGCCTCGTAGGGCGTCGGTGCGACCAGGGCATCACCGATCTTCAGCTCCGGCACTTCCTCGGTGACCTGTTGGCGGGACTCGTAGGAGAACGCCCGCTGCATGACCCGACGGGACTTGCGGTACCAGTTGTCCCACAGGTACGCGAGGGTGTTCGAAAGCCCTTCACCCTTGAACTGGCCGTCGCTGACGACGCGGTGCAGGTTCTTCTGGCGCTTGAGGAAGTCCAGTGGCTTTTCAATCCGATAGACGCGGATATCGGCGCCACCGTAAGGCTCCATGCGGAACCGGCGGTAGTCACGGCCCGGCGCCTCGAGGCGGACCATGGCCTGTTCATCGCTGGCGAAACTGCTGTCGGCCAGCAGGAAGAAGCTTTCACCGGACACCGGCGTGTAGCCACTTGGCTCCACCGTGTCTTCGGCGTGAACGAAGGAGGCCAGCAACAAGGCAAACAGCAGGGACAGTTTCGAGCACAAGCGCAGCATGCGGGCACCGGTCATTGGGAGAGAAAGTTGAGTCGATAGACGCCGATGAAGTTGGGGTTGGCTGCGTCGGGTATCCATCGGGTGTCCTTCCAGTTCATGAGTTGTTGCAGGCTTGCGGAGCGCATGCCGTTGTCGGTAGGGGTTGTGGTGCCGGTGTGATAGGCGATGTAGCGGCCCATCCAGATCATCAGGTGCTGGTCGTCGCCCTGATCGAAGAACATCAGGTCGCCGGGACGGGCCTGGGCCACGTCACGCCCCACCAGGCGACTGTTGAACTGGATCAACTTGATGGCATTGACGTAAGGCCCGACCTTGCCGCCGCCCTGCTGCCACTGTTGGGCCAGGCGCCGCTGGGCGTCGCTCAGCTCAAGCTCCGGCGGCAGGTAGCGATTGGACAGGCCGTTGCTGCGCAGCCATTTTTCGTTGTGGACCTTCAGCGCTTCGTTGGCGGCAAAACGCACCAGTCCCGCACAGTCCTGCTGATACCAGCGTGGGCTCGGGCCCCGGCTCAACTGTTCCTCGGCGATGCGCACGAACCAGGCACGGAAGACCTGGGACTGCTGCACATCCAGCGCAGGCGCTTCCATGGCAAACGCCTGCCCCGCCAGGAACAGTGCTATCAGCCCGAGCGTGCGGATCAGTCCGGTCACAGTGCTTTCCATTCCAGCGGCAACCACTGCCAGTGACCGTCCGGCTCGCTGCCTGCCGGCAGGGTCAACGCGTATTTGCCATAACCACCGAGGGTCCGCAGTTTTGGAATGAGGTAGGTCTGCGCAGCGTTGTAGAACACCGGCTCCATGTCCTGGGGCAAGCTGTCCAGGGTTTCACGCTGCATCAGCTGCGCCATGGAGTCCGGGCCGAAGTAGAACGGCATCAGCAGGTCCTTGGGCACCACGTCGGCCATCGGCGGGAAGTGCTTGTCCAGGGTGCCGATGGCCTTGTCCACCAGTTTATCGTCGAGGGAGAACAGCAGGGTCGAACCGTGGCGCGCCAGGCTGACCTGCATGAACGCCTTGCCAGTGATGGCATCGGGTTGCAGGGAGTCCTTGGCCAGGTACGGGCCGAAGTTGGAGCTCACCTGGCGCTGCCAGTGATGCATCGAGCCTTCCTGCTTCTCGACGACCGGGAACGCATGCTCGGCCACGTTGCTTTCATAGGCGCCCACCATCGACCCGAACAGGTGGCCCAGCTCGGCGTCGATCTTGCCGTCTTCTTCGTTCAGACTGGCCACCAGCAGCGGCGTGTACAACCGCGAATCGGCGTACCAGCACAGCCCCGCCGCGCCGGCCATATGGTCGACCATGGCCTGGGCGGCTTTCTCCTCGGCACCGAGTTTTACCAGCAGCGGCTTCTGTTGCTCAGCCGCCAATGGCAAGGCCACGCAGGCACTGGCGCCCATGGGCATGGCTTGCCAGATCGGCTTGAAGTCGAAATCCGGCTGGTTCTCCAGTTCGTCCATGGCCAGGAAGCTGTGCCAACCTTTGTCGTCCATGTCGAAACGCAACCCGGCGAAGTTCGGGATGAAGCGCTGGTAGCCCATGGCGAGCACGCTGGCGTTGACCGAAATGCGTTGCTTGACCTCAGGCGCCTTGGGCGGCAAGCCGAAGGCTTCGGTGAAGAGTTTGTCGCCATTGAGCAGTGCCGCCAGTGCGGTGGTGGAAACGGCGCCATGTTCGTCGAACGCGCCGTTGGCCGGGTCATAGAGCTTGCTCGGGTCGGACAGCACCACCAGTTTGTCGCCGTGGGAGGCGAACACCAGGGATTTGCTGGCGTTGTAGCTGAGCTGGTAGAGCGCTACTTCATCGCCGCCGACCTTCAGGTCGCTGAGCTTGCTCAACTGCGTATCGTCCAGGGCGACTTTTGCCAGCGGCTCCAGCAGCTTGGCCAGCCCGCCGCGATCCATCACCAACAGGAAATCCTTGAGCCGGCCATCAGCACCGCGCCACAGCGCCACATCGGCCGGCTGGTCGAACAGTTCTTCGATCAGGCTGTCCTGCAGCTTCAGGTCATGCTCGTAGATGATCCGGCGCAGGCTGCCAATCAGCCCCAGGCGGTCGGCATGGGCCTGGTAATAGAAAACGAAATCCTCGGTGAGCGTGGCCTTGAGGAACGGCACCGCCAACAGGTCCTTGGGCAGCTGGCTCAGGGAATGGGCTTCGAGTAGCCCGTCGGGACGACTCAGACCGAGCTTTTCCAGCGCCAGCGCCGTGGGCGGTGCCTTGGGCTTGTGCATGAACCAGCCCAACCCGGCGGCGACACCGGCCACCAGGCACAGCCCGATCAGCAACGCCGGCCAGCGGCGCGCAGGTTTAGCGACAGGTGTCGGCACGGTCGGGGAAGCAGTGTTGTCGCTCATATTCACAAGGGCCTGTTCATCCGTGGAGCGGAATTAGTAGTTGAAAGTCTTGACCAGCAAAAGATCGCCGATGGCGCGCAGGGGCACGACAAAGGTCTCGCGTTTCTCATTGACGGTATTTTCGTTGAGCACCAGATTGATCTGCGAGGTGATCACCTCGTTCTGGTTGCTGGTTTCGTCGAAGTTATAGCCGCCGTCGCCGTAGTTGCCCCAATAGTTCACGTAGACCAGGTAGGTGCCGTGCATCGGCGCCGTCATGGTGAACATTTCAGGACC
This sequence comes from Pseudomonas corrugata, assembly GCF_050920615.1. Taxonomy (NCBI): domain Bacteria; kingdom Pseudomonadati; phylum Pseudomonadota; class Gammaproteobacteria; order Pseudomonadales; family Pseudomonadaceae; genus Pseudomonas; species Pseudomonas corrugata. The sequence continues at coordinate 5,994,359 of NZ_CP130434.1, forward strand.
GGGGCCATCGACGCCATCCGGGTCGAGGCCCCCGCCGTTGCTCAGCGCCGGCTGGCCGAAGAAGGCGTGCTGGCCGTCGGGGGTGATGATGTGCAGGTCCAGCTCGGCCTTGGGGTCGTCCCAGCCCAGCACCACGCGAATCTGCGCCGGGGTCCGCAGGTTGTTGGCCTCGTAGAACTGCACACGCTTGAGGGACTTGCCCTCGGAGCTGCGGATCTCGACGCTGTTGGAGCCGGCACCGAACGCATACGGCCGGGCGAAACGGCCTTCGTCGTCGGTGTAGAGATTCAGTGGATTGCCATTGACCGCCAGGCTGTGGGGCGGACGGGCGGTGCCCATGGCCTTGAGCCGGCCCTCGATCATCGTGCGATTGCGTTGCACACCTCGGTCGATGGGCGGCGTGGGGTAGGCCACTTGTGGGTTTTCAGTGCGATCGAGCAAGCCGCTGTAACGCCAGCCGCCCACCGGCTCCGACATCTCGGCCGCAGGCTCCGCCCACACCAGCGGTGCGACCGTCAGCGCGATCAGCAATGAAAGAAAACGCATGTATGCCTCCTGCCATGCACAACGCAACCCGGCGCCCTTCCTCGGCGCATTGATTATCTTTCTTCAGGTTTCGTCAGGGGCCCGCCATACGGGGGCTGTAGATGGCGCGAAGGTTAGCGATTCGGCGCGTTATCCACAATCGGGGAACGCGTGATTCTGTGTGGGAAATCACGTCTTGAGGAGAGCGTGAGCCGATTAGTGAATTTATTCGGCTCACAAAATGAGCCGAATAGCATTATTATTCGGCTCATCCCAGGAATGGAGAGACTCATGGAACCCTATTGGATCTGGCAACAGCCCGACTGGCCCAACTTTCACTGGCAGTCTGAAGCGTTAACGCCTCTGCTACGGGAATGCGTACAAACCCAAGGTCAATTGCTCGGAATGACCGGCGCTGTCACTAAGGCGCTCAACGCCCAGAACGAACTTAACGCGTTGTTGCAGAACATCGTGACCTCTTCGGCCATTGAAGGGGAGCAATTGAATGTGGGCTCGGTGCGGTCGTCCCTGGCCCGACGCCTGGGCCTGGAGCGGGCCGGCGATAACCCCGTCAGCCCACGCAGCGAGGGTCTGGCAAACCTTCTGCTGGATGCGACCCGGCATTTCAGCCAGCCCCTGACGGTCGAGCGGCTACTTGAATGGCATGAGTGGCTGTTCCCTGAGCAGGTTGAGGAACTTTTCCACCAGCACATCCGCGTAGGTTCGCTGCGGGGGGACGAGCCGATGCAAGTGGTCTCGGGCAGGTTGGACCGCCCTACTGTTCATTTCGAGGCACCGCCTCGCCAAGGTCTCGAACGGCAATTGCAAACGTTCCTCGACTGGTTTGAGGCCAGCCGCCATCAACCCGGACTCGATCCTTTGTTGCGGGCCGGTATCGCCCACTTCTGGTTTGTCACTCTGCATCCGTTCGACGACGGCAACGGCCGCCTGACCCGCACTCTCACCGATCTCGCACTGGCTCAGGGCGAAGCCCAGGCAATCCGTTTCTACGCCATGTCCGTGAGCATTCTGGAAGACCGCGCAGGCTATTACCGAGCCCTCGAAAGCACTCAGAAAGCTACGTTGGATATCACCGATTGGCTTAGCTGGTTTCTGCAGACCCTGTCACGCAGCTTGCACAAAGCCATGGTGCAGATCGAAAGCGTGCTAGGTAAGGCACGGTTCTGGCAGGTCCATCGCGCCTCAGGACTCACGCCAGAACAGATCAAAGTGCTGAACCGGTTGTTTGATAGCAGCGGGGAAGGTTGTGAGCACAAGATCAGAGCAGCTCAATATCAGACGCAGGCCAACGTTTCCAAAGCAACGGCCACACGGCATCTGGCAGATCTGGTGAAAAAAGGCTGCCTGGAGCGACTACCGGGTGGTGGGCGCAGTACGCGATACCGGCTAAATACCTGCCCCAAATAGCCAAGAAACCGCGCTCGATATTTCAAGTACGGATTTCGGCTGGAGCTCAATACAATCTCATGATCAACTACCGGCCAGAAAACCGTCGGCAAGGGCGGTGAAGCCAGAGGTAAGCCTGTGAAGCTGCGCAAACTGAAACTCAAGGATTTCCGTCGATTTGAAAGTCTCGACATTGATTTTCATCCAGACCTCACGGTTATTGCCGCACGTAACGGTCAAGGCAAAACCTCCATTCTGGAAGCCATCGCCACGGCGCTTGGGCCGTTCGTAGGAGCCTTTGACCTTGGCAGTTCCAAACATATCGAGCGCAGCGATGCCCGATACGTCCGGCTCGGGGACGGCTTCGAAAATGAACAACGCTTCCCAGTCATTATTGATGCATCCCTTGATAGCCCTGCCATTGAGTGGCAACGGGCATTACACGGCCCTAAAAGTCGAACCTCGGTAAAAGACGCCGCGCCATTGGCAAAATGGGGCAAAGAACTCCAGGAGTCGTTGCGAACGAGAGCCGAGACCGCCCTGCCGCTGGTCAGTTACTACCCAGCCGGAAGACTTTGGATGAACCATAAAAACAGCTCGCGCAAAGCAGTCATCAGCGCAAGCCGTACCATGGGATATGAGGACTGCCTGTCCTCTGCTTCCAATTTTGTGCAAATGCAACAATGGATGAGTAAAGCAACACTTGCCGTCGTTCAACAGCAAGATCTACCGGGTTATGAGAGGTCAGATCTAAAACCTAGAATCGTGGGTATCCAGAGCGCCGTTAATCTAGTCCTGCAAGACGAGGGCTGGAGTAATTTTCATTACAGTCTCAGCTTTGAAGAACTGGCGATGTCTCACCCAGATCATGGGCTTTTGCCAATTAGCCTCTTGAGTGATGGCGTTCGGGCCATGATTTCACTGGCCGCTGACATGGCATTTCGCTGCGCTCGATTAAATGGCCAATTCCAGGATCAGGCGTCGCTCATGACTGAAGGCATCGTACTGATAGATGAGATCGACCTACATTTGCACCCAGCTTGGCAGCAACGTGTTCTGGCTGCTCTGCGTTTAGCATTTCCGAAGATTCAATTCATTGTCAGTACTCACAGCCCCCAAGTGCTGACTACCGTAAATCGTGAGCAGATCCGTATCATCCATAAAGACGAACAAGCAGGCTGGATATCCGAACAACCTGCGACCAGCCCGCTTGCTCAGGAGTCCGGCGACGCACTGGCGAGCGTCATGGATGTGAATACGCGCCCTCCCATGGCGATTCTCCAAACCGCCCGAGCCTATGAACAATTGTTCAGGGAAGGCGCCAGCGAAGGTTCAGAGGCCAAAAAGCTCAAAAAAGAACTGGACGCTGCTGGCTATGAAATCTCAGATGCTGACACAGCCCTCTGGGCCTTTCTGGCAGAGCAAGTCAGGAAAAAGACCAAATGATTGAACTGGTACACAACCCAGTAACCCCCAAAGCACTTCATGACTTTCTCATCACCCATCCACAAGCCGGGCCAGCCGATTTCAATAATCGAGCGTTCGGTCCAGTGAAGAGTCAAGTCAAAGCAAGCCTCCATGCAGATCAAGGAGGCCTCTGCGCCTATTGCGAAGTCCCTTTGGCGCCTACAGAAGGCCAAATTGATCACATCAAGCCTAAGGCGGGCCCGAATGCTCACCCGCATTTGACCTTCGCCTATACCAACTATGCACACGGCTGCATTCGACGCGACGGGTGCGGTCAGAAAAAGAAAGATGGGGTGCTACCCATTGAGCCGTCTGTCGGCTGCAATGAGATGTTTTCATTAACATCTGATGGAGCATTGGAGCCGATGCCTTTACTCACGAAGAACGAAAAACATCGAGTACGTCAGACCAGAGACATGTTGGGGCTACAGAGCCCCACGCTCGTGAATGAGCGCGAGAAATGGATCAAGGTTCTTGTAGCCGTGATGAAGGAGGATGCGTCTGCCGCTGATGAGTTCATGAGAACAATTCCGTTCCGCCATATTTTGCTTCGCCTGTTCCGTTGACCTCAGGTTAATCGCCCCCGGTTTCACTTGCTCCACTCCCTTTACCGGGCTTCAATTTGCCCCAAAACCCCATGTCTGCTAGTGTCGCGCCGGTTTAACAGTCAACCGGAATAGCCGCCATGGCCCGCAAAAAAGCTGCATTGGACTTCGAACAATCCCTGGCCGACCTGCAAACGCTGGTCGAACGGCTGGAGAACGGCGAATTGTCGCTGGAAGACTCGCTGACTGCCTTCGAACAAGGTATCGGCCTGACTCGCGACTGCCAGGCGGCACTGGCCCAGGCCGAGCAGAAGGTGCAGTTGTTGCTCGAGCGCGATGGCGAACTGACCGAAGAGCCTTTCGACGCGGAACAGCCTGAATGATCGGCGCCTATCAGGCCAGCAGCCAGGCTCGGGTCAATGCTGCGTTGAGCACTTTGTTTACCGCACCGAGCCCCGAGCTGGCGCGCCTGTACGACGCCATGCGCTACAGCGTCATGAACGGCGGCAAGCGTGTACGGCCGCTGCTGGCCTATGCCGCGTGCGAAGCCTTGGGCGGCGTGGCCGAACAGGCCAACGGCGCAGCGTGCGCGGTGGAGTTGATCCACGCTTATTCCCTGGTGCACGACGACCTGCCGGCCATGGACGACGACGACCTGCGTCGCGGCCAGCCAACCACCCACAAGCAATTCGACGAAGCCTGCGCGATTCTGGCCGGTGACGGGCTGCAGAGCCTGGCCTTCAGCGCCCTGCTCGACCCGGCCCTTAGCGATTGCCCGGCGCAGATCCGCCTGGACATGGTCAGCGCCCTGGCGCTGGCGGCGGGGCCTGCCGGGATGGTTGGCGGCCAGGCCATCGACCTGGGTTCGGTCGGCCTGAAGCTGGATCAGGGGGCGCTGGAATACATGCACCGGCACAAGACCGGCGCCTTGATCGAAGCCAGCGTCAAGCTCGGCGCCCTCGCCAGCGGCCGGGCCACGCCAGAACAGTTGCAAGCCCTGCAGATCTACGCCCGGGCCATCGGCCTGGCGTTTCAGGTGCAGGACGATATCCTCGACGTCGAAAGCGATACCCAGACCCTGGGCAAGCGCCAGGGTGCCGACATCGCCCGCGACAAGCCGACCTACCCGGCCCTGCTGGGGCTCGACGCCGCCAAGGCCTACGCCCTGGAGTTGCGCGACCAGGCCCTGGAAGCGTTGCGACCGTTTGACGCGGCGGCGGAGCCGTTGCGCGAGCTGGCGCGCTATATCGTCGAACGACGCAGCTGATACGGGGTCAACCCTTCAGACTGCGTATCGGCCAAGTTCCGGCCAACGCGTGGGCAGCTTGCGATGCATAAGGTAAACTGCCGCCTCTTTCTATACCTATAACGATTCGCCTGATGCCCACGACGTTTCAAGAGATTCCCCGCAAACGCCCGATCACGCCCCTGCTGGACCGCGCCAACACGCCGGACGGCTTGCGTCGGCTGGGTGAAGCCGAGCTGGAAACCCTGGCCGATGAGTTGCGCCTGGAACTGCTTTATACGGTCGGCCAGACCGGTGGGCACTTCGGTGCCGGGCTGGGCGTCATCGAGCTGACCATCGCGCTGCATTACGTATTCGACACCCCGGATGACCGGCTGGTGTGGGACGTCGGCCACCAGGCCTACCCGCACAAGATCCTCACCGGCCGCCGCGAGCGCATGAGCACCCTGCGCCAGAAGGACGGCATCGCAGCATTCCCGCGACGCTCCGAGAGCGAGTACGACACCTTTGGCGTCGGCCACTCCAGCACCTCCATCAGTGCTGCCCTGGGCATGGCCATTGCGGCCCGCTTGCAGAACAGCGACCGCAAGGCGATTGCCGTGATCGGCGACGGCGCGCTGACGGCGGGCATGGCTTTCGAGGCCCTGAACCACGCCCCGGAAGTCAACGCCAACATGCTGGTGATTCTCAACGACAACGACATGTCGATCTCGCGCAATGTCGGCGGCTTGTCCAACTACCTGGCGAAGATTCTTTCCAGCCGCACCTACGCCAGCATGCGCGAAGGCAGCAAAAAGGTCCTGTCGCGCCTGCCCGGGGCCTGGGAAATCGCCCGCCGCACCGAGGAATACGCCAAGGGCATGCTGGTACCTGGCACGCTGTTCGAAGAACTGGGCTGGAATTACATCGGCCCGATCGACGGTCATGACCTGCCGACGCTGATCGCCACGCTGCGCAACATGCGCGACCTCAAGGGCCCACAGTTCCTGCACGTGGTGACCAAGAAAGGCAAGGGCTTCGCCCCAGCGGAAGTCGACCCCATCGGTTACCACGCCATCACCAAGCTCGAACCGCTGGATGCCCCGGCGTCCGCTCCGAAAAAGGCTGGCGGCCCCAAGTATTCCGCTGTGTTCGGCCAATGGCTGTGCGACATGGCGGCCACGGACCCGCGCCTGGTGGGGATTACCCCGGCAATGAAGGAAGGCTCGGACCTGGTGGCCTTCAGCGAACGCTACCCGCAGCGCTATTTCGATGTAGCGATTGCCGAGCAGCACGCCGTGACTTTCGCCGCCGGCATGGCGTGCGAAGGGGCAAAACCGGTGGTGGCGATCTACTCGACCTTCCTGCAGCGCGGTTACGACCAGTTGGTGCATGACGTCGCAGTGCAGAATCTCGATGTGCTGTTTGCTATCGACCGCGCCGGCCTGGTGGGCGAAGACGGCCCGACTCACGCCGGCAGCTTCGATCTTTCGTTCCTGCGTTGCATTCCCGGCATGTTGGTGATGACCCCGAGCGACGAGAACGAGCTGCGCAAGATGCTCACCACCGGCCACTTGTTCAATGGCCCAGCGGCGGTGCGTTATCCCCGTGGCAGCGGACCGAACGCAGCCATCGAGGCCGCCCTCGAGCCAATTGAAATCGGCAAGGGCGTGATCCGTCGCCAGGGCAAGCAAACCGCCCTGCTGGTGTTCGGCGTGCAACTGGCCGAGGCCCTGAAAGTTGCCCAGACCCTGGATGCTACCGTGGTGGACATGCGCTTCGTCAAACCACTGGACGAGGCCCTGGTCCGCGAAATGGCCGACAGTCATGTGCTGCTGGTGACCATCGAAGAAAACGCCATCATGGGCGGTGCCGGTGCGGCGGTCAGTGAGTTCCTGGCCCGGGAAAACATCCTCAAGCCCGTGCTGCACCTGGGCCTGCCGGACCTCTACGTCGAGCACGCCAAGCCTGCGCAGATGCTGGCCGAGTGCGGGCTGGACGAGGCAGGGATCGAAGCATCCGTGCGTCAGCGGCTGCAGCTGCTGGGCCTTTAACCCTCCGCCCCTGCGGGAGCGAGCTTGCTCGTGATGCGATGTTTCAGTCAAAGGCTGTTTGGACTGTTACACCGCCATCGCGAGCAGGCTCGCTCCCACAAGGAACACCATCATTCAATTGTGGGAGCGAGCCTGCTCGCGATAGGGACGCCGCGGTGTATCAGCCGAGCTGACGCGGAAGGCGATACAGGTAGAACAGTACCGCGGAGGACAAGGCCAGCAGCATCAGCGGCACGGCTTCCAGACCCACGAACACCGCCAGGGCACCGATCCAGGCCGGCAACCCGGCAGCCAGGAAGGCAGCACGCCGACAGGCGGCCAACGTGATCCAGGCCTGAGGCTCTTCGGGGGTATCAAGAGCCTTCTGGGTGGCGATCAAGGCGTGCTTGTACGCGCCGAAGAATCGCAGGCTGACGAACATCGAGGCCACGCCGGCGATGAACAGTGGCATCGCCAGTACCGGCAGAATCGCTTCACCCTGACCGAAAACAAGATTGATCACCAACAGCGGCAGCAACGCCAATGCCAGGTATTTCCACCAACTGATGGATAGTCGCCGTCGGACCTGACTCCGCGTCACGCCCGGTCGACCTCGCCCTGGTGCTCGTTGCCCATCATGTGGTCGAGCTTGCTGGCCTTGGTCGCTAGGTAGAGCTTGTTGTGAGGATTATGGCCGGTGTGCAGTGGCACACGCTCCGCCACCAAGATACCCATCTCGGTCAACGCCTTGACCTTGCGCGGGTTGTTGGTCATCAAGCGCAGGGCCTTGACGCCCAGATGTTCGAGCATGGGCAGGCAGATGCTGTAGTCACGCAGATCGGCGGCAAACCCGAGGCGCTCGTTGGCTTCCACGGTATCGGCACCGCCATCCTGCAATTCATAGGCACGGATCTTGTTCAACAGGCCAATGCCACGCCCTTCCTGGCGCAAATACAGCAACACGCCTCGACCTTCGCGGGCGATGGCCTGCAGCGCGGCTTCGAGTTGCGAACCGCAGTCGCAGCGCTGGCTGAACAGGGCATCGCCCGTCAGACACTCAGAGTGCAAGCGGCCCAATACCGGAGCACCGTCGGCAATATCACCCAGGCTCAGCACAACGTGCTCGCGGCCGGTAGCCTCATCCAGAAAACCATGCATGGTGAATTGCGCAAAGGGCGTTGGCAGCTTGGAAGCGGCAACAAAAACGACAGGCACCGGTGTGCTCCTGATCTAGTACTGGAGATTCTCAGAGAAGCGCATTGTAACAGCAGGTCCCGGCAGACGCTTAGGCTGAATTGTCGACTATTACTATCGACAAGATTGATTAAGGCTTCGGTGGCTTACCGTGCTCGTCGAAAGGATAAGGTTGTTTCCAACGCTCGAAAATCGGTTTCAACCGACCACTTTTCACCAACACCTCCATACGCCGGTCGAACAGCGCACGCAGCGCCCGTCCGTTTTCGGTGTTGGCGAAGCCCAGGTACAGCGGCAGGTTGATCAACGGCGAGAGCTTGTACTGCTGGGGATCGTCGGCCTTGGCGAGCACACCCTGGATCTCCATCAAGGCGTCGATATAGAAATCGGCCCGGTCATGGACCAGCATCGGCAAGATCCCTACCGCACGATGGATTTCATTGAAGCGCTTGATGTTGGGCAGATAGCTGTTGTACTCGTAGCCGCGCATCCACACCAGCCGATAATTGCCGATCGTCGCCAGCGTGGGTGTCGGTTTGGAGGCCAGTCCAAGGGCATAGATGTGATCAACGTCGTAGTGCCAGTTGGGATAGAGCAGCCCTTCAGTTTCATCGCGATAGGCACCGACCTGTGCGTCGACCTCACCACGCTGTACCAAGCCGATCGAGCGGGTGTAGGGCACGCTGCGGGTTTCCAGCTTCACGCCCGCGGGCTCGAACACCTCACGCAGGATGTCCCAGGCCATACCCCGGCCGTCGGCTTCAGAGTAGTCAGCCCACTCCTCGCTGGCGGCGCGGATCTTGCCGGGCAACGCCATCGGCTCCGCCGCCAGAGCGCCGAGACTCGTGCCCAGACACAACAAGAGCAACAGTGCTCGGCTTACGCGCATGCCTGAATCCCTCAGGTAAGACACCACACCAGTCCTTGCATTGCCAGCCAGGCAAACACTCCGGCCAGGATATCATCGAGCATGATGCCTACGCCTCCGTGGACATGCCGGTCGATCCAGCGGATCGGCCATGGCTTGAGAATATCGAAGAAGCGGAACGCCAGGAAACCCGCCAACAACCAGTACCAACCTTGCGGCACCAGCCACAGGGTAATCCACATCCCGACCATTTCGTCCCAGACGATACCTTCATGATCGTGCACGCGCAGGTCGTCCGCCACCTTGCCACACAACCAGAAGCCGAACAGCATGGTGATGCCGAGCATCAGCCAGTAACCCCAGTCCGGCAACATCTGCCACAACGGTATGAAGGGTAGCGCAACCAGCGAACCCCAAGTACCTGGCGCCTTGGGCAAAGTGCCCGAACCGAAGCCAAATGCCAGGAAATGCCAGGGATTACGCCAAACCGAGGGGGGGACGAATTCGACTGGAACCTGGTTGGGATGATCTGTCACGGTGTCTCCCGAAAATGTTGATAACCCCGGATCTGCGGGGTGATGTCGGCGCCATAGGCATCCACCAGCATGACGCCCTGCCCTGCCATGACACTGCCGACCACGTGGACTGGCCAGCCTTCGGCCTGCAACGCCGACAATCGGACCGGCGGCAAGCTGAACAGCAGCACATAATCGTCACCTCCGCTCAACGCGGCCTGCTCCGCGTCCGTTTGGCCGAGCAAGGCCAGTAAAGCGTTGGACAGCGGCAGACGGTCACGTTCAACCCGGATTGCCACTCCGGACGCCAATGCGATATGCCCGCAGTCGGCCAGCAGGCCATCGGAGATATCCATGGCTGCACTGGCCCGGCCGCGCAGCGCCAGCCCCAGGTCGATCTGCGGACGCGGTGACCAATAATGCGCCAACAGCGGCTCGGCGACGGCGGGTTCAGCGTGACACTGGCCAAGCACGAGCGGCAATGCACCGGCGGCATTGCCCAGTTCACCACCAACGCAAAGCAGATCGCCGGGCTGTGCGCCGCTTCGGGTCAAGGCCTGGCCGGACGGCACGCGGCCGAACACGGTCATGGTCAGGCTCAGTGGTCCGCGAGTGGTATCACCACCCACCAGCGCGACACCGCAGGCCTGGGCCATCCGGTCCAAACCACAGGCATAGGCCTGCAGCCAATCGGCGGTCACCGTCGGCAAGGTCAGGGCAAGGGTAAAGGCAAAGGGTCTGGCGCCCATGGCGGCGAGGTCGCTAACCGCCACGGCCAGCGAGCGCTGGCCGAGCAGGAACGGATCGCAGGGATCCGAAAAATGCACACCGGCCACAAGCGTGTCCGTGGACACCGCCAACTGCTCCCCGGGAGGAACCGTCAGCAAGGCACAATCGTCGCCGATCCCCAGCGCAACGCCGTCGCCGCCCTGCGCACAAGGCGCGGCGGCGAAATAGCTGCGGATCAGCTCAAACTCACCCATTCAGCGCTTGAACGCCTTCACTTCAGCTTCCCGCAGGCGTGGAGCAAGCTTGTCGAGCACACCGTTGACGAACTTGTGCCCGTCGGTGGAACCGAAGACTTTCGCCAGCTCGATCCCTTCGTTGATCACCACGCGGTACGGTACATCGACACGCTGCATCAGCTCCCAGGTGGACAGGCGCAACACCGCCAGCTCGACCGGGTCCAGCTCTTCGATGGTCAGGTCCAGGCAAGGTGCCAGGGCCTTGTCGATTTCGGTCTTGTGCGCCGGAACCCCGTGGAGGATCTCGCGGAAATACGCGCCATCGACATCGCTGAAATCGTTATCGACCCGAAACTGCGCTTCGATCTCGTTCAGCGACTGCTTGGCCATGTGCCATTGATACAGCGCCTGAGTCGCAAGCTGACGGGCTTCGCGACGCTTGACGCTTTTCGAAGGCTTGCCGGCATCGGCAGGCTTGGGATCGCGAGGGTTGAAACGATCGCTTTCGTCGCTAATCACTTGGCCTCCAACTGCGCCAGCAGACTGACCATTTCCAGGGCGGACAGGGCGGCTTCGGCGCCTTTGTTACCGGCCTTGGTGCCGGAACGTTCGATGGCTTGCTCGATGGAATCAACGGTCAGTACGCCGAAAGCGACAGGCACGCCAAACTCCATGGACACCTGGGCCAGGCCCTTGGTGCACTCGCCAGCCACGTATTCGAAATGCGGAGTACCGCCACGAATGACCGCACCCAGGGCGATGATCGCTGCATATTCGCCCTTTTGAGCGACTTTCTGCGCAACCAGCGGGATTTCGAAGGCGCCAGGGGCACGGATGATAGTGATGTCGCTTTCGCTCACGCCATGGCGGACCAGGGCATCGACCGCACCGCCAACCAGGCTCTCGACCACGAAGCTGTTGAAACGGCCCACTACCAAAGCGTAGCGGCCTGTGGGGGCGATGAAGGTACCTTCGATGGTCTTCAGGGTCATTCGTCAATTCTCTTAAAGAGCCGGAACGCGCTCGATGCGCGCTCCTCGGTGATATTTAGCCACGAATACAGGGCCAGCCGTTCATTTCAGGAAACTACACCCCTTGTGGGAGCGAGCCTGCTCGCGATGACGTCAGCTCAGAGACATTAATGTCGCCTGATGCACCGCTTTCGCGAGCTGGCTCGCTCCCACAGGGGGAAGACCTCCCTAAATGAACGAGGTCATTATTCAGAGGGCACGTATTCTACAACTTCCAGATCGAAACCGGATATCGCATTAAATTTCATCGGTGCACTCATCAGGCGCATTTTGCGTACACCCAGGTCCCGCAGGATCTGCGAGCCGGCACCGACCGTGCTGTAAGTGGTGGTCTTCTTCACCGGCAATTGCTCGCCGGTTTCGCGGATATGCGCCAGCAGCACATCGCCATCGAGGGGGTGCCCGAGCAGCAGCACCACGCCGCTGCCGGCCTCCGCCACCGCGGCCATCGCGGCCCGCAGGCTCCAGCGGCCAGGCTGCTTGACCATCAACAGGTCCCGCAGTGGGTCCATGTTGTGCACGCGGACCAGGGTCGGCTCTTCGGCGCAGACGGTGCCCAGGGTCAGGGCCATGTGCACGTCGCCTTCCACCGAATCGCGGTAGGTCACCAGGTTGAAATGGCCCAGTTCGCTGTCCAGCGGCTGCTCGGCGATCCGCTGAACGGTACGTTCGTGGATCATCCGGTAATGGATAAGGTCGGCGATGGTGCCGATCTTGATGTCGTGCTCAGCGGCGAAGGCTTCCAGTTCCGCGCGACGGGACATGGTGCCGTCATCGTTCATCACTTCGCAGATCACGCCGCTGGGTTCGAAACCGGCCATGCGCGCCAGGTCGCACGCCGCTTCGGTGTGGCCGGCGCGGGCCAGGGTGCCGCCGGCCTGAGCCATCAGCGGAAAGATGTGGCCGGGGCTGACGATGTCTTCGGCCTTGGCGTCCTTCGCGGCGGCAGCTTGCACGGTACGTGCGCGGTCAGCGGCGGAAATGCCGGTGGTCACGCCCTCGGCGGCCTCGATGGACACGGTGAACTTGGTGCCGAAGCCTGAACCGTTACGCGGGGCCATCAGCGGCAATTTCAGCAGCTCGCAGCGCTCGCGGCTCATCGGCATGCAGATCAGGCCACGGGCGTGCTTGGCCATGAAGTTGATGTGCTCGGCCTTGCAACATTCGGCGGCCATGATCAGGTCGCCTTCGTTCTCGCGGTCTTCGTCATCCATGAGGATGACCATCTTGCCTTGGCGGATATCTTCAACCAGCTCTTCGATGCTATTGAGCGCCACGCGGCACCCCCTTGGGTCAGGATTTGAGGTAGCCGTTGGCGGCCAGAAAGCTTTCAGTGATGTTACTGCCGGATGCAGGCTCTGCGGCCTTGTCACCGAGCAGCAGGCGCTCCAGGTAACGGGCCAGCAGGTCGACTTCCAGGTTGACCCGGCGCCCAGGCCGATACGAGGCCATGATGGTTTCGCTCAAAGTGTGCGGAATGATGGTCAGCAGGAATTCGGCGCCATCCACCGCGTTGACCGTCAGGCTGGTGCCATCGACGGTGATCGAGCCTTTGTGGGCGATGTACTTGGCCAGTTCCTTCGGCGCGCGGATGCGAAACTCTACGGCCCGCGCATTATCGCTGCGGGAAACCACTTCGCCGACGCCGTCGACGTGGCCGCTGACCAGGTGCCCGCCCAACCGTGTGGTGGGCGTCAGGGCTTTTTCCAGGTTGACCGGGCTGCCGCTCTTGAGATCGTTCATGGCAGTGCAGTCGAGGGTTTCGCGGCTGACGTCCGCCAGGAAACCATTGCCAGGCAGTTCGACGGCGGTCAGGCACACGCCATTCACGGCGATGCTGTCGCCCAGTTTGACGTCACTCAGGTCGAGCTTGCCGGTTTCGACGTAGACCCGCACGTCGCCCCCCTTGGGGGTGAGGGCACGGATGCTGCCGATGGATTCGATGATGCCGGTAAACATGGAGTCCTCCTCGAGAACAGGCCGCCGCTTGAGCGAAGGCCGGGAATTATACGCTGGCCGGCGGGATGGGGACGGCGATGACTCGCCAGTCATCGCCCACGGCACGGATTTCGGTGATTTTCAGCGCCGGGGCGTCCTTCATGTGCGCCAGTGGCCAGTCCAGCAATGGTCGCGCCGAAGATCCCAGGAACTTGCCGGCGAGGAAAATCTGGAATTCGTCCACCAGGCCTTGACGGGCAAATGCCCCTGCCAGGCGCGGACCGGCTTCCACCAGCACCTCGTTGACGCCACGGGCCGCCAGCTCGACCAGCAAGCGGCGCAGATCGACCTGGCCGTCATCACCTGCCACGATCATGCATTCGGGGCCGTTGGCGTACTGTTCTTCCACCGCCATGCACGTGGCGACCAGCGCCGGGCCGGCCTTGAAAAACGGTGCATCCAGCGGCACCCGCAGGCGACCGTCCACCAGTACCCGCAGCGGCGGACGGCTCATGATCAATGCTGTCTGGTCGGCATCCAACCCGAGTTCATCGGCGCGCACGGTCAGCCGGGCATTGTCCGCCAGCACCGTGTCCGCGCCGGTCAACACCACACTGGCCTGGGCCCGCAGCCGCTGCACGGCCGAACGTGCAGCCGGACCGGTAATCCACTGGCTTTCACCGCTTTCCATGGCGGTGCGGCCATCGAGGCTCATGGCGAGCTTGACGCGCACGAATGGCAAGCCGTGCTCCATGCGCTTGAGGAAACCCTGGTTGAGCTGACGGGCCTCGCCTTCCAGCATGCCGCTTTCGGTGGCGATACCGACCTGGGCCAGCCGCTGCAAACCGCGACCGGCGACTTCCGGGTTCGGGTCCTGCATCGCCGCCACGACCCGGGCCACACCAGCGTTGACCAGCGCATCGGCACAAGGCGGCGTACGACCATGGTGGCTGCAGGGCTCGAGGGTCACGTAGGCCGTGGCGCCCCGAGCCAGCTCACCGGCAGCGCGCAAGGCATGGACTTCGGCATGGGGTTCACCGGCGCGGATGTGCCAGCCCTCCCCGACAATTTGCCCGTCACGCACGATCACACACCCCACCCGAGGATTGGGATGGGTGGTGTAGTGGCCACGCCGAGCCAGCTCCAGGGCACGGGCCATGTAATGGGCGTCGAGGACTGCCTGTTGTGCCAGGACGCTCATTCTTTCACCGGTTCGCGGGCCAGGCGGTCGATTTCCTCGCGGAATTCGTTCAGGTCCTGGAAGCGCCGGTACACCGAGGCGAAACGGATGTAGGCGACTTCGTCGAGCTTCTGCAGCTCGGCCATCACCAGCTCGCCGACCACAAGGGATTTGACCTCCCTCTCGCCGGTCGCCCGCAGCTTGTGTTTGATGTGCACCAGCGCCGCTTCCAGGCGCTCGACGCTCACCGGGCGTTTTTCCAGGGCGCGCTGCATGCCGGCGCGCAGTTTGTCTTCGTCGAACGGCTGGCGGCTGCCGTCGGTTTTGATCAGGCGCGGCAACACCAGTTCAGCGGTCTCGAACGTAGTGAACCGTTCGCCGCAGGCCAGGCACTCGCGCCGGCGGCGGACCTGTTCGCCCTCGGCGACCAGTCGCGAGTCGATGACTTTGGTGTCGTTGGCACCGCAGAAGGGACAGTGCATGGTGGCAGGCAACAAAAAAAGGGAGGGCCATGGTAGCGCATCCCACTGGCAAGACAAGCCATAGGGTTTACGGTATACAGACGGGCTTACCGTCAGATCCATGGAATTCACCTTGCAGGAGCCGCACATGCCGCTACGATCGCTCGTTTTGCTCAGTCTTTTCAGCCTGCTGATGGCGTGCAGCAGTGACGCTCCCAAGCCCACTGCACCCGCACCGGCGCCCGCGCCGAAACAGGCCCAGGAAAAAGCCCGGCAAGCCGCCGAGCTGGGACCATTGCCGGCGTACCAACGGGAACTGAGCGGCACCCTCGAAGGCGTACCGACCGGGGCCGAAGTCGAACTGGCGCTGCTGGTGATCGACGAAAAGGGTCGCCCGCAGAAATTACTCGCCAGCTCCAGCCTGATCGGCGCCAAGCAGGCCCTGCCCTTCCGCCTGCGCTTCAACCCGGATGCCTTCCCGGTCGGCGCCCGCGTGGAGCTGCGCGGCCGCGCCAGCCAGTCGGGCCAATTGATCCTGCACCTGCCGGAACAGCGCATCGCGCAACCGACCAGCCAGGCGTTGGGCACCCTGCAATTCGTCAAAGCGCCATGAATGCACCGCAAGACCTGCAACACGCGCTGAGCGAGTTGCTGGGGGACGCGCATCTGGTGGACTGCCCGTTACCCGGCACCGGTCTGAAACTGTGGCTGATCGACGGCGATAACATGGACCGAGCCTTCAACCCGGAAGAAACCCGGCGCATCCTCCACGAGCCGCCCTACTGGAGCTTCTGCTGGGCCAGCGGCCTGGCGATGGCCCGTTACCTGGCCGAGCAACCGCAGTGGGTCGAAGGCAAGCGGGTGCTGGATTTCGGTGCCGGCTCCGGCGTGGCGGGCATCGCGGCGATCAAGGCCGGAGCGCTGGAAGTGGTGGCGTGTGACCTGGATCCGCTGGCAATCGCTGCATGCCGGGCCAACGCCCTGCTCAACGACGTGACGCTGACTTATTCGACGGATTTCTTCGCCGAGGCGGATCGCTTCGACCTGATCCTGGTCGCCGATGTGCTCTACGACCGAGCCAACCTGCCGCTGCTGGACCAGTTCCTAAGCCGCGGCCACGAGGCCCTGGTGGCCGACTCCCGGGTACGTGATTTCCAGCACCCGCTGTACCAGCGTATCGAACTGCTCGAAGCCATGACCCTGCCGGATCTGGCCGAGCCCGAGGAGTTCCGGCATGTGAGCCTGTATCACGCGCGGCGCCAGCCCTAAAAGCTTCGCGAGCAAGCCCGCTCCCACAATGAACCGGGGTGTTCGCAATTCCAGCGTCCGATCTCAGTCCCTGTGGGAGCGAGCCTGCTCGCGATAGCGGCCTACCAGGCACCCCAAGACCCCGCGTATAGTTGCACCATTCAAGCGTTCTACGAGATTCCCATGACCCAGGACACCCCCTACATCTTCGACGCCACCACCGCCGACTTCGACCAGTCGGTAATTGCCAACTCTTTTCACAAGCCGGTGCTGGTGGATTTCTGGGCCGAGTGGTGTGCGCCGTGCAAGGCACTGATGCCGATGTTGCAGGGCATTGCCGAGAGTTATCAGGGCGAATTGCTGCTGGCCAAGGTCAACTGCGACATCGAGCAGGACATCGTCTCGCGCTTCGGCATCCGCAGCCTGCCGACGGTGGTGCTGTTCAAGGACGGCCAGCCCATCGACGGGTTCGCCGGAGCCCAGCCGGAATCGGCGGTGCGGGCGATGCTCGAACCCCACGTGCAGATGCCACCTCCCGCCGCAGCTGATCCGCTCGAGCAGGCCCAGGCGCTGTTCGACGACGGGCGTTTCGCCGATGCCGAAGCCCTGCTCACCGTGCTGCTGGGTGAAGACAACACCAACGCCAAGGCGCTGATCCTGTTTGCCCGTTGCCTGGCTGAACGCGGCGAGCTGGGCGAAGCGCAGACCGTGCTGGACTCGGTGAAAAGTGACGAGCACAAGGCCGCACTGGCCGGGGCCAAGGCGCAGATCCAGTTCCTCGGCCTGGCCAAGCATCTGCCAGACGCCGCCGATCTCAAGGCCCGCCTGGCAAAAGACCCACAGGACGATGAGGCGGTGTATCAACTGGCGATCCAGCAACTGGCGCGCCAGCAATATGAACCGGCCCTCGACGCACTGCTCAAGCTGTTCACCCGCAATCGCGGCTACAGCGAAGGCCTGCCGCACAAGACCCTGCTGCAGGTGTTCGAACTGCTGGGCAACGATCACCCGCTGGTGACGACCTATCGCCGCAAGCTGTTTGCCGCGTTGTACTAAGCCTCAGCCCCCACCCAACTGTAGAGCGGCGTATCACCGCCGCTCAACACCTTGACCTCGGCGCTGTGGCGCAAGCGCACCAACAGGCGCTTGCCCGCCGGAGCACTGCCCGTCAGGCCTTCCAGTTGTTCCAGCAGGTCCGGGCCGCTCAACTGCCCGGCCTTGCGCAGCAATTCCCTGGCGATCTGCCACAGCGCATCGTCCTGGTTCACCGGTTTTGCCGCCACCATCGCCGCGCCTTCCGGCTTACCCGCCTGCAACTGCGCGCCGAGCTGCGCCCAGTCGCCTTCGTCCATTTCGATCGACAAGTCCACCGGCCAATCGCCGACGGTTCCGCGTATGCGCAACATCACCGTGCTCCTGAAGATTTAATGTTCCCATGCTCCCATGGGCCTTGCGCGACGCCAAGCAGACGGTCAAACTCTGCGCACATTCGTTATAAGATTACATAACAAAATATTCACTTTGTCTGGAGACTTGTCATGCGTCGTCTGCTTCTTGCTTTGCCGTTCGCCCTGCTGCCATTGGCCGTTGCTCACGCGGCGGTCGAGCACGACCATGACCATGAGCACGGCAGCCTGGGTGCCCATGAACACGGCGTTGGCCGCCTGAACGCTGCGCTCGACGGCCAGACCCTGGAGCTCGAGCTGGAGAGCCCGGCCATGAACCTGGTCGGCTTTGAACACGAAGCCACCAGCGATGCCGACAAGGCCAAGGTCGCGGCGACCCGCGCGCAACTTGAGAAGCCGTTGGTGCTGTTCAACCTGCCGGCCGCCGCCCAATGCACCCTGGCCCAGCAGGAATTGGAGAGCCCATTGTTCGGCGATGAACCGGATCACGAAGTCCATGACGAAGACGCCGACGCCGATGGCGACGAGCACCACCACGAGCACAGCGAAATCCACGCCCACTACCAGTTCACCTGCGCCACACCCGGTGCCTTGAAGAACCTCGACCTGGCGACGCTGTTCAAAACCTTCCCGGCCACCCAGAAAATTCAGGTACAACTGATCAGCCCGAGCGGCCAGCAAGGCGTGGAAGTGACGGCCAAGGTGCCAACCCTGAAGTTCTGAATACACTGCACATCCTGTGGTGGAGGCCTGTAGGAGCACAGCTTGCTCGCGATAGCGGTCCGACCGTCGACATCGACGTTGAATGTGACAGGCTCATCGCGAACACACTTTGCTCCCACAGGTACTCCACATGGGCCTCCGTCATCCTGATATAAGCCAACATGACCCAAGCACTCATCGAACTGTCCGACCTGGTCTTTAGCTGGCCCGGACATCCGCCACTGCTGGACATCCCGGCCTTTCGCCTCGAGGCCGGCGAGACCCTGTTCCTCAAGGGCCCCAGCGGCAGTGGCAAGACCACTTTGCTGGGGCTGCTGGGCGGCGTGCAGACGCCGGATCGCGGCAGCATCCGCCTGCTCGGACAGCCGCTCACCGAACTGGGGGCGGGCAGCCGCGACCGCTTTCGCGTGGACCACACCGGCTATATCTTCCAGCAATTCAATCTGCTGCCGTTTCTCTCGGTGCGCGAGAACGTCGAACTGCCCTGCCACTTTTCCAAACTGCGGGCGCAGCGGGCCATCCAGCGTCACGGCAGCATCGACCAGGCTGCCGCCACACTGTTGACCCACCTGGGGCTGACCGATGCGAACCTGCTGGAGCGCCGCGCCGACTCGCTGTCCATCGGCCAGCAGCAACGTGTCGCCGCCGCCCGGGCGTTGATCGGCCAGCCGGAACTGGTGATCGCCGACGAACCGACTTCGGCCCTGGACTACGACGCCCGGGAAAACTTCCTGCGGTTGCTGTTCGCCGAATGCCGCGAGGCCGGCTCAAGCCTGCTGTTCGTCAGCCATGACCAGAGTCTGGCGCCGCTGTTCGACCGCAACCTCTCGCTGGCCGATCTCAATCGTGCCGCCAAGCCACTCGAGGTCTGAGATGTATTTGTTCCGTCTAGCCATGGCCAGCCTGGCGAACCGCCGTTTCACCGCGATCCTCACCGCCTTCGCCATCGCCCTGTCGGTCTGCCTGCTGCTGGCAGTAGAGCGGGTGCGCACCGAGGCAAAAGCCAGTTTTGCCAGCACCATCAGCGGCACCGACCTGATCGTCGGCGCCCGCTCCGGCTCGGTGAACCTGTTGTTGTACTCGGTGTTTCGCATCGGCAACGCCACCAACAACATCCGCTGGGACAGCTTCGAACATTTCGCCAGCAACCCGAAAGTGAAATGGGCAATCCCCATGTCCCTCGGTGATTCCCATCGCGGCTATCGGGTAATGGGCACCACCGAGGCCTATTTCGAGCATTACCAGTACGGCCGCCAGCAACACCTGGAACTGGCCGATGGCCGGGCTTTCGCCACTGACCCGTTCGAAGTGGTGCTCGGTGCCGAAGTGGCCGAGGCGCTGCATTACAAGCTCGGCGACAAATTGGTGCTGGCCCACGGCGTGGCGACGATCAGCCTGGTCAAGCATGACGACAAACCCTTCACCGTGGTCGGCATTCTCAAGCGCACCGGCACCCCGGTGGATCGCACGCTGCACATCAGCCTCGGCGGCATGGAAGCGATCCACATCGATTGGAAGAACGGCGTGCCGGCCCAGGGCAGCGGTCGTATAAGCGCCGACCAGGCCCGCAACATGGATCTCACGCCCCAAGCCATCACCGCGTTCATGCTCGGCCTCAACAGCAAGATTTCCACCTTCGCCTTGCAACGCGAGATCAATGAATTCCGTGGCGAGCCGTTGCTGGCGATCCTGCCCGGCGTGGCCCTGCAAGAATTGTGGAGCCTGATGGGCACTGCGGAAAAAGCCTTGTTCGTGATTTCGTTGTTCGTGGTCCTGACTGGATTGATCGGCATGCTCACGGCAATCCTCACCAGCCTCAACGAGCGGCGCCGGGAGATGGCAATCCTGCGTTCGGTGGGCGCGCGGCCGTGGCACATCGCGAGCCTGCTGGTGCTGGAAGCCTTTGCCCTGGCGTTGACCGGGGTGGCCGCCGGGCTGGCCTTGCTATATATCGGCATCGGCGCGGCTCAGGGTTACGTACAGTCGGCCTATGGCCTGTATTTGCCGTTGAGTTGGCCAAGCGAATATGAATGGACGCTCATGGCTGGCATTCTGATCGCCGCCCTGCTGATGGGCAGCGTACCGGCCTGGCGCGCTTACCGCCAATCGTTGACCGACGGCCTGTCGATCCGTTTATGAGGACAATGAAGATGCACCGCGCCCTGTTTGCGCTGTTGATGATGGTTGCCCTGCCGCTGTGGGCGGCCGAGCCGAGGGACCTGGCCTGGTCGGAAATGATCCCGCCCGACGCACCGCCGGAGGTGCCGAACATGACCCCGCTGCATGACCTGTCGCAAATGGCCAATGCACTGTCCGCCGAATCCGCCCCGGCCGCCAAACAGGACCTGCCCAACGCACCGGTGGTCAAGGCGCTCGATGGCCAGCAGATTCGTTTGCCGGGCTACATCGTGCCGCTGGAAGTCAGCGAAGAAGGCCGTACCACGGACTTTCTGCTGGTACCGTATTTCGGCGCCTGCATCCATGTGCCGCCACCGCCCTCAAATCAGATCGTGCATGTGAAAAGCGAAGTCGGGGTGAAGCTCGATGAGCTGTATCAGCCGTACTGGGTCGAAGGGCCGATGCAAGTCAAACCGTCCAGCAGCGAGCTGGCCGATGCCGGGTATCAGATGGAGGCCGAAAAAATCTACGTCTATGAGCTGCCGGAGTGAGACTGGTAGAGGGACGACGCCTGCCGGCATCGCGCGAAAATGCGCGATGAACCCTCAAGTGCTTGTCGCCGCTTTATTGAGCTGAGTCAATTAATTGACCAAGACTCATTGAGCTGAGTCAAAAGACCGATCCAGACGGCTCCATACCATGAGACATCACTTTTTCGATGCCCTCTGGAGCCCTCATGCACAAGTCCTTGCTTAGCGTTTCCCTCGTCGCCCTCGCGCTCGCGGCCCCAATCGCCCAGGCCCACACGGCCGGCGATATCATCGTTCGCGCCGGCGCCATTACGGTCAATCCGGAAGCAGACAGCTCCAGTGTCAAGGTCGACCGCGGCCCGTTGGCCGGTGCCGACCTGGGCGGCAAGGCGACCATGAGCAGCGACACGCAACTGGGCTTGAACTTCGCCTACATGATGACCGACCACCTGGGCGTCGAGTTGCTGGCTGCCTCGCCCTTCGAGCACGATGTGAAGATCAAGGGCACCGCACTGGGCGCTGCCAACGGCAAGCTCGGCACCCTCAAGCACCTGCCGCCGACCCTGAGCCTGGTCTACTACCCGCTCGACACCAAATCGGCCTTCCAGCCTTATGTCGGCGCCGGCATCAACTACACCTGGATCTATGACGAGCATGTCGGCAGCGAAGCCAGCGCCAACGGCTTCAGCAACTTCCGGGCGAGCAACAGCTGGGGCATGGCGTGGCAAGTGGGCGCTGACTACATGCTGACCGACAACATCATGATCAACGGCCAGATCCGCTACATCGACATCGACACCACGGCGTATGTCGACAACAACGCCGTGGCTGGCGGCACCCGGGCCAAGGTGAATGTCGATGTGGATCCGTGGATCTACATGGTGGGGTTGGGTTACAAGTTCTAACCTAACCAGAACATATCACCGTCCCTGTGGGAGCGAGCCTGCTCGCGATGGCGGCACGACAGTCACTGAAGAGGTGAATGTCAGGGCGCTTTCGCGAGCAGGCTCGCTCCCACAGTTTTTTTGTGGCGATTGGAAACTCAGCGGCCCAACAGCCGCGCCAGCCCCACACTCATCGGCGTCTGCTGCGGGAAGTTGAAGCGCTGCAACAGCCGATGGTTATCGGCCCGGGAGTGGCGGATATCTCCCGAACGCGCCGGGCCGTAGCTGACCGGAGGCAGGTCACCGACGACCGTGGCCAGGGCCTGGAGCATCTGCTTGAGGGTCGTGGCCTGGTTCCAGCCGACGTTTACCGCCCCGACTTCCACCTCAGGCTTCTCGATGGCTTGCACCAGCAAGTCCACCAGGTCTTCCACATAGACGAAATCCCGGGTCTGCTCGCCGTCGCCGAACACGGTGATCGGCAAGCCCTTCTGTGCCCGTTCGCTGAAGATGCTGATGACCCCGGAATACGGCGAAGACGGATCCTGGCGTGGGCCATAGATGTTGAAAAAGCGGAACACCACCGGCTCCAGCGCGTGCTGGCGGCGGTAGAAGTCGAAGTAGAACTCGCTGGCCAGTTTGTCCGAGGCGTAGGGCGTGAGCGGGGCCTTGGGCGTTTCTTCATCGATGGACTGGCCTTCGCCATTGTTGCCGTACACCGCTGCGCTGGAAGCGAACAGAACCCGCTTCACACCAGCCTGGCGCATGGCTTCGCAGACATTCAGGGTGCCAATGAAATTGCTCTGGTGAGTGCGTACCGGATCGTCCACCGAGGCTTGCACAGAAGCCACTGCGGCCAGGTGCGCCACGGCGCTGCAACCTTCCATGGCCCGGGCCACCAGGGCGGCATCGGCGACGTCGCCTTCGATCAGTTCGACCGCGGGGTTCTCCAGCGGCAGGTTGCTGCGCTTGCCGGTGGACAGGTCATCGAGGATGCGCACCGAATGTCCCTTGGCGAGCAAGGCGTCGGTCAGGTGCGAGCCAATGAAGCCCGCACCGCCGGTGATTAGAACAGGGCCGTCAGCCATGGCGATAAAACCTATCCAGTAAGCCCGGGAGCGCGGCGCGCCAGGCGCGGGGCTTGATCCCGAAAGTGTGCAGAATTTTCTTGCAGGCCAGCACCGCATGTTGCGGTTCTTCCGCGGCATCCGGCCGTGCGGCGTGAGCCTGGGGCGTGGGCGATTCGATTGCCAGCGGATGCAGGGCACGGGCTTCGGTGAGGATCGCCTGGCCCAACGCCAGCGGCGTGGTCGCCTCATGTCCTGCGTAATGATAGGTGCCCCACAGTGGCGCAGCGCAGTCAAGTTGCTTGAGCACGGAGATGATCACCCGGGCCGCATCGTCCACCGGCGTCGGATTGCCACGACGGTCATCGGCCAGCAACAACTCTTCGGGCTGCTCGGCCCGGGCGAGAAAACGCCCGAGGATGCCGTCGGCGCTGTCGTCCAGCAGCCAGCCGAAGCGCAGTAGTACATGTTGCGGGCATGTGGCGCGCACGCTTTGCTCGATCCGCCACAAGGCCTGGCCGCGCAGGCCCAGGGGCACGGGCTCGTCTTTTTCGCTGTAGGCGGTGGCGCGGGAGCCGTCGAACACGCGATAGCTCGACGGTTGCAGCAAGACGATATTGTGGTGCTGGCACAATTCGGCCAGGCGCTCGACCGCGCGCTCCTGGCTGGCCAGGCGCTGCTCGCTGACGACCTCGGCCTGAAACCAGTCGAAGTAGTACGCCAGATTGATCAAGGCGTCCGGACGGGTGTCGTCGAGCAACTGTGTCAGGCTCGCGGCATCCCAGCCATCTTCGGGGGGGCGGGGGGCGAGAAAACCGATGTCTTCTTCCGCACCGAGGCGAATCAGCGCCTGCCCAAGGGCATTTCCGCCGCCCAGTAACATAAGGCGCATTCGCATAAAGTCAGCAGGCCCAGTCTGTTGGCACAAGAATTTGGTCGACAACGCCCACGGGCGTTGCCGGAATCGTTGCATTTTGCGGGTTTAGTGCGCAACCGTCATCCGTAAAGTGCAGATCAGGGATTTTGCGCCGCGCTTCAGGGCCCCATCGCGAGCAGGCTCGCTCCCACAATGGCTCTGTGGTGCTCCATCCTGTGGGAGCGAGCCTGCTCGCGATGGGGCCTGCCAGGCAACGGAGATATCAGCCAGTACTTGCATCTTCCCCATCCCACCCGCATAACTGCCCCATGAATCAGCCCCTTGCAGCCGACCACGCCATGGCAGGCTTTCACCCCGCCGTCCGTGCCTGGTTCAGCCAGACCTTCCCTGCGGTCACGGCCGCCCAGGCCCGGGCGTGGCCGTTGATCGGTCAGCGTCGTTCGACCCTCGTGGCCGCCCCCACCGGCTCGGGCAAGACCCTCACGGCGTTTCTCGCCGTGCTCGATGACCTGGTGCACCAGGGCCTGGAACAGGGCGGCCTGCCGGACCAGACCCTGGTGGTCTACGTCTCGCCGCTCAAGGCACTGAGCAACGACATCCGGATCAACCTGCAAACCCCGCTGGCCGGCATCACCGAACAATTGCGGCAGATGGGCCTGCCGGCCCTGCAAATCACCACCGCCGTGCGCACTGGCGACACACCGCAGAAAGAACGCACGGCGATGCGCAGAACCGCGCCGCACATTCTGGTGACCACGCCCGAATCGCTCTACGTGCTGCTCGGCTCCGATTCCGGCCGGCAGATGCTCGCCAGCACCCGCACGGTGATCGTCGATGAAATCCACGCCATTGCCGCCAGCAAGCGCGGCAGTCACCTGGCCTTGACCCTGGAACGCCTGCAAGCGCTGTGCAGCGAACCGCTGATGCGCATCGGCCTGTCCGCCACGCAAAAGCCCATCGAAGCAGTGTCGCGCTTTCTGGTGGGCGAAGGTCGCTCGTGCGAAATCGTCGACATCGGCCATGCCCGTCCCCGCGACCTGGACATTGAGGTGCCGCCAGTGCCGCTCTCGGCGGTGATGGCCAATGATGTGTGGGAACTGGTCTACAACCGCCTCGCCGAGCTCGCCCGGGCACACCGCACCACCCTGGTGTTCGTCAATACCCGGCGCCTGGCCGAACGCCTGAGCCGCCATTTGAGCGAGCGCCTGGGCAAGGACGCCGTGGCCGCCCACCATGGCAGCCTGGCGAAAGAATTTCGCCTCGACGCCGAGCAGCGGCTCAAACGCGGCGAATTGCAGGTGCTGATCGCCACCGCGTCCCTGGAACTGGGCATCGACATCGGCGACGTCGACCTGGTGTGCCAGATCGCCTCGCCCCGCTCGATTTCGGCGTTCCTGCAACGGGTTGGCCGCTCCGGTCACCAGGTCGGCGGCACGCCCAAGGGACGCCTGTTCGCCACCACCCGCGACGATCTGATCGAGTGCGCCGCCCTGCTCGATTGCGTACGCCGGGGTGAACTGGACATCCTGCACATCCCCAAGGCACCGCTGGACGTGCTGGCTCAGCAGATCGTCGCCGAGGTCAGTTGCCAGGAATGGCAGGAACAGGCGCTGCTGGACACCTTTCGCCGTGCTGCGCCCTACGCCGAATTGGACGAAGGGCATTACCAGTCGCTGTTGCAGATGCTCGCCGAAGGCCTCAATGGTCGCCAGGGCGTGCGCAGCGCCTACCTGCACCGCGACGCAGTCACCCGTACCCTGCGCGGACGCCGGGGCAGCAAACTGACCGCCGTGACCAGCGGCGGCACCATCCCGGACAACGCTGACTACAGCGTGCTGCTCGAACCCCAGGGCCTGAACATCGGCAGCGTCAACGAAGACTTCGCGGTGGAAAGCATCGCCGGCGACGTGTTCCAGCTCGGCAATACCTCCTACCGCATCATTCGCGTCGAGACCGGCCGCGTGCGGGTCGAGGACGCCCAGGGCCAGCCGCCAACCATTCCGTTCTGGCTCGGCGAGGCCCCGGGGCGCAGCGCCGAACTGTCCCTGGCCGTGGCCCGCCTGCAAGCACAGCTCGATCAACTGCTCGGCGCCACCCCCGGCAATCTGCAGCCGGCCCTCGACTGGCTGACCGGCACCCTGCAATTGAACCTGGCCAGCGCCGAACAACTGGTGGATTACCTGGCCCCGGCTCGCCTGGCGTTCGGTGCTCTGCCTTCCCAGGACACGCTGTTGATGGAGCGGTTCTTCGACGAGTCCGGCGGCACGCAGTTGATCATTCATACGCCGTTCGGCAGCCGCATCAACCGCGCCTGGGGGCTGGCCCTGCGCAAGCGTTTCTGCCGCACCTTCAATTTCGAATTGCAGGCCGCCGCCAGCGAAGACGCCATCGTGCTGTCGCTGTCCACCAGCCACAGCTTCGAGCTGGATGAGGTCTGGCGCTACCTCAACAGCCACTGCGCCGAACAGATCCTGGTGCAGGCGGTGCTGGATGCGCCGCTGTTCGGCGTACGCTGGCGCTGGAATGCCGGGGTAGCCCTGGCCTTGCCGCGCTACACCGGCGGACGCAAGGTCGCTCCGCAGATCCAGCGGATGAAAAGCGAAGACCTGATCGCCAGTGTCTTTCCCGACCAGATCGCCTGTGTGGAAAACCTGGCCGGCGAGAGGGAAATCCCCGACCACCCACTGGTGGAACAGACCCTTGACGACTGCCTGCACGAAGCCATGGACAGCGAAGGCTGGCTGGCGCTGTTGCGGCGCATGGAGGCGGGCGAAGTTCGCCTGGTCAGTCGCGACCTGCCCGCCCCCTCGCCCCTGGCGGCAGAAATCCTCAGCGCCCGGCCCTACACCTTTCTCGACGACGCGCCGCTGGAAGAGCGCCGAACCCAGGCGGTGATCAACCGGCGCTGGAGCGATCCGCAAGCCACCGACGATCTCGGCGCGCTGGACGCCGAGGCTATCCAGTCGGTCAGGGAGGAAGCCTGGCCGACCCCGGCCAACCTCGATGAAATGCACGAAGCGCTGATGAGCCTGGCCTGCATCGCCGACAGCGAAGCCCGCGCCCACGAATCGTGGCCGGGCTGGCTGCAGGCGTTGGCCGAACGCGGGCGAGCCAGCCATGTGCAGATCAGCGCCGAGCGCGGCCTGTGGGTGCCATTGGAGCGGCTGACCTGCCTGCAAGGGATTTATCCACAGGCCCAGTGGCAGCCCGCGCTGACACCCCTGGCCGGGTTCGATGAGGCCTGGGACAGCGACGAAGCCGTGGTGGAAGTGCTCCGCGCCCGGCTCAGCGCCTTTGGCCCGCTGCCGCTGACCGCCATCGCCTATCCGTTGGGGTTATCGACAGCGCAAGCCACCCAGGCCCTGGCGCACCTTGAACAACAAGGCTATGTGCTGCGCGGCCGCTTCACACCAGGCACCAGCCAGGAGGAATGGTGCGAACGGCATCTGCTGGCACGCATCCACCGCTACACCGTCAAGCGTCTGCGCCGGGAAATCGAACCGGTGATGCTGCAGGATTTCATGCGGTTCCTGTTCGACTGGCAACACCTGTCGCCATCTACCCAGGGCCGGGGCAGCGCCGTGCTGCCGTCGATCATCAGCCAGTTCGAAGGCTACCCGGCCGCAGCCGCGGCCTGGGACAGCGACCTGTTGCCAGCGCGGATCAAGGACTACTCCGCCAATTGGCTCGATGAATTGTGCCGCAGCGGCAAGCTGGTCTGGACTCGCCTCAGCGCCCGGCAGAAAGCCTCCGCCACGGCCCTGCGCAGCACGCCGGTGGTGTTGCTGCCGCGCAGTCAGGTCACCCTGTGGAGCAGCCTGACAGAGCAGACGCCGCTGAGCGAACTGTCCCTCAAGACGCAAAAAGTCCACCAGGCCCTGCGCGAACATGGCGCGCTGTTTTTCGACGAGTTGCTGCACGAAGCCCACCTGCTGCGCACCGAACTGGAAATCGCCTTGCAAGAACTGGTGGGCGCCGGCCTGGTTAACGCCGACAGCTTCGCCGGGCTGCGGGCGCTGATTACACCCGCCAGCAAGCGCCAGGCCCGCAGCAGCCGGCGTGGGCGCGGGGCGTTTGTCGGCGGCATGGACGATGCCGGCCGCTGGGCCTTGCTGCGCCGCAGTCAGTCCGCGCCGAGCGAAGGCAATCGACCCGCGTCGACACCGACTGAAACCCTGGAGCACATCGCCATGACCCTGCTGCGCCGTTACGGCGTGGTGTTCTGGCGTTTGCTGGAGCGGGAGGCGGATTGGCTGCCTAGTTGGCGCGAGTTGCTGCGCACGTTCCATCGCCTGGAGGCACGCGGCGAAATCCGGGGCGGGCGCTTCGTCAGCGGTTTGGCCGGAGAGCAATTCGCCCTGCCCGAAGCCATCCCGCTATTGCGCGAAGTCCGTCGCCGTCCTACCGACGGCAGCGTGATTGCGGTGTGCGGCGTCGACCCGCTGAACCTGGCCGGTACATTACTGCCAGGGACGAAAGTGCCGGCTCTGGCGAGCAATCGCCTGGTGTACCGCGATGGGATGCCGGCGGCCGCGCAGATTGCCGGGAAGCTGCACTTCTGGCTGGAACTGGATGTGCAAGCGATGGGTGAAATCCGGGGCAAGCTCATTCAGAGAAATTGACGTGTCTGGGCGGCCCCCGCCTTTGGCTCCTCCCCTCCGTTTCGATGCACTGCCGTGATGGTTACCCACATGCGCCTCCCGACACGGGATCAGCGCCCTGCTGGGCGCAAACGAGCGCCCCCTCCTCCATCGGGCACTTCGTCGAAACTTTCCGCGCCGCTCGACAGTCATCTGCAAGACACCGGCAGTACGAGGTCATCTGGCACGGGAGGGACACATGACGGCAATCCACATCGGCATTTCCGGTTGGCGATACACGCCTTGGCGGGGGGACTTCTACCCCAAGGGGCTGACCCAGAAGCGTGAATTGCAGTTCGCCTCAAGAGCGGTCAACAGCATCGAAATCAACGGCTCGTTTTACGCCCTTCAGCGTCCCGAACGCTATGCCCAGTGGTATGCCGAGACGCCGCCGGGCTTCGTGTTCAGCGTCAAGGCACCGCGTTTCATCACCCACATCAAGCGCCTGCGGGATATCCACAAGCCGTTGGCCAATTTCTTCGCGTCCGGGGTGCTGGAACTCAAGGAAAAGCTCGGCGCCATTCTCTGGCAGTTTCCCCCCACCTTCAAATTCGACCCCGAGCTGTTCGAGGACTTTCTCAAGCAATTGCCCCACGACAGCGTCAGTGCCGCCGCCCTGGCCCGGGAACACGAGCCACGCCTGGACGGCCACGCCAGCACCGAAACCGATAAGAAGCGCCCGCTGCGCCACGCAGTCGAGATTCGCCATGAAAGCTTCATCGACCCGCGTTTCGTCGCCCTGCTCAAGCGCTACGACATCGCGCTGGTGATCGCCGACACCGCCGGAAAGTGGCCCTATCGCGAAGACGTCACCAGTGACTTCGTCTACCTGCGCCTGCACGGCGCCGAAGAACTGTATGCCAGCGGCTACACCGACGAGGCTTTACAACGCTGGGGCGACCGGATCGAGGCCTGGAGCCACGGCACGCAACCGGAGGACGCCCACTTGATCGACCCGAAAAAGAAACCCAGGGCGCGTAAGAGCCGGGAAGTATTCTGCTATTTCGATAACGACATCAAAGTCCGCGCCCCTTACGACGCGCGCCACTTGCTGGAGCGCTTCGACCTGGACAAAGGCCTCGCTACCACACCGGGCGAGCGACCCGCCGAGGGAGTACTGCCATGAGCACGCCTGGCCCTACCGAAGCGACCTGCGATGCAACCACCGAAGCTCACCAGAACCTGGCCCATGGCCTCGACCGGATCAGCCGCTTCACGGTCCTGACGATCAACACCCACAAAGGGTTCACAGCCCTGAACCGGCGTTTCATCTTGCCGGAGCTGCGCGAAGCGGTGCGCAGCGTGTCCGCCGACGTGGTGTTCCTGCAGGAAGTGCATGGAGCCCACGAACAGCATCCCCAACGCTTCTCCAACTGGCCGAGCATGCCGCAATACGAATTCCTGGCCGACAGTCTCTGGCCGCAGTTCGCCTACGGACGCAACGCCGTGTATCCGGCAGGCGACCACGGTAACGCGCTGCTATCGAAGTTCCAGATCGTGCGCCACGACAACCTGGACGTCTCCATCAGCGGCCATGAGAACCGCGGCATGCTCCACAGCGTGTTGCGTCTGCCGGGTGGCGACGGCCCGCAGATCCACGCCATTTGTGTGCACCTGGGGCTACGCGAGGGTCATCGTATCGAACAGCTGAAATTGTTGTGCAAACGCCTGAGCGAGCTGCCGCCCGAGGCTCCGGTGATAGTCGCCGGGGATTTCAATGACTGGCGCGGCAAGGCCAACGACCTGCTCGAACCCTGCGGTCTGCGGGAAGTATTCGCCGAGCAATGGGGCAAGCCGGCCCGCAGCTTTCCGGCGCGGCTGCCGATCCTGCGCCTGGACCGCATCTATGTTCGCAATCTCAAGGCCTGTCAGCCCAAGGTGCTGAACGTGCGTCCCTGGTCGCACCTGTCCGACCACGCGCCGCTGTCGGTGGAGATCGAACTATGAGCGCGGCAGTGAACAAGGCAACGGTGGAGCAGGTCGAGACACCGCCCACCGAGCGCGATCCGGCGCTGGTGGACGTCGAATACGGCTGGCATGGCAACAACCGCATCACCCTGCTGGAAAATGGCGAAGCCTATTTCCCTCGGGTGTTCGAGGCTATCCGCCGCGCCGAAAATGAAATTCTCATCGAGACCTTCATTTTGTTCGAGGACAAGGTCGGCCACGAATTGCGCGATGTGTTGGTGGACGCTGCCCATCGAGGCGTGCGAGTCACCCTGAGCCTGGATGGTTTTGGTAGCGGGGAGCTGACCCCGAACTTCCTGGCCTCGTTGAGCGACGCCGGTGTACGGCTGCAAATGTTCGACCCCGCGCCCCTTCACTTGGGCATTCGTACCAACTGGTTCCGCCGCCTGCACCGTAAGGTGGTGGTGATAGACGGCGTGATCGCCTTCATCGGTGGAATCAATTTCTCCGCCGACCATCTCGGCGATTTCGGCCCCGAAGCCAAGCAGGACTATTCGGTGGAGATCAAGGGCCCGGCGGTGGTCGATATCCATCACTTCGCATTGATGCAAAGCGGTCGTCCGGCCCGGGCCAAATACTGGTGGCAACGTCGTCGCAGCCGGCGCAGCGAGCTGGCTTTCAGCGACCATGACGGCCAGGTGCGGCTGGTCTATCGCGATAACCACGAGCACCAGACGGACATCGAAGAGGTCTACCTGCAGGTGCTGCGCAGCGCCAAACGGCGCGTGGTCATCGCCAATGCCTATTTCTTCCCGGGCTATCGGTTGCTGCGGGAGATCCGCAATGCGGCGCGTCGTGGTGTGCAAGTGCGGCTGATCCTGCAGGGCCAGCCGGACATGATGATCGCCAAGCTCGCGGCGCGGATGCTGTATGACTACCTGCTCAAGGCCGGCGTGACGATCTACGAATATTGCGAGCGCCCCCTGCATGGCAAGGTCGCCCTGGTAGACGAAGACTGGAGTACCGTCGGTTCGAGCAACCTCGACCCCCTTAGCCTGTCGCTGAACCTGGAAGCCAACGTGCTGATCCGCGACCGGGGGTTCAACCGCGAACTGTTCGAGCGCCTCGAACACCTGAGCCGCGAGTACTGCACCGCCATGCCCGCCAATCACGCCCCGCGGGGCCTGATCTGGCGGATGACCATCGGTTTCATGGTGTTTCACTTCCTGCGTCACTTCCCGGCCTGGGCCGGGTGGTTGCCGGCCCATAAACCGCGCCTGAAACCTTTTTCGCCGCCAACGGCGGTTCGGAGCGAACCCCATGAACCACTCTGAGGCGCACACCGCGCCAGGCGATGCCCATGTCCGGGACGGGAGCAAGCCTAAATCACGCTGGAGCCGCTGGAAAAAACCGCTGACCCTGGCTTTCTTCCTGCTGCTGATTGCTCTGTTCACGACCCTGGCCAGGCGCATCGACTGGGCCGAAGTCTTCGACACGCTGGCCGCTTTCAAGGTACGGACCCTGATCATCGCCGCCACGCTGACCCTAGCCAGTTTCATCACCTATGCCTGCTTTGACCTGATCGGGCGCACCTACATCCGCCAGAAACTGGGTTGGCGGCAGATCTTGCCTGTGGGGGTGATCAGCTATGCCTTCAACCTCAACCTCAGCGCCTGGGTCGGCGGCATCGCCATGCGCTATCGGCTGTATTCCCGACTAGGGGTCAGCAGCGGCAATATCGCCAAGATCCTCGGCCTGAGCCTGGCCACGAACTGGTTTGGCTACATGACCTTGGCCGGGGCGGTATTCAGCAGCGGCCTGGTGACGATGCCGCCAGGCTGGAAACTGAGCAGCGATGCCCTGCAGGGCGTAGGTGCGCTGTTGCTGCTGGCAAGTGCCGGATACCTGCTGGCTTGCCGGTTTTCCAAGCGTCGTGCCTGGACGATTCGTGGCATGGAAATCAACCTGCCCTCGCTACGCATGGCTGTGCTGCAATTGGCCCTGGGGGCGCTAAACTGGTCGTTGATGGCGGCGGTGATCTTTACCTTGCTGCCCAGCAAACTGGAGTATCCGGTGGTACTCGGCGTACTGCTGATCAGCAGCATCGCCGGGGTCATTACCCATATTCCGGCGGGGCTCGGCGTACTGGAGGCGGTGTTCATCGCGCTGCTGCAGCACGACGCGTCCCGGGGCAGCCTGCTGGCGGGATTGATTGCCTATCGGGCGATCTATTTCATCTTGCCGTTGCTGATCACGGTAGTGATGTATCTGGTGATCGAGGCGAAGGCCAAGGCGTTGCGGGTCAAGCCTGGGCTCAAGTGATCATTGTTTGACCCGGCGTCATCGCGAGCAGGCTCGCTCCCATAGGATGGATGCGAGCCCATGTGGGAGCGAGCCTGCTCGCGATTGCGTCCGCATGGACAACGACCCTCAACGCTCTTGAATGATGCTCAACCGCTCGCCCACCACCATTTCCGTGATCCAATCCACCAGGATCGAGGTGTAGGCCTGCTGTGAGATGGGATCGCTCAAGGCATGGTCGGCGCCATCGATGATCCGGTGGGTCAGCGAATGGGTCTGCTGACACGCGGCGCGATAGCTCATGATGGTTGCATGGGGCACATGGTCATCGGTTTCCGATTCCACCAGCAATACGTCGCCCGTGAACTGCGAACAGGCGTGTAGTGCGCGATTGGTACCGGCGTGCACCAGCGTACTGCGATAATCCAGCAGGTCGATCTTGTCCAGGTCGCGCTTGGGCGTGTGCCATTGCTCGTCGCGGTACAGCGCCGGTACCCGCAACGCCAGCCAGCGTACCGGTCGCAGCGAGGTCAGAATCGAGGCGAGGTAACCGCCGTAGCTGGTGCCGACCACCGCAATTGCCGACGTATCCAAGGCAGGATGAGCGAGCAGCCGATCGTAGGCCGCCAGCAGATCCCGCAAGTTGTCTTCTCGCGTCACCCGGGACAGAGGTATACCCGCCCCGCCGGTGTGGCCGCGCAAGTCAAAGGTCAGACAGACGCAACCCAGGCCGGCAATGCCCTTGGCCCGCTCCAGGTCGCGCTCCTGGCTACCGCCCCAACCATGCACGAACAACACACCAGGGACTTTCGACTTGGGGCTCAGGAAGGTGCCGTTCATGTGCTCGTCGTCGATCTCGATCTGAATGGTTTCACTTCTAGCCGTCATGGGAATGAACCGTTACGTATTTGAGTAGGAAATCACCGTTGTGCGCCGGCCCGCGGTACACCTGCGTGGCGCCGGAAGGCAACGGCTGGTCAATGTAGGTTTCCACCGAGGACACACGGACCACGCTGCTCGACGGGTCCTGGACGAATATTTGCAGTGCCGCCAGTTCTGCACTGCTGGCCCCGCCCATGCGCCAGGATTGCTCCAGCACGCCGCCACGGGGCTGGCCGCCGGTATCGATGCCCTGAGCAATGTCGTAGTTGCGCCGAGACGCAAAGAAACCCGGATAGGCTTGGTTGGCCGCATCGTCGAACACTTGCGCGAGCCGCACCGCTTCGCGCATCTCGTCGGGCAGCTCAAGCTTGAGCAACTCGATGTAGCCGCCCTGCACCACCAGCAGATCCGAGCCGCCGTAAACTTCCAGTCCTTCGCTGTCCCGGGTCAGGTGCTGCACGCCGCAATAGCTCAGGCTTTTGCCATGGATAGCACTCTGGCCGACGCTCTGGGTCCTGACCTCATCAAGGTTCTGCTCCAGCACCACACCGTCGCGGAACACGGCCTGGGCATCGGGATCAGCGGCAATTTCATCGAACTGTGCAAGGTCCCTGATAACCCGCTGGTCACGCCCGGCACAGGCATGAATCGGCTTGAAGCGAATCGGCCCGGCGTACAGCAGATGTTCGGCGGCCAGACGTGCATCCTTGAGTGAAAAGACACTCACGCCATCGAGCACCACACTACGGGCGAGCTTGGCAAACAGCGGCGACCAGCCGATGGGGGCGACGGCATGCTTATTCAGGAGACCGTGGGTGATGGCCTTGGTGCAGATGAAATCATGCTCGACGTAACCGCCCCACAGATCGTCCGGCCCCAAAACCCCCAGTTGCCGCGCAGTTTCCAGGCCGATCAGGGTTTGCGTAGGCAACAGATACAGATCGTGCCCGGCATGCTGGCGGCTGTCATAGCTGCCGCCGAATTCAACTTCCAGGATCTGCGCCAACCAACGCGCCAAGGCACGATTGGTTTCCACTTCATGAAGCGGCGCGTGAGGATTGACCGAATGGGCCACCACGGTTTTGTTGCGATTGACTGGCGTCATGCGTTGCCCTTTTACCTGCGCTCATGGCTGTAGGTAGATGGGTGCAGAGATCAGGCCAACAGGCGAGGCTGTGCGGATGGTCAAGGAAACGGGCATGTTTCAGAAGGTTGATAGCACCGCGCTTGTTTCATTCTGCACGATCTGCGGTGGACATCCCGCAAATTGCACGATGCTTTGAATCTGGCATTGTCCCCTGGGCGAGGGAGCAACTACTGTTTCGGAAGGCTTGGCGGACTCACCCCGAACTTTGCCCGGTAATCACTCGGCGCCAATCCGGTGATTTTCTTGAATGTTGCCCGAAAAGCGCTCGGGTCCTGATAGCCCACGGTCCAGGCTATGTGATCGATGGTGCCGTTGGTGAACTCCAGCATTTCACGGGCCTTGCCCACTCGCAGGTGCTGGCAGTATTCGGTGGGCTTGAGCCCGGTGGCGCTACGGAACCTGCGCAGGAAAGTGCGCTCTTCCAGACCCGCCTGCTCGGCCATCGCAGCCAGGGAGACGTCTACCGCGCCGCTGCCTTGCAACCAGTGTTGCACCTTGAGAATCGCCCCGTCGCCGTGCGCGAGGATCGGCGCAAAATTGCTGCCGCATTCGCTTGCGCTATCACTGTGCTCGATCACCAGGAACCGTGCCGTGCGCGTCGCGATGCTGGGACCCAGCAAGCGACTCACCAGCCGTAGTCCCAACTCCGCCCAGGCCATCAGCCCAGCGGTGGTGATCAGGTCGCCGTCGTCGACAATCGGCTTGTCGGCGTCGAGCTTGATCTTCGGGTAACGCTCGGCAAAGGTCTTGGCCGACGTCCAGTGGGTGGTGGCGCTACGCCCATCGAGCAGGCCGCTTTCAGCCAGCAGGATCGACCCTACGCACACCCCGCCCAACACGGTGCCGCCGGCATGCTGCGCCCGTAGCCAATCCATCAGCGCCTGGGAGACAAGCCCTTCGCTGAATCCGGCGATGGAGGGTGGAATCAGCAACGCAACCAACCGGCCCGCAGTGCCGGTTTCACTGTCGAACACCCGCTGCGGCACCTCGCCTTGCTCTGCCCGCCAATGGCTCACTCGCAGCCGTGGCAACTGCGCGCCGACCTGCTCGGCCGCGATCCGCTCCGCCACGGCAAACAGATCGGTCAAACCGTGCACCGCCGCCAGTTGCGCACCGGGGTAAATCAACACTCCCAGCTCAGCGACCGCCCTTTCCTGCGCCATTGTCAGTTTTCCCTCGCTTATTGTCGTTGCGGCCAATCCTCGAATTGGCGGCAAGAGCCGATACTGGCCCCACACACCTTATCGAGGAAGCCTCCATGTCCAAGCAAGCGCTCATCGTAGTCGATATCCAGAACGACTACTTCCCCCAAGGTAAATGGCCACTGAGTGGCGTCGAAACCGCCGCGGACAACGCCGCACGAATGATCGCAGCCTTTCGCCAGGCAGGAAATCAAGTGGTGCACATCCGCCATGAATTCACCTCCGAAGATGCACCCTTCTTCACTCCGGGTTCCCTAGGCGCGCAGCTGCATCCCAAGGTCCTCAACCAGGCCAATGAACCGGTGGTGCTCAAGCACTTCGTCAATGCATTCCGCGAAACCGAACTGCAATCCCTCCTCGACCATCACGGTATTACGCAACTGGTCATCGTCGGCAGCATGAGCCACATGTGCATCGACGGTGTCGCTCGGGCGGCGGCGGACCTGGGCTATGACGTCACGGTGATCCACGACGCCTGCGCAACCCTCGACCTGGAGTTCAACGGTGTCGTCGTTCCCGCCGCCCAGGTCCATGCCGCTTTCATGTCGGCGTTGGGGTTTGCTTATGCAAAGGTGGTGAGTACGGAGCAGTTCCTGGGGCTGGCGCAGCGTTAAGCTGCAAGCAAAAAAAACCGCGCTGGAAATCCAAGCGCGGTTTTTGTTTTTCAGCTTGAAGCAGCCGTTTTTCAGAACGGAATATCGTCATCAAAGCTGTCGAAATCCGGAGCCGGTTGCGGCGCGGCCTGTTGTGGGGCCGGGCGCTCGCGCTGTGGCTGCGGCGCCGATTGCGGGCGCGGTGCCTGCTGACGTGGAGCCGACTGCTGGTAGTTGTTGCCACCCTGCTGCTGGTCACCCTGTGGACGGCCGCCCAACAGTTGCATGGTACCCTGCATGTCGACCACGATTTCAGTGGTGTAGCGCTTGATGCCGTCTTTTTCCCACTCACGCGTCTGCAGCTTGCCTTCGATGTAAACCTGCGAACCCTTGCGCAGGTATTCGCCGGCGATCTCAGCCACTTTGCCGAACATCGACACGCGGTGCCATTCGGTCTTCTCGACCTTCTGGCCGGTCTGCTTGTCGGTCCACTGCTCGCTGGTCGCCAGACTCAGGTTGGTCACGGCGTTGCCGTTAGGCAGGTAGCGAACCTCGGGATCCTGGCCGCACGTACCGACCAATATGACTTTGTTAACCCCACGGGCCATAACGTTCTCCTAGGCTTCGCACGCTGTCGGGGCCGGGTTGTTCACCAGGCGCTCGAGGGTCGCACGATCCAATAATTCGGTGTCCAGTTTGATATAAACGGCCGCCTCCTCGGCGACCACCACTGCATCGGTTACGCCAACGACGGCCCTGAGGCGCTCGGCCAGGCCTGCTTCGCGCATGGCTTCGGGCGACAACGGCAAGCGCAGGCTCGTCACATACGGCGGTTCACGCATGGTAACAGCAAAGGCCAGCCAAAGTGCAGCCAGCGCGGCGCATCCCAGGAACACAACCGACAAACCGCCATGCTGGAACAGCCAGCCACCGAGAATCCCGCCCATCGCCGAACCCAGGAACTGGCTGGTGGAGTAAACCCCCATTGCCGTGCCCTTGCCGCCCGCCGGTGAAACCTTGCTGATCAGCGACGGCAGCGACGCCTCCAGCAGATTGAACGCGGTGAAGAACACCACCGTTCCGATCACCAGGGCCCGCAGGCTGTCACCGAACTGCCAGAAGAATAGCTCAGTGAGCATCAGCGTCACGACGGCGCCGAGCAGAACTCGTTTCATTTTGCGTCGCTTCTCGCCATAGATGATGAACGGGATCATGGCGAAGAACGAAATCAGCAGCGCCGTCAGGTAGACCCACCAATGCTGCTCCTTGGGCAGACCGGCCTTCTCGACCAAGGCCAGCGGCAAGGCGACGAAACTGGACATCAGCATGGCGTGGAGCACGAAGATGCCCAGGTCCAGGCGCAGCAGGTCCGGGTGTTTCAGCGTCGGGATCAGCGCCTGGCGCGCCACCCCGGATTCACGGTGCTGCAGCGGTCCGGTGGCGCGGGGTACCATGAACACCACGATCAGGATACCCACCAGCGCCATGCCACCGGTTACCAGGAACAGCCCCGACAAGCCGAAGGCACGGGTCAGCAAGGGACCGACGACCATGGCGACGGCGAACGACAGACCGATGGTCATGCCGATCATGGCCATGGCCTTGGTCCGATGCTGCTCCCGGGTCAGATCCGAGAGCAAGGCCATGACGGCGGCGGAAATCGCCCCCGCGCCTTGCAGGATCCGTCCGGCGATCACGCCCCAGATCGAGTCGGCGTTGGCCGCCAGCACACTGCCAAGGGCAAAGACGATCAGTCCCAGGTAGATCACGGGACGCCGGCCGATGCGGTCGGAAATTATCCCGAACGGGATCTGGAAAATGGCCTGGGTCAGGCCATAAGCGCCAATCGCCAACCCGATCAGGGCCGGCGTTGCGCCCGCCAGGTCCATGCCATAGGTCGCCAGCACCGGCAACACCATGAACATGCCCAGCATACGGAAGGCGAACACCAGGGCCAGACCGCTTGCCGCCCGGGTCTCGCCGCCACTCATGCGCTCGCTGTGTGGATCGTGCATGGAAAAACCTCATCTGAACCGGCGGCGATTCTACCAGTCCCATCGATTGAGGGGGTATATCGCGACTGTTTGACGCGCAGTCTTCATGTATGGCTGCCATCGCACGCTCGATAGTGTTTATCCATCCAGTATTTGCCCGTATACTCCTACGTTTTCGACGCCCGCCGAGCGAGGCCATTTTGGACAAGATCCTGATTCGTGGGGCCCGTACCCACAACCTGAAGAACATCGACCTGACCCTGCCACGGGACAAACTGATCGTCATCACCGGCCTGTCCGGATCCGGCAAATCATCGCTGGCCTTCGATACCCTTTACGCCGAAGGCCAGCGACGCTATGTCGAATCGCTATCGGCCTACGCCCGGCAGTTCCTCTCGATGATGGAAAAACCGGACGTCGACACCATCGAAGGTCTGTCGCCGGCGATCTCCATCGAACAGAAGTCGACTTCCCATAACCCGCGCTCGACGGTCGGCACCATCACCGAAATCTACGACTACCTGCGCCTGCTGTATGCGCGGGTCGGCATTCCCCGCTGCCCCGACCACGACATTCCCCTGGAAGCCCAGACCGTCAGCCAGATGGTCGACCTGGTTCTGGCCCAGCCGGAGGGCAGCAAGTTGATGCTGCTCGCACCGGTCATTCGCGAGCGCAAGGGCGAGCACCTGCTGGTCTTCGAAGAACTGCGGGCCCAGGGCTTCGTGCGGGCCCGGGTCAATGGCAAGCTCTGCGAACTGGACGAACTGCCGAAACTGGACAAGCAGAAGAAACACTCGATCGATGTGGTGGTTGACCGCTTCAAGGTCCGCGCCGATCTGCAACAGCGGCTGGCCGAATCTTTCGAGACCGCGCTGAAACTGGCTGACGGCATCGCCCTGGTGGCGCCGATGGACGACGAGCCCGGCGAGGAAATCATCTTCTCGGCGCGCTTCGCCTGCCCGGTCTGCGGCCATGCCATCAGCGAGCTGGAACCCAAGCTGTTTTCCTTCAACAACCCGGCCGGCGCCTGTCCGACCTGTGATGGCCTGGGGGTCAAGCAATTCTTCGACACCAAGCGCCTGGTCAACGGCGAACTGACCCTGGCCGAAGGCGCGATTCGCGGCTGGGACAGGCGCAACGTCTATTACTTCCAGATGCTCGGGTCGTTGGCAGCCCATTACAAGTTCAGCCTGGACAAGCCATTCAACGAACTGCCCGCCGACCAGCAGAAATACATCCTGCATGGCAGCGGTTCGCAGAACGTCGATTTCAAATACCTGAACGACCGTGGCGACATCGTCAAGCGCTCCCATCCATTCGAAGGCATAGTGCCGAACCTTGAGCGGCGCTACCGCGAGACTGAATCGGCCAGCGTGCGCGAAGAGCTGGCCAAGTTCCTCAGCACCCAGCCCTGCCCTGATTGCCGCGGCACCCGTTTGCGTCGCGAGGCGCGGCATGTATGGGTTGGCGAGAAGACACTGCCGGCAGTGACCAACCTGCCCATCGGCGACGCCACCGATTACTTCGCCGGCCTGAAACTCACCGGCCGCCGGGGCGAAATTGCCGACAAGATCCTCAAGGAAATCAGCGAGCGCCTGCAATTCCTGGTCAACGTCGGACTGGATTACCTCACCCTCGACCGCAGCGCAGACACGCTGTCCGGCGGCGAAGCCCAGCGTATCCGCCTGGCCAGCCAGATCGGCGCAGGCCTGGTGGGGGTCATGTACATCCTCGACGAGCCGTCCATTGGCCTGCACCAACGGGACAACGACCGATTGCTCGG
This sequence comes from Pseudomonas corrugata, assembly GCF_050920615.1. Lineage (NCBI taxonomy): Bacteria > Pseudomonadati > Pseudomonadota > Gammaproteobacteria > Pseudomonadales > Pseudomonadaceae > Pseudomonas > Pseudomonas corrugata. The sequence continues at coordinate 6,035,016 of NZ_CP130434.1, forward strand.
AACTCTCAAGCACCTGCGGGACATCGGCAACACGGTGATCGTGGTCGAGCATGACGAAGATGCGATCCGTCTGGCCGATTACGTCGTGGACATCGGCCCGGGGGCCGGTGTGCACGGTGGGCATATCGTCGCCCAGGGCACCGCCGCCGAAGTCATGGCGCACCCTGACTCCCTGACCGGCAAGTATCTGTCGGGACGAGTGAAGATCAAGGTCCCGGCCAAACGAACGCCGCGCAACAAGAAGCTGTCGCTGACCGTCAAGGGCGCCCGCGGCAACAATTTGCGCAACGTCGACCTGGAAATCCCGATTGGTCTGCTGACCTGCGTCACCGGCGTATCCGGCTCCGGTAAATCGACGCTGATCAACAACACCCTGTTTCCCCTCAGCGCCACGGCCCTGAACGGCGCGACCACCCTGGAAGCCGCCCCCCACGACAGCATCAAGGGGCTGGAGCACCTGGACAAGGTCGTCGACATCGACCAGAGCCCGATCGGCCGTACACCGCGCTCCAACCCGGCGACTTACACCGGATTGTTCACGCCGATCCGCGAATTGTTCGCCGGTGTGCCGGAATCCCGTTCCCGGGGTTACGGTCCGGGACGGTTCTCGTTCAACGTCAAGGGTGGGCGTTGCGAAGCCTGCCAGGGTGACGGCCTGATCAAGGTGGAGATGCACTTCCTGCCGGACATCTATGTGCCTTGCGATGTGTGCAAGAGCAAGCGCTACAACCGCGAGACCCTTGAGATCAAATACAAGGGCAAGAACATCCACGAAACCCTCGAGATGACCATCGAGGAGGCCCGGGAGTTCTTCGACGCAGTGCCAGCCCTGGCGCGCAAGCTGCAGACATTGATGGATGTCGGCCTGTCGTACATCAAGCTCGGCCAATCGGCAACGACGCTGTCCGGCGGCGAAGCCCAGCGGGTCAAGCTGTCCCGCGAGTTGTCCAAGCGCGACACCGGCAAAACCTTGTACATCCTCGACGAGCCGACCACCGGTCTGCACTTCGCTGATATCCAGCAATTGCTCGACGTGTTGCATCGGCTTCGCGACCACGGCAACACCGTGGTGGTCATCGAGCACAACCTGGACGTGATCAAGACGGCCGACTGGTTGGTAGACCTGGGGCCGGAAGGTGGCTCCAAGGGCGGCCAGATCATCGCAGTGGGTACGCCTGAGCAGGTGGCGGGGATGAAGCAGTCCCATACAGGACACTACCTGAAGCCGTTGCTGGAACGTGATCGGGACTGATCAATTCCCGAGCATGAAAAAGCCCCTGTCATCTCATCAATGACAGGGGCTTTTGCTTCTCTGTGGTAGCGAGCCTGCTCGCGATAGCGGTGTGTCAGCTTGCATTCATGTGACAATCAATCGCTATCGCGAGCAGGCTCGCTCCCACAATTATCTCGATCAGAACTGCGACTGCAGGTAATTCTCCAACCCGATCAACTTGATCAAACCCAACTGCTTCTCAAGCCAGTAAGTATGGTCTTCCTCGGTGTCATTGAGCTGAACACGCAGGATTTCGCGGGTGACATAGTCGTTGTGCTGCTCACACAGCTCAATACCCTTGCACAGCGCAGCCCGGACCTTGTATTCCAGGCGCAGGTCGGCAGCGAGCATGTCGGGCACCGTGGCGCCGATGTCCAAGTCGTCCGGGCGCATGCGCGGCGTACCTTCGAGCATCAGGATCCGACGCATCAACGCATCGGCATGCTGTGCTTCTTCTTCCATTTCATGGTTGATACGTTCGTAGAGCTCGGTAAAACCCCAATCCTCGTACATCCGCGAATGGATGAAATATTGATCACGGGCTGCCAGCTCACCTGTCAGCAGCGTGTTGAGGTAATCGATTACGTCCGGGTGACCTTGCATCGCCCTACATCTCCACAAGCCTTGAAAGGCTCTAGTTTGAACCAAGCGGACGGCCAGGTCACTGTGCCATTGCAATAAAAGCGAAGAAAATCTGAGAAAATAGGGCTAACTAACGCAAAAACCGCCCTAATGAGGGCGGTTCTGCTTCTCGTTTAGACTTAGTTAAGCTCTACGCCCAGCGCTTTCGCGATGCCCTCTCCATAAGCGGCGTCCGCTTTAAAGAAATGCTGCAGTTGACGGTCGACGACATCTGCCGATACACCGCCCATCGCACCAGCGATGTTGCCGATCAGCAGGGCCTGCTGCTCGCTGTTCATCAAACGGAACAGCGCACCGGCATGGCTGTAGTAATCAGTGTCTTCCCGATGATCGTAACGATCCGCCGCCCCACTGAGGGCAAGGGCTGGTTCCGCATAATGCGGGGCCTGCTTCGGGGCCTCGACGTAGCTGTTAGGCTCGTAGTTCGGTGCCGCCCCGCCGTTGCTGCCAAACGCCATGGCACCGTCGCGCTGATAGGTATTGACCGGACTGCGCGGTGCGTTCACCGGCAGTTGCTGGTGATTGGTGCCGACACGGTAGCGGTGGGCATCGGCGTATGCGAACACGCGCCCCTGGAGCATGCGATCCGGCGACAGACCTACGCCTGGCACCATGTTGCTTGGCCCAAACGCCGCCTGCTCCACTTCGGCAAAGTAGTTCAGCGGGTTGCGGTTGAGTTCGAGCTCTCCGACTTCAATCAATGGAAACTCTTTCTGCGACCAGGTCTTGGTCACGTCGAACGGATTCTCGTAATGGGCAGCGGCCTGGGCTTCGGTCATGATCTGGATGCAAACGCTCCATTTCGGGAAGTCACCGCGCTCAATAGCATCGAACAAGTCACGCTGGGCATAGTCCGGGTCAGTGCCCGCCAGACGCGCAGCCTCAGCCGGCGCCAGGTTCTTGATGCCTTGCTTGGTCTTGTAGTGCCACTTCACCCAGTGACGCTCGCCTTGGGCGTTGATCAGACTGTAGGTGTGACTGCCGAAGCCGTGCATGTGACGATAGCCGTCAGGAATGCCGCGATCGGAGAACAGAATAGTGATCTGGTGCAAAGCTTCCGGGGAATGGGACCAAAAATCCCACATCGCCTGGGCACTTTTCAGGTTGCTCTGTGGCAAACGCTTCTGGGTATGGATGAAATCCGGAAATTTCAGCGGATCACGAATGAAGAAAACCGGGGTGTTATTGCCAACAATGTCCCAGTTACCTTCCTCGGTATAGAACTTCAGGGCGAAACCACGGGGATCGCGCTCGGTGTCGGCAGATCCACGCTCACCGCCCACGGTGGAAAACCGCAGGAACGTCGGCGTCTGCTTACCGATCGAATCGAACAGCTTGGCGCTGGTGTACTGAGTGATGTCCCGGGTTACCGTGAACGTGCCGTAGGCGCCCGAGCCCTTGGCATGCACCCGGCGCTCGGGGATGTTCTCGCGGTTGAAGTGAGCAAGCTTTTCGATGAGGTGGAAATCGTCGAGCAACAGCGGGCCACGTGGGCCAGCAGAGCGAGAGTTCTGGTTATCGGCGACAGGAGCGCCGCTTGCGGTCGTAAGCGTTTTGATCTGGCTCATGCTCAATCTTCCTCGGTCGGTCTTCGAACTGCCGGCTAATCGGCTGGAAAGGAGTATCGAACATGTTAGTGACCGCATCCAAATTTATTAAATCATGGACGTCGATAGTCATTATCTAACGCCGCCCTGTTGCCAATAGCGAAACCAGGCGCAACGACCATGTCGCTTTTGCATCAGGCACAAAAAACCGGGCACTAGGCCCGGTTCTTTGTATATTGCCGTCTTACTCAGCGGATACAGCTTCACCGCCGGTAGCACGATCAACCAACTCGACGTACGCCATAGGCGCGTTGTCGCCAGCGCGGAAACCGCACTTGAGGATGCGCAGGTAGCCACCCTCACGGGTAGCGTAGCGCTTGCCCAGGTCGTTGAAGAGCTTACCAACGATAGCTTTCGAACGAGTACGGTCGAAAGCCAGGCGGCGGTTAGCCAGGCTGTCTGTCTTGGCCAGAGTGATCAGCGGCTCAGCAACGCGACGCAGTTCTTTGGCTTTCGGCAGTGTAGTTTTGATCAGCTCGTGCTCGAACAGCGACACCGCCATGTTTTGGAACATGGCCTTGCGGTGCGAGCTGGTGCGGCTCAGGTGACGACCACTTTTACGATGACGCATGGTTCATTCCTTACCAAACACAACGTTCGGTGATTACGACGATCAGGCAGTCGCCTTGTCGTCCTTCTTAAGACTTGCAGGCGGCCAGTTGTCGAGGCGCATGCCGAGGGACAGACCGCGGGAGGCCAGAACGTCCTTGATTTCAGTCAAGGATTTCTTGCCAAGGTTCGGAGTCTTCAACAGCTCTACTTCGGTGCGCTGAATCAGGTCGCCGATGTAGTAGATGTTTTCCGCCTTAAGGCAGTTAGCCGAACGTACAGTCAGTTCCAGATCGTCAACCGGGCGAAGCAGGATCGGATCGATCTCGTCTTCCTGCTCGACAACCACTGGCTCACTGTCACCCTTGAGGTCGACGAACGCAGCCAACTGCTGTTGCAGGATGGTTGCAGCGCGGCGGATAGCCTCTTCAGGATCCAGGGTACCGTTGGTTTCCAGATCAATAACCAGCTTGTCCAGGTTGGTACGCTGCTCGACACGGGCGTTTTCCACCACGTATGCGATACGGCGAACCGGGCTGAACGAAGAGTCAAGCTGCAAGCGACCGATGCTGCGGCTTTCGTCTTCATCGCTCTGACGCGAGTCTGCCGGTTCATAACCACGACCACGAGCTACGGTGAGCTTCATGTTCAGGGCGCCGTTAGACGCCAGGTTAGCGATTACGTGATCGGGATTAACGATCTCGACATCATGATCCAGCTGAATATCGGCAGCGGTAACCACCCCCGAACCCTTCTTCGACAAGGTCAGCGTAACTTCGTCACGACCGTGCAGCTTGATAGCCAGACCTTTAAGGTTCAACAGGATTTCAATGACATCTTCCTGTACGCCTTCGATGGCGCTGTACTCGTGGAGTACACCGTCAATCTCGGCCTCGACTACTGCACAGCCGGGCATTGAGGACAACAGGATGCGGCGCAGCGCGTTGCCCAGGGTGTGGCCGAAACCACGCTCGAGAGGCTCGAGAGTGATCTTGGCGCGGGTTGGACTGACAACCTGCACATCAATATGGCGGGGTGTCAGGAACTCATTTACCGAAATCTGCATGGATGCACCTATTTTCTAGCCCTTACTTGGAGTAGAGCTCGACAATCAGGCTTTCGTTGATGTCGGCGGACAGATCACTGCGAGCTGGAACGTTCTTGAAAACGCCCGACTTCTTCTCAGTGTCTACTTCTACCCATTCTACGCGGCCACGTTGGGCACACAGATCGAGAGCTTGGACAATGCGAAGTTGGTTCTTTGCTTTCTCGCGAACAGCAACCACGTCACCAGCACGAACCTGGTAGGACGGAACGTTTACGGTCTGACCGTTAACGCTGATCGACTTGTGCGATACCAGCTGGCGGGATTCGGCACGAGTAGAACCGAAACCCATACGGTATACAACGTTGTCCAGACGGCATTCGAGCAGTTGCAACAGGTTTTCACCGGTTGCGCCTTTCTTGCCAGCAGCTTCTTTGTAGTAGCCGCTGAATTGACGCTCGAGAACGCCGTAGATACGACGGACCTTCTGCTTTTCACGCAGTTGGGTGCCGTAATCGGACTGGCGACCGCGGCGTTGGCCGTGGATACCAGGTGCTGCTTCGATGTTGCACTTCGATTCGATCGCGCGCACGCCGCTCTTCAGGAAGAGATCGGTGCCTTCGCGACGAGCGAGTTTGCATTTTGGACCAATGTAACGAGCCATTCTTTACAATCTCCTGGATTACACGCGGCGCTTCTTCGGCGGACGGCACCCGTTGTGCGGGATTGGCGTCACGTCGGTGATGCTGGCGATCTTGTAGCCACAGCCGTTCAAAGCACGAACTGCGGATTCACGACCTGGACCTGGACCCTTGACGTTGACGTCGAGGTTTTTCAGGCCGTATTCCAGCGCAGCTTGACCAGCACGCTCAGCAGCTACTTGAGCAGCGAACGGGGTGGACTTGCGGGAACCGCGGAAACCCGAACCACCGGAGGTAGCCCAGGAAAGAGCGTTACCTTGACGGTCGGTAATGGTCACGATGGTGTTGTTAAAAGAAGCATGGATGTGGGCGATGCCATCAACCACTGTCTTTTTAACTTTTTTACGAGGACGAGCAGCAGGTTTTGCCATGATTAAATTCCTGTCGATTCGCTGGGGCGATTACTTGCGGATCGGCTTACGCGGACCTTTACGGGTACGCGCGTTGGTCTTGGTACGCTGACCGCGTACTGGCAGACCACGACGATGACGCAGACCGCGATAGCAACCGAGGTCCATCAAGCGCTTGATTTTCATGTTGACTTCGCGACGCAGGTCACCTTCAGTGGTGAACTTCGCCACTTCGCCGCGCAGCTGTTCAATCTGCTCGTCGCTCAGATCTTTGATCTTTGCCGCTGGGTTGACCCCAGCCACTGCACAAATTTTCTGTGCAGTAGTGCGACCAACACCATAGATGTAGGTCAGCGAGATAACAGTATGCTTGTTATCTGGAATGTTGACGCCTGCAATACGGGCCATTCAGTGGGACTCCAATTGACAGCTACCTACGCCCCGGAAGCCAAGAAATAGGGCGCGAGATAATATCGCTGTAATAACAAATAATCAACCCGGCAGCGCACTAGCTGCCGGGCTTAAAGCACAATCACACTCAGCCTTGGCGCTGTTTGTGACGCGGTTCCGCGCTGCAAATTACTCGAACAACACCTTCGCGGCGAATAATCTTGCAGTTACGGCACAGCTTTTTCACCGATGCACGAACTTTCATCACCAACTCCTCGAACCTTATGGACGCTACTCAGCGCAGCATGCCGCTGCCGTAGCCCTTCAGGTTGGCTTTCTTCATCAGGGATTCGTACTGGTGCGAAACGAGGTGCGATTGTACTTGGGACATGAAGTCCATCACAACCACGACCACGATCAGCAACGAGGTCCCGCCAAGGTAGAACGGTACGTTTGCCGCAACCACCAGGAACTGGGGCAGCAGGCAGACGGCCGTCATGTAAAGAGCACCGAACATGGTCAAGCGAGTCAGAACGCCATCAATGTAGCGCGCAGACTGCTCACCTGGACGGATACCCGGAATAAAGGCACCGGACTTCTTCAGGTTTTCCGCTACGTCTTTCGGATTGAACATCAACGCCGTATAGAAGAAGCAGAAGAAAATAATCCCTGCACTAAACAGCAGAATATTCAACGGCTGACCAGGAGCGATCGACTGCGAGATGTCCTGCAACCAGCCCATACCTTCAGACTGGCCGAACCAGGCACCCAACGAAGCCGGGAACAGCAAGATGCTGCTCGCGAAAATAGCCGGGATAACACCGGCCATGTTCACCTTCAACGGCAAGTGGCTGGTCTGCGCAGCAAACACCTTGCGGCCTTGCTGACGCTTGGCGTAGTGAACAGCAATACGACGCTGACCACGCTCAATGAACACCACGAAACCGATAATCGCTACTGCCAGCAAACCGATGGCAACCAGGGCAAAAATGTTGATATCGCCCTGACGCGCAGACTCGAAAGACTGCCCGATCGCTCTCGGAAGACCGGCGACGATACCTGCGAAGATCAACATCGAGATACCGTTGCCAACACCACGCTCAGTAATCTGCTCACCCAACCACATCATGAACATCGCACCTGCCACAAACGTGGTAACCGCGACGAAATAGAAGCTGAGGTCAGCATTGAACGAAACGCCCTGCCCCGCCAAGCCAATGGACATGCCAATTGCCTGAACGAGAGCGAGTACGACAGTGCCGTAGCGGGTGTACTGGCTGATCTTGCGACGGCCAGCTTCACCTTCCTTCTTCAACTGTTCCAGCTGCGGGCTGACGGCTGTCATCAGCTGCATGATGATCGATGCCGAAATGTACGGCATGATCCCCAGTGCAAAGATGCTCATCCGCTCCAGCGCGCCGCCGGAAAACATGTTGAACAAGCTAAGAATGGTCCCCTCATTCTGTCGAAACAGGTCTGCGAGTCGGTCCGGGTTGATACCTGGAACCGGGATGTGTGCGCCTATTCGGTAGACGATAATCGCCAGGAACAGAAAACGCAGACGAGCCCAGAGTTCAGACATACCGCCTTTGCCGAGCGCAGAGAGAGCACCTTGCTTAGCCATTTATTCCTCGAACTTGCCGCCAGCTGCTTCGATAGCCGCACGCGCACCTTTGGTGGCGCCGATTCCCTTTCCGATGGTGACAGCGCGAGCAACTTCGCCCGACAGCATGATTTTCACACGCTGTACGTTCTGGTTGATCACGTTGGCATCCTTCAGGGACTGCACGGTGACGATGTCGCCGTCCACTTTAGCCAGCTCGGACAGACGCACTTCTGCGCGGTCCATGGCTTTCAGGGAAACGAAACCGAACTTCGGCAGGCGACGATGCAGCGGCTGTTGACCGCCTTCAAAGCCTGGAGCAATGGTGCCACCGGAGCGGGAGGTCTGACCTTTGTGGCCACGGCCACCGGTCTTGCCCAAACCACTACCGATACCACGGCCCGGACGATGCTTTTCGCGACGGGAACCCGGCGCTGGACTCAGATCATTGAGTTTCATCGATTAACCCTCGACACGCAGCATGTAGTAAGCCTTGTTGATCATCCCGCGATTCTCGGGAGTATCCTGGACTTCTACAGTGTGACCGATGCGACGCAGACCCAGACCCTTAACGCACAGTTTGTGGTTAGGGATGCGGCCGGTCATGCTTTTGATCAGCGTAACTTTTACGGTAGCCATGATCAGAAGATCTCCTTGACGCTTTTGCCACGCTTGGCGGCAATGGATTCAGGAGACTGCATTGCTTTCAAACCCTTGAAAGTGGCGTGAACCACGTTTACCGGGTTAGTCGAGCCGTAGCACTTGGCCAGAACGTTCTGAACGCCAGCAACTTCGAGGACAGCACGCATAGCGCCGCCAGCGATGATACCGGTACCTTCAGAAGCAGGCTGCATGTACACCTTCGAAGCGCCATGGGCAGACTTCATTGCGTACTGCAGAGTGGTGCCGTTCAGATCAACCTGGATCATGTTGCGGCGAGCAGCTTCCATTGCCTTCTGGATCGCAGCAGGCACTTCACGCGACTTGCCACGGCCGAAGCCAACACGGCCTTTACCATCACCAACCACGGTCAACGCGGTGAAAGTGAAGATACGGCCGCCTTTAACGGTTTTGGCTACGCGGTTAACTTGAACCAGCTTCTCGATGTAGCCTTCGTCGCGCTTTTGGTCGTTATTTGACATAACTTAGAACTCCAGCCCAGCTTCACGAGCAGCATCAGCCAGCGCCTTGACGCGGCCGTGGTACTTGAAGCCAGAGCGGTCGAAAGCCACCTGCGAGACGCCAGCGGCTTTAGCACGCGTAGCGACCAGCTGGCCAACCTTAGTGGCCGCGTCGATGTTGCCGGTGGCACCATCACGCAGTTCTTTATCCAAAGTCGAGGCACTTGCCAGGACCTTGTTGCCGTCGGCCGAAATGACCTGGGCGTAGATGTGCTGCGAAGAGCGGAACACGCAGAGACGCACGACTTCGAGTTCGTGCATTTTCAGGCGTGCTTTGCGAGCGCGACGCAGTCGAGTAACTTTTTTGTCGGTCATTTGCTATGCCCTACTTCTTCTTGGCTTCTTTACGACGGACGACTTCGTCCGCGTAGCGCACACCTTTGCCTTTGTACGGCTCTGGTGGACGGAAGTCGCGGATCTCGGCGGCCACTTGACCTACCAGCTGCTTGTCGATGCCCTTGATCAGGATATCGGTCTGGCTAGGAGTCTCAGCGGTGATGCCTTCCGGCAGTTCGTAATCCACTGGGTGCGAGAAGCCAAGAGCCAGGTTCAGAACCGAGCCTTTTGCTTGCGCTTTGTAACCAACACCGACCAGCTGGAGCTTGCGCTCGAAGCCTTGGCTTACGCCTTGGACCATGTTGTTTACCAACGCACGAGTGGTACCAGCCATTGCGCGAGTCTGTTGATCGCCATTGCGAGCAGCGAAACGCAGCTCACCGGCTTCTTCAACGATCTCAACGGACGAATGGATGTTCAGTTCAAGAGTGCCCTTGGCACCCTTCACCGAAAGCTGTTGGCCTGCGAATTTGACTTCGACACCGGCTGGCAGCTTAACGGGGTTCTTAGCGACGCGAGACATGCTTATCCCCCCTTAGAACACAGTGCAAAGAACTTCGCCGCCGACACCGGCAGCGCGCGCAGCACGATCAGTCATCACACCTTTGTTGGTGGAGACGATAGACACGCCCAGACCGCCGCGAACTTTCGGCAGATCCTCGACGGACTTGTACTGACGCAGGCCTGGACGGCTAACGCGCTTCACTTCCTCGATGACCGGACGGCCTTCGAAGTATTTCAGCTCGATGGACAGCAGTGGCTTGATTTCGCTGCTGATCTGATAACCCGCGATGTAACCTTCGTCCTTCAGGACTTTTGCTACAGCCACCTTCAACGTGGAAGACGGCATGCTTACGACGGACTTTTCAGCCATCTGGGCATTACGGATTCGAGTTAGCATGTCCGCTAACGGGTCCTGCATACTCATGGGCTAGACGCTCCTAATGCAAAAAAATTAGCCTTGCGGCTACTACGTGTCGCCGAGAAACTCCGGGCATGAAAAACACGGGCTCAGGCGAGCCGGTCATTCTAGACATACACCAGAAATGAATCAAGCCCCAAAAGGGGCTTGATTCTGCTTCAAGGCCACCGGTGGTCAGGATCCTGAGATCCCGAACACCGAGACTTTGACAGTGCTTACCAGCTGGCTTTAACCAGACCTGGAACGTCACCACGCATTGCAGCTTGGCGCAGCATGTTACGGCCGAGGCCGAACTTGCGGTATACGCCGTGCGGACGACCAGTCAGGCGGCAGCGGTTACGCATGCGCGAGGCGCTTGCGTCACGTGGCTGCTTCTGCAGCGCTACGGTAGCTTCCCAACGCGCTTCCGGACTTGCGTTCAGATCAACGATGATAGCTTTCAGCGCTGCACGCTTGGTGGCGTACTTGGCAACGGTGAGCTGACGCTTCAGCTCACGGTTCTTCATGCTCTTCTTGGCCATTTTCCTACTCCAATCAGTTGCGGAACGGGAATTTGAAAGCACGCAGCAGAGCGCGACCTTCGTCATCCGATTTGGCAGTGGTGGTCAGGGTAATGTCCAGACCGCGCAGAGCATCGATCTTGTCGTAATCGATTTCCGGGAAAATGATCTGCTCTTTCACGCCCATGCTGTAGTTGCCACGACCATCAAAGGACTTGGCATTCAGGCCGCGGAAGTCGCGAACCCGAGGCAGGGAGATCGACAGCAGACGATCCAGGAACTCGTACATACGATCGCGACGCAGGGTCACTTTGACACCGATCGGCCAACCTTCGCGGACTTTGAAGCCAGCGATGGATTTGCGAGCGTGAGTCACAACGACTTTCTGGCCGGTGATCTTCTCCAGGTCAGCTACCGCGTGCTCGATGACTTTCTTGTCACCGATCGCTTCGCCCAGACCCATGTTCAGGGTGATCTTGGTAATGCGCGGAACTTCCATCACGTTCGCCAGCTTAAGTTCTTCCTTAAGCTTCGGTGCGATTTCCTTCCGGTAAATCTCTTTCAGTCGTGCCATGGTCTTCTACCTAGCAGTGTTCAAGCATCAACCGCTTTTTGGGTCGACTTGAAGACACGAATTTTTTTGCCGTCTTCTACTTTGAAACCAACGCGGTCAGCCTTGTTGGTTTCGCCGTTGAAGATGGCGACGTTGGAAGCGTGCAGTGGCGCTTCTTTCTCGACGATACCGCCCTGTACGCCCGACATCGGGTTAGGCTTGGTATGGCGCTTGACCAGGTTCAGACCACCAACAACCAGACGGTTGTCAGCGAGAACCTTGAGCACCTTACCGCGCTTGCCCTTGTCTTTGCCGGCGATCACGATGATCTCGTCGTCACGACGAATCTTTTGCATGTCGGATCTCCTTACAGCACTTCTGGGGCGAGCGAGACGATCTTCATGAACTTCTCAGTACGAAGTTCACGGGTCACTGGCCCAAAGATACGGGTGCCGATTGGCTCTTGCTTGTTGTTCAATAGAACAGCAGCGTTGCCATCAAAGCGGATGATGGAGCCGTCAGCGCGACGAACACCATGGCGAGTGCGGACTACAACAGCAGTCATCACTTGACCCTTCTTCACCTTACCGCGAGGAATTGCTTCCTTGACGGTAACTTTGATGATGTCACCAATAGCAGCGTAACGACGATGGGAGCCACCCAGCACCTTGATGCACATAACGCGGCGAGCGCCGCTGTTATCGGCCACATCAAGCATGGATTGAGTCTGAATCATATAATTTCTCCGACCCCTAGCCCTTAGACTTCCACAGCGCGTTCGAGAACATCAACCAGCGCCCAAGATTTGGTCTTGGCCATCGGACGAGTTTCACGAATAGTGACCTTGTCGCCGATGTGGCACTGATTGGTTTCGTCGTGCGCGTGCAGCTTAGTCGAACGCTTAACGTATTTACCGTAGATCGGGTGCTTAACGCGACGCTCGATCAGAACGGTGATGGTTTTGTCCATCTTGTCGCTGACAACACGGCCAGTCAGCGTACGGACAGTTTTTTCGGCTTCAGCCATGATTACTTACCTGCCTGCTGGTTGAGCACAGTTTTCACGCGAGCGATGTCACGCTTAACTTGCGAGAGCAGATGAGACTGCCCCAACTGGCCAGTTGCTTTCTGCATACGCAGATTGAACTGGTCGCGCAGCAGGCCGAGCAGTTGCTCGTTCAGCTGCTGTGCTGATTTTTCACGAAGTTCATTCGCTTTCATCACATCACCGTCCGTTTAACAAAGGAGGTGGCGAGCGGCAGCTTTGCAGCAGCCAGGGCGAAAGCCTCACGCGCCAGCTCTTCAGAAACACCCTCGATTTCATACAGGACTTTGCCTGGCTGAATCTGGGCAACCCAGTACTCCACGTTACCCTTACCTTTACCCATCCGAACTTCGAGTGGCTTCTTGGTGACAGGCTTGTCCGGGAATACACGGATCCAGATCTTGCCGCCACGTTTTACGTGACGGGTCAGAGCACGACGCGCTGACTCGATCTGACGAGCGGTGAGACGACCACGAGCAACAGACTTCAGCGCGAACTCGCCGAAGCTGACTTTGCTACCGCGCAATGCCAGGCCACGGTTGTGGCCGGTCATCTGCTTGCGGAACTTCGTACGCTTTGGTTGCAACATTTGGCGTACCCCTTACTTAGCAGCTTTTTTACGAGGCGCTGGTGCTTGTGGTTTCAGCTCTTCTTGGCGACCACCAATTACTTCGCCTTTGAAGATCCAAACCTTTACACCGATCACACCGTAGGTGGTGTGAGCTTCGTAGTTGGCATAGTCGATGTCGGCACGCAGGGTGTGCAGTGGCACACGACCTTCGCGATACCATTCAGTACGTGCGATTTCAGCACCGCCGAGACGACCGCTCACTTGGATTTTGATGCCCTTGGCACCAATGCGAATTGCGTTCTGTACAGCGCGCTTCATAGCGCGACGGAACATTACGCGACGCTCCAGCTGCTGAGCTACGCTCTGCGCAACCAGCATACCGTCGAGTTCCGGCTTGCGGATCTCTTCGATATTGATGTGCACAGGCACACCCATTTGCTTGGTCAGGTCCTGACGCAGCTTCTCAACATCTTCACCTTTCTTCCCGATAACGATACCTGGACGAGCGGTGTGGATGGTGATACGTGCAGTCTGAGCCGGACGATGGATATCGATACGGCTTACGGACGCGCTTTTTAGTTTGTCTTGGAGATACTCACGCACCTTCAGATCAGCGAACAAGTAGTCCGCATAAGTCCGACCGTCTGCGTACCAGACGGAGGTGTGCTCCTTGACGATTCCCAGGCGAATGCCAATGGGATGTACTTTCTGACCCATCTCTTCGACTCCGTTACTTGTCAGCAACCTTGACAGTGATATGGCAAGACCGCTTGACGATGCGATCAGCACGGCCTTTGGCACGTGGCATGATGCGCTTCAGCGAACGCCCTTCGTTGACGAAAACGGTGCTGACTTTCAGGTCATCAACGTCTGCGCCTTCGTTATGCTCGGCGTTGGCTACGGCCGACTCCAGCACTTTTTTCATGATCTCGGCGGCTTTCTTACTGCTGAAAGCCAACAGGTTGAGCGCTTCGCCCACCTTCTTCCCGCGGATCTGGTCGGCGACCAAGCGGGCTTTCTGGGCGGAGATTCGAGCGCCCGACAACTTAGCGGCTACTTCCATTTCCTTACCCCTTAACGCTTGGCTTTCTTGTCAGCCACGTGCCCACGGTATGTGCGGGTACCGGCGAACTCGCCCAGTTTGTGGCCGACCATGTCTTCGTTCACAAGAACTGGGACGTGCTGGCGACCGTTGTGTACTGCGATGGTCAGACCGACCATTTGTGGCAGGATCATCGAACGACGCGACCAGGTCTTAACTGGTTTGCGATCGTTCTTTTCCGCCGCCACTTCGATCTTCTTCAGTAGGTGAAGATCAATAAAAGGACCTTTTTTCAGAGAACGTGGCACTGTCGTATCCCTCTATTTACTTGCGACGACGGACGATCATTTTGTCGGTACGCTTATTACCACGAGTCTTCGCGCCCTTAGTCGGGAAGCCCCATGGCGATACCGGATGACGACCACCAGAGGTACGACCTTCACCACCACCATGTGGGTGGTCAACCGGGTTCATGGCAACACCACGAACGGTTGGGCGAACGCCACGCCAGCGCTTGGCACCAGCTTTACCCAACGAACGCAGGCTGTGCTCGGAGTTCGAGACTTCGCCCAGGGTCGCACGGCATTCAGCCAGTACTTTACGCATCTCACCAGAACGCAGACGCAGGGTCACGTAGACACCTTCACGAGCGATCAGCTGAGCCGAAGCACCAGCGGAACGAGCGATTTGCGCGCCTTTACCTGGCTTCAATTCGATGCCGTGTACGGTGCTACCAACTGGAATGTTACGCAGTTGCAGAGCGTTGCCCGGCTTGATCGGTGCCAGGGCACCTGCGATCAGCTGGTCGCCAGCACTCACGCCTTTAGGGGCGATGATGTAGCGACGCTCGCCATCTGCGTACAGCAGCAGAGCGATGTGAGCAGTACGGTTTGGATCGTATTCGATACGCTCGACGGTGGCAGCGATGCCATCCTTGTCGTTGCGACGGAAGTCGACCAGACGATAATGCTGCTTATGACCACCACCCACGTGACGTGTAGTGATACGGCCATTGTTGTTACGACCACCAGACTTCGATTTTTTCTCGAGCAGCGGTGCGTGAGGAGCGCCTTTATGCAGCTCCTGGTTGACCACCTTGACCACAAAACGGCGGCCAGGGGAAGTCGGTTTGCATTTAACGATTGCCATGATGCACCCCTTCCTTACTCAGCACTGCTGCTGAAATCGAGATCTTGGCCTGGCTGAAGGGAGATAACTGCCTTCTTCCAGTCATTACGCTTGCCCAGACCGCGAGCAGTGCGCTTGCTTTTACCCAGAACGTTCAGGGTAGTCACGCGCTCTACTTTCACGCTGAACAGGCTTTCGACGGCCTTCTTGATTTCCAGCTTGGTTGCGTCAGTAGCAACCTTGAAAACGAACTGGCCTTTCTTGTCTGCCAGAACCGTAGCCTTCTCGGAAACGTGCGGGCCAAGCAGAACTTTAAATACGCGTTCCTGGTTCATCCCAGCAGCTCCTCGAATTTCTTCACGGCCGACACGGTGATCAACACCTTGTCGTATGCGATCAGACTGACCGGATCGGAACCCTGTACGTCACGAACATCGACGTGCGGCAGGTTACGAGCAGCCAGGTACAGGTTCTGATCAACAGCGTCAGACACGATCAGGACGTCAGTCAGGCCCATGCCGTTCAGCTTGTTCAGCAGGTCTTTGGTTTTCGGTGCTTCAACAGCGAAGTCCTGAACCACGACCAGACGATCAGTACGCACCAGCTCAGCAAGGATGGAACGCATTGCTGCGCGATACATCTTCTTGTTCAGCTTCTGGGAGTGATCCTGAGGACGAGCTGCGAAAGTGGTACCGCCGCCACGCCAGATTGGGCTACGGATAGTACCGGCACGAGCACGGCCAGTACCTTTCTGACGCCATGGGCGCTTACCGCCACCGGAAACGTCGGAACGGGTCTTTTGCTGCTTGCTACCTTGACGGCCGCCGGCCATGTAGGCCACGACTGCTTGGTGAACCAGCGTCTCGTTGAATTCGCCGCCAAATGTCAGTTCGGAAACTTCGATCGCTTGAGCGTCATTTACATTTAATTGCATGTCAGCTTCCCCTTAACCGCGAGCCTTGGCTGCTGGACGTACAACCACGTTGCCGCCAGTAGCGCCAGGAACAGCGCCCTTGACCAACAACAGATTGCGTTCAGCGTCCACGCGCACTACTTCGAGGGACTGCACGGTCACGCGCTCGGCGCCCATATGACCGGACATTTTCTTGCCCTTGAATACACGACCAGGAGTCTGGCACTGGCCGATAGAGCCTGGAACGCGGTGGGATACGGAGTTACCGTGGGTGTTATCTTGCCCGCGGAAGTTCCAACGCTTGATCGTACCCTGGAAGCCTTTACCTTTGGACTGACCGGTTACATCAACCAGCTGACCAGCAGCGAAGATTTCAGCTTTGATCAGATCGCCGGCCTGGTATTCGCCTTCTTCAAGACGGAATTCCAGTACGGTACGACCAGCGGCAACGTTCGCCTTGGCGAAGTGGCCAGCTTGAGCAGCTGTTACACGCGAAGCACGACGCTCGCCGACAGTGACTTGCACTGCACGATAGCCATCGGTCTCTTCAGTTTTGAACTGGGTGACGCGATTCGGCTCGATCTCAATGACCGTGACCGGAATGGAGACACCTTCTTCGGTGAAAATACGGGTCATACCGCATTTACGACCGACTACACCAATAGTCATGTTGTAAACCTCATGAGTGTACGGGGCTTTCACCCGCTATGGCCGCCCATTTCAGAGCGTTACACGACTAAGACCGAGTCTTAGCCGAGGCTGATCTGCACTTCCACACCGGCCGCAAGATCGAGCTTCATAAGTGCATCAACGGTTTTATCCGTTGGCTGGACGATATCCAGAACGCGCTTATGAGTACGGATCTCGTACTGGTCACGCGCGTCTTTGTTGACGTGCGGGGAGACCAGAACGGTGAACCGCTCTTTACGGGTAGGCAGTGGAATTGGACCACGCACTTGAGCACCAGTACGTTTCGCGGTTTCCACGATTTCCTGGGTGGATTGGTCGATCAGGCGATGGTCAAAAGCCTTCAACCTGATACGGATTTGCTGATTTTGCATTGGATTTCAGACTCCGGCTGCTATTCCCACCGGGCGCAATACGCCCGTTAAAAGGAGGCGCAATTCTATAGACGCCCCTGATAGGTGTCAACCCAATAAAAAAGCCCCCGCTAAGCGGGGGCTTTTTCAACTCATCAGGCAGACTCTAAAAGAGACTTACTCGATGACTTTGGCTACGACGCCAGCGCCGACGGTACGACCGCCTTCACGGATAGCGAAACGCAGACCATCTTCCATCGCGATGGTTTTGATCAGAGTGACAGTCATCTGGATGTTGTCACCCGGCATTACCATTTCAACGCCTTCTGGCAGCTCGCAGTTACCGGTCACGTCAGTTGTACGGAAGTAGAACTGTGGACGGTAGCCTTTGAAGAACGGAGTATGACGGCCGCCTTCTTCCTTGCTCAGAACATAAACTTCTGCAACGAACTTGGTGTGCGGCTTGACGGTGCCTGGCTTGACCAGAACCTGGCCACGCTCAACGTCGTCACGCTTGGTGCCGCGCAGCAGCACGCCGCAGTTCTCGCCAGCACGACCTTCGTCCAGCAGCTTGCGGAACATTTCAACGCCGGTGCAGGTAGTTTTCTGAGTGTCGCGCAGACCGACGATCTCAACTTCTTCCTGGATGCGGACGATGCCACGCTCAACACGACCAGTCACAACAGTACCGCGACCGGAGATCGAGAATACGTCTTCGATTGGCATCAGGAACGGTTTGTCGATAGCACGCTCTGGCTCTGGGATGTAGCTGTCCAGAGTTTCCACCAGCTTCTTGACAGCAGTGGTGCCCATTTCGTTGTCGTCTTGGCCGTTCAGAGCCATCAGAGCCGAACCAATGATGATTGGAGTGTCATCACCTGGGAAGTCGTAAGTGCTCAGCAGGTCGCGCACTTCCATCTCAACCAGTTCCAGCAGCTCAGCGTCGTCAACCATGTCAGCCTTGTTCAGGAAGACAACGATGTACGGTACGCCTACCTGACGGGACAGCAGGATGTGCTCACGGGTTTGTGGCATCGGACCATCAGCGGCCGAGCAAACCAGGATCGCGCCGTCCATCTGGGCAGCACCGGTGATCATGTTTTTTACGTAGTCGGCGTGACCTGGGCAGTCAACGTGTGCGTAGTGACGCACGGCCGAATCGTATTCAACGTGAGCGGTGTTGATGGTGATACCGCGTGCTTTTTCTTCCGGGGCGCTGTCGATCTTGTCGAAGTCAACCTTGGCCGAACCGAAAACTTCGGAGCAGACGCGGGTCAGAGCAGCGGTCAGAGTGGTTTTACCGTGGTCAACGTGACCGATGGTGCCAACGTTGACGTGCGGTTTGTTACGTTCAAATTTTTCTTTAGCCACGACAATTAACTCCTAGCCTAAAGGGGCTGAATCAGCCTTGTTTTTTAACGATAGCTTCGACGACGTTCGACGGAGCCTCGGAGTATTTGGAGAATTCCATAGAGTAGCTCGCGCGACCCTGGGACATGGAACGAACGTCGGTTGCGTAACCGAACATCTCGCCCAGCGGAACCTCGGCACGGATAACCTTACCGGAAACCGTGTCTTCCATACCCTGGATCAGACCGCGACGACGGTTCAGGTCACCCATCACGTCGCCCATGTAGTCCTCAGGTGTTACGACTTCAACCTTCATGATCGGCTCAAGAACAACACCGCCACCCTTGGTAGCCAGTTGCTTGGTCGCCATGGAGGCCGCCACCTTGAACGCCATCTCGTTGGAGTCGACGTCGTGGTAAGAACCATCGAACACGGTAGCCTTCAGGCCGATCAGCGGATAGCCGGCGACAACGCCGTTCTTCATCTGCTCTTCGATACCCTTCTGGATAGCAGGGATGTATTCCTTCGGAACCACACCACCGACTACTTCGTTCACGAACTGCAGACCTTCCTGACCTTCGTCAGCAGGCGCAAAACGGATCCAGCAGTGGCCGAACTGACCACGACCGCCGGACTGGCGAACGAACTTGCCTTCGATCTCACAAGCCTTCGTGATCTTCTCACGATAGGAAACCTGTGGCTTACCGATGTTGGCTTCGACGTTGAACTCGCGGCGCATCCGATCAACCAGGATGTCCAGGTGCAACTCACCCATGCCGGAGATGATCGTTTGACCAGTCTCTTCATCGGTCTTGACGCGGAAAGACGGGTCTTCCTGAGCAAGTTTGCCCAGAGCGATACCCATTTTTTCCTGGTCATCCTTGGTTTTCGGCTCAACGGCAACCGAGATAACCGGCTCCGGGAAGTCCATGCGAACCAGGATGATTGGCTTGTCAGCGGAGCACAGGGTGTCACCAGTGGTGACGTCCTTCATGCCGATCAGGGCCGCGATGTCGCCAGCGCGTACTTCCTTGATCTCTTCGCGGGTGTTTGCGTGCATTTGCACCATACGACCCACGCGCTCTTTCTTGCCCTTGACCGAGTTGATCACGCCGTCGCCGGAGTTCAACACGCCCGAGTAAACGCGAGCGAATGTCAGGGTACCCACGAATGGGTCGGTAGCGATCTTGAACGCCAGAGCCGAGAACGGCTCGTTGTCGTCTGCATGACGCTCCATTTCGACAGTCTCGTCATCCGGGTCGGAACCCTTGATGGCTGGAATGTCGACCGGTGCAGGCAGGTAGTCGATAACGGCGTCGAGAACCAGGGGAACACCCTTGTTCTTGAAGGAAGAACCGCAAACAGCCAGAACGATTTCGCCAGCGATAGTACGCTGACGCAGAGCAGCCTTGATCTCTTCGATCGACAGCTCTTCGCCTTCCAGGTACTTGTTCATCAGCTCTTCGTTGGCTTCGGCAGCAGCCTCAACCATGTTGCTGCGCCACTCTTCAGCCAGCTCTTGCAGCTCGGCCGGGATCGGACCGCGAATGGCAGCCATACCCTTGTCGCCGTCGTTCCAGCGAACAGCTTCCATGGTCATCAGATCGATCTGACCTTCGAAGTTGTCTTCGGAACCGATAGCCAGCTGGATAGGCACCGGGGTGTGACCCAGACGCTGCTTGATCTGACCGATCACGCGCAGGAAGTTGGCACCAGCACGGTCCATCTTGTTCACGTAAACAAGACGCGGAACGCCGTATTTGTTGGCTTGACGCCATACGGTTTCAGACTGAGGCTCAACACCGGAAGTACCGCAGAACACAACAACAGCGCCGTCGAGTACGCGCAACGAACGCTCTACTTCAATGGTGAAGTCAACGTGGCCGGGGGTATCGATGATGTTGAAGCGGTGCTTAGGGAATTGCTTGTTCGAGCCTTCCCAGAAAGCAGTAGTAGCAGCGGAGGTAATGGTAATACCCCGCTCCTGCTCTTGTACCATCCAGTCCATGGTCGCGGCGCCATCATGCACCTCGCCCATTTTGTGGTTTACGCCCGTGTAGAACAGGACGCGCTCGGTGGTAGTGGTTTTACCCGCATCCACGTGAGCAACGATACCAATGTTACGGTAGCGTTTAATATCGGTTGTACGAGCCATAAAGCCCTCGCAAATTGAGTGACGCTAAAATTAGAAGCGGTAGTGCGAGAAAGCCTTGTTGGCCTCAGCCATACGGTGCACGTCTTCACGCTTCTTAACTGCAGCACCTTTACCTTCAGCAGCGTCCAGCAGCTCACCAGCCAAACGCAGAGCCATGGACTTCTCGCCGCGCTTGCGGGCGAAGTCTACGAGCCAGCGCATGGCCAGAGCGTTACGACGGGACGGACGAACTTCGACCGGAACCTGGTAGGTAGCACCGCCTACGCGGCGCGACTTCACTTCGACCAGCGGAGCGATGGCGTCGAGTGCTTTTTCGAAGAGTTCCAGGGGATCGGAGTTCTTACGCTCTTTAACTTTTTCCAGCGCGCCATAAACGATACGTTCGGCAACGGCTTTCTTGCCGCTTTCCATTACGTGGTTCATGAACTTGGCGAGAATCTGGCTTCCGTATTTCGGATCGTCCAGAATCTCACGTTTGGCTGCTACGCGACGTCTTGGCATTGATAAGCCCTCAAACGGTCTTCAGGTTAGCCCGGGACAGCAAACGCGTGCCCGACCTTACTCTTATCGACTCAATAAAAATGAAAAACTGCAAAACGACCGATTACTTCGGACGCTTGGTACCGTACTTCGAACGACCCTGGTTACGACCTTTAACGCCGGAGGTATCCAAGGAGCCGCGAACGGTGTGGTAACGAACACCTGGCAAGTCTTTTACACGACCGCCGCGGATCAGTACCACGCTGTGCTCTTGCAGGTTGTGGCCTTCACCGCCGATGTACGAGGAAACCTCGAAACCGTTGGTCAGACGCACACGGCATACTTTACGCAGTGCCGAGTTAGGTTTTTTCGGCGTGGTGGTATACACACGGGTGCATACGCCACGACGTTGCGGGCAGTTCTGCAGCGCAGGTACGTCGGATTTCTCGACGATACGCTTACGCGGCTGACGTACCAGCTGGTTGATAGTTGCCATCTACTAGCTCCACTGTTGTCTTGCGACGCTATTGTCTTACAAGAAAAGCAAAATGGCAGGAACGAATTCCCGCCAAATTTAGGGGATCAAGAGTCTAAAGAGGATCTTGTCCCCAGTCAAGGCAAGGCCCCGACCTCCCCCCTCGCCGGATCTCGACAATTTGTCTCGATCCGGCGAATGGGGCGACCAGGGCCAGGCACTTAATTACCGCAGAACTCAGTTACCGCTCGAGTTCAACGCTTCGGTCAGTGCAGCTTCCACTTCACTGGCGCTTACGCGCAACGGCTTGTCTGCATCACGGCGACGCTTGCGCTCGCTGTGATAGGCCAAACCGGTACCAGCCGGGATCAGACGACCCACGACTACGTTTTCCTTCAGGCCGCGCAGGTAATCGCGCTTGCCGGTAACCGCCGCCTCGGTCAGTACCCGGGTGGTTTCCTGGAAGGAAGCCGCCGAGATGAACGATTCGGTGGACAACGACGCCTTGGTGATACCCAGCAGAACGCGGGTGAACTTGGCGACAAACTTGTCTTCCGTGCTCAGGCGCTCGTTCTCTACCAGTACGTGAGTCAGTTCCATCTGGTCGCCCTTGATGAAGCTGGAGTCACCGGACTCGGAGATCTCAACTTTACGCAGCATCTGACGCAGAATGGTCTCGATATGCTTGTCGTTGATCTTCACGCCTTGCAGACGGTAAACGTCCTGGATCTCGTTCACGATGTACTTGGCCAGCGCACTCACACCCAGCAGACGCAGGATGTCGTGTGGATCGCTCGGGCCGTCGGAGATAACTTCGCCGCGGTTTACCTGTTCGCCTTCGAAGACGTTCAGGTGACGCCACTTCGGAATCAGCTCTTCATACGGATCGCTACCGTCGTTCGGGGTGATAACCAGACGGCGCTTGCCCTTGGTCTCTTTACCGAACGCGATGGTGCCGCTGACTTCAGCCAGAATCGACGCTTCTTTCGGACGACGGGCTTCGAACAGGTCGGCAACACGCGGCAGACCACCGGTGATGTCACGAGTCTTCGAAGTTTCTTGCGGGATACGAGCGATAACATCACCGATCGCGATCCGCGCACCGTCCGCTACACCGACCAGGGCGTTGGCTGGCAGGAAGTACTGAGCGATTACGTCAGTGCCTGGCAGCAACAGGTCCTTGCCGTTGTCGTCGACCATCTTCACGGCTGGACGGATGTCCTTGCCGGCAGCTGGACGATCTTTGGCGTCAAGTACTTCAATGTTGGTCATACCGGTCAATTCGTCGGTCTGACGCTTGATCGTGATGCCTTCTTCCATGCCCACGTAGGTCACGGTACCTTTCATCTCGGTGACGATCGGGTGAGTGTGCGGATCCCACTTGGCCACGATTGCGCCAGCTTCGACCTTGTCACCTTCCTTCACCGAAATCACAGCACCGTAAGGCAGCTTGTAACGCTCGCGCTCACGACCGAAGTCGTCCGCGATCGCCAGCTCACCCGAACGGGATACAGCTACCAGATGACCATCCACACGCTCAACGTGCTTCAGGTTGTGCAGACGGACAGTACCGCCGTTCTTCACCTGAACGCTGTCGGCTGCGGAGGTCCGGCTTGCCGCACCACCGATGTGGAACGTACGCATCGTCAGCTGGGTACCCGGCTCACCGATGGACTGGGCAGCGATAACGCCGACCGCTTCACCGATGTTCACCTGATGACCGCGAGCCAGGTCGCGACCGTAGCACTTGGCGCAGATGCCGTAGCGGGTTTCACAGCTGATCGGAGAACGCACGATCACTTCGTCGATGCTGTTGAGTTCGATGAACTCGACCCACTTCTCATCGACCAGGGTGCCAGCAGGAACGATCACGTCCTCGGTACCCGGCTTGAAGACGTCACGGGCAATGACACGACCCAGTACGCGCTCACCCAACGGCTCAACAACGTCACCGCCTTCAATGTGCGGCGTCATCAGCAGGCCATGTTCGGTGCCACAGTCGATCTCGGTCACGACCAGATCCTGCGCCACGTCAACCAGACGACGAGTCAGGTAACCGGAGTTCGCCGTTTTCAACGCGGTATCCGCAAGACCCTTACGAGCACCGTGCGTGGAGATGAAGTACTGGAGTACGCTCAAACCTTCACGGAAGTTCGCTGTAATCGGGGTCTCGATGATGGAACCGTCCGGCTTGGCCATCAGGCCACGCATACCGGCGAGCTGACGGATCTGCGCAGCAGAACCCCGTGCGCCCGAGTCGGCCATCATGTACATCGAGTTGAAGGATTCCTGGTCAACTTCTTCGCCATGACGGTCGATGACTTTCTCTTTCGAGAGGTTGGCCATCATCGCCTTGGAAACTTCGTCGTTCGCCTTGGACCAGAGGTCGATCACCTTGTTGTACTTCTCGCCCTGGGTTACCAGGCCGGAGGCGTACTGACTCTCGATCTCCTTCACTTCCTCGGTAGCAGTACCGATGATGCGGGCTTTTTCATCAGGGATAACGAAGTCGTTAACACCGATGGAAACGCCGGAGATGGTCGAATAGGCAAAACCGGTGTACATCAGCTGGTCAGCGAAGATCACGGTCTCTTTCAGACCCACCACGCGATAGCACTGGTTGATCAGCTTGGAGATCGCCTTTTTCTTCATCGGCAGGTTGACGACGTCGAAGGACAAACCTTTCGGCACCACCTGGAACAACAGCGCACGACCGACGGTAGTGTCGACGATACGGGTGTTGGTCACGCTGTTGCCGTCACGATCGTTCACGGTTTCGTTGATCCGCACCTTGACCTTGGCATGCAGTGCGGCTTCGCCAGCACGGAACACACGGTCAACTTCCTGCAGATCCGCGAACACACGACCTTCGCCCTTGGCGTTGATCGCTTCACGAGTCATGTAGTACAGACCCAATACAACGTCCTGCGACGGAACGATGATTGGCTCACCGTTGGCTGGCGACAGGATGTTGTTGGTAGACATCATCAACGCGCGCGCTTCGAGCTGGGCTTCCAGCGTCAGCGGCACGTGCACGGCCATTTGGTCGCCGTCGAAGTCGGCGTTGTACGCAGCACAGACCAGTGGGTGCAGCTGGATAGCCTTACCTTCGATCAGTACCGGTTCAAACGCCTGGATACCCAGACGGTGAAGGGTCGGTGCACGGTTGAGCAACACTGGGTGTTCGCGAATCACTTCGGCGAGAACGTCCCAGACCTCTGGCAGCTCGCGCTCGACCATCTTCTTCGCAGCCTTGATGGTGGTCGCCAGACCACGCATTTCCAGCTTGCCGAAAATGAACGGCTTGAACAGTTCCAGAGCCATCTTCTTAGGCAGACCGCACTGATGCAGACGCAGGGTCGGCCCCACGGTAATTACCGAACGACCGGAGTAGTCAACGCGCTTACCGAGCAAGTTCTGACGGAAACGACCCTGCTTACCCTTGATCATGTCAGCCAGGGACTTCAGAGGACGCTTGTTGGAACCGGTGATAGCACGGCCACGACGACCGTTGTCGAGCAATGCGTCGACAGCTTCCTGCAACATACGCTTTTCGTTGCGCACGATGATGTCCGGAGCGGACAGGTCGAGCAGGCGCTTCAAGCGGTTGTTACGGTTGATCACCCGACGATACAGATCGTTTAGGTCGGAAGTCGCGAAACGACCGCCATCGAGCGGAACCAGTGGACGCAGATCTGGCGGCAGAACCGGCAGAACGGTCAGCACCATCCACTCTGGCAGGTTGCCGGAGCCCTGGAAGGCCTCCATCAACTTCAGACGCTTGGACAGCTTCTTGATCTTGGTCTCGGAGTTGGTTTGCGGAATCTCTTCACGCAGACGGCCAATCTCGTGCTCTAGGTCGATCGCGTGCAGCAGTTCGCGGACAGCTTCGGCACCCATGCGGGCATCGAAATCGTCGCCGAATTCTTCCAGCGCCTCGAAATACTGCTCGTCGTTCAGCAGCTGACCTTTTTCAAGGGTGGTCATGCCTGGATCGATAACGACATAGCTCTCGAAGTAGAGAACGCGCTCGATATCACGCAGGGTCATGTCCATCAGCAGGCCGATACGGGACGGCAGCGATTTCAGGAACCAGATGTGGGCAACCGGCGACGCCAGCTCGATGTGCGCCATGCGCTCACGACGAACTTTTGCCAGTGCAACTTCAACGCCGCACTTCTCGCAGATAACACCACGATGCTTCAAGCGCTTGTACTTACCGCACAGGCACTCGTAATCCTTTACCGGGCCAAAGATCTTGGCGCAGAACAGGCCATCACGCTCAGGTTTGAACGTACGGTAGTTGATGGTTTCCGGCTTTTTTACTTCACCGAACGACCACGAACGGATCATCTCAGGCGAGGCCAATCCGATACGGATGGCGTCGAACTCTTCGACTTGACCCTGGTTTTTCAGCAAATTCAGTAGGTCTTTCAAGGCCTTTCCTCCTGGCGGAGCAGAGAGCGGGCAGGACAGCCCCGCTCTCGATTCGCGTCACGTGTTATTCGGTTTCCAGATCGATATCGATGCCGAGGGAACGAATTTCCTTGATCAACACGTTGAAGGACTCGGGCATGCCCGGCTCCATACGGTGATCGCCGTCCACGATGTTCTTGTACATCTTGGTCCGACCGTTCACATCGTCCGACTTCACTGTGAGCATTTCTTGCAGAGTGTATGCAGCACCGTATGCTTCCAGTGCCCAGACCTCCATCTCCCCGAAACGCTGACCACCGAACTGCGCCTTACCACCCAGCGGCTGCTGGGTAACCAGGCTGTAAGAACCGGTAGAACGAGCGTGCATCTTGTCGTCCACCAAGTGGTTCAGCTTCAGCATGTACATGTAGCCAACGGTAACCGGACGCTCGAACTTGTTGCCGGTACGACCATCGAACAGCTGCATCTGGCCGCTTTCTGGCAGATCTGCCAGTTTCAGCATGGCCTTGATTTCAACTTCCTTGGCACCGTCGAACACCGGAGTGGCCATTGGAACGCCGCCCTTGAGGTTCTTCGCCAGATCCAGGATTTCCTGGTCGGAGAAGCTGTCGAGCTCTTCGTTACGACCGCCGATCTCGTTGTAGATCTCGTGCAGGAACTTGCGCAGGTCAGCGACCTTGCGCTGCTCTTCGAGCATGCGGTTGATCTTCTCGCCCAGACCCTTGGCCGCGAGGCCCAGGTGGGTTTCAAGGATCTGACCGACGTTCATACGCGAAGGTACGCCCAGCGGGTTGAGGACGACGTCGACCGGAGTGCCGTTGGCATCGTGCGGCATGTCTTCAACCGGCATGATCACGGAGACCACACCCTTGTTACCGTGACGACCAGCCATCTTGTCACCCGGCTGGATGCGACGACGGATTGCCAGGTAGACCTTGACGATCTTCAGTACGCCCGGAGCCAGGTCATCGCCCTGCTGCAGCTTGCGCTTCTTGTCTTCGAACTTGTCGTCCAACAGGCGACGGCGATCAACGATGTAAGCCTGAGCCTTCTCGAGCTGCTCGTTCAACGCGTCCTCAGCCATGCGCAGTTTGAACCACTGGCCATGCTCAAGACCGTCGAGGACTTCGTCGGTGATTTCCTGACCTTTCTTCAGGCCGGCGCCGCCTTCGGCCTTGTGGCCAACCAGCGCTGCACGCAGACGTTCGAAAGTTGCACCCTCAACGATACGGAACTCTTCGTTCAGGTCCTTGCGGATTTCGTCGAGCTGAGTCTTCTCGATGGACAGTGCACGTGCATCACGCTCAACGCCGTCGCGAGTGAAGACTTGTACGTCGATGACGGTACCCTTGGTGCCAGTAGGCACGCGCAGGGAGGTGTCCTTAACGTCGCTGGCCTTCTCACCGAAGATGGCACGCAGCAGCTTTTCTTCCGGAGTCAGCTGGGTCTCGCCTTTCGGTGTGACCTTGCCGACCAGGATGTCGCCAGCGCCTACTTCGGCACCTACATAAACGATACCGGCTTCGTCCAGCTTGTTCAGCGCAGCTTCACCCACGTTCGGGATGTCCGCAGTGATTTCCTCTGGGCCAAGCTTGGTGTCACGGGCCACACAGGTCAGTTC
Source organism: Pseudomonas corrugata (assembly GCF_050920615.1). NCBI lineage: Bacteria > Pseudomonadati > Pseudomonadota > Gammaproteobacteria > Pseudomonadales > Pseudomonadaceae > Pseudomonas > Pseudomonas corrugata. The sequence goes on from NZ_CP130434.1 coordinate 6,062,924, forward strand.
CTGGATGTGGATCGTGGTGAAGCGGTCTTCCTGAACCACACGCTCGGACAGGCAGATGGAGTCTTCGAAGTTGAAGCCGTTCCACGCCATGAACGCGATGCGCATGTTCTGACCCAGCGCCAGCTCACCCATGTCGGTGGACGGGCCGTCAGCCATGATGTCGCTGCGCTGGACCCGATCACCCTTGCTCACCAGCGGACGCTGGTTGATGCAGGTGTTCTGGTTCGAGCGGGTGTATTTGGTCAGGTTGTAGATGTCGACACCGGCTTCGCCCGGCTCCACTTCGTCATCGGCAACACGAACCACGATACGACTGGCATCGACGGAATCGATCACGCCGCCACGACGAGCCACGACGCAAACGCCGGAGTCACGGGCAACGTTACGCTCCATGCCGGTACCTACCAGCGGCTTGTCGGCACGCAGGGTCGGTACAGCCTGACGCTGCATGTTCGAACCCATCAACGCACGGTTGGCGTCGTCGTGCTCAAGGAACGGGATCAGCGACGCTGCGACCGAAACAACCTGCTTGGGCGACACGTCCATCAGGGTGACGTCTTCCGGCGCCTTGACGGTGAACTCGTTCAGGTGACGAACAGCTACCAGCTCGTCGATCAGCACCTTCTTGTCGTTCATCGTGGCCGAGGCCTGAGCGATAACGTGATCGGCCTCTTCGATGGCGGACAGGAACACGATCTCGTCGGTGACCAGAGCGTCTTTCACCACACGGTACGGGCTCTCGAGGAAGCCGTACTGGTTGGTGCGCGCATAGGCGGCCAGGGAGTTGATCAGACCGATGTTCGGACCTTCCGGCGTTTCGATCGGGCAGACGCGACCGTAGTGGGTCGGGTGTACGTCACGAACTTCGAAGCCTGCGCGCTCACGGGTCAGACCACCTGGGCCGAGTGCGGAGACACGACGCTTGTGGGTGATCTCGGACAGCGGGTTGTTCTGGTCCATGAACTGGGACAGCTGGCTGGAACCGAAGAACTCCTTCACCGCCGCCGCTACCGGCTTGGCGTTGATCAGGTCTTGCGGCATCAGGCCTTCGCTTTCAGCCATCGACAGACGTTCCTTGACCGCGCGCTCTACACGCACCAGGCCAACACGGAACTGGTTCTCGGCCATTTCGCCTACGCAGCGAACGCGACGGTTACCCAAGTGGTCGATGTCATCGACGATGCCTTTGCCGTTACGGATGTCGACCAGGGTCTTGAGTACTGCAACGATGTCATCCTTGTTCAGCACGCCCGAACCTTCGATCTCGGTACGACCGATACGACGGTTGAACTTCATCCGGCCGACCGCAGACAGGTCATAGCGCTCAGGACTGAAGAACAGGTTGTTGAACAGCGTTTCCGCGGCATCCTTGGTTGGTGGCTCGCCAGGACGCATCATGCGATAGATCTCGACCAGCGCTTCCAGTTGGTTGCCGGTGGAGTCGATCTTCAACGTATCGGAGATGAACGGACCGCAGTCGATATCGTTGGTGTACAGAGTTTCGATACGAACGACCTGAGCCTTGACGATTTTCGCCAGGATCTCGGTGCTCAGTTCGGTGTTGCACTCTGCGAGGATTTCGCCGGTAGCCGGGTGCACGATGACCTTGGCCGTGGTGCGACCGAGGACGTAGTCCATAGGCACCTGCAGCTCTTTGATCCCGGCCTTTTCCAGCTGGTTGATGTGGCGAGCGGTGATACGACGACCCTGCTCGACAATAACCTTGCCCTTGTCGTCCTGGATATCGAGGACCGCGATTTCACCGCGCAGGCGCTGAGGCACCAGTTCCAGGCTGAGGTTTTCACCCTGCACATGGAAGACGTTGGTGGTGTAAAACGCGTCCAGAACTTCTTCCGTGGTGTAGCCGAGCGCACGCAACAATACCGATGCTGGCAGTTTGCGACGACGGTCGATACGCACGAATACGCAGTCTTTCGGGTCGAACTCGAAGTCCAACCAGGAACCGCGGTAAGGAATGATGCGCGCGGAGTAGAGCAGTTTGCCGGAGCTGTGCGTCTTGCCACGGTCGTGGTCGAAGAACACGCCCGGAGAACGGTGCAGCTGGGAAACGATTACACGCTCGGTACCGTTGATTACGAAGGTACCGTTCTCAGTCATCAGGGGGATTTCACCCATGTAGACTTCTTGCTCTTTGATGTCCTTGATCGCTTTGTTCGACGATTCTTTGTCGAAAATGATCAGGCGCACTTTCACCCGCAAAGGTACGGCGTAAGTTACACCGCGCAATACGCATTCTTTGACATCAAATGCCGGTTCGCCCAGGCGATAACCGACGTACTCCAGCGCAGCATTGCCGGAGTAGCTGATGATCGGGAAAACGGATTTGAAGGCCGCATGCAGGCCCACGTCGCGGAACTGATCTTTAGTCGCTCCCGCTTGCAAGAATTCACGATACGAATCCAGCTGGATGGCCAGGAGGTACGGCACATCCATGACGTCCGGCAACTTGCTAAAGTCCTTGCGGATACGTTTTTTCTCAGTATATGAGTAAGCCATCAGCGTTCCCCAGCTTGGTCACCTGCTTGTTTGGCTCCCCCCGACGGGAGCAGCCAGAAAATCGTGCAAACCCCATGGTTTGCGCCACCGCCTCGGGTGGTTACAGCTCGTCATCAACACCGACCCAATCGGCTGCCAATAACGGAAAAAGGCCGGTGGCAAGAGCCACCAGCCATCAGCCTTTCGCTTGACGCTCGGGCTGGAGACGCAAGGTCGAAATTACTTAACTTCGACGGAAGCGCCTGCTTCTTCCAGCTTCTTCTTCGCGTCTTCAGCAGCTTCTTTCGAAACGCCTTCAGCGATAACCTGAGGAGCGGTGTCAACCTTCTCCTTGGCTTCTTTCAGACCCAGACCGGTCAGTTCGCGAACAGCCTTGATCACGTTGACTTTCTTGTCGCCAGCGGCGGTCAGAACAACGTTGAACTCGGTTTGTTCTTCAACGACAGCAGCTGGACCAGCAGCAGCAACGGTAGCAGCAGCGGCGGTAACGCCGAACTTCTCTTCCATTGCCTTGATCAGCTCAACGATTTCCATTACGGATTTTTCGCCGATTGCTTCGATGATTTGTTCGTTAGTCAGAGACATGACTCAATTCCTGAATTGGGGGATAGCCGGCACGGCCATCGAAATAAACAAAAATACGCGAGAAAGGAAACGCTCAGCCTCAGGCCGCAGCAGCTTCTTTCTGATCGCGAATTGCCGCCAGAGTACGAGCCAACTTGCTGGTAGCGCCTTGAATCACGCTCATCAGCTGAGAAATTGCTTCGTCACGGGTCGGCAGAGTTGCCAGTACGTCGATTTGGTTAGCTGCGAGGAACTTGCCCTCGAACGCAGCTGCCTTGATCTCGAACTTATCCTGACCCTTTGCGAACTCTTTGAAGATGCGGGCAGCAGCGCCCGGATGTTCTTTCGAGAATGCAATCAGGGTCGGGCCGACGAACGCGTCGTTGAGCACGTCATATTGAGTGCCTTCAACAGCGCGCTTCAGCAGGGTGTTACGTACGACACGTACATAAACACCAGCTTCGCGGGCCTCTTTACGGAGTCCGGTCATAGCGCCTACTGTTACGCCACGGGCATCAGCCACGACAGCGGACAGAGCAACTTTGGCAGCCTCGTTGACTTCAGCGACGATGGCCTTCTTGTCTTCGAGTTTAATTGCCACGGGTTTAACTCCTGCTTGTTACCGTTTCATCCGATCGGAACCGAATGTCGTTTTGGTGTCTGATTCGGTAAGGAACCGGGAGCACCATCTGCGTAGGCTGTTGGTTTAAGACTTGCGTCGCCTACGGTCTTGGATAGCCCCCGCCAGGCAGGGACCCCAATTTTTCAATTGGCGCAATTGCTTGCGCCAATCTGTGTCTTACGCGTCGAGCGAGCTCTGGTCGATGACCAGACCTGGGCCCATGGTGGTGCTCAGGGTAACGCGCTTGACGTAGATACCTTTCGAGGAAGCCGGCTTGATACGCTTCAGATCAGCGATCAGCGCTTCAACGTTTTCCTTCAGCTTGACGGCGTCGAAACCGATCTTGCCAACGGAGGTGTGGATGATGCCGTTTTTGTCGGTGCGATAACGAACCTGACCAGCCTTGGCGTTCTTGACCGCGGTGGCTACGTCTGGCGTTACGGTGCCGACTTTCGGGTTAGGCATCAGACCACGTGGACCGAGGATCTGACCCAACTGACCCACAACGCGCATGGCATCAGGGGATGCGATTACTACGTCATAGTTCAGGTCGCCGCCTTTCATTTCAGCAGCCAGATCGTCCATGCCTACGCGATCAGCGCCGGCAGCCAGAGCAGCTTCAGCTGCTGGGCCCTGGGTGAAAACAGCAACACGGACAGTCTTGCCAGTGCCGTGTGGCAGCACGGTAGCGCTACGAACGACCTGGTCGGATTTACGTGGGTCAACGCCCAGGTTTACAGCAACGTCGAACGACTCGCTGAACTTGACAGTCGACAGCTCAGCCAGCAGGGCCGCGGCGTCTACAAAGTTGTAGGCCTTGCCTGCTTCGATTTTGCCGGCGATAGCCTTTTGACGCTTGGTCAGCTTAGCCATTACACACCCTCCACGTTAAGGCCCATGCTACGAGCAGAACCGGCGATAGTACGCACGGCTGCATCCATGTCAGCTGCAGTCAGATCCGCGTTTTTGGTTTTCGCGATTTCTTCCAGCTGAGCGCGGGTAACGGTGCCAACCTTAACGGTGTTTGGACGAGCGGAACCGCTGGTCAAACCTGCAGCCTTCTTCAGCAGAACCGAAGCAGGGGTGCTCTTTGTTTCGAAAGTGAAGCTACGGTCGCTGTAGACAGTGATAATCACTGGAGTCGGCAGACCTGGCTCAAGACCCTGAGTACGGGCGTTGAAAGCCTTGCAGAATTCCATGATGTTCACGCCGTGCTGACCCAGAGCAGGACCAACAGGTGGGCTTGGGTTAGCCTGAGCGGCCTTCACTTGCAGCTTGATGTAAGCGGTAATCTTCTTGGCCATGAGGCACTCCAATTACGGGTTCGAACGCCTCGAAAGGCTCCCCGGTTACTTGCGCGTTTATCCCAGTGACGACAAAACCCCACAGCCTTGGACTGCGGGGTTGGGATGCCTGTTCGATCAGACCTTTTCGACCTGACTGAACTCGAGCTCTACCGGAGTAGAGCGACCGAAAATGAGCACTGCGACCTGAATCCGGCTCTTTTCGTAGTTAACTTCTTCAACCGTGCCATTGAAATCAGCGAATGGACCATCAGTGACTCGCACCACCTCACCTGGCTCAAACAGTGTTTTCGGCTTCGGCTTGTCGCTACCATCAGCAACACGACGCAGAATTGCTTCTGCTTCTTTATCCGTGATTGGTGCAGGCTTATCAGCAGTACCACCGATAAAGCCCATCACCCGAGGGGTATCCTTGACCAAGTGCCAAGTCCCTTCGTTCATGTCCATCTGCACCAGCACATAACCTGGGAAGAATTTGCGTTCGCTTTTGCGTTTCTGGCCATTACGCATTTCAACCACTTCTTCAGTGGGAACCAGAATTTCGCCAAAGCCATCTTCCATGCCAGCCAGCTTCACACGCTCTATCAGCGAGCGCATAACATGCTTCTCGTAACCCGAGTAAGCATGCACAACGTACCAACGCTTAGCCACGGGACACCCTTAGCCAACAATCAAGGAAACGAGCCAACCGAGCAGGGAATCAAGCCCCCACAACAGCAACGCCATAACCAGAACGACAGCCACAACGATCAACGTGGTCTGCGTGGTTTCTTGGCGAGTCGGCCATACGACTTTACGAATCTCGGTGCGAGCTTCCTTAGCGAGTACAAAGAAAGACTTGCCCTTGGCTGTTTGCAGACCTACAAAGGCGGCAACAGCAGCGATAGCAAGCAATGCGAGTACACGGTACAGGATCGGCGAAGCAGAAAAATACTGATTGCCAACAACGCCAACAACCACCAAAGCGACTACCACTAGCCACTTGAGCAGATCGAAGCGAGAGCCTTGAGCTTCAGCTTTAGGAGTCATCTATGAAGATCCTGTGAAAAGAAAGCCAGACACACCGAGTGAATCTGGCAGGTCAGGAGGGAATCGAACCCCCAACCTACGGTTTTGGAGACCGTCGCTCTGCCAATTGAGCTACTGACCTAAAACAAAATCAGGCCGACCATTATGCCGGCCCGAAAAAGACATTACAACTATTTACTCGATGACTTTGGCTACGACGCCAGCGCCGACGGTACGACCGCCTTCACGGATAGCGAAACGCAGACCATCTTCCATCGCGATGGTTTTGATCAGAGTGACAGTCATCTGGATGTTGTCACCCGGCATTACCATTTCAACGCCTTCTGGCAGCTCGCAGTTACCGGTCACGTCAGTTGTACGGAAGTAGAACTGTGGACGGTAGCCTTTGAAGAACGGAGTATGACGGCCGCCTTCTTCCTTGCTCAGAACATAAACTTCTGCAACGAACTTGGTGTGCGGCTTGACGGTGCCTGGCTTGACCAGAACCTGGCCACGCTCAACGTCGTCACGCTTGGTGCCGCGCAGCAGCACGCCGCAGTTCTCGCCAGCACGACCTTCGTCCAGCAGCTTGCGGAACATTTCAACGCCGGTGCAGGTAGTTTTCTGAGTGTCGCGCAGACCGACGATCTCAACTTCTTCCTGGATGCGGACGATGCCACGCTCAACACGACCAGTCACAACAGTACCGCGACCGGAGATCGAGAATACGTCTTCGATTGGCATCAGGAACGGTTTGTCGATAGCACGCTCTGGCTCTGGGATGTAGCTGTCCAGAGTTTCCACCAGCTTCTTGACAGCAGTGGTGCCCATTTCGTTGTCGTCTTGGCCGTTCAGAGCCATCAGAGCCGAACCAATGATGATTGGAGTGTCATCACCTGGGAAGTCGTAAGTGCTCAGCAGGTCGCGCACTTCCATCTCAACCAGTTCCAGCAGCTCAGCGTCGTCAACCATGTCAGCCTTGTTCAGGAAGACAACGATGTACGGTACGCCTACCTGACGGGACAGCAGGATGTGCTCACGGGTTTGTGGCATCGGACCATCAGCGGCCGAGCAAACCAGGATCGCGCCGTCCATCTGGGCAGCACCGGTGATCATGTTTTTTACGTAGTCGGCGTGACCTGGGCAGTCAACGTGTGCGTAGTGACGCACGGCCGAATCGTATTCAACGTGAGCGGTGTTGATGGTGATACCGCGTGCTTTTTCTTCCGGGGCGCTGTCGATCTTGTCGAAGTCAACCTTGGCCGAACCGAAAACTTCGGAGCAGACGCGGGTCAGAGCAGCGGTCAAAGTGGTTTTACCGTGGTCGACGTGACCGATGGTACCGACGTTGACGTGCGGCTTATTACGTTCGAACTTTTCCTTAGCCATCGAAATCACCCCTAGGAGAAGAATTTAGCAAGTCACACAAGCCATTAAAACAAAGGCAGATATTTTCATATCTGCCTTGTTATATGGAGCTCTTGAGCGGATTTGAACCGCTGACCTCACCCTTACCAAGGGTGTGCTCTACCAACTGAGCTACAAGAGCGAAAAACTTTGCACAACCTGCAAACTTGGAGCGGGTAGCGGGAATCGAACCCGCATCATCAGCTTGGAAGGCTGAGGTTCTACCACTAAACTATACCCGCGGAGCTTGCAGCTCACACTAGAAACTGGTGGAGGGGGAAGGATTCGAACCTTCGAAGTCGTAGACGTCAGATTTACAGTCTGATCCCTTTGGCCGCTCGGGAACCCCTCCTAAGCGAGCCGGCATTCTACATCATGCCAGCCTTCTGTCAAGCATTTTTCTCATTAAAAACCTGAGGTTAGCTGCGTTGACTACGCTTCGTATCGTTGACCATTAAAAGTCTTCACTGCGAAGCGGGCGCCATTCTATGCAAACTACCCCGCGGGTGCAACCCCCTCACAAGGCATTATTTTATGTTTTAACTCATTGAATTCTTTAGAAAGGTTTTGAAGGAAGGTTTCATTCACCTTCCCGGCACTTTCTGGCGAAACCTGGACCCAGAATCCGGTCTCAGGCGAACCCGCAGCGGCGGCGCGAGCCACGACACCCAGCAGGGCCAGTTTTTGCTCCAGTTGCCTGTTCATTTCCGAACGGGCAAAGCCACCGAGATAAACGCACGTTTTTTGTGTCTCAGCGAGCTTCCCCGAATCGCGCCTGACAAGCGCGTCTGCCGTCTCGCTCAAGAGGTGAATATCCTGTTGCGAGCCGCGGTACAAACTTAGAGGAGTGACGTCCTTGGCACGAAGCGGGGCTTCCTGTTGATGCCAGACGTAATAGAAAGCGTTCAAGACCAGCAATAACAGGAACAGCCACCGCATAGAAACCTCAGGACAAAGGACAGGCCATCGCCAGGCCGACAAAAACCAGATCAGGCACCACCCTGGCGCCAGGGACAATACCGGAAACCAGATTAGCGTCCCCTCCCGTCAGAAACACAACGAAATCCTCTCCCCAATACTGCTGCGCCATCTCAAGCTGGGTCAGAACAAACCCCCTGAGCATCAGCATGCAACCTCGCTCTACAGCTTCGACAGTCGTCCGCCCGGGAGCGAGACTCTCATGTGCACGCTCGGCAGCCAGATCGTCATAGCGAATCCGCCGGGTATGAGTGCGCAGTTGGTTGCGCATCAACGGCATGCCCGGGCAAATGAAGCCTCCGAGGTGCCCACCGTCTGCGGCCACGAAATCGGCTGTAACGGCAGTACCAAAGTCGAGCACCAGACAGGCACCCGAGGCCAGGTGAAATCCTCCTAGCAGAGCCAACCATCGGTCCAGGCCCAGCCGCTCGTAATCCTCATAACCATTTCGAACGCCAGCCATTTCTCGGCTCGGCACAGCACGCGCCACGGACACTGCGAACGCATCAACCAGCGCAGAAACCAGCGATTCGGTTTCTTCCTGGGTACGCACGCTGACAAGACGGCATTTTACGAGCTGAAACTTTCCAGCGTCGCTCAGACAAGCCAGCAGATCGCTGTCAGAACCGACCACACCTCCGTCGACCGACGTAACACCGTCAGCGCGGAGTACGCGCCACTTGATAAAGCTGTTGCCGCAATCGAGCTCAAGAATCATCACGCAACCTCAAACTGAGCTCACCACCGCTAAAACTTCTTTCCACGCCATCCACCTTCAAACGCAGCGCGCCCTGGCAATCGATACCCAGCACAACTCCATCGACTTGATTGACACCCGCAATCAATGATACTGCCCGCCCCTGCCACAGATGATGCTGCTCCCACTCTGGCTGTATTGCGGCAAATCCCGATGCCTGGTGCAGCTTCAGATATCGCCGGAGATTCTCACCCAATCGTGCCACCAGCTCATTCCGATCGAAGTAGTGCCCCGCCACAAGACTCATGGACGTCCACTGCTGGTCAACTTCCTCGCTGGATTGCATATTCACATTGATCCCAACTCCCAGGACAACGTGGCAGACGTCAGCCGGATCCCCCACCAACTCAAGCAATATCCCCGCAATCTTTCTATCACCGACCAATACATCGTTAGGCCATTTCAGACCCGCCTGCTGAATCCCCATCTCATGCAAAGTGCGCAAGACAGCGAGCCCCACGACGAGACTCAGTCCTTCTATCTGTCGCATACCGCCATCTATACGCAACACCAGGCTGTAATAGAGATTTTCTGCAAAGGGGCTGACCCACTTTCGACCGCGACGACCCCGACCAGCAGTCTGCCGCTCAGCCAAAACCAGGAACGGCGCCGCCACCCCGCGCTCTACGGAGCGCAGCGCCTCAGCATTGGTGGAGTCGGTGGAATCGAATATATGGACAGGCCACTCGCAAGCCCCCTTGGCATCAATCTCGGTCGCGTCCAAAAGTAATAATGGCCTGGCCAATTGATACCCCCGGCCTCTGATCTTATGAACAGTTAGACCCAGTTCTGCCTCCAGGTGCTGCAATTGCTTCCACACAGCACTACGACTGACACCCAGCGCAGCGCCTAGCGCCTGCCCGGAATGAAAGCGGCCATCCTTCAGAAGTTTTAGCAACGTGAGCATGCGAACTGCGCCCTGACAATGAGGCCCGCATGATAGCCATGCGCAGGACAGTTGCATAGAAACACAGAGGAACCTTTCCTGCGGGCAAAAACAAAACCCCTACCTGCGTCAGCAGATAGGGGTTTCGGAATTTAATCTTGACGATGACCTACTCTCACATGGGGAAACCCCACACTACCATCGGCGATGCATCGTTTCACTTCTGAGTTCGGGATGGGATCAGGTGGTTCCAACGCTCTATGGTCGTCAAGAAATTCGGTAGCCAGCGCGTTGCAGGGGCAACGTTCCAGCGAATGGGTATGCGATAGTTTGTGTGTTGCTGCTGAGTCAGTTCGAACTTTCGGTTCGTTTCGTCTTCACACACCGCAATCTGGTGCCCTGTGCTTTTCAGCTCGGAGCAAGCAAATTGCTTGGGTGTTATATGGTCAAGCCTCACGGGCAATTAGTACAGGTTAGCTCAACGCCTCACAGCGCTTACACACCCTGCCTATCAACGTCGTAGTCTTCGACGGCCCTTCAGGGAGCTCAAGGCTCCAGTGAGATCTCATCTTGAGGCAAGTTTCCCGCTTAGATGCTTTCAGCGGTTATCTTTTCCGAACATAGCTACCCGGCAATGCCACTGGCGTGACAACCGGAACACCAGAGGTTCGTCCACTCCGGTCCTCTCGTACTAGGAGCAGCCCCTCTCAAATCTCAAACGTCCACGGCAGATAGGGACCGAACTGTCTCACGACGTTCTAAACCCAGCTCGCGTACCACTTTAAATGGCGAACAGCCATACCCTTGGGACCGGCTTCAGCCCCAGGATGTGATGAGCCGACATCGAGGTGCCAAACACCGCCGTCGATATGAACTCTTGGGCGGTATCAGCCTGTTATCCCCGGAGTACCTTTTATCCGTTGAGCGATGGCCCTTCCATACAGAACCACCGGATCACTAAGACCTACTTTCGTACCTGCTCGACGTGTCTGTCTCGCAGTCAAGCGCGCTTTTGCCTTTATACTCTACGACCGATTTCCGACCGGTCTGAGCGCACCTTCGTACTCCTCCGTTACTCTTTAGGAGGAGACCGCCCCAGTCAAACTACCCACCATACACTGTCCTCGATCCGGATAACGGACCTGAGTTAGAACCTCAAAGTTGCCAGGGTGGTATTTCAAGGATGGCTCCACGCAGACTGGCGTCCACGCTTCAAAGCCTCCCACCTATCCTACACAAGCAAATTCAAAGTCCAGTGCAAAGCTATAGTAAAGGTTCACGGGGTCTTTCCGTCTAGCCGCGGATACACTGCATCTTCACAGCGATTTCAATTTCACTGAGTCTCGGGTGGAGACAGCGCCGCCATCGTTACGCCATTCGTGCAGGTCGGAACTTACCCGACAAGGAATTTCGCTACCTTAGGACCGTTATAGTTACGGCCGCCGTTTACCGGGGCTTCGATCAAGAGCTTCGCGTTAGCTAACCCCATCAATTAACCTTCCGGCACCGGGCAGGCGTCACACCCTATACGTCCACTTTCGTGTTTGCAGAGTGCTGTGTTTTTAATAAACAGTCGCAGCGGCCTGGTATCTTCGACCGGCGTGGGCTTACGCAGCAAGTGCTTCACCCTCACCGGCGCACCTTCTCCCGAAGTTACGGTGCCATTTTGCCTAGTTCCTTCACCCGAGTTCTCTCAAGCGCCTTGGTATTCTCTACCCAACCACCTGTGTCGGTTTGGGGTACGGTTCCTGGTTATCTGAAGCTTAGAAGCTTTTCTTGGAAGCATGGCATCAACCACTTCGTCACCCAAAGGGTAACTCGTCATCAGCTCTCGGCCTTAAGATCCCGGATTTACCTAAGATCTCAGCCTACCACCTTAAACTTGGACAACCAACGCCAAGCTGGCCTAGCCTTCTCCGTCCCTCCATCGCAATAACCAGAAGTACAGGAATATTAACCTGTTTTCCATCGACTACGCTTTTCAGCCTCGCCTTAGGGACCGACTAACCCTGCGTCGATTAACGTTGCGCAGGAAACCTTGGTCTTTCGGCGTGGGTGTTTTTCACACCCATTGTCGTTACTCATGTCAGCATTCGCACTTCTGATACCTCCAGCAAGCTTCTCAACTCACCTTCACAGGCTTACAGAACGCTCCTCTACCGCATCACTTACGTGATACCCGTAGCTTCGGTGTATGGTTTGAGCCCCGTTACATCTTCCGCGCAGGCCGACTCGACTAGTGAGCTATTACGCTTTCTTTAAAGGGTGGCTGCTTCTAAGCCAACCTCCTAGCTGTCTAAGCCTTCCCACATCGTTTCCCACTTAACCATAACTTTGGGACCTTAGCTGACGGTCTGGGTTGTTTCCCTTTTCACGACGGACGTTAGCACCCGCCGTGTGTCTCCCATGCTCGGCACTTGTAGGTATTCGGAGTTTGCATCGGTTTGGTAAGTCGGGATGACCCCCTAGCCGAAACAGTGCTCTACCCCCTACAGTGATACATGAGGCGCTACCTAAATAGCTTTCGAGGAGAACCAGCTATCTCCGAGCTTGATTAGCCTTTCACTCCGATCCACAGGTCATCCGCTAACTTTTCAACGGTAGTCGGTTCGGTCCTCCAGTCAGTGTTACCTAACCTTCAACCTGCCCATGGATAGATCGCCCGGTTTCGGGTCTATTCCCAGCGACTAGACGCCCTATTAAGACTCGCTTTCGCTACGCCTCCCCTATTCGGTTAAGCTCGCCACTGAAAATAAGTCGCTGACCCATTATACAAAAGGTACGCAGTCACAGAACAAAGTCTGCTCCCACTGCTTGTACGCATACGGTTTCAGGATCTATTTCACTCCCCTCTCCGGGGTTCTTTTCGCCTTTCCCTCACGGTACTAGTTCACTATCGGTCAGTCAGTAGTATTTAGCCTTGGAGGATGGTCCCCCCATATTCAGACAAAGTTTCTCGTGCTCCGTCCTACTCGATTTCACTTCTAAGATCCTTTCGCGTACAGGGCTATCACCCACTATGGCCGCACTTTCCAGAGCGTTCCGCTAAAATCAAAGAAGCTTAAGGGCTAGTCCCCGTTCGCTCGCCACTACTAAGGGAATCTCGGTTGATTTCTTTTCCTCAGGGTACTTAGATGTTTCAGTTCCCCTGGTTCGCCTCTTGCACCTATGTATTCAGTGCAAGATAACCATCTTGTGATGGCTGGGTTCCCCCATTCAGACATCTCCGGATCACAGTCTGTTTGCCGACTCCCCGAAGCTTTTCGCAGGCTACCACGTCTTTCATCGCCTCTGACTGCCAAGGCATCCACCGTATGCGCTTCTTCACTTGACCATATAACCCCAAGCAATCTGGTTATACTGTGAAGACGACATTCGCCGAAAATTCGATCTTGCTCATGAGAGCAACTCACAAATTTTACCTTAGCCTGATCCGTTACCAGTGAAAGTAACGTTCAGTCTATCTTTCTATCACATACCCAAATTTTTAAAGAACGATCTAATCAAAAGACTAGAAATCAACATTCATCATCGCGTCGATGGAATGCTCATTTCTAAGCTTTAAACGAGGGTCACCAATCGGTAATGGTGGAGCCAAGCGGGATCGAACCGCTGACCTCCTGCGTGCAAGGCAGGCGCTCTCCCAGCTGAGCTATGGCCCCGTATCGCTACAGGGTGCACCAGTAATTGGTGGGTCTGGGCAGATTCGAACTGCCGACCTCACCCTTATCAGGGGTGCGCTCTAACCAACTGAGCTACAGACCCAATCGTCTTCTTCAATGAATCAAGCAATTCGTGTGGGAGCTCATGGAGCAGCTGCTGTCGTCGATTAAGGAGGTGATCCAGCCGCAGGTTCCCCTACGGCTACCTTGTTACGACTTCACCCCAGTCATGAATCACACCGTGGTAACCGTCCCCCCGAAGGTTAGACTAGCTACTTCTGGTGCAACCCACTCCCATGGTGTGACGGGCGGTGTGTACAAGGCCCGGGAACGTATTCACCGCGACATTCTGATTCGCGATTACTAGCGATTCCGACTTCACGCAGTCGAGTTGCAGACTGCGATCCGGACTACGATCGGTTTTATGGGATTAGCTCCACCTCGCGGCTTGGCAACCCTCTGTACCGACCATTGTAGCACGTGTGTAGCCCAGGCCGTAAGGGCCATGATGACTTGACGTCATCCCCACCTTCCTCCGGTTTGTCACCGGCAGTCTCCTTAGAGTGCCCACCATAACGTGCTGGTAACTAAGGACAAGGGTTGCGCTCGTTACGGGACTTAACCCAACATCTCACGACACGAGCTGACGACAGCCATGCAGCACCTGTCTCAATGTTCCCGAAGGCACCAATCCATCTCTGGAAAGTTCATTGGATGTCAAGGCCTGGTAAGGTTCTTCGCGTTGCTTCGAATTAAACCACATGCTCCACCGCTTGTGCGGGCCCCCGTCAATTCATTTGAGTTTTAACCTTGCGGCCGTACTCCCCAGGCGGTCAACTTAATGCGTTAGCTGCGCCACTAAGAGCTCAAGGCTCCCAACGGCTAGTTGACATCGTTTACGGCGTGGACTACCAGGGTATCTAATCCTGTTTGCTCCCCACGCTTTCGCACCTCAGTGTCAGTATCAGTCCAGGTGGTCGCCTTCGCCACTGGTGTTCCTTCCTATATCTACGCATTTCACCGCTACACAGGAAATTCCACCACCCTCTACCATACTCTAGCTTGTCAGTTTTGAATGCAGTTCCCAGGTTGAGCCCGGGGCTTTCACATCCAACTTAACAAACCACCTACGCGCGCTTTACGCCCAGTAATTCCGATTAACGCTTGCACCCTCTGTATTACCGCGGCTGCTGGCACAGAGTTAGCCGGTGCTTATTCTGTCGGTAACGTCAAAACACTAACGTATTAGGTTAATGCCCTTCCTCCCAACTTAAAGTGCTTTACAATCCGAAGACCTTCTTCACACACGCGGCATGGCTGGATCAGGCTTTCGCCCATTGTCCAATATTCCCCACTGCTGCCTCCCGTAGGAGTCTGGACCGTGTCTCAGTTCCAGTGTGACTGATCATCCTCTCAGACCAGTTACGGATCGTCGCCTTGGTGAGCCATTACCTCACCAACTAGCTAATCCGACCTAGGCTCATCTGATAGCGCAAGGCCCGAAGGTCCCCTGCTTTCTCCCGTAGGACGTATGCGGTATTAGCGTCCGTTTCCGAGCGTTATCCCCCACTACCAGGCAGATTCCTAGGCATTACTCACCCGTCCGCCGCTCTCAAGAGGTGCAAGCACCTCTCTACCGCTCGACTTGCATGTGTTAGGCCTGCCGCCAGCGTTCAATCTGAGCCATGATCAAACTCTTCAGTTCAAACATCTTTGGGTTTTGAGAAAACCCTAAACTTGGCTCAGCAATCGTTGGTTACATCTTTGATTTCTCGCGGAGTAACTTGTGACGCTGATAATCTGTTGACTAGCAGTCTGACTCCACAAGCACCCACACGAATTGCTTGATTCAGTTGTTAAAGAGCGGTGGGTTGAGCCTTTCGTCTCAACCGAGGCGCGCATTCTACAGCACCCCGTGTATCTGTCAAGCGATTATTTTGGAAGTTTTGCTTTTCAAAACCTCAACAACTTCAACCACTTGCGCTTTCGATCTCTCGTTAGCGGGAGGCGAATTCTACAGCGTTAGTCGCTGCTGTCAACACCTCTTTTTCACCGCTTTCGACCGAGAAGATCGAACCGTCAACCGAGCCAGACAACCTGCCCTGCCAACTCCTTCCGCGACTTCGATGAACTGAAGCCCCGCCTCGCCTGAAACCTTCTAACTCATTGAAACTCAAGGAATTTTCCGTTTCGACTGCGCCGGAAGTGGGGCGAATTATAGAGACTCAGAATCTGCCGTCAACACCTATTTACAGTCTTACTCAGATTTCAGCGTGATACGCGCAAAAGCCTTCTTGCCCGCCTGGCATACATGGGTGGAACCCAGCTCATACATATAGGTGCGATCCACGACCTCACCATCTATACGCACCCCACCCGAACCCAGAAGGTCTCGCGCCATTGCCGCATTCTTGACCAATCCAGCCTTATTAAGGACTGCTGCAATTGGCATAGACCCGGAAGCAGACAGCTCGATCTCCGGCAGGTCATCCGGAAGCTCGCCATCCTTCATGCGATTACCCGCCGCACGGTGAGCATTCGCCGCAGCCTCTTCGCCATGGAAGCGGGCAACGATTTCTTCAGCCAGCTTGATTTTGATATCCCGCGGATTGGCTCCCGCCTCGACATCTGCGCGGAAGGCATTGATCTCATCCATGGAGCGGAAGCTCAAGAGCTCGAAATAACGCCACATCAACACGTCAGGAATGGAGACCAGCTTGCTGTACATGACTCCCGGCGCTTCTTGAATGCCAACGTAGTTGCCCAACGACTTGGACATCTTCTTCACACCATCCAGGCCTTCCAGCAGGGGCATGGTCAGGATGCACTGAGCTTCCTGACCATAACCACGCTGCAGCTCACGCCCCATCAGCAGGTTGAACTTCTGATCCGTACCGCCGAGCTCAACATCTGCGCGCAATGCGACCGAGTCATAGCCCTGCACAAGCGGGTAGAGAAACTCATGGATGGCGATTGGCTGATTGGTTGTATAGCGCTTATCGAAATCATCACGCTCGAGCATGCGAGCCACAGTGTACTGGGACGTCAGGCGAATGAAGTCCGCCGGCCCCATCTTGTCCATCCAAGTGGAGTTGAAAGCCACTTCGGTCTTGGCCGGATCGAGAATCTTGAACACCTGAGTCTTATAGGTCTCGGCGTTATCGAGCACCTGTTCGCGAGTCAGCGGCGGACGCGTTGCACTCTTCCCGCTCGGATCACCAATCATCCCGGTGAAGTCACCGATGAGAAAGATAACCTGATGCCCCAGATCCTGGAACTGACGCAGCTTGTTAATCAGCACGGTATGGCCCAAGTGCAGATCGGGCGCCGTCGGATCGAAACCAGCCTTGATACGCAGCGGTTGCCCGCGCTTGAGCTTCTCCACCAGCTCGGACTCGACCAACAGTTCTTCCGCACCACGTTTGATCAGCGCTAGCTGCTCTTCAACCGACTTCATAACAGACCCGCAAGGCTCAGATTCAAAGGGCCCCAACCATACAAGATCGCGCACCAAATACAAGGTTTGCCCAGCGCGCGGACACCAATCCGCAAGCAGAGCGCGTGCGGGCTTGCTTCAAAGGGGTTTTGGTTATATTTTATACAGTTATTTCATCTTCATCATGTCATCCATCTTTTCCAATTCATATTTTCAAAAGCCAAATTACCTATGACCACCGAACCGTCTAAAGCGCCGCCGCTTTACCCAAAGACCCATCTGCTTGCCGCAAGTGGCATCGCAGCCCTCCTTAGCCTGGCGCTCCTGGTGTTTCCTTCCAGCGATGTTGAAGCCAAAAAGACGACTCTGAGCCTTGAACTGGAAAGTCCTGCTGAACAACTGACACAAGAACAAGACGCTGTCGAAACCGCTCAAGCCACAAACGAATCGGCCTCCTCTCCTTTCGCGCAGATAGACGATGGTTCCGAAGTCACATCCGAGGCCGCCCAGGGGCAGCCTCCAGCTGTGGAAGAGAAGCCGGGACACCATGAGGTGATCGTAGCCAAAGGCGACACGCTCTCTACCCTTTTCGAAAAGGTTGGCCTGCCCGCCGCATCGGTCCACGAAGTTCTGGCCAGTGACAAACAAGCCAGGGAATTCGCTCAGTTGAGACACGGCCAGAAGCTCGAATTCGAGCTCAGCCCGGAAGGACAGTTGACCAGCCTGCGCACCCGGCTGAGTGACCTGGAAACCATTACCCTGACCAAAGATGACAAGGGTTATGTGTTCAACCGCACGACCGCCAAACCTATCGTGCGCTCGGCGTACGCTCATGGCGTGATCAACAGCTCGCTCTCGCAATCGGCCGCACGCGCCGGCCTTTCCCACAGCCTGACAATGGACATGGCCAATGTTTTTGGCTACGACATCGATTTCGCCCAGGATATACGCCAGGGCGACGAATTCGATGTCATCTACGAACAGAAAATGGTCAACGGAAAGAGCGTCGGCAACGGCCCGATCCTGTCCGCGCGGTTCACCAACCGTGGCAAGACATACACGGCAGTGCGCTACATCAACAAACAAGGCAACAGCAGTTACTACACCGCCGACGGCAACAGCATGCGCAAGGCATTCATCCGTACACCGGTTGACTTCGCCCGCATCAGCTCAAAGTTCTCCGCGGGCCGCAAACACCCGATCCTGAACAAGATCCGCGCTCACAAGGGCGTCGACTATGCCGCTCCCCGTGGCACGCCCATCAAGGCCGCGGGCGATGGCAAGGTATTGTTGGCGGGACGTCGTGGCGGTTATGGCAACACGGTAATCATCCAGCACGGCAATACCTATCGCACCTTGTACGGCCACATGCAGGGCTTCGCCAAAGGCGTGAAGACAGGCAGTACCGTCAAGCAAGGCCAAGTGATCGGATATATCGGTACCACCGGCCTGTCCACCGGACCGCATCTGCACTATGAGTTCCAGGTCAATGGCGTTCACGTCGATCCACTTGGCCAGAAATTGCCGATGGCCGACCCGATCGCCAAGTCCGAGCGCGCGCGCTTCATGGCTCAAAGCCAACCCCTGATGGCTCGCATGGATCAAGAAAAAGCCACGCTGCTGGCCTCGAGCAAACGCTAAGCCATGGCGCTTTATATTGGTGTGATGTCCGGAACCAGTCTGGATGGCCTGGATATCGCACTGCTTGAATTGACCCCGGCGATCAGATTGGTCGCCACGCACTACATCCCCATGCCCGACGCGCTACGCACTGAGCTGCTTGGCTTGTGCAGCAGCGGGCCCGACGAGATCGCCCGCTCCGCCATTGCCCAGCAGAACTGGGTACGACTGGCGGCACAAGGCATTCATGCACTGCTGGACAGCCAGAAGCTCAAGCCGGAGGATGTCAGGGCGATTGGCAGCCATGGCCAGACCATTCGTCACGAGCCCGCACGGGGCTTTACCGTGCAGATCGGCAACCCCGCACTGCTGAGCGAACTGACCGGCATTACCGTCGTCAGTGACTTCCGCAGCCGCGATGTCGCTGCTGGCGGACAGGGCGCGCCGCTGGTCCCGGCCTTTCACGAAGCGCTGTTTGACGGGCGGGCCGGCCACCGTGCCGTGTTGAATGTCGGCGGCTTCAGCAATCTCAGCCTGATAGAACCTGAAAAATCCGTGGCCGGTTTCGATTGTGGCCCGGGCAACGTATTGCTGGACGCCTGGATTCACCAGCAGCGCAACGAGCATTTCGATCGCGACGGCCAGTGGGCCGCGAGCGGCAAGGTAGAGCCGACATTGCTCAAGACCCTGCTCAGCGACCCTTTCTTTCTGAGCAAGGGCCCTAAAAGTACCGGGAGGGAAGTGTTCAACCTGCCCTGGTTGACCCGGCATCTGTCGCATTTGCCCGCTTTCACTGCCGAAGACGTGCAGGCAACATTGCTTGAGTTGACGGCGCTGACCATCGTCGAATCATTGCAAAGTGCCCAACCGTATACTGATGAATTACTGGTCTGCGGCGGCGGCGTGCACAACCGCACGCTGATGAAGCGTCTGGCCGATCTCCTGCCAGGCACCAAGGTCAGCAGCACGATTGTTTACGGCGTAGATCCGGATTGGGTTGAAGCCATGGCTTTCGCGTGGCTCGCGCATTGCTGCCTGGAAAACATTCCTGCAAATCGCCCAAGCGTTACAGGCGCAAGCGGCTTGCGCGTACTCGGCGCCATCTACCCCACCTGATTTCGCCTGGCTGATTTTCGTATAGCAAAACGCCGCAGTGCCTTGGGCACCGCGGCGTCATGTTGAAGCTGCCGGGGGGCGATCAGATCGAGAACGAAGAACCGCAACCACAGGTGGTAGTAGCGTTCGGGTTCTTGATCACGAAGCGTGAGCCTTCGAGACCTTCCTGGTAGTCCACCTCAGCGCCGGCCAGATACTGGAAGCTCATTGGATCAACCACCAGACTGACGCCTTCGCGTTCGACGATAGTGTCATCTTCAGCCACCTCTTCATCGAATGTGAAGCCGTACTGAAAACCTGAACAACCGCCGCCCGTCACGAAGACGCGCAGCTTCAAACGATCATTTCCCTCTTCATCGACGAGGCTCTTCACCTTGTGCGCGGCACCGTGAGTGAATTGCAAAGCCGTGGGAGTGAAGGTTTCGACGCTCATGCTGAATATCTCCCGGCGCTGACGCCGCCATAATGCCTGATGGCGGGCATTATCCGCTTCTCCTAGAAAATTGGTCAACTATTGAAAAAGCAGCGGCAAGCTTCGAGCTTTAAGCCGCAAGCCTGAGGCTCGCAGCTTATAGCTGGAAACTGCTTCTACGGCAGCATCCCCGCATGGGACAAGCCCAGCCGCTCATCCAGGCCGAACAGGATGTTCAAATTCTGCACTGCCTGACCAGACGCGCCCTTGACCAGGTTATCAATGACCGATAACACCACGACCAGATCGCCATCCTGTGGACGATGCACCGCAATCCGGCAGACGTTGGCACCTCGTACACTGCGTGTTTCCGGGTGGCTGCCGGCCGGCATCACGTCGACGAACGGTTCGTCGGCATAACGCTTCTCGAACAGTGCCTGCAAGTCCACGGAGCGATCGGCAACGGTTGCGTACAGCGTAGAGTGAATGCCGCGGATCATTGGCGTCAGGTGTGGCACGAACGTCAGGCCGACGTCCTTGCCCGCCGCCCGGCGTAGGCCCTGGCGGATTTCCGGCAGATGACGATGACCTTTGACGGCGTAAGCTTTCAGGCTTTCCGATGTCTCGGAATACAACGAACCGACGCTGGCACCGCGACCGGCGCCACTGACACCTGATTTGCAATCGGCGATCAGACGCGAGGCATCGGCAAGGCCGGCCTCAAGCAGCGGCAGGAAGCCCAATTGCGTAGCGGTCGGATAACAACCCGGTACCGCGATCAGCCTCGCCTGCCTGATTTTTTCGCGATTGACTTCCGGCAGTCCGTAGACCGCCTCGTCCAGCAGATCAGGGGCACCGTGGGGCTGCCCGTACCATTTGGCCCACTCATCTGCGTCCTGCAGGCGGAAGTCCGCCGACAGGTCGATGACCTTGGTCCCGGCGGCCAGCAGTTCACCCGCCAGAGCGTGGGCGACACCATGAGGCGTAGCGAAGAACACTACATCGCAGGCGCCCAGAGTCTTGACGTCCGGAACGCTGAACGCCAGGCCATCGTAATGGCCTCGCAGGTTCGGATACATGTCGGCAACGGCCAGACCAGCCTCGGATCGGGAGGTAATGACCACCACCTCAGCTTGCGGATGCTGTGCCAACAGACGCAGCAGTTCGACACCGGTGTAACCCGTGCCGCCGACGATACCGACCTTGACCATAAACCTGCCCTCAACAAACCCACTGGAAAGCCGTCGATGATAGGGGCCGCGCGGCTTGCCGACAACCGCCAAGGTGACGTGTGGCCGCATGAATGACTACTATCGAACTACCGTAAACTGGGAATCACCAAAAATGCTCTATCTGTGGCTCAAAGCACTTCACATTGTCAGTCTGGTCTGCTGGTTCGCTGGCCTGTTCTATCTGCCTCGCCTGTTTGTCTATCACGCTCAAAGCGAGGACAGCGTGAGCAAGGAACGCTTCAGCATCATGGAGCGCAAGTTGTATCGCGGCATCATGGGACCCGCGATGATTGCCACCCTGGTGTTTGGTATCTGGCTGCTCAGCCTCAACGCCGGCGCCTATTTCAGCCAGGGTGGCTGGATGCATGCAAAGCTGACCCTGGTGGTGGTTCTGATCGGTTATCACCATATGTGCGGCGCCCAGGTAAAACGCTTCGCTCGCGGCGAAAACATCCGCAGTCATGTCTTCTATCGCTGGTTCAATGAAGTACCGGTATTGATATTGCTGGCTATCGTCATCCTGGTCGTCGTTCGGCCGTTCTAACCTCCAATCGCACTTCATCCGGGGCACTTTCAATGTCGCTACCCGCATTGCTTGAACAACGCTTGCGCCTGCCCGTCGTGGCGGCGCCGATGTTTCTGATCTCCAATCCACAGCTGGTGCTGGCTTGCTGTCGTAATGGCATAGTTGGCAGCTTCCCGGCACTGAACCAGCGCGAAAGCAGCGGTTTCAAGATATGGCTGGAAGAAATCGAAGCGGGGCTGGCGAGCATGGCGTACCCGGCGCCCTATGCGGTCAACCTGATCGTCCACCAAAGCAATCCGAGACTCCAGGCTGACCTCGCCATCTGCATCGAGCACAAGGTGCCGATCGTTATCACCAGCCTCGGCGCAATCAAGGAATTGGTCGACGCCGTTCATAATTACGGAGGCCTGGTATTTCACGACGTGACCACACGTCGTCATGCCGAGAAAGCCGCCGAAGCCGGTGTTGACGGGCTGATCGCCGTTGCCGCCGGTGCGGGCGGACATGCTGGGACCTGGAGCCCATTTTCGCTGGTCGCCGAAATCCGCCAGTTCTTCGACAAGACCGTGCTGCTTGCGGGATGTCTGAACCACGGCCATCAGATTCTGGCTGCGCAGATACTCGGCGCTGATTTGGCCTACCTGGGAACACGCTTTATCGGCACGACTGAAAGTCACGCGCCTGACGCCTATAAAGAGATGTTGCTCACATCCCGAGCCGCGGACATCGTGCATACTCCCGCCGTGTCCGGTGTGCCGGCGAGTTTCATGCGCCAAAGCCTGGAAAACGCAGGTTTTGACCTGACCGCCCTGCAAGGCAAAAGTGACGCAGCTTCCGGTTCGAAACTCAAACCATTGAACGATGAAGCCAAAGCCTGGAAAACCGTCTGGTCCGCAGGTCAGGGCGTTGGGGAAATAAGTGATTTGCCAAACGTCGACCAGTTGGTGGCACGCCTGGATGAAGAATACCGTAAGGCCCAGGCCCGAGCGGTACAGCTTGGCGGCCGATGGCCCCGCTGAAATCGGCCTGATCAAGCAACATTAAACTTTCAATGACAAGGATGCCCGGCATGAGCGAAACCCGTTTCAACATCGTATTCGACGGAGCCCTACTGCCGGGCGTCGATGCGACCACAGCCAAACTCAACCTCGCCAACCTGTTCAGGAGCGACATCAGCGCCATCGAGCGACTGTTCGGCGGACACAAGGTGGCCCTGAAAAGCAACCTGTCCCAAACCGAGGCGCAGAAGTATCTGGAAGCCCTCAACCAGAGCGGGATTGATGCACGCATCGAAGCCGAGCCAAGCCTCCAGCTGAATCTCGACGAAGTGCAGCAATCGTCACAGTCAACGACAGCGCGCGCCCCTGAATCGCTCATCGAGCCGAGCTCCCCTTATGCGCCACCCCGGGCCCAGGTCGGTGACGCTGTTGCCGAGTACGCCACACTCAAGCCGTTCAGCTTCGAAGGACGTATCGGGCGCCTGCGATACCTGGCCTGGACCATGGCCCTGACCCTGGTCGTGATGCTGGTGGTCGGCGTGGCCTTTGCTCTTGGGGCAGCATGGATTTTCACCTCGGGTTCGATAGCTGCAATGATCGTCGGTGGTTTGCTGGCAGCGGTCGTATTCCTCGGTTTTGCCTTCGTCAGTATCCAGTTCAACGTCCAGCGCCTGCATGATCTTGGCTGGTCCGGCTGGCTGTGGCTGCTGAACCTCATCCCGTTCGTGGGCAGCGTCTTTCCGTTTGTGCTTATTTTCGCTCCCGGCAATGAAGGCGCCAATCGCTATGGCCCTCCTCCCCCACGTAACAACACCGGGGTCAAGGTGCTCGCGTCGCTCTGGCTCGTCATGATCGTACTGATCATCTTCGCCACGGTCGCTGGCGTCTTCAGTGCCATCGAACAGGATTACGGCACCGGCTCGCTGAGCAGCTATGAGAGCAGCGAATCCATGGATGAAGATGCAGCCGAACCTGCCGAAGAACCTGCCGAGGCAGAGGCACCTTCTGTAGACTCCGAGGAACAGTAAGCGCCCTTCGTTCCAGTGACAGTCAAGTCCACAGGCGACGGGCCGTTGCGATGGAGAACTGCATGACCCGTTACGCCCTGATCACTGGTGCCTCCGGTGGCATTGGCCTGGCCATGGCCGAAGCCTTGGCCAGGCGCGGCCGCAATCTGCTGCTGGTGGCCCGACAGCGTGATCGGTTGGAAAGTATTGCAATAGAATTGACCCAGCGGTTTGGCGTGGAGGTACTTTTTCGGGCATGCGACCTGGGAGAGCCGCTACGTCTTTCAGGTTTCCTGCTGGAACTGGAGGAAAGCGAGCGGCAGATCGATCTGCTGGTCAACTGCGCGGGGATTGGTACCTGTGGCCCATTCCTGGGCCAGGACTGGATGACTGAACAGGACCTGATCGAAGTCAACATCCTCGCCCTGACACGCCTCTGTCACGCCGTCGGCAATAGCATGGCACTGCATGGGGGCGGTCAGATCCTGAACGTCGCCTCGATTGCAGCTTTCCAGCCGGGCCCCTGGATGAGCACCTACTACGCCAGCAAGGCCTTTGTGCTGCACTTCTCCGAAGCCCTGCGAGTCGAACTGAAGAAATGTGCTATCAAGGTGTCGGTCCTTTGCCCAGGCCCGACCCAAACCGGTTTCTTCGCCAAGGCACATCTCGACGAACAGAAACTCAAGGACGGTAAACTGCTGATGAGCCCGGAAGAAGTGGCGCTGTATGCCGTGCGCGCGCTCGACAGAAACCGGGCAATCATCATCCCCGGGCGCCGCAACCGCTGGCTCGCCGCGCTGCCGCGGCTAGGCTCGCGATGGATGGTGCGGAGCATCGCCGGCCTGATCAACAAGGCGTACTGCCCACGCTGAATGAAATTTGAATGGAAACCCGGGCTCAACCGCCGAACCTTCAGTACACTCGACTTCCACAACCAAAGGGAGAAACAGCTGTGGATACTTTGTTTACCAAGATCATCAACCGGGAAATCCCCGCGAATATCCTCTACGAGGATGACCAGGTCCTGGCATTCCACGACATCGCCCCACAGGCGCCAGTACATTTCCTGGTCATTCCGAAAAAGCCGATTCGCACCCTCAACGACCTGACCGAGGAAGACAAAGCACTGGCCGGGCATATCCTGTTCACAGCCCAGCGCCTCGCCAGAGAACAGGGCTGCGAGGACGGCTTCCGGGTGGTGATGAACTGCAATGAACTGGGTGGGCAGACCGTCTATCACATTCATATGCACGTACTCGGGCAGCGCCAGATGAACTGGCCACCGGGTTGATACCCTGACCCAACGCAAATCCTGAGCGGCCGATTGGGTTAAACTGGCTGCCATGATTTTTCCGGAGGTAAGCATGACTACCCAACGTCACTACTCGCCGATTGACCGCCTGCTGTTGCAAGCCGATGCCGCCATGCGCACGCTGTTGCCCTTCAGTGGTCAACCGTATCGCCCATCACCGGCCATCGTACAGCCGGATACGCAACTGAGTGACGAGCAAACCCGCCATGTTGCTGGGCTGATGCGTATAAACCATACCGGCGAAGTCTGTGCCCAGGCGCTCTATCAGGGCCAGGCGCTGACCGCAAAGCTGCCGAAGGTACGCGAAGCGATGGAGCACGCCGCCGAGGAAGAAGTCGACCATCTGGTCTGGTGCGAACAACGCATTCGCCAGCTGGGCAGCCACACCAGCGTACTGAATCCACTGTTCTACGGGATGTCATTCGGGATTGGCGCAGTGGCCGGGCTGATCAGCGATAAAGTCAGCCTCGGCTTTGTTGCGGCGACCGAGCATCAAGTGTGTAAACACCTGAATGAACACCTGGATCAATTGCCGGCGGAGGATGAAAAATCGCGGGCGATCCTGGAACAGATGCGCGAGGATGAAGAGCATCATGCCGAAAGTGCCCTGGAGGCCGGTGGTTTCCGCTTTCCAGCGCCAGTGAAATTCGGCATGAGCCTGCTGGCGAAGGTCATGACCAAGAGTACTTATCGGATCTGACGGAAGCGTCCCCGTGACAAGGTGATTTATCCCTATGCTTCAGGAACAAAAAAGGCGACTTCCGTCGCCTTTTTCAATACCCGAGATTCAGCGCGGCATGTTGCGCGCGTAGAAAATTTCCAGCATCTCATGCTTCACACGCTCTTCCACCTGATCACGCTGTTCAGCAGACAGGTTGCTGGTCGCATCGCCGAACAGGTAGTTGTCCAGCTCGAAGTTCTTGAGCAGCATCTTGGTGTGGAACAGGTTTTCCTGATACACGTTCACGTCGGTCATCTGATACGCGTCGCGGGTGTCTTCGGACAGGTAGTTCTGAATCGAATTGATCTCGTGATCGATGAAGTGCTTGTGACCTTCCACGTCGCGGGTGAAACCACGCACGCGGTAATCCACGGTCACGATATCCGAGTCGAACTGGTGGATCAGGAAGTTGAGTGCCTTGAGCGGTGAAATGACGCCACAGGTCGAAACATCGATGTCCACACGGAACGTCGCAATACCGTCCACCGGGTGTATTTCCGGGTAGGTATGTACCGTGATGTGGCTCTTGTCGAGGTGGGCCAGGATGATTTCGGGCAATGGACCCGGGGACTCTTCGATCTGGCTGTCGGTCGGTGTCACCGGCTCTTCCGAGATCAGAATGGTCACGCTGGCGCCCTGGGGTTCATAGTCCTGACTGGCGATGTTCAGGATGTTGGCACCAATGATATCGACAACTTCCGTGAGGATCTGCGTGAGGCGCTTGGCGTTGTACTCTTTATTAATGTACTCGACGTAGGCCTGCTGGTCTTGCGGGGTTTCCGCATAGCAGATGTCATAGATGTTGAAGCTCAAGGTCTTTGTCAGGTTGTTGAAACCATGGAGCTTGAGTTTGCTTTTCACCGTTTGAAAACTCTCTGTGTATTGCGGCCCGGCCGCGTGATCAAGCATGCCCGTCAGATACGAACGACGCATCTGCGTAGGACGGTTAACACCTCTTCGCGATGGCGATTTTGGTTGTCTGTCCAGGCAAGCGACCGGTCAGGAGACCGGCCACTGCCCTGAAAAAAGTGGCGCATTATGCAGACGTCGGCTTCTGACCGCCAGAGCTTGCACCGCTTTTATGATGGTTGGATGTCGATTCAACCCAATTCGATGATTTCATAATCGTGGGTGATTTCAACACCCGCTGCGCCGAGCATGATCGAAGCCGAGCAGTATTTCTCGGCCGACAGCTCAATGGCACGCTTTACCTGGGCTTCCTTCAGGCCCCGGCCCTTTACCACGAAGTGCATGTGGATCTTGGTGAACACTTTCGGGTCCTCGGTAGCGCGCTCCGCATCCAGGAAGGCCTCACAGCTTTCGACAGCCTGGCGCGACTTCTTGAGAATGCTGACGACGTCGAAGTTACTGCAACCTCCTACACCCAGCAGGAGCATTTCCATCGGCCGGACACCCAGGTTCCGACCACCGGCTTCCGGCGGGCCGTCCATGACGACCACATGACCACTGCCTGACTCACCGAGGAACATGGCTTCGCCAGCCCATTGGATGCGTGCCTTCATCGCCAAGACTCCACTGTCTAAAAAAGGGTCGCCAGCTTAGCACAGCCCCCCGGCATGACAGACCTTGCCGTAGGTCGCCTGGGCCATCTCCATCCAGGTAAATTCTCGAATCAATCGGGAGTGCCTCTGTTAAGCTTGCGCCCAACAGCTGGCGTATCGCCAGCTCGTAGCGATTTGCCATTCGCGCCCATAAGAAAAACCAGACCAACACTCCGCGCAGTATTTCGGGACACAACCATGGTTGCCATTACTCCCACATTCAAGATCAAGAACCTCGACAAACTCTTGATGCATTGCCAGCGTCGGCGCTATCCAGCCAAACACAACATCATTTGCGCAGGCGACCGTTCCGAAACGCTATTTTTTATCATCAAGGGCTCGGTCACCATCCTGATCGAGGACGATGACGGGCGGGAGATGATCATCGCGTATCTCAACTCCGGAGACTTCTTCGGTGAGCTGGGATTGTTCGAACAGGCCGGCAAGGAACAGGAACGCAGCGCCTGGGTACGGAGCAAGATCGAATGTGAGGTCGCGGAAATCAGCTATAGCAAATTCAGGGAGTTATCCCTGCAAGATCCAGACATTCTTTACGTACTTAGCGGACAAATCGCACAGCGCCTGCGCAATACCACCCGCAAGGTAGGCGACCTTGCCTTCTTCGACGTGACCGGTCGAGTCGCCCGCTGCCTGTTGGAACTGTGCAAGCAACCCGATGCCATGACGCACCCCGACGGCATGCAGATCAAGGTCACCCGGCAGGAAATCGGTCGGATTGTCGGTTGCTCTAGGGAGATGGTGGGTCGTGTACTCAAGGATCTGGAGGAACGCAACCTGGTCAACGTCAAGGGCAAGACCATGGTGGTGTTCGGAACGCGCTAGACCAGTGCGCGGAATAGATCCCGATAAAGCCCCTCAAGTCGCTCCAGCGCATGGGGGGCCGGGAATTTCTCGTGCAGGGCGATGTGACTCTCGGCACGCACGCGTTGCTCCAAACCGCAGGTTTCATTGAAGCGGTTGACTGCGGCGACCATCGACTCGCGTTCGTTTTCCAGCAAAAGTGCCCCATGCACCAGGCCTACCGGGCGTTGCCCCCCCTTGCTCTGACGCCAGCGCTGAGCGGTGCCGACCATTTTCCGGCCGTCGAGATTGACGTTGAATCGCCCGTCGCAAAACGCTCCGTCCACCTCGCCCAGCGAAGCCACACCGCCCAGCTCGTCCAGCAACTGGCAGATGGGATCGCACAATCGGCGATACGCGGTTTCGATCCGACCGTGGTCGCCTTCGCTACGGGGTGGTGCATAGACCAGCGCAATATTGACCGTCGCGGCCGATTGCGGCACCGGCTCGCCACCGGTTTCGCGCAGCAGGACAGGCCAGCCGTTGGCAGCCGAAACTTCGCAAGCGAGGTCGAACCCCGGCAGGCGACTCAAACGGCGCGGCATCACCAACGCACGGTCATTGGGTCGCCAGAACAGCAGGCCAAATTCGGCATCGCCCGCGCAGATACTGGCCAACAGCTCCTGTTCGGCTTGCAGGCCAGCTTCGACGCAAAGAGAGATCACCGACGGCATCGGATCAATCCAGCGCCGAACCCGTCACCGGAGTGCCACGCTCGGGGAAGAACAGGCGTTGCAACTCCGTACCCGGATTTTCGGCCCGCATGAACGCCTCCCCCACCAGGAACGAGTACACATCGCTGACTTCCATCAGCTCGACATCGGCCCGATTGAGAATGCCACTCTCGGTGATGACCAGGCGATCACGGGGGATACGCGGCAACAGATCCAGCGTAGTTTCCAGGCTGACTTCAAAGGTGTGCAGGTTGCGGTTGTTCACGCCGACCAGTTTGGTGTCGAGGGTCTTCAGGGCCCGCTCCAGTTCGTCGCCATCATGCACTTCCACCAGCACATCCAACCCCACATCCTTGGCGACGGAGGCCAGTTCGGCCATTTTCACGTCGTCCAGCGCGGAGACTATCAATAGCACGCAGTCGGCACCCAAGGCTCTGGCTTCCACGATCTGATAGGGATCGACCATGAAGTCCTTGCGAATCACCGGCAACCTGCACGCTGCACGCGCCTGCTTCAGATAGTCATCGTGACCCTGAAAAAAATCGATATCAGTGAGCACCGAGAGGCAAGTCGCACCGCCCTTCTCGTAGCTGCGGGCGATATCGGCTGGTACGAAATGCTCACGGATCACACCCTTGCTGGGTGAAGCCTTCTTGATTTCGGCAATCACGGCCGGATGTTTTTTCTTCGCCTGATTGATCAGTGCGTTGGCAAAGCCACGGGGAGCATCCGCTGCACGCGCCAGGCTTTCCAACTCGGCCAGACTGACCCGAGCCCTGCGCTCGGCTACTTCCTCAGCCTTGCGGGCCAGAATTTTTTCCAGAACCGTTGGCACGCTCATCCTTCGTTCTCCACTTTGAATACGGCAGTAAAGGCGCCCAGCTCTTCAAGCTTCTCCCGAGCCAGGCCGGTATGCAATGCGTCATGGGCCAGTTCCACGCCTTGCTTGAGGCTGCTGGCGTGGTCGGCAGCGTACAAAGCAGCACCGGCGTTGAGCACGATCATTTCCGCGGCCTTCTGGCCATTCTCGGTCTTGCGACGCCCCAGGGCATCACGGATCAACTCCAGCGACTCGGCCGGTCCACCCACGGCCAGGCCATGCAGACTCTGACTCTTCATACCCAGGTCCTCAGGTTCGACCCAGTATTCGCTGATCTGGTCATTTTTAAGTTCAGCCACGAAGGTCGGCGCCGCCAGGCTGAATTCGTCCAGGCCATCCTTCGAATGGACCACCAGAACGTGCTTGCTGCCCAGGCGCTGCAAGACTTCCACCAACGGCCGGCACAACGCCTGACTGAACACGCCCACCACCTGATGTTTCACGCCGGCCGGATTCGTAAGCGGGCCGAGCATGTTGAACAGGGTACGCAGGCCCAGGTCGCGACGTGGTGCGGCCGCATGCTTCATGGCGCTGTGATGGGTCTGGGCAAACATGAAGCCGATGCCCACGTTATCGATGCAGCGCGCCACCTGGACCGGCGTCAGGTTCAGGTAGATACCGGCCGCTTCCAGCAAGTCGGCACTGCCGCTCTTGCCTGAAACCGCTCGATTGCCGTGCTTGGCGACGGTGCAACCGGCGGCCGCGACGACGAAGGCCGAGGCAGTTGACACGTTGAAGATATTGGCACCATCACCGCCGGTGCCCACCACGTCCACAACGCCGTCCAGGGTCTTGAGTTCGACCTTGTCCGCCAACTCGCGCATCACCGAGACCGCGCCGACGATTTCGTCGATGCTTTCGCTCTTCATGCGCATGGCCATCATGAATGCACCAATCTGCGCATCCGTGCACTGTCCGGTCATGATTTCGCGCATCACGTCGCGCATCTCGTCGGTGCTCAGATCGAGATGACCAACGATACGCCCCAGGGCTGTCTTGATATCCATGGAAAGTCCTTAGCGCGTGCCGCCGGTTTGTTTGAGGAAGTTGGCGAACAGTTCGTGGCCCTGTTCGGTAAGAATGGACTCGGGGTGAAACTGCACACCCTCAATGTTCAACGTTTTGTGGCGCAGCCCCATGATTTCATCCACCGAACCGTCTTCCAGTTGGGTCCAGGCGGTCAGTTCCAGGCAGTCCGGCAGGGTTTCGCGCTTGACGATCAGGGAGTGATAGCGAGTGACGGTGAGCGGACGGTTCAGGCCCTCAAACACGCCCTTGTTTTCATGAAATACCGGGCTGGTCTTACCGTGCATGACCTGCCGGGCCCGCACCACGTCGCCGCCAAAGGCCTGGCCGATCGATTGATGGCCCAGGCAGACGCCGAGGATGGGCAGTTTGCCCGCGAAACACTTGATGGCCTCGATGGAGACACCCGCCTCTGTCGGCGTGCACGGCCCTGGTGACACCACAATGCGCTCAGGCTTGAGAGCTTCGATCTCGGCAATGGTCAATTCGTCGTTGCGCACGACCTTCACCTCGGAGCCCAGCTCGCCGAGGTACTGCACAACGTTGTAGGTAAAGGAGTCGTAATTATCGATCATCAGCAACATGGCGTAAGCAACCTATTGAATTCACTGACTTTAAATACAGCCTTCGAAGAGAACCCGCACGGTGCTGCGCTTGGCCGGGCAAATCGTGCGCCAGCGAAACGGCTTTCAAACGGGCAAAGAAGGCAAATCGGTACAGGTCCGGCAAGGCCGGCAGAGAACGGTCAGGCGCGCCAACGCCAACGGGCGTGAGCCTTGATCATTTGATCCAGAAGTTTGCTGACAATCGACACGGGGGAAGTCTCGTTCATACGTCCGGGCACAGTAGCTTAGCTGGGCGGAGCGCGCAATATGAGCGAGCCGAAGGGCTTGCAAACAATCACAACGTTCCGGATGGATGGCCGAACGCAAAAGGTCTGGCGCTGTCGTTATTCCAACAACGACAAGACAAAACGGACTTTGCCCATGATCAGACAAACGTTGTTCATACCTGTCACCGCTTGCTTGCTGGCGATGACCAGCATCCACACAAGCGCAGCCCCCTACTCCAGCTTCATCGTCTTCGGCGACAGCCTCAACGACGCCGGCCAGCTCACCGACCCCGACGGCCCGGCCGGAGCGACCCGGCGCTTTACCAACCGCACCGGCCCGATCTACCTGGATGGCAGCGGCGAAGTCTATTCCGCCAATGCCACCCAACTGCTGGGTGAACGGTTGGGCTACTCCGCGGATGAAACCGCCGCCTCCACCTCGGCAGCCCGTGCCAACGCGGGACTGGCGGACGGCAACAACTGGGCCGTAGGCGGCTATCGCACCGATCAGATTCTCGACTCGCTCACCACCGTTTCCGATACCGGCGAGCGTAGTCGTGCCGGCTACCTGGCCAACGGGCTGCGCGCAGACCCGAATGCGCTGTATTACATTTCCGGTGGCGGCAACGACTTTCTCCAGGGCCTGGTATTGACCCCTCGGCAGGCGCAGGACGCCGCGGACCGCCTGGCCAACAGTGTCCAGACCCTGCAAACAGCGGGCGCCCGATACCTGATGGTCTGGCTGCTGCCCGACCTGGGCCTGACGCCAGCCTTGAACGGAACCCCTTTGCAGAATGCCGTCTCGCAGCTAAGCAATCAGTTCAACCAGCAGTTGATCACCCGACTGCAAGGTATCGACGCCGAAGTCATCCCTCTGAACATTCCATTGTTGTTGCAGGAAAGCTTCGCTGATCCCGCACGGTTCGGCTTTGCCAGCGGTACGAATCTCATCGCTACTTGCTTCAGCGGCAACAGCTGCACCGAAAACACCACCTATGGCATCCACAGCGCCACACCTGACCCGAGCAAACTGGTCTACAACGACTCGGTCCACCCTACCGAAGCCGGACAGAAGCTGATCGCCGACTACGCATACTCCCTGCTCTCGGCGCCGTGGGAGCTGACATTGCTACCCGAAATGGCTCGTTCGACGCTCCGCGCCCATCAGGATGAACTGCGCAACCAATGGCAATCGGACCGGGACAGCTGGCAGGCGGTCGGCCAGTGGCGAGCGATCGTCGCGGGCGGCGGCCAGCATCTGGACCTGGACAGCCAGAGCAACAGCGCCAGCGCCGATGGCAGTGGCCAGAGCCTGAATATCGGAGGCAGTTACCGCCTCAGCGAAGCCTGGCGCGTCGGGGTGGCCGCCGGCTTCTATCGCCAGGACATGGAAGCAGGTCATAACGACTCGGACTACACGCTCAACAGCTACCTGGCCACCGCCTTTGCCCAGTTCCAGCAGAATCGCTGGTGGGCTGACGCAGCGCTGACCGGCGGCAAGCTCGACTACGACAACCTGGAACGCAAGTTCGACCTGGGCGCCAGCCAGGCACAGGAAAAAGGCGATACCGACGGTCGTCTCTGGGCGTTCAGCAGTCGCGTGGGCTACGACATTGCCCAGCCCGGCAGTGAATGGCACCTGTCACCGTTCATCAGTGCCGATTACGCGAAGGTGGAAGTCGACGGTTATTCCGAGAAGAGCAACCGTTCCACGGCCCTGACATTCGATGATCAGACCCGTGACTCGAAACGCCTGGGCATTGGCTTACAGGGCAAATACAACTTCACCCGCCAGACCCAGGTGTTTGGCGAATATGCCCACGAACGTGAGTATGAAGATGACACGCAGAAGGTGAATATTGCCCTCAACAGCCTGCCGGCCAACGACTTCACGCTTGAAGGCTATACGCCACAGAGCCACCTGAATCGCCTGAGTCTGGGGATCAGCCATAAGCTGACCAACGATCTGGCGCTGCGGGGCGGCTATACATTGCGCAAGGATGATGATTTCACCCAGCAAGGGGTGAATGTCGGGGTCAGCCTGGACTTCTGATCGACGGAACCCTGTGGGAACGAGCATGCTCGCGGTGGCGACACATCAGACATATTGTCCTTGAAAGTGCCGCCGTCAATCGCGAGCAGGCTCGCTCCCACAGTGATTGTGGCTCACAGATGCAGGCGAACTCAGTCGCGCGAAGTCTGCTCGGCCAGCGCCACGGCACGGAACATTGCCCGGCGCTTGTTCAGGGTTTCTTCCCATTCCAGCACTGGTACCGAATCGGCAACGATGCCGCCACCGGCCTGCACATGGAGTTCGCCGTTCTTGATCACGGCTGTCCGGATGGCAATGGCGGTGTCCATGTTGCCGTTCCAGGCGAAATAACCCACGGCACCACCGTATACACCACGCTTGACCGGTTCCAGTTCATCGATGATTTCCATCGCGCGGATTTTTGGCGCACCGGACAAGGTCCCCGCCGGCAGGATCGCCCGCAAGGCGTCCATGGCCGTCAGCCCGGCCTTCAACTGTCCGGTGACGTTCGACACGATGTGCATCACGTTGGAATATCGCTCGATGACCATCTTCTCGGTCAGCTTCACCGAGCCGACCTCCGAAACCCGGCCGGTATCGTTGCGTCCCAGGTCAATCAGCATCAAGTGCTCGGCGATTTCCTTGGCGTCAGACAACAGGTCCTCTTCCAGCGCCCGATCCGCTTCTTCCGTGGCGCCGCGAGGGCGAGTACCGGCAATCGGTCGCACGGTGATCAGGTTGTCCTCGACCCGCACCAACACCTCCGGCGAACTGCCCACGACGTGAAAATCACCGAAGTTGAAGAAGTACATGTAAGGCGTCGGGTTGAAGCAACGCAGTGCCCGGTACAAATCGATGGGCGCGGCCTTGAAGTCGATGGACATCCGTTGCGAAGGCACCACCTGCATGCAGTCGCCCGCCAGGATGTACTCCTTGATGGTATCGACGGCTCTTTCGTAATCGGCCTGGGTGAAGCTGGAGCGGAACACCGGGTCGGCGGCGGCTTGCTTGCCGAAGTCCAACCCCGGACGCGGGGTAATTGGCTGGCGAAGCTTTTCCAACAGCGCCTGCAGGCTTTTCTGACCTTGCTCGTAGGCATCGTCCTGAGAAGGATCCGCCAAGACAATTGCATGCATCTTGCCGGCGAGGTTGTCGAAGACTACCACCGCATCGGAAACCATCAGCAGGATGTCCGGCACGCCCAGAGGATCCGGGTTCGGACAGGTGCCCAGGCGTTTTTCCACATAGCGCACGCAGTCGTAGCCGAAATACCCCACCAGACCGCCGTTGAAACGCGGCAGGCCGGGGATGGTCGGCACGTTGTAGCGCGCCTTGAAGGTTTCGACGAAGGCCAGCGGGTCTTCGACCTCGTGGCTTTCGATCTCGACGCCGTCGTGGGTCACGCTGATGCGATGGTCATGGACTCGCAGCACCGTACGGCACGGCAGGCCGATGATGGAGTAACGGCCCCATTTTTCCCCGCCCTGCACCGACTCGAGCAGGTAGGAATTGGGCTGGTCGGCCAGCTTGAGGTAGATCGACAGCGGTGTGTCGAAGTCGGCCAGGGTTTCGCAGGCGAGCGGGATACGGTTGTAGCCGGCAGCGGCCAGGCGCAGGAATTCTTCGCGGATCATGAGGGTGCCTCGTGGCAAGAGGAGCTGACAGTCAGGTATGCAAACGCGCCGGATAACCGGCCAGGATCAAGTCAGGCGCGCCAACGCCAGCGGGCCAGGGCCTTCATGACTTTCATCCAGAGTTTGCGAGTGACCACCACGATGGCGTTTCCAGAAGAGGATTGAACAGCGTCGGGCAACGTTATCTCAGCGGCCGGGTCCAGGCAACCGGGAATTAACAGACGCAGGTCGTC
Organism: Pseudomonas corrugata; assembly: GCF_050920615.1. Taxonomy (NCBI): domain Bacteria; kingdom Pseudomonadati; phylum Pseudomonadota; class Gammaproteobacteria; order Pseudomonadales; family Pseudomonadaceae; genus Pseudomonas; species Pseudomonas corrugata. The sequence continues at coordinate 6,098,743 of NZ_CP130434.1, forward strand.
GATCACCAGCGTGGGGAACTCTTCAGCGATCGGCCGGCCATGGTTGTAGCCATAACTCAGTGCCACGCACTTGACCCCTGCCGCTTTCGCCGCCAGCACATCGCTGCGCGAGTCGCCAACAAATAACGATTGGGAGGCCGGAATGTTGGCCATCTTCATGACAAAAAACAGCGCAGCCGGGTCGGGCTTCTTCTGCGGCAAGGTATCGCCGCCGATGATCCAGCGGAAGTAGCGGCCGATTTTCATCTGGTCCAGCAACGGCGCAACGAAGCGTTCCGGCTTGTTGGTGATCAGCGCCATTTCCACGCCTTGCTTGTGCAGCCACTTGAGGGTCGAGCGCACGCCGGGGTAGACCACCGTCAGCGGGTGATTGCCCTCATAGGCTTCGTTGAACAACTCCAACGCTCGCTCAGCCTCGGCGTCATCGACCCCTTGGGCGTCGATGTGGTTGGCCAGGGCCCGGCGCACCAGCATGGGCGCGCCGTTGCCGACCCAATGGCGCACCGCGTCGAGGCCGGCAGCCGGACGTCCAAGCTTGAGCAGCATGTCATCCACGGCTGCCGCAAGGTCCGGGACCGAGTCGACCAGGGTGCCATCGAGGTCGAACATCACCAGACGCGGCAGGCAGCCGGGGAACAACTGCTCGAAACCGCTCATGGGCGGGCCATAGCCAGTTCGGCGCGCATCTTCTCGATGACTTCCTTGTAGTCCGGCGCATTGAAGATCGCCGAGCCAGCCACAAAAGTGTCGGCGCCGGCAGCAGCGATCTCGCGGATGTTGCCCACGTTCACGCCGCCGTCGATTTCCAGGCGGATGTCACGTCCCGACGCATCGATCAGGGCTCGGGCTTCGCGCAGCTTGTCGAGAGTCGCCGGAATGAATTTCTGGCCGCCGAAACCGGGGTTGACGCTCATCAGCAGGATCATGTCGACCTTGTCCATCACGTACTTGAGTACGTCCAGCGGTGTCGCCGGGTTGAACACCAGACCAGCCTTGCAGCCGCCTTCACGGATCAACTGCAGGGAACGATCGACGTGCAGCGTGGCTTCGGGGTGGAAAGTGATGTAGGTGGCACCGGCTTCGATGAAGTCGCCAACGATGCGATCCACCGGGCTGACCATCAGGTGCGCGTCGATCGGCGCCGTGATGCCGTATTTGCGCAGTGCCGCGCAGACCATCGGGCCGATGGTCAGGTTGGGTACGTAGTGGTTGTCCATGACATCGAAATGCACGATGTCGGCCCCGGCGGCCAGGACGTTGTCCACTTCTTCGCCCAAGCGGGCGAAGTCGGCGGAGAGAATCGACGGAGCAATGGCGAAGGGCTGCATGACGCACCTGTTTTGAACGAAATCACGATGGCGCGCATTGTATACCTCAAGGTTTGGCGCGCCCACCGTGGCCGACGATCAATACGCTGCGCGGTAGATCTTCTCGATATCCGCAACGCTCAGTTTGCGTGGATTGTTACGCATCAACCGCTCGATCCCTGCCGCCTCTACGGCCATGGATGGGATCACACCTTCGGTGACACCCAGGCCGCTCAGGCCCTTGGGGATCTCTACGGCACTACATAACGCGGCCATGGCCTCCACGGCTTCGTTGGCGGCTTCCAGATCACTCAGGTGGCCGGTCTTTATGCCCATTGCTTCGGCAATGTCCCGCATGCGTTCCACGCAGGCCATTTTGTTCCACTGCATGACGTAGGGCAGCAGCATGGCGTTGGCAACGCCATGGGACACATGGAAGCGCCCCCCCAGCGGATAAGCCAGCGCATGCACCGCCCCGACCCCGGCGTTGCCGAATGCCATGCCGGCCATCAGACTGGCGGTTGCCATGTCCTCCCGGGCCTGCAGATGAGCAGGGTTGGCAAAGGCCTTGGGCAGTGCTCGGCTGATCAGTCTGATCGCACCGATGGCCAGGGCATCGGTGATCGGCGAGGCATTGAGCGACAGGTAGGACTCGACGGCATGAGCCAGCGCATCGACACCGCTGGCTGCGGTCACGCCGGGAGGACAGGTAAGAGTCATCTGCGGGCTGACCAGTGCCACGTCCGGCAACAGATAATCGCTGACGATGCCCTTTTTCAGCTGCGCAGCCTTGTCGGAGAGGATCGCAACGTTGGTGACCTCCGAACCGGTGCCCGCCGTGGTGGGGATGGCAATCATCGGCGGGCCCTTGCGGGGTACCTGGTCGACACCGAACATGTCTTGCAGCTCGCCGTGATAACCGGCGTAGACGCCCACGCACTTGGCGATATCGATGGCACTGCCGCCGCCCAGGCCGATCAGGCCGTCATGGCCGCCGTCGCGGTAGGCCTGCATGCAGTCTTCGACGATGGCGATTTCCGGGTCCGGCATGACCCGGTCGAAAATCTCGTAGTCGCGCCCGCCCAGGTGCTGCAGAGCCAGGTCCACGGTGCCGGACCTGACCAACGCGGCATCGGTGACGATCAGCGGGTTATCCACATCCAGCCGTGTCAGTTCAGCCGCCAGTTGCTCGATGGCAGCAGCACCGGTGATCAGTTTATGGGCGATCTTGAATGAGGAAAGACTCATGTGCGCGGCCTCTTGTTCGAGTATGGGCTGGCACAAGAATAGCTCGGTATTGCGGGTTGTTCTGCCATTCAGCGCCTGAATGCACCACAAACCCAATGTGGGAGCGAGCCTGCTCGCGATAGCGGAGGGTCAGTCAGCACTGAGGCAACTGATCCGATGCTATCGCGAGCAGGCTCGCTCCCACATTCGTCAGGCTTGGGCGGTACGCAGCTTCTCGCTACGCCCACGCAACCACTCCAGGGTCAGCAGCAGGATCACCGAGAAGACGATCAACAGCGTCGCCGCTGCCGCGATGGTAGGACTGAGGTTTTCGCGGATGCCGCTGAACATCTGCCGTGGCAAGGTTGCCTGCTCGGGGCCGGCGAGGAACAGGGTCACCACCACTTCATCGAACGAAGTCGCGAAAGCGAACAACGCCCCGGAGATCACACCCGGGGCGATCAAGGGCAAGGTCACCCGACGAAACGCCGTTAATGGCGAAGCGCCCAGGCTCGCAGCAGCCCGAACCAGGTTGTAGTTGAACCCCTGCAAGGTCGCCGAAACGGTAATGATGACAAATGGTACACCAAGCACTGCGTGGACCACGATCAGCGAGATGAAGCTGTTGCCCATCCCCAGCGGCGCGAAGAACAGGTAGCTGGCCACGCCGATGATTACCACCGGAACCACCATGGGTGAAATCACCAGAGCCATGACCAGCGCCTTGCCCGGGAAATCGCCACGGGTCAGGCCAATGGCCGCCAGCGTACCGAAGACCATCGCCAGCAATGTGGCCGCCGGGGCCACGATGATGCTGTTCTTCAGCGCTCGCATCCACTCGGCCGAGGCGAAGAAATCCTGATACCAGTGCATCGAAAAGCCTTGCAGCGGATACACCAGGAAGCTGCCGGAGTTGAACGACAGCGGGATAATCACCAGTACCGGCAGGATCAGAAACAGCAGGATCAACCCGCAGAGCGTGCGCAAGCAGTAGAACCACACCCGTTCGACGGAAGACATGTAAGGACTCAGCATTTCGATCTCCCCTTAGCTCAGGCGCAGGCGACTGGCGCCCACCAGCCAGCTGTAAATCAGATAAAGCACGATGGTCGCCAGCAACAGCAGCCCCCCGAGCGCGGTGGCCATGCCCCAGTTGATGCTGGTGTTCGTGTAGAACGCGACGAAGTAGCTGACCATCTGGTCGTTCGGGCTGCCCAGCAATGCCGGGGTGATGTAGTAGCCGATGGCGAGGATGAACACCAACAGGCAACCGGCGCCGACACCGGCATAGGTCTGTGGGAAGTACACCCGCCAGAAACTGGCAAATGGATGACAGCCCAGGGATATCGCCGCTCGCATATAGGTGGGCGAGATGCCCTTCATCACGCTGTAGATCGGCAGGATCATGAACGGCAGCAGAATGTGGACCATCGAGATGTAGACGCCGGTACGGTTGAAGACCAGCTCCAGGGGCTTGTCGATGATCCCCATGGCCAACAGGGCACTGTTGATCAGCCCACCGGACTGCAACAGCACGATCCACGCCGCCACCCGCACCAGGATCGACGTCCAGAACGGCAGCAGCACCAGGATCATCAGCAGGTTGCTCTGGCGCGACGGCAGGTTCGCCAACAGATAGGCCAATGGATAAGCCAATACCAGGCAGATTGCGGTGATGACCAGGCCCATCCAGAAAGTGCGTGCGAAAATGTCGAGGTAGATCGCCTGGTCAGGCGTGGCCGGGGCCAGTTCGCCGAGGTCGTCGATACGATGATCGACGGACGCCAGCAGGTAATAGGGGGTGATATTGCTGGTGTTGCGACGGATCACCTGCCAATACGCGGGATCGCCCCAGCGCTCATCGAAGTTTTCAAGTGCCTCTTTATAGGAGGCCGGCTCGCTGGCAAACGGCAGCGCACGAGCGGTCTTGGTCAGCAGGCTGCGATAGCCGGCCGATTCCATGTTCAGGCGTTTGGACAGGTCGCCCAGTGTCTGATTCTTGCGAGCTTCAGCCAAGTCTTCACTGGCGGCCTTGTACACCGGTTCCCCAGGTAATCCGCGTCCATCCCATGCTGCAATCGCAGCCACGGTACGCGGCATGGTACCGACCACTTCCGGGTTGCTGACGCTTTTGAACAGCAGCGCCACGATCGGCACCAGGAACACCAGCAACAGAAACAGCACCAGCGGTGCAATCAAGGCCTGGGCCTTCCAGCGGTTGACCCGCTCGGCGCGCTTGAGCCGCTGCTTCAAGGTGGGGCTGGTGCCCGCGTTCAGTGGAACGGCGATGGCCATGGCGAACTCCGCAAATCTTTTTTTATCGTTACAAGGACGGTGTGCCGTCCCTGTTCTTTTGAAACACCCGAACCTGTGGGAGCGGGCTTGCTCGCGAAAGCGGTGTATCAGTCAACATAAATGTTGGAAGTGATGACGCCTTCGCGAGCAAGCCCGCTCCCACATGGATTCCATCCAGTCTCGGATGCCGGTTACTTCGCAGCCCAGGAGTTGAAGCGCTGCTCCAGTTGCTCACCGTTGTCAGCCCAGAAGCTGACATCGATCTGCACCTGGTTGGCGATGTTTTCCGGGGTGGTCGGCATGTCTTTCAAGACATCCTTGGACAGCAACGGTACTGCCTGGGTGTTGGCCGGGCCGTAGGCGATGTTTTCCGAGTAGGTCTTCTGCTGCTGTGGCGCCACCGAGTAGGCGATGAACTTCTTCGCTGCTTCGGCACGGGTCTTGTCCAGGCCACGTGGGATGGCCCACGCGTCAAAGTCGTAGATGCCGCCGTTCCACACCACTTTCAGGTTGCTTTCTTTCTGTACCGCAGCGATCCGGCCGTTGTAGGCCGAGCTCATGACCACGTCACCGGACGCCAGATATTGCGGCGGCTGTGCGCCGGCTTCCCACCACTGAATATTCGGCTTGAGCTCGTCAAGTTTCTTGAATGCGCGGTCCTGACCATCCTTGCCGGCCAGCACCTTGTAGACGTCTTTTGGCGCGACACCGTCGGCCATCAAGGCGAATTCCAGAGTGTACTTGGCACCCTTGCGCAGGCCACGCTTACCCGGGAATTTCTTGGTATCCCAGAAATCCGCCCAGCTGGTTGGCGCGGTTTTCAGTTTGTCGGCGTTGTAAGCCAGTACGGTCGACCACACGAAGAAACCTACGCCACAAGGCTGGATAGCGCCCTTGACGTAGTCTTCGGCCTTGCCGAACAGCGCAGGGTCGAGCTGCTCGAACATGTCCTCGTCACAGCCACGGGACAACTCAGGGGACTCGACTTCCACCAAGTCCCAGGAAACGCTCTTGGTGTCGACCATGGCCTTGACCTTGGCCATTTCGCCGTTGTACTCGCCAGCCACGATCTTGCCGTTGCCGGCCGCTTCCCACGGTGCGTAAAAGGCTTTGACCTGAGCCGCCTTGTTCGCCCCGCCAAAAGACACCACGGTCAGGTCCGGGCCCGCCGCCATCGCGCTTGCCGCACCCATCATGCCCAGGGTCAGGGCGGTGAACTTCAGGGATCTCAACATTTATTGTTCTCTCCACGTGCAGGGTTGGTGTGTTGATTACAGCAGGGGGGCGATCAATTCGCCTCTAGAAGTGGGTCGAGCGCACGCACGTGCTCAACCTGCCAGCCAAGCGGAACCACGTCTCCGACGGCCAGTTCGGGGTCGAGCTCGGCAATCGGTTGTTTCACGAAGAAGTCGTTCTTGCCGCAGACTTCCAGGCGAACCCGGACGTGGTCGCCCAGATAGATGAATTCCGCCACCCTCCCTGAGAAGCGGTTGACACATTGTTCGCTTGCGCCGTTGAGGCTCACCCGCTCCGGACGGATCGACAGGGTCACCGGCTCACCAGGCTTGCCGACGTTGACCGCCAGCGCCTCGACCTTCTCCCCACGGCCCAGCTCCACCAGGCAGCGATCACCGGTTTGGCTGTGCAGGCGACCACTGAGGCGGTTGTTTTCGCCGATGAAGTTGGCGACGAACGTATTTTTGGGCTCTTCGTAGAGCGTGCGCGGCGGGGCGATCTGCTGGATTTCACCCTGATGGAACACCGCCACGCGATCGGACATGGTCAAGGCCTCGCCCTGGTCGTGGGTCACATAGACCACGGTCACGCCGAGACGCTGGTGCAGGTGTTTGATTTCCATCTGCATGTGCTCACGCAGTTGCTTGTCCAGTGCACCGAGGGGTTCGTCCATCAACACCAACTGCGGCTCGAATACCAACGCCCGGGCCAGGGCGACACGCTGCTGCTGGCCGCCGGACAACTGCGCCGGGTAGCGCTGGGCGAAAGTGTCCAGCTGGACCATGCTCAATACCCGTTTGACGCGGTCGCTGACATCGCTCTTGTTCAGGCCCCGCACGGTCAGTGGGAACGCCAGGTTCTCGGCGACGGTCATGTGGGGGAACAGGGCGTAGTTCTGGAACACCATGCCGATGTCGCGCTTGTGGGGCGGCACATGGTTAATGGCACGGCCGGCCAACTGGATCTCACCGGCGGTCGGGGTTTCAAAACCCGCGAGCATCATCAGGCTGGTGGTCTTGCCGGAGCCGGACGGCCCGAGCAAGGTCAGGAACTCGCCTTTGCGAATCTCCAGGTTGAGGTCTTTGACGATCAGGTTCTCGCCATCGTAGCTCTTTTGCACACCACGAAAGCTGACCAGCACATCACCGGCCCCCGCGCTTGAATCAACCTGGCTCATACCCGCACCTTTTGTATTGATGACTGCTTGTGACTCAAGCCTAGTGGAGCCTCGTGCCCACGCAAATCGGGGCGCAGGAGAGAATCGCCTCAGCCGGATGGAAGAGTCGGGGTAGGGATTGCCCTACAAGGACGGCGGGATTGGATAAAAGCGCCGGGCTTTTGGGGATAAACGCTGAAATTGCGTGCTCTGAGGCATGTCGCAAATGGACATGCCAACTCGAGTTCCCTGTGGGAGCGAGCCTGCTCGCGATGGCGGCGGCACATTCAGCATTGTTGCAAGCTGACCCACCGCTATCGCGAGCAGGCTCGCACACAAGGAATCTGTGGCGGGCCTAGAGCAGCTTGTGCTCCATCGCGTACTTCACCAGCTCCGCCAAGGAAGTGATGTTGAGTTTCTGCATCAGCCGTGCCTTGTGAGTGCTGATGGTTTTACTGCTCAGGGCCAGTTGCTGGGCGATGTCGTTGACGTTGGCGCCTTGAGCAAGGCGCTCGAAGACCGAGAACTCGCGCTCGGATAGCAGCGCATGCAGTGGGCGCGCATCGGTCAGGCCGACTTCGAACACCATGCGGTCGGCCAGATCCGGGTCGATGTAACGACCGCCCGCCGCAACTTTGCGAATCGCCATGAGCAGCAATGCAGGGTCGCTGTCTTTGGTCGCGTAGCCAGCCGCGCCCACCTTCAGCGCCCGAGCCGCCATCTGCGCCTCGTCATGCATCGACAACACCAGGATCGCCGGTGGATTGTTCAGCGCACGGATCCTGGGGATCGCCTCCAGACCATTGACCCCCGGCATGGAAATATCCAGCAGCACCACTTCGCAGGGCACGTGTCGCAGGGTTTCGAGCAACTGTTCGCCGTTGCTCGCCTCTCCCGCCACCACCAGGTCCTTCGCCAGGCCGATCAATTGTTTGATGCCTTCACGGACGATGGTGTGGTCTTCGGCTACCAGTACACGGATCACGTTCTTCTCCAGATTCAGAATCCAATCGCGAGCAGGCTCGCTCCCACATTAATGTCCATATAGCCCTGTGGGAGCGAGCCTGCTCGCGATTGCGCCCGCCCAGGCAACCCACCCATCAGCCCTCATGCAACGGCACCCGCACCGCCAGGGTAGTCCCCTCCCCCGGCTCACTTTCCAGGGACAATCGCCCACCCATGATCAGCACCCGCTCGCGCATCCCTACCAGCCCAAAGGATGTCGGCCGACCTGTATCGGCAATAAATCCTACACCGTCATCACTCACGATCAGACACAATTCATCACCCTGGCGAACCAGCGTCAGTTCCACGGTATGCGCCTGGGCGTGGCGCATCACGTTGGTCAGCGCTTCCTGGAGAATACGGAACAGGCCGATCGCCTTGGCATCGCTCAGGGGTGGCAGATTGTCGGGCACCTGCACCAGGCACGGAATCTGCGTACGCGCCTCGAAGCGTCGGGCCTGCCACTCGATGGCCGAGGCAATACCTGCATCGAGGATAGGCGGACGCAACGCCGTCGCCACATCTCGCACCAATTGGAACAACTGAGCGATCAGGCGCTTCATGCTGTTGAGTCGCTCCTGCAGACCGGGGTCCAGCTGCGCATAGGCCAATTCGCACATGGACGTTTCCAGCTTCAGCACCGTCAACATCTGACCCAGTTCGTCATGGACTTCCCGGGCGATACGGGCCTTTTCCTCTTCCCGTACACTTTCCAGGTGCGCCGACAATTCGCGCAATTGCTCCCGGGAGCTGGCCAGTTCCAGCTCGATACGCTTGCTTTCGGTGATGTCCCAGACGATGCCGTCCCAGACGTAGGCGCCATCCTCGAGACGACGGGTAATCGCCTTGATCTCAGCCCAGCGTTCCCGGCCTTCGCGGGTCAGGATGCGACCCTGCCACGACCAGTCACTGTCGCTGTCCAGAGCCTGATCCTGGGTGCGGTGATAATCGGCCTTGTCGTCCGGATGCACCAGGCTGCGCAAGCCGGTGTCGCTGCGAGCCAGGGTCGTTGGGGAGTAACCCACCAGGCTTTCGCTGCCTTCGCTGATATAGGCAAAATCGATCTGACCGGTCACCGGTGCCCGCTCCAGGCGAAAAACCAGGCCCGGCACGTTGGCAGCGATGCCTTGCAGGCGCGCTTCGCTTTCGCGCAACGCCGCCAGCGCACGACGACGCTCGGTCACGTCATTGAGGTAGACCACCAGGTATTCCGCATCACGAAAACGCAGAAAACTCAGGGAAACATCGGCCGGCAGGATACTGCCATCAGCCCTTACGCACTCGGTCTCGAAACTCTGGGGTCCGTCCTCGCTAGCCCGAGCACGCTTCCATAGGTTCAACCAGCGATCCATGTGCAGCCCCGGCTCGAAGTCGATCAAGGGGCGTTCGATAATCGCACCGGGTCCGTAGCCAAGCATGGCTTCGGCAGCGCGGTTGGCATAGCGCACATGGCTGTCCCAGTTGACCCAGAGAATGCCTACCGTACTTTGATCGATGGAAAACTGGGTGAGGCGCAGCGCTTCTTCGCTGGCGGCACGCTGGGCGATGTCGTCGCGTGCAGAGCGCAGACGACGCTCCAGACCACGTTGCTGGCGACGCTGCCAGAATACGATGGCGACGCTGCTCAATAGCAAGGCCAGCATCAACAGCGTCAGGTTCTGCCAGAAACCCGGGGTTTCGGTCAGGCGCGGATACTTGGGTTTGAGCCAGCGGCTGTGCAGTTGCTCCAGTTCCCTGGCGGGAATCGCCTGGAGCCCCTTGTCGACTATCTCGGCCAACTCCGGCCAGTCCCGACGCGTAGCGACCCGCAGCAGTTGCGGCAAGCCGATGTCGCCGACCACAACCAGCTCGGCGAACTCCGGCTCGATCATGAGCCTTCCCAGTTGAGCCTCGTCGACCACAGCGTACCGGGCCTGCTGACTGAGCAGCAGTTGCAGAGCCTCACGCTCCATCGGTACGCCTTGCAGATTCAACGTCGGATAGGTGCCACGCAGGTAGTCCGCCGTGGCGCTGGGCATGCGCACCGCCACCCGGACCTGAGCGTCGAGCTTTTCCAACTCCACACCCTCAGCCCCCTTTTGCTCGCCGACAATCAACTGCGGTACGCGCATGTACGGGTCGGAGAACAGCCAAAGCCTGAGTCCTGCCGGGGTCTGGGTCAGGCCCGGGGCGATATCCACCTCACCATCGCGCAGAGCGGCTTCCAGTTGCGCCACGTCCTGGAAATTGCGCCAGGTCAACTCGACATTCAGTACCTTGCCCAGCCACTGCATCAACTCGACGTTGGTGCCGGACAGGCGCTGCAAGCGTCGATCGTACTGCGCATATGGCGCCTGCAGGACCAGGCCAACCCGCAGTTGGGGATGTTCTGCCAACCATTGACGCTGCTCAGCACTCAATTGCACCCCATGGGCAGAGGGCGCGGGCGCAGCCCACGTCATCAAGGGAAGCCATAAACAGCCGATAACCCACAGGCAGCAAAAACGCATCATTGAAGTCTCACGCACTGACAAATACTGACCAACCCATTAGGCTGCCGGAAATACTTCTGGCCCTGGAATATCCGATGCCCTTTGTCCACCGCCTGGCAATGCCAGCATTGTGCCTGTCGCTGATCCTGCCGAGTGCGTTTTCTGTACAGGCTGACGAACCGGCGCCTACCGCGACGGATCAACCCTCCGAGACAAAACCGGTCGAGCGCCAGCCCCTGCTCGAGCGTAGCCAGGAAGAGGCGGCCGCGCTGGAGCGAAAAGTCCCGCCCCAGGAACAGCAACAGCTCCAGACCGGCAGCGACACCTTCCTGGCCCTCTGGAAACCGGCCAACACCAGCGACCCCAAGGGCGCGGTCATCATAGTCCCTGGTGCTGGTGAAACGGCTGACTGGCCTCAAGTCGTCGGACCATTGCGTAAAAAACTGCCCGATGTCGAATGGAACACCCTGAGTATCACGCTGCCGGACCCGCAAAGCGATGTTATCGCACCGCGCGCAGTGGAAGCCTCGCCGCAAACCAAACCAGCCGACACGGCTGCCGCTACCCCGGACGCCACGACGGCGGCTCCGATCGAGCAGGTGGCGGGTGGCGAGGCCGACGCTGTCGATCCGGTCGTCGCCGAAGCCGATGAGGAGAATGCCAGGGCCGGTGCCGAACGCATTTTCGCCCGTATCGACGCGGCACTGGCCTACGCCGAGCAACAGAGTTCGCGTCGCATTGTGCTGCTGGGCCATGGCACCGGCGCCTACTGGGCGGCGCGCTACCTCAGCGAAAAACAGCCTTCGCAGATAGAGCGCTTCGTAATGGTCGCCGCGCAGTCCCCGGTGAACACCAAGCCCGGCCTGGCCGAACTGACGCCAACCTTGAAGCTGGCAACCGCCGACGTCTTCTACATGGATAAAGCGCTGGATCGTAACGCAGCACTGGAGCGCTTGCAGGCGAGCAAACGCCTGAAGGGCTCGAATTTCAGCCAGGTTTCCCTCAAGGCCTTACCCAATGCGGCGGCGCAGCAGGAGCAGCTGTTTCGTCGGGTTCGAGGGTGGTTGAACCCGCAAAACCCGGGTGAATGAGGTTTATTCGGCTCTTTCGCCAGACACCTGTTTGTGGTGAGGCAATCTATCCCAGCGGGCGGCGACGCCGCCCAAAACCTCGCCACGATTTATTCGATGAAACTAGCGAAAATCCCGCCGCTCCCGAATCAACCGATAAGCGTTATGCAACTCCCGAGTCTTGTCCGTGGCTTCGCGCACTTGCAGGGGTGTTGCGCCACTGCCGGCAATTTTGTCCGGATGGTGACGACTGAGCAGCCGACGATAAGCCCGCTTGATCTGCGACGGCTCGGTGGTGGCTGAAACCCCCAGCAAACGCAACGCTTGCTGATAGGTCACGCCGCTGTTGGGCAGAGACGGTTTCTGTGGTTCGTAATCAATCGCCAGCGCCTGGACCTGCTGGGGTGTCCAGCCCAGCCACTTGCCCCACTGGACGAGCAACTCACGCTCGCTGGCGCCGGCGCGACCGTCAGCCCAGACCATTCGCCAGCAGGCCCGCAGCACGCCTTCAGCGGCATGGGGCTGAGTGCCAAGACGGCGCAGATAACCGCGCAAGCGGTCGTTTCCAGACTTGCCTCGGTTGAATGCCGCAATGGCTCGGCGTTGTGCCGGCTCGCTCAGGTCCAGCGCACGCATTTCCTGGCGGGCCTGCTGGATATGACCGTCGACCACCCGACCATCGATTTTCGCCAGTCGTCCCAACAGGACAAACAGCAGTTCGTCGTTGCGCAACGCCGGGCGACCGCCCAGGCGCTCACGTACCTGTGCCCAGCCTTGCAGGTTCAGGCGCCGGTCCAGCGCCTGCCCTAACAACGCACCGAGCATGGCCCCCGGAATACTGGCTATGGCAAAGCCCGCTCCGGCTCCTATCAGAGTCCCTGGCCACCACATATCAACGGCTCGCTTCTATCAAGGTTTCGACTTGCATCAAACGTTCATGGGTTCCCACATCGACCCAGTGCCCTTGCAGGCGCTCGCCACTGACCTGCCCCCCTGCCATGGCTCGGCGCAACAGCGGTGCGAGCTTGAACGCGCCATCCGAGCACCCCTCGAACAACCTTGGGTGCAGGACGGCAATGCCGCTATAGGTCAGTTTGTCGGCAGCCGGCTCCCCTTCGTGAACCTTTCCGTCGGACAGGATGAAATCCCCACCTGGGTGATGCTCGGGATTATCCACCAGCACCAGGTGCGCCAGCCCTTCAAACGAGCCACGCAGGACACTGAAATCGTAATCGGTCCAGATATCGCCATTGACCACCACGAACGCTTCATCACCCAGCAGCGGCAAGGCCCGGAAGATCCCACCGCCGGTCTCCAGCGGCTCCCCTTCGGGCGAATAACGAATCCGCACGCCAAATCGCGAACCATCCCCCAGATGATCCTCGATCTGCTGACCGAGCCAGGCATGGTTGATCACGATATCGCTGAAGCCGGCCGCGGCCAGCGCCTGCAGATGGTATTCGATCAATGGAATACCGCCGACACGGATCAGCGGCTTGGGAGTGGTCAGAGTCAGGGGGCGCATGCGCTCGCCCTTGCCCGCCGCCAGGATCATCGCCTTCATGCCGTCGCTCCCGCCGGGCGAGGCAGGCTGGACAACAAGGTCTGCAGTTGCGCCAGTTCAGGACGACGTGCGAGGACGGCTTCTATATAGGCAAAGAAGCGCGGCACATCGCCCAGGTAGCGCGGCTTGCCATCGCGGTGACAGATGCGCGCAAAAATCCCGATGACCTTGAGATGGCGCTGTACGCCCATCAGGTCGCTGGCCCGCAGGAAGTCTTCGATATCTGGCTGGACCGGTATACCCAGCGCGCCAGCTTGCCGCCAGTAATCCTCCAGCCAGCCACGCACACGCGCTTCAGGCCAACTGAGAAAGGCGTCCTTGAACAGGCACGTCACGTCGTAGGTCACCGGGCCGTAGACCGCGTCCTGGAAATCCAGCACACCCGGGTTCGGTTCGCTGATCATCAGGTTGCGCGGCATGTAGTCGCGATGCACCAGGACTTTGGGCTGGGCCAGGGCGCTATCAATCAGCAGGTCGCTGGCCTCCTGCCAGAGCTGCTGCTGTGCCGAATCGAGCTCGATGCCCAGTTCGCGCTTGACGTACCACTCGGGGAACAGCTCAAGCTCCCGGCGCAGCAACGCAACGTCGTAGCTGGGTAAAGGCGCGACCATTGGCAACTGCTGGAAAGCCAGCAGCGCTTGCAGGGCATCACGGAACAAATCGTCGGCATTTTTCCCGTCGATCACGTCCAGATAGGTCTGATTGCCCAGGTCATTGAGCAAAAGAAAGCCACGCTCGAGATCTTCTGCATAAATTTTCGGCACATTAATTCCGGATTTCGCCAGCAAAAACGCAATATCCACGAAGGGTTTGCAGTTTTCCTGGGGCGGCGGTGCATCCATCACGATCAGGCTGCGGCCCTCGCCTTCCCAGCGGAAATAACGTCGGAAACTCGCGTCGCTGCTGGCCGCGGTCAATGTGGCCGGGGGTACGACACCCCAGCCTTGTGCGGCAAAAAGGATCGGGAGTTGCTCATCGAGCCAAACTTTCAGGTGTTGCAAACGTACATCGTGGTCGGGCATTGCAAGGGTCTCCGACGGCCCTAGCCGTCAAGCGGGTCATGCTTTATTATCCAGCATCTTTTTCAGACCATCGAGAGGCGTGCGGCCCACACCGCGGGCAGATGGCACGCAGGAAGCCCGGACTAATAAGATGGCATTGAAATCCCCCGCGTTTCGTAAAAAATTTCCGTTGCTGGTCACCGGCAGTCTGCTGGCCCTGCAACCCCTGGCCTCTTCATTCGTTGTCGCGGCGCAGCAGTATGACTGCTCCGTCTCCGCCTCGGGTGCCTGGGACTGTTCCCCCAAGACCCCGGCCGCCGCATTGCCGCCACGTCCGGTGCATGAAGGCAGTGCCGTCGCCGACAGCGGCGACGCTCCGGCCGGCAGCAGCTCGGTTGAAGCAGGCGGCGACAAGCCAGTGCTGGTTACCGAAGCCAAGGGCCGCGGCCTGAAGTCGCGCAGTGCAGACTACAGCCACCTGGACTGGGTTCCGCGGGAGAACCTCACGCCTGCGCAATTGGCCGAAACCGGTCCTTATTGCTCCGGTGCCTATATCGAGCCGACCCGTCCAGGCATGAATGACAAGACAGCCAAGAGCGACGCCCCGACCTTCCTCGGCGCCAAGGCTTCACGCTACGAGCAGGAACAACAGGTGGCGACCCTGGCCGGTGACGTGGTCATGCGCCAGGGCAGTATGCAGGTCGAGGCGGACGAAGCCAGCCTTTACCAGGCCGAGAACCGCGGCGAGCTGAACGGCAATGTGCGTGTTCGCGACAACGGCGCGCTGATCGTCGGCGACCATGCCGATGTCCAGCTGGACACCGGCGAAGCCAAGGTCGACAACGCCGAATACGTGATGCACAAGTCGCGTATCCGCGGTAACGCCCTGTATGCCAAGCGTGCCGAGAACGCGATCATCCGCCTCAAGGACGGCACGTACACCACATGCGAACCGAACAGCAACGCCTGGACGCTCAAGGGCAACAACATCACCCTGAACCCGGCCACCGGCTTCGGTACCGCGACCAACGTGACGCTGCGGGTCAAGGACATCCCGATCCTCTACACGCCTTATATCTACTTCCCGATCGATGACCGTCGCCAGTCCGGTTTCCTGCCGCCGACCATTGGCAGCGGCAGCGACACCGGTTTCCTGTTGGTCACCCCGTACTACTTCAACCTGGCGCCGAACTACGACGCCACGTTGTACCCGCGCTACATGAGCAAGCGCGGCCTGTTGATGGAAGGCGAATTCCGCTACCTGACCAAATCCAGCGAAGGTCAGTTCGGCGCTGCGTACCTCAACGACGAAGAAAACGAGCGCGCCAAACAGTCCGACTACAGCAAGACCCGCTACATGTACAACTGGCAGCACAAGGGCGGGCTGGACTCACGTGTGCTGACGGAAGTCGACTACACCAAGATCAGCGACCCTTATTACTTCCAGGATTTGCAGACCGACCAGATCGGTGTCGAGTCCAAGGATTACGTGAATCAGCAGGGTGCGGTCAGCTATAGGGGCGACAACTACGTTGCACGGGTCAATGCCCAGGCGTATCAAATGGCGACGATCTCAAAGATCACGCCGTATAACCGCCTGCCGCAGATCACCTTCAATGGATCATTGCCTGACCATCCGTATGGTCTGGATTTCGCGTATAAGACGGAGCTGGTGCGGTTTGATCGTGATTTGAGAACCGGCGACTATAGCGATGAAAATGGGGACACTTCACCATTTCTGGACAACAACATTCGCGGCCTCGCACGGGCTAATGGCAATCGCCTGAACCTGGCTCCGGTCATCAGCCTGCCGATGAATGCGAGCTACGGCTACATCAAACCGTCGCTCAAGTATCAGTACACTCAGTACGATCTGGATCTGGACGGTATCGGCAAAGCGCAGGTCGCCGCGCAGAACGCGGAGGCTGATCGGCTGCGAGGCACCTACAGCAGCAGCCAGAGCCGTGGCGTGCCAATCGCCAGCATCGACAGTGGCCTGTATTTCGACCGCGACACTCAATGGTTCGGCACCAACTACCGCCAGACATTGGAGCCTCGCCTGTTCTATCTCTACGTACCCGAGAAGGACCAGAGCGACATTCCCGTGTTCGATACCAGCGAATCGACCTTCAGTTACTCCTCGCTGTTCCGGGATAACCGCTTCACCGGTTCCGACCGCGTCGGCGACGAGAACAAGCTGTCCCTGGGCGTGACCAGCCGCTGGATCGAAGAAAACGGTTTTGAACGTCAGCGCATCAGCGTCGGCCAGGCCCTGTACTTCAAGGATCGCGAAGTACAACTGCCGGGCATCGATTTCAAGACCCGCGAAGACGCCAAGTCGAACGTGTCTCCATACGCGCTGGAATACGAATTCCGCTGGAATCGCGACTGGCGTACCACTGCCACCTACAACTGGGACCCGGATACCCACAGCCCGCGTTCGGGCAGTGCGATGTTCCACTACCAGCCGGAAGACAATCCGAACAAGGTCATCAATGCCGGTTATCGCTATCGTAACGACCAGGTCCGTTACGACGAGGCAACCGGTCAATGGCAAGTGGGTGGTGGCGACTATGGCACACCGGGCACGCCTGGCTACGTGAAGGACTACTACAAGATCAAGCAGCACGATTTCTCGGTCATCTGGCCGATCGTTCCGCAGTGGAACGCTATCAGCCGCTGGCAGTATGACTACAACCGCAACCGTACCCTGGAAGCCTTCGGCGGTTTCGAATACGACAACTGCTGCTGGAAACTGCGCCTGATCAACCGTTACTGGGTCGACTACGAAGAGTTCAGTCAAGCCGCCCCGGAAAACGAAAAAGGCGACCACGGCATCTTCCTCCAAATTGTCCTGAAGGGACTCGGCGGCCTCACTGGCACCAAGGTAGAGAGCTTCCTCGACAAAGGCATCCAAGGTTATCGTGAACGTGAAGACCAAGCTTTCTGATTGTCTGCGCCCGCTGATGCTGGGCGCGCTGTTCCTGGGTACCGCGGCCAACGCCGCGGTACAGCCCATCGATAAAGTGGTGGCCATTGTCGATAACGACGTGGTCATGCAGAGCCAGCTGGACCAACGCGTCCATGAAGTGCAGCAAACCATCGCCAAGCGCGGCGGCGGCCTGCCACCGCCGGGTGTGCTGGATCAACAAGTACTCGAACGCCTGATCGTCGAAAACCTGCAATTGCAGATCGGCGAACGTTCCGGCATCCGCATTACCGACGAAGAGCTGAACCAGGCCGTCGGAACCATTGCCCAGCGCAACAACATGACCATCGACCAGTTCCGCGCTGCACTGGCTCACGACGGCCTGTCCTATGATGACGCCCGTGACCAGATCCGC
Source organism: Pseudomonas corrugata (assembly GCF_050920615.1). Taxonomy (NCBI): domain Bacteria; kingdom Pseudomonadati; phylum Pseudomonadota; class Gammaproteobacteria; order Pseudomonadales; family Pseudomonadaceae; genus Pseudomonas; species Pseudomonas corrugata. Next base: position 6,116,419 of record NZ_CP130434.1, read on the forward strand.
CGCGAGATGATCATCAGTCGCGTACGCCAGCGTCGGGTGGCTGAACGCATCCAGGTTTCCGAACAGGAAGTGAAGAACTTCCTCGCATCCGACTTGGGCAAAATGCAGCTTTCCGAAGAGCTGCACCTGGCAAACATCCTGATTCCTACCCCGGAAAGCGCCAACTCCGAAGCGATTCAGAGCGCTTATCGCCAGGCAATGGATGTCTACCAGCAGCTCAAGCAAGGTGCCGACTTCGGTCAGATGGCCGTCGCCCGCTCCGGCAGCGAAAACGCTCTGGAAGGTGGCGATATGGGCTGGCGCAAACCTGCTCAACTGCCGCCTCCGTTCGACCGCGAGCTGAGTGCCATGGCGGTGGGTGACATTACTCAGCCTGCCCGTACTCCCGGCGGCTTCATTATCCTGAAAGTGCTGGAGAAACGGGGTGGCGGCGCGCAGGTGCGTGACGAAGTACATGTTCGCCACATCCTGATCAAACCCAGCGAAATTCGCAGCGAAGCCGAAACCAAGCGCCTGGCGGAGAAGCTCTACGACCGCATCGAAGCAGGCGAGGACTTCGGCGAACTGGCGAAGAGTTTCTCGGAAGACCCGGGATCGGCCCTCAACGGTGGCGATCTGAACTGGGTTGATCCAAACGCGCTGGTCCCCGAGTTCCGCAAGGTCATGGCCGAAACACCACAAGGCCAACTGTCCAAGCCGTTCAAGAGTCCTTATGGCTGGCATGTCCTGGAAGTCCTTGGTCGTCGCGCCACCGACAGCACCACTCAGGCCCGCGAACAACAGGCAATGACGGTACTGCGTAATCGCAAGTACGACGAAGAGCTGCAAACCTGGCTGCGCCAGATCCGCGACGAAGCCTACGTTGAAATCAAGCTCCCTGGTGCAGACCAGGCAGCGCAGTGAAACCCAAGCGTTTCGCGCTGACGCCCGGCGAGCCTGCCGGCATTGGTCCCGACCTGTGCCTGCTGCTCGCCGCGCAGCCCCAGCCATACCCTCTGATTGCCATCACCAGCCGCACCCTGCTCCTTGAGCGGGCTGCGCAACTCGGAGTGGCCGTCAATCTGCTTGCAGTGACACCGGGCGCCTGGCCGGATATCCCAGCGCCGGCCGACAGCCTGTATGTCTGGGATACCCCCTTGGGCACCCCGGTCGTCACCGGGCAGTTGGACAAGGCCAATGCCGGCTTCGTCCTGGAAACCCTGACCCGTGCTTGCCAGGGCTGCCTGGATGGCGCTTTCGCCGGCATGATCACCGCACCGGTACACAAGGGCGTGATCAACGAGTCCGGCATCGCCTTTTCGGGGCACACCGAATTCCTCGCGGACCTGACCCATACCGCACAGGTCGTGATGATGCTCGCTACCCGTGGCCTGCGCGTGGCCCTGGTGACCACTCACCTGCCCTTGCGGGAGATTGCCGACGCCATCACCCCGGAACGCCTGGAGCGTGTCACGCGGATACTGCACGCCGATCTGCAGGGAAAGTTCGGCATTGCCGACCCTCGCATCCTGGTCTGCGGGCTCAACCCCCACGCCGGTGAAGGCGGACACCTGGGTCGCGAAGAAATAGACATCATTGAACCTACATTGGAGCGCTTGCGCAGCGAAGGCATGAACCTGCATGGCCCGCTGCCTGCCGACACTCTGTTTACCCCCAAATATCTGGAGCACTGCGACGCGGTGCTGGCGATGTACCACGACCAGGGCCTGCCCGTGCTGAAGTACAAAGGCTTCGGCGCGGCGGTCAATGTGACTCTGGGCCTGCCGATCATCCGCACTTCGGTGGACCATGGCACCGCCCTGGACCTGGCCGGCAGTGGCAAGATCGATACCGGTAGCCTGCAGGTCGCACTGGAAACCGCCTACCAGATGGCCGAGACCCATTTATGACCGAGCAATACCAACACCGCGCGCGCAAGCGTTTCGGCCAGAACTTCTTGCATGACGCCGGAGTGATCGACCGCATCCTGCGCTCCATCAACGCCAAGCCCGACGACCGCATGCTGGAAATCGGCCCAGGCCAGGGCGCCCTGACCGAAGGTCTGCTCGGCAGCGGTGCACAACTGGACGTGGTGGAACTGGACAAGGACCTGGTTCCGATCCTCAATCAGCAATTCGCCGGCAAGAGCAACTTCAACCTGCACCAGGGCGACGCTCTGAAGTTCGACTTCAACAGCCTGAACGCCGCGCCGAACAGCCTGCGGGTCGTGGGTAACCTGCCGTACAACATCTCCACGCCACTGATCTTCCACCTGCTGAGTAACGCCGGCCTGATCCGCGACATGCACTTCATGCTGCAAAAAGAAGTGGTCGAACGTCTCGCCGCAGGTCCTGGCGGCGGTGATTGGGGTCGCCTCTCGATCATGGTCCAGTACCACTGCCGGGTCGAACACCTGTTCAATGTGGGCCCGGGGGCCTTCAACCCTCCACCCAAAGTCGACTCGGCCATCGTCCGCCTCGTCCCCCATGCGGTGCTACCGCACCCGGCCAAGGACCATCGCCTGCTGGAACGTGTGGTACGCGAAGCCTTCAACCAACGTCGTAAAACCCTGCGCAATACGCTGAAGTTGCTGCTCAGCAGTGCCGAAATCGAGGCCGCGGGCGTCGATGGCAGCCTGCGCCCCGAGCAGTTGGATCTGGCGGCCTTCGTGCGCCTGGCCGACAAGCTCAGCGAACAGGCCGCACCGAAAACCGAGGCCATCTGACGGACGATGGCCGTCTCGGGTGGGACGCCCACTGGTTTACTACCCGACACTTGGCCTAGACTGATCCCTTCAGCCACGCCCGCGTCCCGCTTCTAAGGCCCTTTTGCATGTCCGATCCTCGTTATCAGGTCGACGTCAGCGTCACCACCCGCTTCCTGGCAGAACAGTCGCAGCCCGAACATAACCGTTTCGCCTTCGCCTATACCATTACCGTGCGCAACAACGGTTCGCTACCCGCCCGGCTGCTGTCGCGGCACTGGATCATCACCGATGGCGATGGTCATGTCGAAGAGGTGCGTGGCGAGGGCGTTGTCGGTCAGCAACCGCTGATCGACGCCGGCAACAGTCACAGCTACAGCAGCGGCACCGTGATGACGACCCGGGTCGGCACCATGCAAGGCACCTATCAGATGCTGGCCGGGGACGGCAAACGCTTCGATGCCGTCATCAGCCCCTTTCGCCTGGCGGTTCCCGGAGCCTTGCACTGATGGCCACTTACGCGGTCGGCGATCTGCAAGGTTGCCTCAGCCCACTCAAGTGCCTGTTGGAGCGAGTCGCCTTCGACCCGCAGAAAGACACGCTGTGGCTAGTGGGTGACCTGGTCAACCGAGGCCCGCAATCACTTGAGACGTTGCGTTTTCTCTTCAGCATCCGCCAGTCGCTGGTATGCGTGCTCGGCAATCATGACCTGCACCTGCTGGCCGTCTGGCAGAACATCGAGCGCCTGAAGAAATCCGATACCTTGAAGGAAATACTCGACGCCCCCGACTGCATCGAATTGATGGAATGGCTGCGCCAGCAAAAGCTCATGCACTACGACGAGCAGCGCAACCTGGCGCTGGTACATGCCGGCATTCCACCTCAATGGTCCCTGCGCAGGGCACTCAAGTGCGCCGGCGAAGTCGAGCAGGCGCTACGCGACGACAATTTGCTCAGCCCTTACCTGGACGGCATGTATGGCAACGACCCGGTCAAATGGGACAACGACCTCACCGGTGTGACCCGCCTTCGGGTCATTACCAATTATTTCACCCGCATGCGCTTCTGTACCCGCGACGGCAAACTAGACCTCAAGGGCAAGGAAGGCATCGAGACCGCACCGCCCGGCTATGCGCCCTGGTTCAAGCACAAGGAGCGCAAGACCCGTAACCTGAAGATCATTTTCGGTCACTGGGCAGCCCTGCTGGGCCAATGCGACGAGCCAGGACTCTTTGCCCTCGATACCGGTTGCGTGTGGGGCGAAGCACTGACACTGATGAACATTGATACCGGCGAACGACTGCGTTGCGACTGCGACGAACAAGGTCACGTCAATCCCCATCAACACCCGACCATTGCGTCATCGCCGACCGGCACCGCCGTCTGATCGGCGCCTGGCCTGCTACAGGAGCCCTCCCATGACTGAATTCAAACGTATTCCCCCGGCCCAAGCCCAGGCCCTGCGGGAGCAAGGCGCGGTCGTCGTCGACATCCGCGATCCCGCCACTTTTTCCGCCCTTCATATCAGTGGCTCCAAGCACCTGGATAACCACTCCCTGCATGATTTCATTACCAAGGCCGATCTTGACGCCCCGGTCGTGGTCGTTTGCTACCACGGTAATTCCAGTCAGAGCGCAGCCGCCTATCTGGTCGGCCAAGGCTTCACCGACGTCTATAGCCTGGATGGCGGGTTTGAGCTCTGGCGCACGACTTATCCGTCAGAAACGGCGCAAGGCTCTCACGAATAATTTTTTATCCCGCCCCAAACCCGCGTGAACCGCGGGCTTGAGCTATAGCAGACGAACGGTCTGCCATAACTTATTACGCATTCCACCTGTGCCTCTCCGATTCCGAACTATTCTTAGCCTCAGGCCATCCAAAACAGGGGAGAGCCGGTACACCGGCGCGCGGATCATCGGGAGTCAGCTTTCCAGGGACCTTCATCCTGGAAGCATTCTGGGGGGATAAACGGCAGCTGGATTCCCAGCGGCTGACCAGCAACGACTGATTGATCCGACACCGGCTCCACGTATCGAGCGAGGTGACGTCATGAGCATTTTTAGCCACTTCCAGCAACGTTTCGAGTCCACGCGGCAGGAGGAATACTCGCTGCAGGAATACCTCGAACTCTGCAAGCAGGACCGTAGTGCCTACGCATCGGCTGCAGAACGCCTGTTGCTGGCAATCGGAGAACCCGAACTGCTGGATACCTCGACCAACTCGAGGCTTTCGCGGATTTTTTCCAACAAGGTGATTCGCCGCTATCCGGCTTTTGAAGACTTCCACGGAATGGAAGAATGCATCGACCAGATCGTGTCCTATTTCCGTCACGCAGCCCAAGGCCTGGAAGAGAAAAAGCAAATCCTTTATCTGCTTGGCCCGGTGGGTGGCGGTAAATCGTCCCTGGCCGAAAAACTCAAGCAGTTGATCGAGAAGGTGCCCTTCTACGCGATCAAGGGCTCGCCGGTGTTCGAATCGCCCCTGGGGCTGTTCAACGCCACCGAGGATGGCGCGATCCTCGAGGAAGACTTCGGCATTCCACGCCGCTACCTCAATACCATCATGTCGCCATGGGCCACCAAGCGCCTGGCCGAGTTCGGCGGCGACATCAGCCAGTTCAAGGTGGTCAAGCTCTACCCTTCGATCCTGAATCAGATCGGGGTGGCCAAGACCGAACCCGGTGACGAGAACAACCAGGACATTTCGGCCCTGGTGGGCAAGGTCGATATCCGCAAGCTGGAAGAATTCCCACAGAACGATGCCGATGCCTACAGCTACTCCGGCGCACTGTGCAGGGCCAACCAGGGCCTGATGGAATTCGTCGAGATGTTCAAGGCGCCCATCAAAGTGTTGCACCCCTTGCTGACCGCTACCCAGGAAGGCAACTACAACAGCACCGAGGGCCTGGGGGCGATTCCGTTCAACGGCATCCTGCTGGCTCACTCCAACGAGTCGGAATGGCACACCTTCCGCAACAACAAGAACAACGAAGCGTTCATCGACCGGATCTACATCGTCAAGGTGCCTTACTGCCTGCGAGTCACCGATGAGGTGAAAATCTACGACAAGCTGCTGTTCAATAGCTCACTGGCCAAGGCTCATTGCGCCCCCGACACCCTGAAGATGCTGGCACAGTTCACCGTGCTGTCGCGCCTCAAGGAGCCGGAGAACTCCAACATCTATTCGAAGATGCGGGTGTACGACGGTGAAAACCTCAAGGACACCGATCCGAAGGCCAAGTCGATCCAGGAATACCGCGACAACGCGGGGGTCGATGAGGGCATGAACGGCCTGTCCACACGTTTCGCGTTCAAGATCCTGTCCAAGGTCTTCAACTTCGACCCCCACGAAATCGCCGCCAACCCCGTTCACCTGCTGTACGTGCTGGAACAGCAGATCGAGCAGGAACAGTTCCAGGCGGAAACCCGCGAGCGGTACCTGCGCTTCCTCAAGGAATACCTGGCCCCGCGCTATATCGAGTTCATTGGCAAGGAGATCCAGACTGCGTATCTGGAGTCCTACAGCGAATATGGCCAGAACATCTTCGACCGCTACGTGCTGTATGCGGATTTCTGGATTCAGGATCAGGAATACCGTGATCCGGAAACCGGGGAAATTCTCAACCGCGTAGCGCTCAACGAGGAGCTGGAAAAAATCGAAAAACCCGCAGGCATCAGCAATCCGAAGGATTTCCGCAACGAAATCGTCAACTTCGTGTTGCGGGCGCGGGCCAACAATAATGGCAAGAACCCCACTTGGCTCAGCTACGAAAAGCTGCGGGTGGTCATCGAGAAGAAAATGTTCTCCAACACCGAAGACCTGTTGCCGGTCATCAGCTTCAATGCCAAGGCCAGCAAGGAGGACCAGCAAAAACACAACGACTTCGTTACACGCATGGTCGAACGTGGCTACACCGACAAACAGGTACGACTGCTTTCCGAGTGGTATCTGCGGGTCCGGAAATCGCAATAAAACAGCTTCAAGCTGCAAGCTGCAAGGAACAAGCGCGTTAGCCCTGGCAACCGGGTAACTGCTTCTACTTGAAGCTTGTGGCTCATCACTTGAAGCTGCCCGGAGGGCCCTATGAGCTATGTGATCGACCGACGCCTCAATGGCAAGAACAAGAGCACGGTGAACCGTCAGCGATTCCTGCGGCGTTATCGTGACCACATAAAGAAGGCCGTGGAAGAAGCGGTCAGCCGCCGTTCCATCACCGACATGGAACATGGCGAACAGATCAGTATTCCCGGCCGCGACATCGACGAACCGGTGCTTCACCATGGTCGCGGTGGCAAACAGACCGTCGTGCACCCCGGCAACAAGGAATTCACCAGCGGCGAGCACATCCCCCGACCGCCGGGTGGCGGCGGCGGGAGAGGGCCCGGCAAAGCCGGCAACTCCGGCGAAGGCATGGACGAGTTCGTGTTCCAGATCACCCAGGAGGAATTCCTGGAGTTCATGTTCGAGGACCTGGAACTGCCAAACCTGGTCAAACGCAACCTGACCGGCACCGACACCTTCAAGACCGTGCGCGCCGGCATCAGCAATGAAGGCAACCCGTCCCGCATCAACATCATCCGCACGCTTCGCTCGGCACATGCCCGGCGCATCGCCCTGTCGGGCAGCAGTCGGGCGAAACTGCGCGAAGCCAAGGAAGAGCTGACCCGCCTGAAATGCGAAGAACCCGACAACTTCGGAGACATTCAAGACCTGGAAGCGGAAATAGAGAAACTCAGCGCCCGGATCCACCGGGTGCCGTTCCTCGATACCTTCGATCTTAAATACAACCTGTTGGTCAAACAGCCAAACCCCAGCTCCAAGGCAGTGATGTTCTGCCTGATGGACGTGTCAGGCTCCATGACCCAGGCCACCAAGGATATCGCCAAGCGATTCTTCATCCTGCTGTATCTGTTCCTCAAGCGGAATTACGACAAGATCGACGTGGTGTTCATCCGCCACCACACCAGTGCCAGGGAAGTGGATGAAGAGGAGTTCTTCTACTCCAGGGAAACCGGCGGCACCATCGTCTCCAGCGCCCTGAAACTGATGCAGGAAATCATGGCCGAACGTTATCCGGCCAACGAGTGGAATATCTACGCAGCCCAGGCTTCCGACGGAGACAACTGGAACGACGACTCACCGATCTGCCGTGACATCCTCATCAATCAAATCATGCCGTTCGTGCAGTACTACACCTATGTAGAGATCACGCCCCGGGAACACCAAGCCCTTTGGTATGAATATGAACGCATCGCCGAAGCTTTTTCCGACACGTTTGCGCAACAGCAACTGGTCTCGGCCGGGGATATCTACCCGGTCTTCCGTGAACTCTTCCAGCGCAGGTTAGTGACATGACCGCCAAAAAAGAGCAGAAGCGCCAACCTATCTCCACCGGCTCCGAGTGGACGTTCGAGCTGATCCAGGCCTACGACCGCGAGATCAGCCGCATCGCGGACCGTTATGCCCTCGATACCTACCCCAACCAGATCGAGGTGATCACTGCAGAGCAGATGATGGATGCCTACGCGTCGGTCGGCATGCCGCTGGGTTATCACCACTGGTCCTATGGCAAGCACTTCCTCAGCACCGAAAAATCCTATACCCGCGGCCAGATGGGGCTGGCGTATGAGATCGTGATCAACTCCGACCCCTGCATCGCCTATCTGATGGAAGAAAACACCATTTGCATGCAGGCACTGGTGGTAGCGCATGCGTGCTATGGCCACAACAGTTTCTTCAAGGGCAATTACCTGTTCCGCACCTGGACCGATGCCAGTTCGATCATCGATTACCTGGTGTTCGCCAAGCAGTACATCATGCAATGTGAGGAGCGCCACGGCATTGATGCCGTGGAGGACCTTCTGGACTCCTGCCATGCCCTGATGAACTATGGAGTGGACCGCTACAAAAGGCCGTATCCGATTTCCGCCGAAGAAGAACGCCGGCGCCAGAAGGACCGTGAAGAACACCTGCAAAAGCAGATCAATGATTTGTGGCGCACCATTCCAAAAGGCGCCGACAAGTACAGCGAGAAAGATAACGCGCGGTTCCCCGCCGAACCCCAGGAAAACATTCTCTATTTCATCGAAAAGCACGCCCCGTTGCTGGAGCCATGGCAGCGGGAAATTGTGCGCATCGTGCGCAAGATTGCCCAGTATTTCTATCCACAACGCCAGACCCAGGTCATGAACGAGGGGTGGGCCACGTTCTGGCATTACACCTTGATGAACGACCTGTATGACGAAGGCCTGGTCACTGACGGCTTCATGATGGAGTTCCTGACATCCCACACGAGCGTGGTGTTCCAACCCGGATTCGACAGTCCCTATTACAGCGGCATCAACCCTTATGCACTGGGTTTCGCCATGTACCGCGACATACGACGCATGTGCGAAAACCCTACCGAAGAAGACCGTCGCTGGTTTCCGGAAATTGCCGGCTCGGATTGGTTATCCACGATCAAATTCGCCATGAGCAGCTTCAAAGATGAGAGTTTCATCCTGCAGTACCTCTCACCCAAGGTGATCCGTGACCTGAAACTGTTCAGCATTCTCGATGACGATCAGAAGGACGACCTGCTGGTGCCCGCCATCCACGATGAAAGCGGTTACCGCATCATCCGCGAAACCCTGGCAGCGCAGTACAACCTGGGCAATCGCGAGCCTAACGTACAGATCTACAGCATCGACCGCCGGGGAGATCGTTCGCTGACCTTGCGTCATCAGGCGCATGACCGCAAACCGCTGGGCGACTCTACGGATGAAGTGCTCAAACATCTGCATCGACTGTGGGGCTTCGATATTCATCTGGAAACCCTGCAGGGTGACCAAGTCATGAAAACCCACCATGTCCCCCCCAGAAACGAACAAACCGAAGGCGATTACGGCCGTCTGGACCTGGCCGTCATCCATCTTTGATCCCGTTTTCGCCTCCGTTGACCCGACGCAAAGGTTATCCTGTCGGATCAACGGAGGTTTTTTATGCAGATCTATAAAGTCGGCGGTGCCGTGCGCGATCGCCTGCTGGGCATTCCCGTCGTCGACGTCGACCGGGTCGTGGTCGGCGCCACGGCCGAGGAAATGATCGCCAAGGGGTTTCGCCCCGTGGGAGCCGATTTTCCGGTGTTTCTCGCCCCTGACACGGGCGAGGAGTACGCCCTCGCCCGCACGGAACGCAAAAGCGGCCGGGGCTACGGCGGCTTCGTGTTTCATGCCAGCCCTGAAGTGACTCTCGAGGAAGACCTGGTTCGCAGGGACCTGACGATCAACGCCATGGCGGAGGACGATCAGGGCAACCTCACCGATCCCTACCACGGCCAGCGTGACCTCGAAGCTCGCGTACTCCGCCATGTTTCTCCGGCGTTTGCCGAAGATCCGCTCCGGGTCCTGCGGGTTGCCCGCTTTGCCGCGCGCTATGCCTCACTGGGTTTCAAGGTGGCGGACGAAACCCTTGAGCTGATGCGCCAACTCAGCGATTCTGGCGAACTGGAAGCCTTGACCGCCGAGCGCAGTTGGAAGGAAATTTCCCGCGCCCTCATGGAAAACCAGCCACAGGTGTTTATCCAGGTCTTGCGCGACTGTGATGCCCTCAAAGCCCTCATGCCCGAGGTCGATGCACTATTCGGCGTACCACAGCCCGAAGCCCATCATCCGGAAATCGATACCGGCGCACATACCCTGAGCGTGCTGGAACAAGCCGCCCTGCACCAACAACCGCTAACGGTCCGCTGGGCCTGCCTGCTACATGATCTGGGCAAGGCCCTGACACCCGAACATGAATGGCCGCGACACATCGCCCATGAGCACAAAGGATTAAAACCGATCAGGGCAGTCAGCGAGCGCTTCAAAGTGCCACGCGACTGCCAGGAATTGGCGCTATTGGTTGGCCAATATCACACCCATGGCCATCGTGCGCTTGAATTGAAAGCGTCCACCTTGCTCGAATTACTACAGAGCTTTGATGTGTACCGCCGCCCCCATCGCTTCGAAGAGTTTATCGCGGCCTGCGAAATGGATGCCCGAGGCCGCAAGGGCTTGGAAAATCGAAGTTATCCACAGGCGGACTATCTGCGCGGCGCGGTAGCGGCGGCGCGGGGGGTGGCAGTGCAACCATTGCTGGAGAAAGGCTTTAAGGGGCCTGAACTGGGAGAGGCGATCAAACGCGAACGACTCAGGGCCCTGAAAACTTACAAGGAGGGGGCGAACTGACAGGGGTTGCGTGTCCGCTTGCACTTTCAGCGGACGGGGGACCGCCATCGCGAGCAGGCTCGCTCCCACACTAGTGTCCGTGCCGGATACCTATACCTGTGGGAGCGAGCCTGCTCGCGATGGCGTCAGGAAATTCGCAACAGGTCCGAAGACGTCAGCTGCTCGCCCCGCCATTCAAAAGCCACCGGCGCCAGGACCTGATCAATCTGCGATTCGTCCCACAACGTGGCAAAACTTTTGCCTTCGCCTGGGTGAACGCGATCCGGTGCAATCAACGACAATGGCCACAAGACAAAGGCATTTTTCAGGATTTCCGCCCGCGGTAGAACCAAGCCTTCGAAATTGCCGACCTGCTCGCCGTACAACAACACGTCGATGTCCAGCGGCAGCCCCTTGCGATCCGGCGCATAACGACCATTGTCCGCCTCGATGCACTTGAGACGGCGGTCCAGCTCCATCAGCGGCAGGTCTGTGAAGGCCGACACGACGAAATTGAAGAAAGGCCCGCTTTTGATGCCCACCGGCTGGCTCTCGAATACCGCCGAGCAGCGTATGTCCACCAGAAAGCCCGCAAGGGCTTCAAGCCCCGCGCGCAAGTGGGTTTCGCGCTCGATATTGCTGCCGAGCCCGAGAAAAACCTGTGTCAGCGACATCCGCGCTCGATCTCCACACCCACTCCGCTGGCCGCCGGAACCGCGCCAGGCTTGGTCACTTTCAGACGCAGCCAGGTAATCTTGAACTCGTCCATCAACTCTTGAGCCAGTCGCTCGGCGAAAGTCTCGACCAACTGGAACCGGGCCTGATCGGCGAACGCCTGGATGCGCGATGAGACACTGGCATAATCGAGCGCCAGATTCAGGTCATCGCCCGCGGCGGCCGGGCGGTTATCCCAAGCGAAACTCAGATCAAGCCGCAGACACTGTCGGATGTCTCGCTCCCAGTCGTAGGCACCGATTACCGTGTCGACTTCCAGGCCCTCGATAAACACTCTGTCCAAGCACTCTTCTCCGCAGCACGACAAGGGCGCAATGCGCCGTTAGAATCAGGGCATCCTCGCCCGGAATAGTTAGCATGTTTTGGTTACTGGCGATCCTCGCCTACCTGCTCGGCTCGCTGTCCTTTGCCATCGTGCTCAGCCGTCTGACGGGTCACCCCGATCCGCGCATGAGCGGCTCAGGCAATGCCGGTGCCACCAACATGTTGCGCCTGGCCGGACGCAAACTCGCCGTCCTGACCCTGCTCGGCGACCTTTGCAAAGGTCTTGTGCCGGTACTGATCGCCAGCCTCGCGGGGCTTTCCTTGCAGCAACAGGCCTGGATCGGCGTCTGTGCGGTCATTGGTCATCTTTTCCCGCTGTACTTCCGCTTTCGGGGCGGAAAAGGTGTCGCCACCGCCGCCGGAATGCTGCTGGGCCTGTATCCGCCCGCGGCACTGCTGGCCGTCTCGGCCTGGCTGCTGATGTTCTACCTGACCCGCACCAGCTCATTGGCCGCACTGATCGCCACCCCGCTGACCCTGCCGCTGCTGGCCTGGCAGGAACCCGAGGCCCTGCTGCCGATGACCGCCCTGGTCGCGCTGATCGTCTGGCGTCACCGGGGCAATCTACGCGACCTGTTCGCCGGGCGCGAACGGCATTTTTAAATACTTCACAACGGCGACAGCTGCTCCATGGGCCAGCGCGCCTGCACACTGATCGACAGGCTTTCGCGCTGGCCGGCCTGCAGCCGCTGACAGCCGGCAAAAGCGATCATCGCGCCGTTATCGGTGCAGAATTGCGGCCGGGCGTAGTAAACGTCGCCTTTCATGTCGCCAAGCATTTTTTCCAGCGACACCCGCAGGGCCTTGTTTGCACTCACTCCGCCGGCGATGACCAGCCGCTTGAGCCCGGCCTGTTTCAGAGCGCGCTTGCATTTGATGGTCAAAGTCTCCACCACGGCCTGCTGGAACGCCAGCGAGATGTCGCAACGGGCTTGCTCATGGTCGCCCCCGGCGCTGACGCACTGCTGCCAGGTGTTCAGGGCGAAGGTCTTCAAGCCACTGAAACTGAAATCCAGTCCCGGCCGGTCACACATTGGCCGAGGAAATACGAAACGTCCTTCGACCCCTTGGGTCGCTAGCCGTGCGATTTCCGGTCCACCCGGATAATTGAGGCCCATCATCTTTGCGGTTTTGTCGAAAGCTTCACCAGCCGCATCGTCCAGGCTTTCACCCATCAACTCGTATTGACCGATGCCGTCGACCCGGACCAGTTGTGTATGGCCTCCTGAAACCAACAAGGCGACGAACGGAAACTCCGGTGGCTGCGGCTCCAGCATGGGCGCCAGCAGGTGGCCTTCCATGTGATGCACACCCAGGGCCGGTATGCCCCAGGCAAAGGCCAGCGCCTGGGCACAAGAAGCCCCGACCAGCAACGCGCCCACCAGGCCCGGTCCGGCGGTATAGGCGACGGCATCGATTTCAGTCGGCACACAGCCGGCTTCGGCCAGAACCTGGCGGATCAGGGGCAGCATGCGCTTGACGTGATCGCGGGACGCAAGCTCGGGCACCACGCCGCCGTAGGCGCGGTGCAGGTCGATCTGACTGAACAGCGCATCGGCCAGCAGGCCGCGCTCACTGTCGTAGAGCGCGACGCCGGTTTCGTCGCAGGAAGTTTCTAATCCCAGTACTAGCATGGGTTTGCGCCTTGTGGAGGCTGAATTCGAAGGCGCGCATGATAGTCGCCACGTTGTGCCCCGACCAGCGGTTTTCGATCAGAGGCTTTGCATTCCTGGCGTTGAGGGGTTAACATCCGCAACCCTTAAAAACCGACGTCTTCAAGTGCTCTTTTGCCGCGAGGATGTTGACCCCGGTAATGAATGAAGGTAGCTCTGGATGCCAGCCGTCAAAGTAAAAGAGAACGAACCCTTCGACGTAGCTCTGCGTCGTTTCAAGCGCTCCTGCGAAAAAGCCGGTGTTCTGGCTGAAGTTCGTAGCCGCGAATTCTACGAGAAGCCGACTTCCGAGCGTAAGCGCAAAGCAGCAGCCGCTGTTAAGCGTCACGCCAAGAAAGTTCAGCGCGAACAGCGCCGCGCCGTACGCCTGTACTAATACACAGACGTTCGTAGCAAGCTTCTGCCAAGCCCGGCCTTCAAGCCGGGCTTATGGCATTTGCGGAATAACGCTTGATGCTTCACAGTCAAAGCCGCAGATGCGACTGAGACAACTGCTTTACCACGTCAGACCTGGCTCTTCTGCCAGCGGTGCACGTCTCTTCTGACGAGCCTTCCAAGGCTACTGACGAGCACACCCTGATTCCTCTAACGACGATCAGCCCATGGCACCTGCTTGCGTGCCCGCTCGATGAGCTATCCGAGGCCTGACCGGCCGTGACCGGATTCAGCGCAACATATTCAAACAGTCGAATACTGATGGTAATTAACGTCAGTGGATTATCGGCAGATACACTTCCCGACAGCAATGATGCAGACAACCCCGGTCGAGCCACCGCTTACAGTGTCTCATGACCAGGACCCGGTTACGCCTGCTGATTCCGGGCCCCTATTTCGCGCAGTGATGATGAGAACGCCATGGCCGGGCTGATTCCCCAGAGCTTTATTGACGACCTCCTGAACCGCACCGACATCGTCGATGTGGTCAGCTCTCGCCTGCAAATGAAAAAGGCCGGCAAGAACTACACGGCCTGCTGCCCATTCCACAAGGAAAAAACGCCATCCTTCAGCGTCAGCCCCGACAAGCAGTTCTATTACTGCTTTGGCTGTGGCGCTGGCGGCAATGCCCTCGGCTTCATCATGGACCACGACAACCTGGACTTCCCCCAGGCTGTCGAAGAACTGGCCAAAGCCGCCGGCATGGAAATTCCTCGTGAGGAAAGCGGTCGGGCACACAAGCCGCGCCAACCCACCGACTCGCCGCTCTATCCGCTGCTGACCGCGGCGGCTGATTTCTATCGCCAGGCTCTCAAAAGCCATCCGGCCCGCAAGGCCGCGGTGGATTATCTCAAGGGTCGCGGCCTGACCGGCGAAATTGCCCGGGACTTCGGTCTCGGCTTTGCCCCGCCCGGCTGGGACAATCTGTACAAGCACTTGAGCAGCGACACGCTGCAGCAGCGCGCCATGATCGATGCCGGCTTACTGATCGAAAATGCCGAAACCGGCAAGCGTTACGACCGCTTCCGCGACCGGGTAATGTTCCCGATCCGCGACACCCGCGGGCGTATCATTGCCTTCGGTGGCCGCGTATTGGGCGACGACAAGCCCAAGTACCTGAACTCGCCGGAAACACCGGTGTTCCATAAGGGCCAAGAGCTGTACGGCTTGTATGAGGCCCGCAAGAACAACCGCAACCTCGACGAGATCATCGTCGTCGAAGGTTACATGGACGTCATTGCCCTCGCCCAGCAAGGCCTGCGCAATGCCGTTGCGACGCTGGGCACCGCCACCAGCGAAGAGCACATGAAGCGACTTTTCCGTGTCGTGCCCAGCGTACTGTTCTGCTTCGACGGCGACCAGGCCGGCCGCAATGCCGCCTGGCGTGCGCTGGAAGCCACGCTGCCCTGCCTGCAGGATGGCCGACGGGCGCGCTTTCTGTTCCTGCCGGAAGGTGAGGACCCCGATACCCTGGTGCGCTCCGAAGGCACCGACGCGTTCCGCGCGCGGATCAATCAACATGCACAACCATTGGCCGATTATTTTTTCCAGCAGTTGACCGAAGAGGCCGATCCACGCTCGCTCGAAGGCAAGGCCCACATGGTCACCCTCGCGGCACCGCTGATCGACAAGGTACCCGGCGCCAACCTGCGCGCACTGATGCGCCAGCGCCTGACCGAAATCACCGGCCTCAACAGCGAAGCGGTCAACCAACTGGCTCACAGCGCTCCAGCGGAGGCGCCGCCGGCGTACGACCCGGGCATCGACTACGACGCAATGCCGGATTTCGCGGACTATCATCACCCTCAGCAGGACTATGCGCCGCAGCAAGAGTGGACACCGAAAAAAACCGGTAGCGGCGGCAAGAAATGGGACAGGAAACCCTGGGACAAGAACGGCAAGCGCGGCGATCGCGACCAACCACGTGCCCCACGCGTGCCGGTAGGCGTCGAAGCACCAACTCTGATTGCTCTTCGCACGCTCATTCATCACCCGCAGATGGCTAGCAAGGTCGAAACTGCTGATCATTTCGCAAATGAGAGCAATACCTATGCCCAGCTACTGGTGGCACTGGTCGAGGCCGTGCAGAAAAATCCTAAGCTAAGCTCCATTCAGCTCATGGCTCGCTGGCACGGAACCGATCAGGGGCGCCTGCTTAAGGCGTTAGCAGAAAAAGAGTGGTTGATTGCAAACGACAATCTTGAACAACAGTTTTTAGACACCATTACTAGGTTATCCGCGGGTCAACACGCACAGAACCTGGAAGACCTCATCAGGAAAGCAAGACAGCCGGGGCTGACCGCGGAGGACGCCAGCCAGATAGCGAATGAAATGCGTGAACTATTAAAACGCAATGTCTCCACATCAAACCCGACCTCAACTGGCGCGTGAGGTCACAGCTCAGGTATAATCCTCGGCTTGTTTTTTGCCCGCCAAGACCTTCAGTGGATAGGGTGTTATGTCCGGAAAAGCGCAACAGCAGTCTCGTATCAAAGAGTTGATCCTATTGGGTCGTGAGCAGGGCTACCTGACTTACGCGGAGGTCAACGACCACCTGCCGGAGGATATTTCAGATCCGGAACAGGTGGAAGACATCATCCGCATGATCAACGACATGGGGATCAACGTATTCGAGGTTGCGCCAGATAAGGATGCCCTTATGCTGGCCGACGCCGATACCGACGAGGCGGCCGCTGAAGAAGCAGCCGCAGCGCTGGCGGCTGTCGAGACCGACATTGGTCGCACCACCGACCCTGTGCGCATGTATATGCGTGAAATGGGTACGGTAGAGCTCCTCACGCGTGAAGGCGAAATCGAAATCGCCAAGCGTATTGAAGAAGGCATCCGTGAAGTGATGGGCGCAATCGCGCACTTCCCTGGCACGGTCGACCATATTCTCTCCGAATACACTCGCGTCACCACCGAAGGTGGCCGCCTGTCCGACGTCCTGAGTGGCTACATCGACCCGGACGACGGCACCACGCCGCCTGCCGCCGAAGTCCCGCCACCGATCGACGCCAAGGCCGAGAAGGCCGATGACGACAGCGATGACGACGACGCCGAAGCCAGCGATGACGAAGAAGAAGCCGAAAGCGGTCCTGATCCGGTCGTCGCCGCACAGCGTTTCGGCGCCGTGGCCGAGCAGATGGAAATCACCCGCAAGGCGCTGAAAAAGCACGGTCGCGACAACAAGCAAGCCATCGCCGAGCTGTTGGCCCTGGCCGAACTGTTCATGCCGATCAAGCTGGTGCCCAAGCAGTTCGAAGGCCTGGTCGAGCGTGTTCGCAGCGCCCTGGATCGTCTGCGTCAGCAAGAGCGCGCGATCATGCAACTGTGCGTTCGTGATGCCCGCATGCCACGTGCCGACTTCCTGCGTCAGTTCCCTGGTAACGAAGTCGACGAAAGCTGGACCGATGCACTGGCCAAAGGCAAGTCCAAATACGCGGAGGCCATCGCCCGCCTGCAACCGGATATCGTTCGTTGCCAGCAGAAGCTGAGCGCGCTGGAGACCGAAACCGGCCTGAGCATCGCCGAGATCAAGGACATCAACCGTCGCATGTCGATCGGTGAGGCCAAGGCCCGCCGCGCGAAGAAAGAGATGGTCGAAGCGAACTTGCGTCTGGTGATCTCCATTGCCAAGAAGTACACCAACCGCGGCCTGCAGTTCCTCGATCTGATCCAGGAAGGCAACATCGGCCTGATGAAAGCGGTGGACAAGTTCGAATACCGTCGCGGCTACAAGTTCTCGACCTATGCTACCTGGTGGATCCGCCAGGCGATCACCCGTTCGATCGCCGACCAGGCCCGCACCATCCGTATTCCGGTGCACATGATCGAGACCATCAACAAGCTCAACCGTATTTCCCGGCAGATGCTGCAGGAAATGGGTCGCGAACCGACTCCGGAAGAGCTGGGCGAACGCATGGAAATGCCTGAGGACAAGATCCGCAAGGTATTGAAGATCGCCAAAGAGCCGATTTCCATGGAAACACCTATCGGTGATGATGAAGATTCCCATCTGGGTGACTTCATCGAAGACTCCACCATGCAGTCGCCGATCGATGTCGCCACTGTCGAGAGTCTCAAGGAAGCGACTCGCGAAGTACTCTCCGGCCTCACAGCCCGTGAAGCCAAGGTACTGCGCATGCGTTTCGGCATCGATATGAATACCGACCATACCCTCGAGGAGGTCGGTAAGCAGTTTGACGTGACGCGCGAGCGGATTCGTCAGATCGAAGCCAAGGCGTTACGCAAACTGCGCCACCCGACACGAAGCGAGCATCTGCGCTCCTTCCTCGACGAGTGACCTTCAGAACCCCCGGCCCTGCCGGGGGTTCTTTCATATGCAGAAAAATCCCCTTCGCTACGCCCCCCGCCCCATTGCACGTCTACACTCGAAACATCCTTCCTATGCCATGACGAGACCGTGATGCCCAGACTGACGGCCCTGCTCTTGCTGTCACTGATGACCTGGACCGCAACGGCTGGCGCGTTGATGCTCACTGACGAAGAGCGCCGCTGGCTCAAGGACCACCCCGACCTGCGCCTGGGCGTCGATGCCTCATGGCCGCCGTTCGAATTTCGCGACGATCAAGGTCGTTATCAAGGCCTGGCCGCCGATTACGTTGAAATCATCCGCGAGCGACTGGCAGTCACGCTTACCCCCATTGAGCCCGCCAGCTGGACCGCCGTGCTGGAATCGGTCGCACAAGGCAAGATCGATCTGCTGCCGGGCATCATGTCCACCCCCGAACGGCAGAATTTCCTGGCCTTTACGCGCCCTTACCTCGACTTTCCGATCGTTATCCTGGCCCATCGAGGCGGAGCCCAGCCTCACAATCTCAAGGATCTGTACGGGTTGAAGATTGCGGTGGTGGAAAACTATGCCCCCCATGAGCTGCTACGCAGTCATCACCCCGACCTGAACCTGGTGGCGCTGCCCAACGTCAGTTCAACCCTGCAGGCCCTGGCAACCGATAAAGTGGATGCCGTGGTAGGCGACCTTGCTTCCAGCGTCTGGAGCCTTCGCCAGCTCAAGCTCGAAGGCCTTTACGTCAGCGGCGAGACGCCCTATCGCTATCAGTTGGCAATGGCCGTTCCCCGCGACAATCAAATACTGGTGAACATTCTGGACAAGGTCATCGCCGACATGAGCCCGGCCGAGATCGCTGAAATCCAGGAGAAATGGGTCGGCAATGTGCGCGACTACCGGCAGTTCTGGTCGGACGTGCTGCTTTATGGCCTGCCCGGACTGCTGCTCTTGATGGGCATCCTGGCAGCGGTGATTCGCATCAACCGCCGCCTAAGCTCGGAGATCGCCCGTCGAATCGACCTGGAACAGGAGCTACGCAGCAGTGAATATCACTATCGCGGACTGGTGGAGAGCCTCTCGGCGATTGCCTGGGAAGCCAAGGTCAGCGACTTCACCTACACCTATGTCTCGCCCCACGCCGAAGACTTGCTTGGCTATCCCCTCGCCCATTGGCTGATCCCGGGCTTCTGGCGCAACATCATTCATCCGGCGGACCTTATCCGTGCCCAAACCTATTGCGATCATGAAGTGCTCGCCGGACGCGATCATTGCATCGATTACCGAGTCATCACCGCCGATGGCCGCTGCCTGTGGGTTCGCGACATTGTCAGCCTGATCGAACACGGTCATGAGCCGGTAATGCGCGGGCTGATGATCGACATCAGTGAAGCCAAGCGCACCGAGGAAGCGCTGCGTCTTTCGGAGCAGAAATTCGCCTCGGTGTTCCGCCAGTGCCCGGACATTCTGGTGATCGCGCGTCTGTTGGACGGATGCTTGCTGGAAGTCAACAAAACCTTCGAAGAACAGATCGGCCTGAGCGCCGAGGAGGTGGTGGGCCAGACCGCGACCGAGCTGAATATCTGGGGCATCCAGGGCGTTGGCCCAAGCCTGCTGCAGCGTCTGCAGGCCGGGAGTATCCGCAACCTGGAGATGCCCTTTCGCCGCAGCAACGGCCAGGTGTTCACCGGGCTGATCTCCGCCGAGCCCTTCGACCTCGACACGACACCTGCGCTGGTCGTAGTGGTGCGCGACATCAGTCAACTCAAGGAAACCCAACAACAACTGCAAACCTCCGAAGAGAAGTTCGCCAAGGCGTTCCACGCTTCACCCGATGGTCTGCTGCTGTCCCGACAAAGCGACGGCCTGCTGATTGAAGTCAACGAGGGTTTCAGCCGCATCACTGGCTTCAACAGCGCCCTGTCGGTGGACCGCTCCACCCTGGACCTGGGGATCTGGGTCAACCTCAACGAGCGCAAGCAGATGCTCGATCTGCTGCAGCGTGACGGCTACGTCAAGGACTTCAGCTGCCATATCCGGCGCAACGACGGGCAGATACGGCTCTGCGAAGTATCCAGCCGTCCGCTGCCCATCGGCAATGAAGACTGCATGTTGACCATCGCCCGAGACATCACCGAACGCCATCTGATGCAGGAAAAACTGCAACAGGCCGCCACCGTGTTCGAAAGCACGGCCGAAGGCGTGCTGATCACCGATACGCAACAGCACATCAGCGCTGTGAACCGCGCCTTCAGCGAAATTACCGGCTATAGCGAAACCGAAGCCTTGGGCCATACGCCACGACTGCTGGCCTCCGGCTTGCACGACAGCGCGTTCTACGCCGCGATGTGGCACCAGTTGACGGCAGAGGGGCATTGGCAGGGGGAGATCTCCAATCGCCGCAAGAACGGCGAGCTATACCCCAGTTGGCTGACCATCAGCGCGGTACGCAATCGTGATCAGCAGGTCACCCATTTCGTCGCCGTCTTCGCCGATATCTCCAGCCTCAAACACGCCCAGGCCAAGCTCGACTACCAGGCTCACCACGACCCGCTCACTGGTCTGCCCAACCGCACGCTGTTCGAAAGCCGCTTGCTGACGGCCCTCAACAACCAGCAGGAAAACGGTGGGCAGGGCGCGGTGCTGTTCCTGGACCTTGACCGCTTCAAGCATATCAACGACAGCCTGGGACATCCGGTCGGCGACCTGCTGCTCAAGGGCATCGCCTTGCGCCTGCGGGAGCAACTGCGTGATATCGATACCGTGGCGCGGCTGGGAGGTGACGAGTTCATCATCCTGCTGCCGGGCCTGCAGCAGCCCAGCGATGCCGAGCACATAGCCCTGAAGCTGTTGAACTGTTTCGCCGCACCGTTCCAGGCCGGCGAACACGAGTTCTTCATCAGCGCCAGCATCGGCACCAGCCTCTACCCCCAGGATGGCTGCGACGTCGCCACACTGGTCAAGAACGCCGATGCGGCGATGTACCGCTCCAAGGCCAAGGGCCGCAACCGGGTGGAAAGCTACACCCGCGACCTCACCGCCCAGGCCAGTGAGCGCGTAGCCATGGAATACGAATTGCGCAGAGCGATTGAACGTAACGAGTTGTCCCTGTCTTTCCAACCGAAAATCAGCCTCGCCGATAACCGTCTGGTAGGCGCCGAAGCCTTGATTCGCTGGACCCACCCGACGTTTGGCGAGGTGCCACCGGAGCACTTCATTCCCCTGGCGGAAGAAAACGGCATGATCTTGCAGATCGGCGATTGGGTCCTGGAGCGCGCCTGCCGACAGCTGTACGAATGGAACAGCGCCTACGACAGCCTCGGTCCGCTGTCGGTCAACCTGGCCGGAGCGCAACTGCGTCAACCGAACCTGCTGGTACGCATCGAACAACTCCTGCGGGAGAACCACCTCAAGCCTGGATTACTGCAACTGGAAATTACCGAAAATTTCATCATGAGCCAGGCCGAAGAGGCCCTGACGGTGCTGCACCAACTCAAGAAACTGGGCGTGCAATTGGCCATCGACGACTTTGGCACGGGCTACTCCTCCCTGAGCTACCTCAAGCGCCTGCCGTTGGACATCCTCAAGATTGACCAATCCTTCGTCCGCGGCCTGCCCGACGATCCCCACGATGCAGCCATCGTACGCGCAATCATTGCCCTGGGTAGCAGCATGCAATTCACCATCATCGCCGAGGGCGTCGAAACCCTGGCCCAGCAGCAATTCCTGGCCGAAGAAGGCTGCGAACAGATCCAGGGCTACATCGTCAGCCTGCCCCTGAGCGCCGACGAATTCGCCGCGACGTTTCTGCGTATGACCGTATCGGATTTTTCGGATAGCACAGCTGAGAAACCGTCGTTATAATCCGCGGCCTACTGAGGGCCTATAGCTCAGTCGGTTAGAGCAGAGGACTCATAATCCTTTGGTCCACGGTTCGAGTCCGTGTGGGCCCACCAACTTGAAAGCCGCGCATTGCGCGGCTTTTCTGTTTCTGGATTTCAAGTTCCTCTTCGATAAGGACAGCATCGCTGCTCAAATGTAACCCGGCACAAGAGCATGCGCAGGAAACCCAACAACTATGGTTGATGGGAGAAGTTTTCGATCCTGACCTGACCATCCGGAAACGTGGCGATAATCTCCAATTCGCCGCCCATGGCACGGATGTAGTTACGCAACGTGCTGATGTACATGTCCGTGCGACGCTCCATTTTCGAGACTGCCGCCTGGTTGATATGCAGCGCCTTGGCCAAGGCTTCCTGGCTCAGTTCCTGCGCCTGACGTAACTCGTGCAGTGGCATTTCCGCCCGTAACTTCTGATACAGCGCTTGCGTGCGGACCTGAGAATCTGGCGAACGACGTGCCACCAGATCGGCAAATTTCTTAGCCATTGTCAAACTCCTCTTTCTTCAATACTTCCAAATGCTCGTCATAAAGACGCTCGGCCAAAGGCACGTACTCGTGATACCAGCGATCCTGGCCGGTCTTGCCTCCGCCGATCAGAAGAATGGCGCAGCGACGCGGGTCGAAGGCATAGAGCACACGATAAGGTCTTCCTCCATGCTGCACCCGTAGCTCCCGAAGGTTGCCATGACGCGAACCTTTAATATCGCTGGTATGAGGAAAGCCCAAGAAAGGCCCGGCATCACCCAGCAACATTACCGAGGCCTGCACAGAATCCTGCTCACTCTCACCGAGACGGTTCCACCAAATCTCAAACTCATCTGTGTATTCAACATCCCATTTCATTCAAATATGCCACCCAGGATATATAACCTCAAGGGAATAATCCTAGACACTCCAACCGCCGTCCTGCCATCTGGGTCGCATCGCGAATTGTTAACGAGGATTTCGCAGCGGTCCTCTCTTGCTCCCCTGGCGCAGCAGAAGTAATACTCCGCGAGCTGGGAATGATGAAAACCATCCGCGCCAAGTCCGTCACCCAAAAAACCATCACGAGACGCCAATCATCGCCACCCCCACCCTCCCCCGACTGTTCCTAGAGCTGTTCTGGCAACTCGGCATCCTGCTGGTGCCGGCCTTTTTCGTCACGGTGCTGCCACCCCCGCTGGCCTTGCTGACGGTGCTGTTCTTCGGCCTGTTGATGGGCATCGCGGCGCGCCTGGGCTTTTTATCGGTGGGACGGGGTTGTGCCCGGTTGATGATCGGCGCCGTATTTGGCCTGGGTTTCAGCCTGGGCAGGGCGCTGCCCGAGTGGTGGGGGATTCTGGTGGCAATCGTCGCCATCATCGGCGGGCTCGCCTGTGTCAGCAAATGGGAGCGACGTCTCGGCCTGGTGTCGCCCCCTGTCAAAGGACCCAGTGCCTGGGGCGGATCCGAGCCACAACTGACCCCTGAAGGTGAGCCGATCCGGACGTTCAACCACGGCGAAATCGCCATGGGCGGGCCGACCTATTGCGACTATCTGTTTCCCGATGGGGTGCTCCTGCAAGGCCTTGGTTCCTCAGCGGTGTTTTCCAGCGATGGGCGTTATTTCGCCGCGCCGGTGCCGTCCCGGCAGAGCTGGGGGCTGCTCGTTCTCGACCGTCATCAACGCCGGGTCTACCGCTGCGACAACAGTGAGTTCTGGGAGCTGGACACGCTGGACCTCAACAGCCTGAGCGGTCGCTACAGTCCATTAGTGGACAACAGTGTTCGCCAGACTCGGATCGATGAACTGCTGCAAACCGCCGACGCCGCCGATCTGGTGCCCGTTGCCGACCTTTGGCTGGAACCTGACGGGTATCCGGACAATGTCGCGCACACCTTCGAGCGGCGCTCCGCTGACGGACAACAATGCCTGGTAGGTGACATTGTCTTGCCTCCGGCTTTTCGCGATCTGCCCCAGCCTGTGCAACCATTGCGTTCACCGCGCTATGCCGTCAGCGTCAATGGACAACCGTCCGGCCTGCTGATGGCCGCCGATACCGCGCTGGTATGGAGCACCGATCAGCGCGCACTGGTGTGTCTGGCCCAGGAAGAAGCCGGACATCCGAGCGGTGACCGCTACTGGTTGTGGCAGGTTGACCAGGGCTGGCGTGCCCTGCCTTCGCCGTGGGTGAAGCGTGATGCCGAGCCCTCTTTCTACTGGCATGACGTGTCGAACCTCGACGAGCACCATGTGTATATCGAGTCGTACCTCGACTACCCGCGCCCGTCCCTTGGCCGGTATGGTTACCGCCTCGACAGCATCCACAGCGACACCGACATACAGGTGGGCCATGACGCCCAGGGTCGGGTGCAGGTCGCCGAGTTTCAATTGACCCGGATGAGCATTGCCATGCCGCTGGACAGCCAGGGCCGGCGAGGTGAGTCGTTTATAGCGACACAGCCGATGCTGGGCGGTATCTGTGCTCGCTTGATCTGGCTTTGCGACAACACTGAGGGTCTGGGGGCTTACCGCTGTCAAATCGGTGACTGGCAGTTGCCGGGACGTTGGCTGCTGGATCATCGGGTTTCCGACTGCGGTCGTTATCTGGCCCTGTTGCCTTTTGCAGACTCGATGACTGTCGCGACTCATGCCGCCGTTGTCGATGTGGAGGCGCGGTGCGTGCTGGAGGGGCCCTTCATGTGGGTGGCCCGCTTGCTCGATTTCCGTGATGGCTTGCTGAGCCTGGCGGCGATCGCCGGTCGGCTGGACCAGGACCTGAACAGCAGCGCGCTGCAACGCTTCAATATGCCTGCGCCGACGATCGGCAGCGATCCTTCGTTCTTTCATCCCGACGAGCAATCCCGGCTGTTCTACACCACCGTGGCGTTGCAGGTGAGCGATTCGCAGTTACGCAGCGTTGCTCCTTGGCGCCTGGTGGATCGACCGCAAGCGGCCATCGCCGAGGGCGATTTCATCCAGCCCTCGCCCACTCATGGAGATGCCGCGTGGCTGTTTGGCAGCGAGACGGAATATGCCGACAGCTGGGTCCGTGCGAATACGCCGCGGCTCGGTGTCCATCTGCTGACCGCATCCGGTTGCGCATTGAGTGACCTTGCGCCCTCGATGATCTGGTCACCAGACGGTCGCTATCTCGCGCTGACCCGCATGGCCACCGATGTGACAGAGCTTTGTGGAAGCTATCGCGGCTGGCAATTGCTGCTACTCGATGTTCAAGCGCACACGTTACGGGTGCATTCGCAATGGTTGGGCAACCGTCCGCTGTTTGAAGGTTTCGACGACCAGCAGGTGCTCATACGCTGTTTTGAACGGGATTGGGAAGCGGAGGACGATGAGGACCCTGGTTCTATCCAGTCATTGCCATTGGCGCTGTTGCTGCGACTGCCCGTTGAACAGCTGGTCTGCCAGGACGGTTTCTGGCTCGGGGCCTCGCAGTTACATCTGGCGCCGTACTGGCAAGCGTTGGCGTTACCTGCCATCCACTATTTCGAACACAAGAGCCTGTAACATGCCCCATCATCGATGCCCGCGCCGGAGCCCAACTTGTCTGACACACGCCCTCCCGTCCTTGACGAAATCGATCGCCAGCTGATCGCCGCCTTGCAAATCAATGCCCGGGAAAGCGTCGCCATGCTCGCCCGGCAACTGGGCATCGCCCGGACTACCGTAACCTCCCGGCTGGCCAGGCTGGAAAAGACCAAGGTGATTACCGGCTATGGCGTGCGCCTTGGACAGCGGGTGATCGATGGCGGCCTGCAGGCTTACGTCGGCATCAAGGTCCAACCGCGCTCCGGCAAGGATGTGCTACGGCGCTTGAGCGCCATGGCCCAGGTCCAGCAGTTATGCGCGGTCAGTGGCGAGTTCGATTATGTGGCCTGGCTGCGCACGGATTCGCCGGAACAGCTGGATCAGTTGCTGGACCAGATCGGCAGCGTGGACGGCGTGGAAAAGACCACCACCTCCATCATCCTCAGCAGCAAGATTGATCGGGGGCAGCCGGTCTAGGGCTGTGCCACCCGAATCAATGTGGGAGCGAGCCTGCTCGCGATATCTTCAGTCCAGCCACCATCTACCTGGGCTGACAAACCGCTATCGCGAGCAGGCTCGCTCCCACAAGGAAGTGCGCTTCGTCATTACGACTTTTAAACGCATCAAAATGACGTTTAATAATTCATAACGACGACACATTGCGTCTTATTAACGTGTTTAACCCGCTCTAGAATGGCCGGCATCTTTCCTATACTCAGACGCGAGCAAGCGTCGAGTCGCCCCTCAAGGTCAGCCATGAACAAGCACAATCGCCACCCAGCAGACGGTAAGAAGCCCATCACCATTTTCGGGCCGGACTTTCCTTTCGCCTTTGACGACTGGATCGAGCATCCGGCCGGCTTGGGCAGTATTCCGGCTGACAACCTCGGAGCCGAGGTGGCAATCGTCGGGGCCGGGATCTCTGGCCTGGTGGCGGCGTACGAACTGATGAAGCTGGGCCTCAAGCCGGTGGTCTACGAGGCTTCGAAAATGGGCGGGCGGCTGCGTTCGCAGGCGTTCAATGGTACCGAAGGGATTGTCGCCGAGTTGGGGGGGATGCGCTTTCCGGTGTCGTCCACGGCGTTCTACCACTATGTCGACAAGCTGGGGCTGGAAACCAAGCCGTTTCCCAACCCGTTGACCCCGGCTTCCGGCAGCACCGTCATCGACCTCGAGGGCCAGACTTACTACGCGCAGAAATTGGCGGACCTTCCCGCGTTGTTCCAGGAAGTGGCCGACGCCTGGGCCGATGCGCTGGAGGACGGCTCGCGCTTCAGCGAGATCCAGCAAGCGATTCGCGCCCGTGACGTGTCGCGCCTCAAGGAGTTGTGGAACACTTTGGTGCCGCTGTGGGACGACCGCACCTTCTATGATTTCGTCGCCACCTCCAAGGCATTCGCCAAGCTCTCGTTCCAGCATCGTGAAGTATTCGGCCAGGTCGGTTTCGGCACCGGCGGCTGGGATTCGGACTTCCCCAACTCGATGCTGGAAATCTTCCGCGTGGTGATGACCAACTGCGATGATCACCAGCACCTGGTGGTGGGCGGCGTGGAACAGGTGCCCCACGGTATCTGGAAACACGTGCCGGAGCGCTGTGCGCATTGGCCAAAGGGCACCAGCCTGAGTTCGCTGCACCTGGGCGCGCCCCGCAGCGGTGTGAAGCGCATCGCTCGCGCAGAAGATGGCCGGTTCAGCGTGACGGACGTCTGGGGCGACACCCGGGAATATGCCGCGGTACTGGTCACTTGCCAGAGCTGGCTGCTGACCACCCAGATCGAATGTGAAGAGGCGCTGTTTTCGCAGAAGATGTGGATGGCCCTGGACCGCACCCGCTACATGCAATCATCGAAGACCTTTGTCATGGTCGACCGCCCGTTCTGGAAGGACAAGGACCCGGAAACCGGCCGCGACCTGATGAGCATGACCCTCACCGACCGCCTCACGCGCGGCACCTACCTGTTCGACAACGGCGATGACAAGCCAGGCGTCATCTGCCTGTCTTACTCCTGGATGAGTGATGCGCTGAAAATGCTGCCTCATCCCGTGGAAAAGCGCGTGAAGCTGGCTCTCGATGCCCTGAAGAAAATCTACCCCAAGGTGGACATCGCCGCCCGGATCATCGGCGATCCGATCACCGTTTCCTGGGAAGCCGACCCGCACTTCCTCGGCGCCTTCAAGGGCGCCTTGCCGGGTCACTATCGTTACAACCAGCGTATGTACGCGCATTTCATGCAAGACGACATGCCGGCTGAACAACGCGGGATCTTTATTGCTGGCGATGACGTCTCATGGACACCCGCCTGGGTTGAAGGCGCGGTACAGACCTCACTCAATGCCGTGTGGGGAATCATGAAGCACTTCGGCGGTGAAACTCACGCCGAGAACCCGGGTCCAGGTGATGTATTCAACGAGATCGGTCCGATCGCACTGCCTGAATGAAACGGCCCGAATAAAAGGAGTTGTCGATGCGCGTAGCCCTTTATCAATGCCCACCGCTGCCACTGGATCCGGTCGCCAACCTGCAGCGCCTGCATCAGGTGGCGCTGGAGGCCAGGGGCGCCGATGTGCTGGTGCTGCCGGAGATGTTCATGACCGGCTACAACATCGGCGTCGACGCGGTGAATGTATTGGCCGAGGTCTACAATGGCGAATGGGCGCAGCAGATCGGTCGCATTGCCAAGGCCTCCGGCCTGGCGATTCTCTATGGCTACCCTGAGCGCAGCGAGAACGGGCAGATCTACAACTCGGTCCAACTGATCGACGCCCAGGGCGAGCGCCTGGCCAACTATCGCAAGAGCCACCTGTTCGGTGACCTCGATCATGCGATGTTCAGCGCGGGCGATGATTCACTGCCGATCGTTAGCCTCAACGGCTGGAAGCTCGGTTTCCTGATCTGCTACGACCTGGAGTTCCCGGAGAACGCTCGACGCCTGGCCCTGGCCGGCGCCGAATTGATCCTGGTACCGACCGCCAACATGCTGCCCTACGAGTTCATCGCCGACATTACGGTGCGCGCCCGGGCTATCGAGAACCAGTGTTTCGTGGCCTACGCCAATTACTGCGGCCATGAAGGTGAATTGCAGTATTGCGGCCAAAGCAGCATTGCCGCACCGGATGGCAGCCGTCCCGCCCTTGCGGGGCTGGATGAAGCCTTGATCGTGGGGGAGCTGGACCGTCAATTGATGGAAAACTCCCGCGCAGCCTACAACTACTTGCATGACCGCCGTCCTGAGCTTTACGGCGACCTGCACAAGCACTGATTGAGAACATCCTGCAATCCGCTAGCATGAGCGCATCTCTGCCTTGGAAGCGCTCATGCCGGCCCCCGACTCCCTCCGCCCCTCCACTGAAACCCTGGTCAATGGCCTGAAGGTGACATTGCGTCATGCAGCCGGTCTCAAACGCAGCGCGGCCGTGCTGCGGGTAGCCGCCGGCAGCCATGATGCGCCATTGGCCTGGCCGGGCATGGCGCACTTCCTTGAGCACCTTTTCTTCCTCGGTACTGAGCGTTTTCCTGCGGGAGAACATTTGATGGCCTACGTGCAACGGCATGGCGGCCAGGTCAACGCACGCACCAGCGAACGCACCACGGACTTTTTCATCGAGCTGCCGCCTGCCGCCTTCGCCGGCGGACTGGACCGGTTGCAGGACATGCTTGTCCATCCGCGCCTGGACGAAGCCGACCAGTTGCGGGAACGAGAAGTGTTGCAGGCGGAGTTCATCGCCTGGTCCCAGGACCCGGCGGCCCAGCGCCAGATTTCCCTGCTGGAAGGCCTCTCGATGGTCCACCCGCTGCGGGGTTTTCACGCCGGCAACCGTGACAGCCTGGCCGTGTCGCAGCCTGAATTCCAGACGGCACTGCAGGACTTTTATCGACGGTTCTACCACAACGGCCAAATGACCCTGAGCCTGGTTGGCCCGCAAAGCCTCGATGAGTTGAGCGCTCTGGCAGAATCATTCGGCAACGACCTGCCCGCCGGCGACGTAGCTGCCCGGCAGTCACCACCGAAACTGATGGAATCGGCCGATACCGGTTATCAACAGCTCAGCGACCGTCGCCTCGATCTGCTATTCGCCTTCGAAGACCTGCCCAGCGCTTCACCCCAAGCTTTGGATTTTCTTTGCACCTGGCTGAACACCGGCAAACCGGGCGGCTTGCTGGCCACGTTGCGCCAACGTGGTCTGGCTGACAGCCTCAACGCCACGCCGTTGTATGAATTTGACGGACAGGCGCTGCTGCACATCGAACTCAAGCTCGACGAGCCTCAACGGCACGACGAAATACAGCCGTTGCTGCGCGACTGGTTGGGATTTTTTGCCGCCCAGGATGACTGGGCATCCTTGCGCAAGGCGTTGACTGCCCTGCTCCATTGCCGGCAGGAGACCGCATCGGCGCTGCAATTGGCGCGCTCGGACAGTGAAAGACGGGGACTCCCCCTGTCGGAGAACGATCTTGTGAGGCTCAGAGAAATCCTCAGGCAGTTGCACCCTGCGACTCACATCACTGAAGAATGGCAACTACCCGCGCCCAACCCGTTCCTGCAAACGGCCATCGAGCCACCCCGCGCCGGTCTGATACGCGGTCAGACAAGCGCCCACCGCGGTTTACGGACCTTCGCCCAGGACCGCTCCCGGGGGCGACGCGACCGCTCACCCATGCAATTCAGACAGGGACTGACGGATCACTTCCGTGAAGGCGTGGTGTACCTGCGCTGGCGACTGGCAGCTCAAGCGCCCCACGATCTTCAATCCAGGCTGGAACAGCACCTGCAGGAATTGCGAGAGGAGGCCCGGCAGGCCGGTGTTGAAGTCACCATGGAGATCTCCGGAAACCAAAGCCTGCTGAAGCTGATCGGTTTGCAGGCACCGATACCGCTGGTGCTCGAACAGGTCCTGACAAAGTTGGGGGAGCCGCTGCCCAACGCTGTAGACGAAACCCCGCTGATGCCGATTCGACATTTGTTGCAGGCGCTGGCGGATCACTGTCGACCGTCGTCTCCACCAGAAACCAGGCCACGGCCCGACAGCGACCAAAGCCTGTGGGCGACCGCCGAATGGGACGGCTTGGCCATCGGCCTTTCTGAAACAGCCCAGGGCGCCATGGGGCCTGCCCTGGCCAGGGTCCCCGGCATTGCCGCCCAGCCAGTCGAGCCGGCGCCGCTCTTGGCGCAGCGTATCTGGCACAGGTTGCCGACCCAGGGCGACGAGCAGGCCGTGTTGCTGTTTTGCCCGACACCCACCCTGGCGTTGCCCAACGAAGCCGCCTGGCGGTTACTGGCACAGCTGTGTCAGACGCCGTTCTACCAACGCCTGCGGGTCGAGTTGCAGCTGGGCTACGCGGTGTTCAGCGGATTGAGGCAGATCGATGGGCAAACCGGTCTGCTGTTCGGTGTCCAGTCGCCCAGCGCCTCGGCGACTGAATTGATCACGCACATGGAACAGTTCCTGGAAGCGCTACCGCAACTGATCCGGCAGATCGACGATTCGACCTTGTTCGGCCAACAACGGGCACTCGCCTCCCAGTTCCACAGCGACACCCTGCCCTGCGCCCAAGCGGCCGAACTGCTTTGGCAGGGTAAACTGGCCGGCCGCCCGTCGGATTACCTTGAGCAACTTTACGATGCGGTCGCCGGACTGAATCGCGAGCAATTGCTCGATGCCGCCCAACGCCTGATCGACGCCGAAGGTGGCCGGTATTGCCTGAGCAACGGTGTCTGCCCGGATGAACATTGGCACATAGCGGAATGATCATTACAGCGTCTGCAATGAGCTTTCTCGGAGAATCGAGGCGTGGAATTTTGTTTAATTTAGTAACATAGCAGCCTAAGCATCTGAACATCTCCGAACGGAGGTGGACTATATGTATAGATCTGAACCGTCCCACCCCAACCAAAGGAGTATTTCCATGTCCTGGTCCAAACCCGCATATATCGACCTGCGTATCGGTTTCGAAGTCACCATGTACTTCGCCAGCCGTTAATTGCTGCGGTCGGTTGAACGCGCAGCAAACGCCTCGGTCATCCGGGGCGTTTTTTATTTCGGTTATCAGATGGAGCGGCCATGTTCGTCCAGATTCTAGGTTCCGCCGCTGGCGGCGGTTTTCCTCAATGGAACTGCAATTGCGCCAATTGCGCAGGTTTTCGCAACGGCAGCCTGCGGGCCCTGGCGCGCACCCAGTCGTCCATCGCGATTTCCGATGACGGAGTGAGCTGGGTGTTGTGCAACGCCTCTCCGGACATCCGCGCCCAACTCCAGGGCTTCGCGCCGATGCAGCCTGGTCGGGCCCTGCGGGACACCGGCATCGGCGCGATCATCCTGATGGACAGCCAGATCGACCACACCACAGGCCTGCTCAGCCTGCGGGAAGGCTGCCCGCATCAAGTCTGGTGCACCGACATGGTCCATGAAGACCTGAGCAGCGGTTTTCCCCTGTTCAACATGCTGACCCACTGGAACGGTGGGCTGAGCTGGAACCGCATCGAGCTCGACCAAAGCTTCACCGTGCCGGCCTGTCCGAACCTGCGCTTCACCCCGCTGCCCCTGCGCAGCGCCGCACCGCCCTATTCGCCACACCGCTTCGACCCGCACCCAGGGGACAACATCGGCTTGATCGTCGAAGACCTGTGTACCGGGGGCAAGCTGTTCTACGCGCCAGGCCTGGGCAAGTTGGACGAAGCACTGTTGGAGATCATGGCTGGCAGCGATTGCCTGTTGGTGGATGGCACGATGTGGGACGACGATGAGATGCAGCGTCGCGGCGTCGGCACCCGTACCGGGCGGGAAATGGGCCACCTGGCGCAGAACGGTCCCGGCGGCATGCTCGAAGTGCTGGAGCAACTGCCCGGACCGCGTAAGGTCCTTATCCACATCAACAATACCAATCCGATTCTTGATGAAGATTCACCAGAGCGGGCCGAACTTGTACGCCGAAAGATTGAAGTGGCCTACGACGGAATGAGTATTGAGTTGTAGCAAGGGCGGGACGATTGTGGGAGTGAGCGTGCGCTGTGTCAGCCTGGTTGTGCTGGCCGGGCTGGCCCCATCGCGAGCAGGCTCGCTCCCACAGTAGTCCGAGTGCGCCACAGAACCCATGTGGGAGCGAGCCTGCTCGCGATGAGGCCAGCCCAGACGCCACAGAACCCACGGTTATTCCCCGGAGAACCGCAATGACTGATACCCCCCTTTCCCCCGCCGAGTTCGAAGCGGCCCTGCGTGCCAAAGGCGCGTATTACCACATACATCACCCCTATCATGTGGCGATGTATGAGGGCCGTGCCACTCGCGAGCAAATCCAGGGCTGGGTCGCGAACCGCTTTTACTATCAGGTGAACATTCCGCTGAAGGATGCCGCGATCCTGGCCAACTGCCCGGATCGAGAGGTTCGCCGCGAGTGGATACAGCGCCTGCTCGACCACGACGGCGCCCCCGGTGAAGACGGTGGTATCGAGGCCTGGCTGCGGCTGGGCCAGGCCGTGGGACTGGACCCCGATCAATTGCGCTCCCAGGAACTGGTGCTGCCAGGGGTGCGATTCGCTGTGGATGCTTACGTCAACTTCGCCCGCCGGGCCAGTTGGCAGGAGGCCGCCAGTAGCTCGCTGACCGAGCTGTTCGCCCCGCAGATCCACCAGTCCCGCCTGGACAGCTGGCCGCAGCATTATCCGTGGATCGACCCGGCCGGCTATGAGTACTTCCGTACGCGCCTGGGCCAAGCCCGCCGTGACGTGGAGCATGGCCTGGCGATTACCTTGCAGCACTACACCACCCGCGCAGGCCAGGAGCGCATGCTGGAGATCCTCCAGTTCAAACTGGACATCCTCTGGAGCATGCTCGACGCGATGAGCATGGCCTACGAATTGAACCGCCCGCCCTATCACAGCGTGACCGGCCAACGGGTGTGGCACAAAGGAATCCCCTTATGAGTTTCGACCGCAGCAGAACCCCTCGCTGGCGCCCCGGCTATCGCTTCCAGTATGAACCGGCGCAGAAAGGTCATGTGTTGCTCTATCCTGAAGGCATGATCAAGCTCAACGACAGCGCTGCGCTGATCGGTGGACTGATCGACGGTGAACGGGATGTCACGACCATCATCGACGAGCTGGCCAAGCAGTTTCCCGACGTGCCCGAACTCGGTGACGACATCGAGCAGTTCATGGAGGTCGCCCGTGCAGAGCATTGGATCGAACTTGCCTGACAAGCCCGCGATCGGCTTGCCGCTGTGGTTACTGGCGGAGCTGACCTATCGTTGCCCGCTGCAATGCCCCTACTGTTCCAACCCGCTGGACTTCGCCGAGCAGGGCAAGGAACTGAGCACCGAGCAATGGTTCAAGGTATTTCGTGAAGCCAGGGAAATGGGTGCCGCGCAGCTGGGTTTTTCCGGTGGCGAACCGCTGGTGCGCCAGGACCTCGCCGAGCTGATCGGCGAGGCGCGCAAGCTGGGTTTCTACACCAACCTGATCACCTCCGGCATCGGTTTGACCGAACAGAAAATCAGCGACTTCAAAAAGGCCGGCCTCGATCACATCCAGATCAGCTTCCAGGCCAGCGACGAGCAGGTGAACAACCTGCTGGCCGGCTCGAAGAAAGCCTTCGCACAGAAACTGGAAATGGCCCGGGCGGTGAAGGCCCACGGCTACCCGATGGTCCTCAACTTCGTCACCCATCGGCACAACATCGACAAGATCGACCGCATCATCGAGTTGTGCATTGCCCTTGAAGCCGACTTCGTCGAACTCGCCACCTGTCAATTCTATGGCTGGGCGCAGCTCAACCGGGTGGGCCTGTTGCCTACCCGGGAACAACTGGTGCGCGCCGAGCGCATCACCAATGAATATCGCGCCAGGCTCGAAGCCCAGGGCCATCCGTGCAAGCTGATCTTCGTCACCCCGGACTACTATGAGGAACGCCCCAAGGCTTGCATGAACGGCTGGGGCAGCCTTTTCCTGACGGTGACACCGGACGGTACCGCACTGCCATGTCACGGCGCCCGACAGCTACCGGTGCAATTTCCCAACGTGCGCGACCACAGCATGCAGCACATCTGGTACGACTCCTTCGGTTTCAACCGTTTCCGCGGCTACGACTGGATGCCCGAGCCATGTCGCTCCTGCGACGAAAAGGAGCAGGACTTCGGCGGTTGCCGCTGCCAGGCGTTCATGCTCACGGGCGACGCCAGCAATGCCGACCCGGTGTGCAGCAAATCCGCACATCACGGGGTGATTCTCAAGGCCCGGGAAGAAGCCGAGCACGCCACCCAGACCATCGAACAATTGGCCTTCCGCAATGAACGAAACTCGCACCTCATCGCCAAAAGCTGAGCCGTTCAGCGCCGCCCAGGCCGTTGCGGCGGGGATCGACTTCGCTGAATTGCAGGTCGGCCCACTGGGCCTGTTCTGGAACGAATATCGCCCGGAAGACGGGGCCTGCCGGATCTGGCAATGGCAAGACACCCAGGCCCGTTGCCTGACCCCGGACGGTTTCAGCGCACGCAGCCGGGTCTATGAATATGGCGGTGGATCGTTCTGCCTGGGCGACGATGGCGTGCTGTTCGTCAACGACGCGGACCAGCAGCTGTACCGCCAGTCCCTGAGCGGCGAGATGCCCGTGGCGTTGACGTCGGGCGACTGTCGATATGGCGATCTCAGTTTCGCCGCAGGCCAGGTATTGGCAGTGGAGGAACAGGCCAATCAACATCGCCTGGTAGCGATTGGCCTGGCAGATCGACAGCGGCGTCTACTGGTCGAAGGCGCTGACTTCTATGCCGCGCCAACCTTGAGTCCGAACGGCCAGCGACTGGCCTGGATCGAGTGGAGCCGTCCGCATCAACCGTGGACGGCCACGCGCCTGATGCTGGCCGAACGCACCGCTACCGGTTGGGGTGAACCCCGTTGCGTGGCGGGCAGCGCTGAAGAAGAATCCATCCAGCAACCGCGTTTCGATAATGCCAACCGCTTGTACTGCCTGAGCGATCGCGGCGGCTACTGGCAGCCGTGGGTCGAGACGACCGACGGCCTGCAACCGCTGCCCTGCGCTGAAGCCGATCACGCTCCCGCGCCGTGGCAACTCGGCGGCTGCACTTGGTTGCCGTTAGACAGCAGCACGTACCTGGCGAGCTGGACCGAAGCGGGTTTCGGGCGGCTTGGCCTGTGCCGCAGTGACGCGGGGGAGGAAGATTACACCGGCGCCTACACCCGCTTTCGCAGCCTGGCGCTGGACGAGCGGTTCATTTACGCCATTGTCGCATCTCCGGTCAGTCCTTGCGCAGTCATCGCGATTGAACGCCACAGTCACGACACGCAGGTCCTGGCCGGAGGCGTCGCGCCTCTGCCCGTCGAACAGATCAGCCGCCCGCAGACCCTGCACTATCCGTCGACCTCGGGCATGGCCCATGGGTTCTTTTACCCAGCCATGGGGGCAGACACCAAGCCGCCATTGGTGGTCTTCATCCATGGCGGCCCCACCTCGGCCTGCTATCCCTTGTTCGATCCGCGCATCCAGTACTGGACCCAGCGCGGCTTCGCCGTCGCGGACCTCAATTACCGTGGCAGCAGCGGCTACGGCCGGATCTACCGGCAAGCGCTGCATTTGAACTGGGGCGTGGTGGACGTCGAGGATGCCTGTGCGGTGGTTGGCTATCTGGACGAGCAGGGTCTGATCGATGGCCGCCGTGCGTTCATCCGCGGCGGCAGTGCCGGTGGCTATACGACGCTCTGCGCCCTGGCGTTTCATGACGTATTTCGTGCCGGCGCCAGCCTTTATGGAGTCAGCGATCCGGTCGCCCTGGGTCGAGCCACGCACAAATTCGAAAGTGATTACCTGGACTGGCTGATCGGCGACCCGCAACGGGACGTCGAGCGTTACCGTGCCCGTACCCCGCTGCTGCACGCAGATCAGATCCACGCACCGGTTATCTTCTTTCAGGGCGAACTGGACGCCGTGGTCGTGCCGCAGCAGACCCGCGATATGGTCAGGGCGCTGAAAGACAACGGCGTGACGGTCGAAGCGCATTACTATCCGGATGAGCGTCACGGCTTTCGCAAGGCGGCGAACCAGGCCCACGCCCTCGAGCATGAGTGGTTGTTCTATCGGAAGGTGATGGCGTTGTAAGGAGATGAAGAACCTGTGGGAGCGAGCCTGCTCGCGATAGCGGTGGATCAGTCGACATCCATGTTGGATGACAGACAGCTATCGCGAGCAAGCTCGCTCCCACATGGGTTTTGCTGCAATGTTCAGCGCTTGGCGATGATATAGACCGCATGGACGATGCCGGGGATGTAACCCAACAGTGTCAGCAGAATATTCAGCCAGAAAGCCCCGCCGAAGCCGACTTGCAGGAACACGCCCAATGGCGGCAACAGAATGGCGATGATGATGCGAATGAAATCCATGGTGGGCTCCTGATGGGCGATGGCTACATTGCCATATAGCACATTGACCCATGACCGCTCGTCAGGGTTCAAACCATCAGTGAGTAGGGCGAAGCCAGGCAGGAACAAAAAACGCAGGCAAAAGAAAACCCCGCCGAAGCGGGGCTTTGCAGACTGTTTCCCTGATATCCCTTTCACTCCACCTTCCTGGCGGAATCCTACGTGTCCGTGTTGTTTCTCTGCGCATCCTGCGCGACGTCCATGTGAAGTAGATTAGCCTTGGATCCAATCAGCCGATAGAGGGAAATCGACGTCACGTAATGTAAGCATTTGCTTACATTGCCTCATATTCAGAATTGCCCTGCTTCCAGCAGGAACAGCGATTCACTGCCTGCTTTCACCGAAGCGCTCAAGGAATGGATCCGTGGCAGCAGGCGAGCGAAGTAAAAGCGCGCAGTTCCCAGTTTGCTGGCGTAGAAGTCATCCTGGCTTTCCTTACCCAACGCCGCCTTGGCCATCAGCGCCCACATGTAAGCGTAGGCGGTGTAGCCGAATGCCTGCAGATACTCCACCGAAGCCGCGCCGATTTCGTTCGGGTTGCTTTTCGCCCGGTCCAGCAGCCAGTCGGTCAGCTCGTCCAGGGTAGCGACAGCATTATTCAACGGCTTGGTGAACTCGGCCAGATCGCTGCTCGCAGTGGCGGTGAAGTGGCGAATCTCGTCGGCGAACAGCTTGTAGAACGCGCCGCCGCTGCCGACGATCTTGCGCCCCACCAAGTCCAGCGCCTGGATACCGTTGGTGCCTTCGTAGATCTGGGTGATGCGAACATCACGCACCAACTGCTCCTGGCCCCACTCGCGAATATAACCGTGGCCGCCGAAAATCTGCTGGCCATGCACAGTGGTTTCCAGGCCCAGATCCGTCAGGAACGCCTTTGCCACCGGCGTCAGCAACGCAACCAGATCTTCGGCGCGCTTGCGGGTGGCTGGGTCTTCGCTGAACTTGGCGGTGTCCAGTTGCATCGCCACGTAGGTGGAGAATGCCCGACCGCCTTCATTCGAGGCCTTCATGGTCAGCAACATCCGGCGCACATCGGGGTGGACGATGATCGGGTCGGCGACTTTGTCCTTGTTCTGCGCACCGGTGGGCGAACGGCTCTGCAAGCGATCACGGGCGTATTCGATAGCGTTCTGGTAGGAGCGCTCTCCGGACGCCAGGCCCTGGATACCGACCCCCAGACGTTCGTAGTTCATCATGGTGAACATCGCCGCCAGGCCTTTGTTCGGCTCGCCGACCAGATAACCCACGGCTTCATCGAAGTTCATCACGCAGGTGGCAGACGCCTGAATACCCATCTTGTGTTCGATCGACCCGCAGTTGGCCGCGTTGCGCGCGCCCAGGCTGCCGTCGGCATTGACCATGAACTTGGGCACCAGGAACAACGAAATGCCTTTCGGGCCAGCCGGCGCATCCGGCAGTTTTGCCAGCACCAGGTGAATGATGTTCTCGGTGAGGTCGTGCTCGCCGCCGGTGATGAAGATCTTGGTGCCGCTGACCTTGTAGGAGCCGTCGGCCTGGGGTTCGGCCTTGGTGCGAATGATCCCCAGGTCCGTCCCGGCATGGGGCTCGGTCAGGCACATGGAGCCCGCCCAGATGCCGGCGTACATGTTCGGTAGATACGCCGCTTTCAACTCTTCGCTGGCGTGGGCGTTGATCGACAGGCAAGCCCCGGCGGTCAGCATTGGGTACAGACCGAAGGACAGGCTTGCGGAGTTGACCATTTCTTCGACCTGGGCCGAAACGGCCTTGGGCATGCCCATGCCACCGTAGGCAGGATCGCCGCCGACACCGACCCAGCCGCCCTCAGCGTAAGTCTGGTAGGCCTGTGGGAAACCTGCCGGCGTGGTGACGGCACCGTTCGCCCAATGGCAGCCTTCTTCATCAGCGGCACGGCTGAGGGGCGCAATGCTTTTGCTGGTGACTTTGCCGGCTTCTTCGAGAATCGCTTCGACGGTTTCAGCGTCGACGGTCTCGGCCAGTGCCGGCAGCTCGGCCCAGAGTTTCGCGACCTCGAACACTTCATTGAGGACGAAGCGCATATCGCGCAGGGGCGCTTTGTAGTCAGCCATGGCAAACCTCGCAGGATCTAAACAGTTGGTCCGTGGGAAAACGGTTTTAGCAATGGTCGGAGTGTACCTCAACAACTTTTGCGACACATAGGGTCAACACATGACTGTTTTGTTATTTTTAGTCAAAACAAAAAGATCGCAGGCTTCGCTAGCTTCTACATGAAAATGCGTATTCCCTGTAAGAGCTGGCGAAGCCTGCGATCTCTGTTGGCATTCCCTCTAAATCAAAGCGCAAACAGCGCGGCCGGCAGCTTCATCAGACAGTCGCTTCCCGACTCGATGGCGGCCCGATGGGCAGCCGTGCGCGGCAACAGTCGCTTGAAGTAGAACTCGCAGGTCGCCAGTTTGCCTCGGCAGAAATCGGCATCGCCGGTACCACCGTTGAGTTGTGCCTGGGCCACCAGCGCCATGCGCAACCACAGGTAGGCCAGGATGATATAGCCGCTGTACATCAGGTAATCCACGGAGGCGGCGCCCACTTCGTCCGGGTTCTTCATGGCGGCCATGCCGACCCCGGTCGTCAGTTCGCCCCACTGCCGGTTGAGTCCGTCGAGTTGTGCGATGAAATCCTTTAGCTGCGGGTGTCCGGTATTCGCGGCGCAGAATGTGTGAACGATCTTGGTGAACCCGCGCAGCAGCTTGCCCTGGCTGCCCAAAACCTTGCGCCCCAACAGATCCAGGGCCTGGATTCCGTTGGTGCCTTCGTAGATCGGCGCGATGCGGCAGTCCCGCACCAATTGCTCCATACCCCACTCGCGAATGAAACCGTGGCCGCCAAACACCTGCATGCCATGGTTCGTCACTTCCAGTCCGGTTTCGGTCATGAAGGCCTTGCAGATCGGAGTGAGGAACGCCAGCAGATCCTCTGCCTCCTGACGGGCGCTTTCGTCGGCGCCCAGGTGCGCCGTATCCAGCAGTTGCGCGGTGAAATACGTCAGTGCCCGATTGCCTTCATTGAAGGCTTTCATGGTCAGCAGCATCCTGCGCACATCGGGATGGACAATGATCGGATCCGCGACTTTCTCCGGTGCCTTGGGGCCGGTGAGCGAGCGCATCTGCAAGCGGTCGTTGGCGTATCTGATCGCGCCCTGGAAGCTCGTTTCTCCCAGGCACAAGCCCTGCATGCCGGTGCCGAGCCGCGCATGATTCATCATGGTGAACATGCAGTTCAGGCCCTTGTTGGGCTCGCCGATCAGGAATCCCTTGGCGTCGTCGAAATTCAACACGCAGGTGGCAGAGGCCTTGATGCCCATCTTGTGTTCGATCGAACCGCAGGTCACGCCATTACGTTCCCCCGCCTCGCCCATGGCATCGGGCAGGAACTTGGGCACAATGAACAGCGATATGCCCTTGGTACCGGCGGGAGCATCCGGCAGTTTGGCCAGCACCAAGTGAATGATGTTTTCACTCATGTCGTGTTCGCCGGCGGAAATGAAGATCTTGCTGCCGGAGATCCTGTAGCTGCCGTCGGCCTGAGGCGCGGCGCGGGTCTTGATGATGCCCAGGTCCGTGCCGCAATGGGCTTCGGTCAGGCACATGGTGCCGGTCCATTGACCGGCGGTGAGCTTGCTCAGGTAGGTTTGCTTCTGCTCTTCGGTGCCATGGGCATGAATGGCCGACATGGCACCGTGGGTCAGGCCCGGGTACATGCCCCAGGACGTGTTGCTGGACGCGATCATTTCGCTGATGACCAGGCCCAGGGAACCGGGCAGACCCTGGCCACCATAGCTCGGATCGGCGGCCAAGCCGTGCCAGCCGCCCTCCACGTACTGTGCGAAAGCTTCTTTGAAACCGATAGGCGTGGTCACCACACCGTTGTCGAAATGACAGCCCTCTTCGTCACCGGAACGATTGAGCGGCGCCAGTACGTTCTCACAGAAGCGCGCACCTTCTTCGAGGATCGCGTTGACCATGTCCGGGCTGGCATCGCTGGCCCCCAGTTCGGCATAACGGCCATGGAAATCGAAAACGTGGTCGATCAGGAAGCGCATGTCGCGCAGGGGAGCTTTGTACTCGGGCATGGTGATTTTCTCCGGTAGCAGATCGTTCAAACCTACTGCCGGCCACCGAGTCTCACAATCACAGTACAGACGCTGAATGCGCCGTCATCACTCAACCCGCGGCGGCTTCCATGCGTACCGCGCCACGGCGGCTCTGGCCGAAAGCAACCACACAGTTGCGTCCGGCGCCCTTGGCGTTATAGAGAGCCTGGTCGGCGGACTTGAGGACTTCTTCAGGCGTACGCTGCTCGAGACGTTCCGCGACACCGATGCTGACCGTTACCGACACGCTGGATGCCCCCGCCCCGGAGCGGCGCTGGCGACCTTGTTGGTCATCCTGGGGTCGACTGTCCGGATTGCGCAGTTGAATGGCGTACGTCTCGATGGACTGGCGGATGACCTCAAGATGAGGCATGCACTCGTCGATGGTTTTGCCTGCAAACACCAACGCAAACTCCTCGCCACCGTAGCGATAAGCCCGACCGCCGCCACCGATTTTCGACAGTTTGCTGGCCACCAGGCGCAACACTTGGTCGCCCACGTCGTGGCCATGGGTGTCGTTGAATTTCTTGAAGTGGTCCACATCGCTCATCGCCAGCACATAGTTGCGACCCAACCGCTGCATGCGCTCATTCAGCGCACGCCGTCCCGGCAAGCCGGTCAGCTCATCACGAAACGCCATCTGATAGGCCTCATGGGCGACCGCCGCAGCGATCATCAGCATCACCTGGCTGCACATGATGTTCAGGGTGAATGGCAGGATGAAGGTCTTCGGCAACATCCAGAAAAGCCCCAACACGCCTACCAGCTGTGCGGCATGCAAGGGCCGGGGATTGCGCCAGTATTGCCATGACAGCAACAGGAATACGCCGAGGAACACCGGGTAGGACAATTGGATCAGGCTCATCCAGGCGCCATGCAACGCCGGCCAGCGGATCTCCGAAAGCCAAAGCAACAAGGCTTGGGGAAAGCTCTGCTCCAAGGCCAATGCCACGCTGCCAAAGGCCAGCAGAACCGCGAAACGCGCGACCATGTCCTGGAACAAGTGGGTGCGCTCCTGCCACGCCGCGAACAGGCCAAACAACAACGGCAGCAACAGGCAGACGAGGTGGAACACCACGGCGGCGTCTTCACGCACCTTGCCGTTGTCACGGTAGAAATCGGTCTGGGTGTCCAGCAGGAAGTAGCCGATGTACACCGTGACCATCAGAAACAGCTCACGTTGACGTCGGTAAACAGCGCAGTACGCACCGCCCAACAGCAACACCAACGTAGGAAGAACATTGAACAACGAGGTGAAGAAGACGTTGAGATCCTTGACGTAGGCAGCCGCAAGCCCCGCCAGCAAAAGCAACAGCGAAGGTAGGAAATGACTGAAACGTACAGCGGAAGAACGCGGCAAGGGTAAAACTCCAACCCGGCTGATCAAAGATGGCATTGTGCCTGCTATTGGAACAATAAGGCACGAGAGATGTGACCGATATCACACTGCCATCGCTGTAACGGCAGGAAGGGATGTTTTCTTAAAGGACAATTGGATGAATATTGTTTCAGGATCAGCGCATACCCCTGTGGGAGCGAGCCTGCTCGCGAAGCGGTGTATCAGATATTTTTTTGTCGACTGACACACCGCATCGCGAGCAGGCTCGCTCCCACAGTTTTTTCCTGCGGGCATGAAAAAGCCGCTGCGTCCCGAAGGAGGCAGCGGCTTTCAGAAGATACCGCCTGAGGCTTAGTAACCCAGTGCGAAGTCTTCTTCTTTCATGTCCATCAGATTATTGGCACCGGACAACATGGCAGCCACGTGAGTACGGGTACGCGGCAGGATGCGCTGGAAGTAGAAGCGCGCCGTCTGCAGCTTGGCGGTGTAGAAAGCCTCTTCGGTGGTGCCGGCAGCCAGTTTTTCCGCCGCCAGACGCGCCATGTCGGCCCAGAAGTAGGCCAGGCAGGCGTAACCGGAGTACATCAGGTAGTCCACCGAGGCCGCGCCGACTTCTTCGCGATCCTTCATGGCCGCCATGCCAACCTTCATGGTCAACTCGCCCCACTCCTTGTTCAGCGCGGCCAACGGTCCGACGAACTCTTTGACCGCTTCGTTGCCTTCGTTGCCCTGGCAGAACTTGTGGACGATCTTGGTGAAGCCCTTGAGCGCTTCGCCCTGGGTCATCAGCACTTTACGGCCCAGCAGGTCGAGGGCCTGGATGCCGGTGGTGCCTTCGTACAGCATCGAAATGCGACTGTCGCGAACGTTCTGCTCCATGCCCCACTCGGCGATGAAGCCGTGGCCGCCGTAGATCTGCACGCCGTGGTTGGCCGATTCGAAGCCGACTTCGGTCATGAATGCTTTGGCGATCGGCGTCATGAACGCCAACAGCGCATCGGCCTTTTTCTTCTCTTCCTCATCGACGCCGTACTTGACGATGTCGACCTGCTTGGCGGTGAAGTAGACCATCGCCCGGTTACCTTCGGCGAAGGCCTTCATGGTCAGCAGCATGCGACGCACGTCAGGGTGCACGATGATCGGGTCAGCGGGCTTGTCCGGCGCTTTCGGGCCCGTCAGGGAGCGCATTTGCAAGCGGTCACGGGCGTATTTCAGGCCGCCCTGAAAGCCGATTTCAGCGTGGGCCAGGCCTTGCAAAGCGGTGCCCAGGCGTGCGGTGTTCATGAAGGTGAACATGCAGTTCAGGCCTTTGTTCGCCGGGCCGATCAGGAAACCGGTGGCCGCGTCGAAGTTCATCACGCAGGTAGCGTTGCCGTGGATGCCCATCTTGTGTTCGATCGAACCACAGCTAACCGCGTTGCGCTGGCCGATGGTGCCGTCGGCGTTAGGCAGGAACTTGGGCACGATGAACAGCGAAATGCCCTTGGTACCGGCCGGAGCGTCCGGCAGACGCGCCAGAACGATGTGGACGATGTTGTCGGCCATGTCGTGTTCGCCGGCCGAAATGAAGATCTTGGTACCGGTTACCTTGTAGGAGCCATCGGCCTGTGGCTCGGCCTTGGTACGCAGCATGCCCAGGTCGGTGCCGCAGTGGGGTTCGGTCAGGCACATGGTGCCGGTCCATTCACCGGACACCAGTTTGGTCAGGTAGGCGTCCTGCTGCTCGGGCGTACCGTGCTCGGAAATCGTGTTCATCGCGCCGTGGGACAGGCCCGGGTACATGCCCCACGACCAGTTGGCTTCGCCGACCATTTCGCTGACGGCCAGGCCCAGCGACTCCGGCAGGCCCTGACCACCATGCTCGACGTCATGGGCCAGGCTTGGCCAGCCACCTTCGACGAATTGCTTGTAGGCTTCCTTGAAACCGGTCGGGGTTTTCACGCCGGACTCGCTCCAGGTGCAGCCTTCGGTGTCACCCACGCGGTTCAGCGGAGCCAGCACCTGCTCACAAAACTTGGCGCCTTCTTCGAGAATGGCGTCAACCATGTCCGGAGTTGCGTCCTGGCAAGCCGGAAGGCTCTGATAATGCGCTTCATAGCCAAGCAGTTCATCACGAACGAAGCGAATATCACGCAAGGGGGCCTTGTAGTCAGGCATAGCGATAACCTCTGCTGATGTAACCGGGGATGAACGACCGCATGGATTTGTTGTGGCGGTCAAACAGTTGTTTGAAACATACGTTTACGCCTAAATCTTGTCAAGCGTCTATCCATTACCGC
Organism: Pseudomonas corrugata; assembly: GCF_050920615.1. Taxonomy (NCBI): domain Bacteria; kingdom Pseudomonadati; phylum Pseudomonadota; class Gammaproteobacteria; order Pseudomonadales; family Pseudomonadaceae; genus Pseudomonas; species Pseudomonas corrugata. The sequence continues at coordinate 6,161,330 of NZ_CP130434.1, forward strand.
TGGTCCCACCATTCACATCGTCTCGACATTGTCGTTGGCACCTGGCTCGTCAATCCGGCACAACTGTCAGCTTCTACAGGTTCGGCGTTTCAAAAAAGGCGATTTACTAAGCCCATGAACGAACTGGGCGCCCCCAGTCCAGATTAGTTGCGATTGGAGGAAAACGATATGGACACTCAACCAGCAGGCACTCCCCAACCTCGTCAACCCGGTCAGTTGGATCCGGCTTTTGGAACCGAAGGGTTCATTGGCGTGAACGCAGAAGGCGTAGCCAGCTCGCTCGTCTGCGACAGCGAAGGCAAGCTGATCCTTGCCTTGCAACTCAAGGGTTATTTTGCACTGACGCGCTACTTGCCCGATGGCGTCAAGGACACTTCGTTCCATGACACAACCGGATGGTTGGAGGACGGCTCCAAAAACAGCACGCCGACGCGCGTGTTACTTCAGGAGGACGGAAAAATACTGCTCATTGGCGGCTCCACCAAAGACAGCGAATGGCGACCTGCACTCATGCGTTTCTATGCCACGGGCAGCCACGATCTCGTATTCGGGCGCAAAATAATCACCATGAGCCCCGAGCATGCACGCACTACGGACAGCAACTACAAATCGGTTGATGGTTGCCTGCAGAAAGATCAGAAAATTCTCGTCTGCGCCTACTACCTTACCTATGAAAATGCCCAATCGGGGGTCGAGGGCCGCCTGTTCAGACTGCATACCAACGGGGAACCCGATACAGGCTTTGGAGCCGGTCGCGGATTCATCGACATCAGGTTCCATGGCCATCCCAGCTACGCCTGCAATGTGCAGACTCAGAGCGACGGCAAGATCATCGTCGCAGGATCCTGGCGGTATCAGGGTGAGCAACCGAGGACACGAACAGTGGCCCGCTACACCATCGCGGGAGAACTGGACATCACCTTTGGCAATCAGGGTTTCGTTGATATCGAGATGGACGAGGGTTCCTCCGACCAGTCGCGTGCTCAAATCAACTCACCGGATATCGTCAGCCATATTGCAATTCAGGAGGACGATAGAATCCTGATCGCAGGCCAGATGACAGGTCTCGATAACCTGAGAAGGGGCTTACTTATCCGGCTGGAGGCCAATGGTGAAATCGATGGAAGTTTCAACAACGGCGAGCCGCTTCTGATTGCCCGCCCGGGCTACCATGTGGCCCTGAACGCCCTGACCATCCAAGCCGATGGCAGAATCGTCACGGTGGGTCATGCCTTCGTCCCCGGGCAGCCAAACAAGCCTATCCAGGCGTACGAGCGGGTGAGCCAGAGCGGAGTCATTGAAGGCTTCTGGCAAACCGACGAAAGCGGCAACTTATATGATGTACAGGTGCAGCCTAATCACCGCGTGGTGGTTTCGGGTGGTTTTTTCAATGCTGCAATCAGCTCTTTTACGCCCCGGATATGGGGGTATCAGGGCGCTTGAGTCGATTGATGCTCAACGAAGGGTTCAGGCGAGCGGGCTCAGGCGAAGGTATCGATCAACGTACCCAGCATCTCGTCGGATGCTTTAGCCACGTTCACGCCCGCTTGCACCTGGAACTTGCCCTGGGCCATTTCAACCATGTTGCTGGCCAGGTCCGATTGCTGGCTGCGATCCACCGACCGCAGGCGATCGACCTGGACTTCGGACGACTGACTGGTAACCGCCCGCTCGATGGTGTTGTTGGCGATTTGAGATGAAGCCTGATCGACACGGTTCTGCCCTGTCTGAATAGTACTCAGACCAGCATAGAATGCGGTACTTCCTGAGATTTCCATGGCAAGGCTCGTATCTTGAAGGGTCGACAAGGCCATTGAATCAGAAGCACTGGGAAAAGGCCCGACAAAAACACTAATGGCACAGTGCCTTGTTATAGGCAAACCCTAATCCAGCAGGTCCAGATGCAGGTACCCGGCCACTGCTTCCGCCGTCACGCCCTTGATTCGTGGCACCCGGCCCAGGCACGGTGCCGGAAGGCGTTCGGCGAGCGTGGCCAGATTTTCCTCCAGCCGCGATGTCTTGGGGTCGACGATATTCGCAACCCAACCAGCCAATTGCAGGCCGTCCCGGGCAATGGCTTCGGCGGTGAGCAACGCGTGACTGATGCAGCCCAGCCGTACCCCCACCACCAGGATCACCGGCAGGCCCAGGGCCATTGCCAGGTCAGAGAGATTGTCCTGATCGGCCAACGGAACGCGCCAGCCGCCCGCGCCTTCAATCAAGGTGAAATCGGCTTGCAGGGCCAGCACGTCACGCATCGGCCCCAACAACGACTGCACCGTCAATGCCACGCCGGCTTCCCGGGCCGCCAGATGCGGCGCGATGGCCGGCTCGAACGCCATCGGGTTGACCTGGGCATACGTCAGCGGCATCGAGCATTCGGCGAGCAGGGCCAGGGCGTCGGCATTGCGCAGGCCTTTGGGGGTGACCTCGCAACCGGAGGCCACGGGCTTTCCGGCGGCGGTGCTCATGCCGGCCTGTCGCGCTGCGTGCAGCAGGCCGGCCGCAACAGTGGTCTTGCCCACATCGGTGTCGGTACCGGCGATGAAGTAAGCCTGGCTCATAGGGGTTTCTCCAGCACGGCGTAGACCACCTGATAGGTCGCGGGCAACCCTTCTACCCGACGAAATTGCTCGTAGGCTTCAATCATCCCCAGGATCCTCGCTCTGCCGGTCAACCCACCCGGGCGGCCTGGATTCAGATTATGGGCACCAAGGGACTTCAATTCATGGGTCAGGCTGCGTACGTCCGGGTAATACAACACATGGGGACGGTTCTCGAGGCTGATGACCTTCAACCCGCTTTCCATGCACAGTTGTCGATAGGTTTCGAACTCCCGGAAACGGTTGACGTGCACCAGGCCGTCCACCTGGCGCCAACTGTCGCGCAATTCGTACAACGTACCGACGCAGAGACTGGTGAAGGCAAAGGCTCCGCCCGGTTTCAATACACGATGCGCCTCCCTCAGCACCGAGGCAAAGTCCGCGCACCACTGCACCGCAAGGCTGGAGAACACCAGGTCGCAACTCGTCGTTTGCAGAGGCAGGCGCTCCGCGTCACCGGCGACGAAATGCGCAGCCCCACCCTGGGGCCGGGCATGGTTGAGCATTCCTTCGGCGATATCCAGCGCAACGCCGCTCGCCACGCCGAAGCGCGCGCCCAGCGCCCGAGTGAAGTGACCGGTGCCGCAACCCACGTCCATCCAGCGTCCCGGCACGAGCGAGGCAGGTAACTGCTCCAGCAACTGTTGCCCCACGTCGCGCTGCAATTCCGCCACGCTGTCGTAGCTGGCCGCCGCCCGGGAGAACGAGGCTGCCACCTGGCGCTTGTCAGGCAAGGTCCCGGGCAATTTGGGAAGGGACAGGTCAGTCATCACCGGCCTCATGTAAAAAGGCCTGGATCGCCCCCGCGACACCGTGCGGGTCTTCCAGAAGAAATCCATGACCGGCCTGTTCGATCAGGCCGATCTCGACGTCCGGCAACAATGCCAGCAATTCACTCGCGGCTTCGGCCGGCACCAGGGCGTCGAGCCCGGCAAACAGATGCAATTGCGGGCCACGGAAGCGTTGCAAAGCGGCACGGGTATCCAGCTGCGCCAGCACTTGCAGACCGGCCATCGACACCTCCGGCGCGGTGTTCGGTGCGCCGGCCAGCAGCAGCCTCGCCAACCCGCGGGGGTCGCTGCAACCCTGGGCGCATAACAAACTGAAACGCTTGAGGGTCAGGCGTGGATCGGCGGCACACCCGGCGAGGAAACCGTCGAAGGTGTCACTGGCCATCGCGCTCGGCCATTGCTCATGGGCCACAAACGAAGCATTGCTTGCCAGGGTCAACAGCCCGCAGCAGCGCTCGCCCCGGCGCGCGGCCAACTCGGAGGCCAGCATGCCGCCCAGGGACCAGCCACCCAACCAGGCATCCTGGGGCACGCAGGCGTCCAACTCATCGAGCCACTCCTCGGGATTACTCGTTACCAGGGCCGGCAACGGCTCGATTTCCACCCGCAGATGTTCGTCGAGCCCGTGCAGCGCAGCGGCCAGCGGTTCCAGCGGGGAAACGCCCAGCCCCCAACCAGGCAGCAATATCAATCGATCACGCATGGCTTGCCTCCGGCCCCAGCAGGGCAAAACACTCGGCCAGTGCATTCAACAATAGTTGCACCTGGGCCTCGCTGTGGGCGGCCGTCAGGGTCACACGCAAACGGGCGCTGCCGGCCGGGACGGTGGGGGGCCGTATCGCGGTGACCATCAGACCCCGTTCGCGCAGCATTTGCGACAGGCGCATCGCTCGCCCGGCATCGCCGATCAGAATCGGCTGGATTGGCGTGAAGCTGTCCATCAGTTGCAGGCCAATCTGCTCCGCGCCATGGCGAAACTGACGGATCAACACTTGCAAATGCTCGCGCCGCCAATGCTCGCTGCGCAACAACTCAAGGCTTTTGAGCGTGGCGCAGGCCAGGGCCGGCGGTTGGCTGGTGGTGTAGATGTAGGGGCGGGCAAACTGGATCAGGCTCTCGATCAGTTCTTCACTGCCCGCCACAAAAGCGCCAGCGGTGCCGAAGGCCTTGCCGAGGGTGCCGACCAGCACCGGCACGTCGTCCTGGCTGAGGCCGAAGTGCTCGACGATACCGCCTCCGTTCGCGCCCAACGGACCGAAACCGTGAGCATCGTCGACCATCAGCCAGGCGCCCCTGGCCTTGGCTTCACGGGCCAGGGCCGGCAGATCGGCAATGTCGCCGTCCATGCTGAAGACACCGTCGGTGACCACCAGGGTATTGCCGGTGGCTTTCTCCAGACGGCTGGCCAGGCTCCGGGCGTCGTTGTGCAGATAACGGCTGAAACGCGCGCCGGACAGTATCCCGGCGTCGAGCAACGACGCGTGATTGAGCCGGTCCTCCAGCACCGTATCGCCCTGCCCGACCAGTGCGGTCACGGCGCCGAGGTTGGCCATGTAGCCGGTGGTGAACAGCAGCGCCCGCGGACGACCGGTGAGATCGGCAAGAGCTTCCTCCAAGGCGTGATGGGGACCGCTATGGCCGATCACCAGATGGGAAGCGCCGCCACCCACCCCCCAACGAGCCGCCCCGGCACGCCAGGCTTCGATCACCTGCGGGTGATTGGCCAGGCCCAGGTAGTCATTGTTGCAGAACGCCAGCAACGGCTGCCCGTCCACAACCACCTCCGGCCCCTGGGGGCTTTCGAGCAGCGGGCGCTGGCGATAGAGGTTTTCGGCACGACGGGCAGCCAGGCGTGCGGCGAGATCGAAGGGCATGCAGGCCTCGGGGTGACCACTATTCAAAGATTGAAGGGTTCCCCTGTGGGAGCGAGCCTGCTCGCGATGGCGGTGTGTCATTCGACGTAAATGTTGAATGCTCTATTGCTATCGCGAGCAGGCTCACTCCCACAGGTCCCCCATTCCAAACAGAAAAATCGGGGTTGATCACACAGCCGCGTTATAGAACTGCTCGCTGCTCTTCTGCTCCACCAGCGCCTGTTCAATCGCGGCCTGGTGCACTTCGTCGGCATGTTCTTCGCGGGCTTCAGGCTGGATGCCCAGGCGAGCGAACAATTGCATGTCTTTGTCAGCCTGCGGGTTGGCGGTGGTCAGCAGTTTGTCGCCGTAGAAAATCGAGTTGGCGCCGGCCAGGAACGCGAGGGCCTGCATCTGTTCGTTCATCGCCTCGCGACCGGCGGACAGGCGGACATGGGATTTGGGCATCAGGATCCGCGCCACGGCGAGCATGCGGATGAAATCGAACGGGTCGACATCCTCGGCATTTTCCAACGGCGTGCCGGCGACCTTGACCAGCATGTTGATCGGTACCGACTCCGGATGCTCCGGCAGGTTCGCCAATTGGATCAGCAGGTTGGCGCGGTCATCGAGGGACTCGCCCATGCCGAGGATGCCGCCGGAGCAGATCTTCATCCCCGAATCACGCACGTAGGCCAGGGTCTGCAGGCGCTCGCTGTAGGTACGGGTGGTGATGATGCTGCCGTAGAACTCCGGAGAGGTATCGAGGTTATGGTTGTAGTAATCCAGGCCGGCCTGGGCCAGTGCCTCGGTCTGCTCCTGGTCGAGACGCCCCAGGGTCATGCAGGTTTCCAGGCCCATGGCCTTCACCCCTTTGACCATTTCCAACACATAGGACATGTCCTTGGCCGACGGATGCTTCCACGCCGCGCCCATGCAGAAACGGGTCGAACCGATGGCCTTGGCACGTGCGGCCTCCTCAAGGACCTTCTGCACTTCCAGCAGTTTTTCCTTGTCCAGCCCGGTGTTGTAGTGGCCGGACTGCGGACAATATTTGCAATCTTCCGGGCAGGCGCCGGTCTTGATCGACAGCAGCGTGGAAACCTGGACACGGTTGGCGTCGAAATGCGCGCGGTGCACGGTCTGCGCCTGGAACAACAGGTCATTGAACGGCTGGACAAAGAGTGCTTTGACTTCGGCCAAAGACCAGTCATGACGCAGGTTGGCAGTGGTGCTGGCGCTCATGGGTATTTCCTTGATTATGCTTGGCTGGCGACTGGGGGCACGCAATACCCACAGGCGCGACACGGATGTTCGGCATATTTAAGGAAGAGTCATGCGCTGTCAACCACGATACGATGGACCGGTTTACATCTGGTTAAAAAACAAACAGTCCTGCCTCCTGTGTGGTGAGGCCACCGACACTCAACAGCCGATCTGCACGCCTTGCGAAAGCGAACTGCCCTGGCTCGGTGATCAATGTGTCATCTGCGCCCTGCCGCTGCCCATGGCCGGCCTGCGTTGCGGGCAATGCACCGCGCAACCGCCAGCCTTCGAACGGGTCCTGGCACCCTGGGCTTATGATTTCCCGGTGGACAGCCTGATAACCCGTTTCAAGCACCAGGCAAAATGGCCTCTTGGTCGCCTCATGGGCGAACTGCTGGCGCAATCGCTGCAACATCATTTCGACGAAGGCCTGGAACCGCCCGACGCGCTGGTGCCGGTGCCGCTGGCAGGACGACGCTTGCGCCAGCGCGGGTTCAACCAGGCGACCTTGCTGGCGCGCTGGCTCGGTGCTGCGTTGCAGATTCCCTGCGAAGAACATCTGCTGCTGCGCATCCACGATACCCCGGCGCAACAGGCACTCGATGCCCGGGCCCGGCGCCGGAATCTGCGCCAGGCCTTCGCCCTGGCACCCGATGCGCCATTGCGCAATCGCCACCTGGCCCTGGTGGACGATGTGCTCACCACCGGGGCCACCGCCCAGACACTGGCCAAATTGATGCTCGACGGCGGTGCGGCCCGGGTCGATGTGTATTGCCTGGCGCGCACACCAAAACCCGGTGAACCGGCTTGACGCGCGGCGGCCCAGGCGCCAACGTCGTTCTTTCACTCTTGCGCGCAGTTTCCGCCATGTCATTACCCACGCTTCTGACCCAACACATTGTCCGGCGTCCGCAACGCATCGCCCTGTTGCAGCACATCGCCGAACAAGGCTCCATCACCCGTGCCGCCAAGAGCGCGGGTCTGAGCTACAAGGCGGCATGGGACGCCATCGATGAGTTGAACAACCTGGCGAACCAACCGTTGGTGGAGCGCAGCGTCGGCGGCAAGGGTGGCGGCGGTGCCAGGCTGTCGGAAGAAGGGCAGCGTGTGCTGCGCCTGTACCTGCGCCTGCAAGCCTTGCAGGCGCAGTTGCTGCAAGCGAGCGAAGACGCCGGCGACCTCGGCCTGCTGAGTCGCCTGATGCTGCGCACCAGCGCCCGCAATCAGTTGCACGGCAAAGTCCTCGGCATCGAAGCCCAGGGCCATAACGACCGGGTGCGCCTGGAATTGGCTCGAGGCCTGGTCATCGACGCGCAGATCACCCACGACAGCACGGTGCGCCTGGAGCTGGCCATCGGCACCGAAGTGGTGGCGTTGATAAAGGCCGGCTGGCTGGAATTGTTTCCCAGCGGCCCCTTGGAGAAATCGGGCATCAATGTTCTACAAGGCGTCATCGAACACATCGCCACGGCTGCCGATGGTCCCAGCGAGGTGCGTATCGGCTTGCCCAATGGCCAGACCCTGTGTGCCTTGGCCGATCCGCTCCAATTGCAAGCGCGCAACCTCGACATCGGCTCACCGGTGCAAGTGGTGTTTTCGGCGACGAATGTGTTGCTCGGGACCCCGCTATAAACGCACTGAAACAAAAGCTTCATCGACCCGCTTTAAGGTGACTGCCAAAACCAGCAGGGAGCCTGAGATGAGCCTATTAGAAGAAAACCAATCCACCGACCTGGAAAAAATCGTCAGCCTGAGCCGCCGTAGTTTCATCGGCGCCGGCGCCCTGTGTGGCGCGGCAATGTTCCTGGGCGGCAACCTGCTGAGCCGCAGCGCCCTGGCCGCAGCTGTCAGCGAAGGCAATAGCAAGTTGCTGGGCTTCGACAGCATCGCCGCGGCTACGACCGACACCCTCACCCTGCCACCTGGCTACAAATCCTCGGTCTTGATCAGTTGGGGCCAGCCTTTGCAGAAGAACGCACCCGCGTTCGACCCGAGTGGCAATGGCACTGCGCGCGACCAGGAAATGCAGTTCGGCGACAACAACGACGGCATGAGCCTGTTCCCGTTCCCCGGTGACGAGAACAGGGCGCTCATGGCGATCAACAACGAATACACCAACTACCGCTACCTCTTCGCTCATGGTGGCCAGCCGCAGTCGGCCGAAGACGTGCACAAGGCCCAGGCCAGCGAAGGCGTATCGGTGATCGAAGTGAAGCGCCAAGGCGGCCAATGGCAGTTCGTCCAGGCATCGCGCTACAACCGCAGGATCCATGGCAATACGCCGATTGAACTGAGCGGGCCGGCGGCCGGACATGATCTGCTGAAAACAAGCGCCGACAAGAGCGGCAAGAAGGTCCTCGGCACCTTTCAGAACTGCGCCAATGGCATGACGCCGTGGGGGACTTACCTGACCTGCGAAGAAAACTTCACCGACTGTTTTGGCAGCAGCAAGTCCGACTTGCAGTTCGATGAAGCGCAAAAGCGCTACGGCGCCACCGTTACCAGTCGCGAGATCAATTGGCACGTGTACGATCCACGCTTCGACCTGGCGAAGAACCCCAACGAACTCAATCGTCATGGCTGGGTGGTGGAAATCGACCCGTTCGATCCCGAGTCCACACCCGTGAAGCGCACAGCCCTGGGGCGCTTCAAACACGAAAACGCCGCCCTGGCACAAACCAACGATGGTCACGCCGTGGTCTACATGGGCGACGACGAGCGTGGCGAATTCATCTACAAATTCGTCAGCCGCGAGCGCATCAATCACAAGAACGCCAAGGCCAACCGCAACCTGCTGGACCATGGCACCTTGTACGTGGCGCGCTTCGACGCCGGTGACGGTAATCCGGACCACCCGAAAGGCAAGGGCCAGTGGATCGAGCTGACCCATGGCAAGAACGGCCTCGACGCCAACAGCGGCTTCGCCGATCAGGCCGAGGTGTTGATCCGTGCGCGTCTGGCCGCCAGTGCCGTGGGCGCCACACGGATGGACCGTCCGGAGTGGATCGTGGTCAGCCCGAAAGATGGCCAGGTCTATTGCACCCTGACCAACAACGCCAAGCGCGGCGAGGATGGCCAACCGGTGGGCGGTCCCAACCCTCGGGCGAAGAATGTCTATGGACAGATCCTGCGCTGGCGCACCGACCGCGACGATCATGCGTCCATGACCTTCAACTGGGACCTGTTCATGGTGGCCGGCAACCCGACCGTACATGCCGGCACGCCGAAAGCCGGTTCGTCCAACGTCAACGCGCAGAACATGTTCAACAGCCCCGACGGCCTGGGATTCGACAAGGCTGGCCGACTGTGGATCCTGACCGACGGCGACGTCAGCAACACCGGTGATTTCGCCGGCATGGGCAACAACCAGATGCTCTGCGCCGACCCCAACAGCGGCGAAATCCGTCGCTTCATGGTCGGGCCGGTGGGCTGCGAAGTGACCGGCATCAGCTTCGCACCGGACCAGAAGGCCTTGTTCGTCGGAATCCAGCATCCGGGTGAAAACGGCGGCTCGACATTCCCCGAGCACCTGCCGAACGGCAAGCCGCGCTCGTCGGTGATGGTCATCACCCGCGAGGACGGCGGAATCATCGGCGCCTGATAAGGCCCTTGTGGGAGCGGGCTTGCTCGCGAAAGCGGATCTTCAGTCAACGTTGATGTCGACTGTTATTGCCCGTTCGCGAGCAAGCCTGCTCCCACAAGATACTGCGAGCACCCGAAATTGGTGCGACGGCCTCAGTCCACCTATCTGCCTGCGTCTGCGCTACCATGCAGGGCCGGACGCGGCAGCCCTGCCGCTGCGCAGGAGTCAGCATGTCCCATCCGTTCGAAACCCTCACGCCCGACCTGGTGCTCGATGCCGTAGAAAGTATCGGCTTCCTCAGCGACGCCCGTGTGCTGGCCCTCAACAGCTATGAGAACCGCGTCTACCAAGTCGGCATCGAAGACGCCGAACCGCTGATCGCCAAGTTCTATCGCCCCCAGCGCTGGACCAACGAAGCGATCCTGGAAGAACACAGCTTCACCTTCGAGCTGGCCGACTGCGAAGTGCCAGTGGTGGCGCCGTTGATTCACAACGGCGTCAGCCTGCATGAACACGCCGGGTTTCGCTTCACCCTGTTTCCCCGTCGTGGCGGCCGAGCACCGGAGCCAGGCAATCTGGACCAACTCTATCGCTTGGGGCAACTGCTTGGACGCCTGCATGCGGTAGGCGCCAGCCGTCCGTTCGAACACCGCGAGGCCCTGACCGTAAAAAACTTTGGCCACGATTCACTGGCTACCGTGCTGGAAAGCGGTTTCGTACCCCGTAGTCTGCTTCCGGCCTACGAGTCGGTGGCAAGGGATCTGCTCAAGCGTGTCGAAGAAATCTATGCTGTCACGCCCCATCAGAACATCCGCATGCACGGTGACTGCCACCCGGGCAACATGATGTGTCGCGACGAGGTCTACCACATCGTCGACCTGGACGACTGTCGCATGGGTCCGGCGGTGCAGGATCTGTGGATGATGCTGGCCGGTGACCGCCAGGCATGCCTGGGCCAGTTGTCGGAATTGATGGATGGCTACCAGGAGTTCCATGACTTCGATCCCCGGGAACTGGCACTGATCGAACCCCTGCGTGCCCTGCGCCTGATGCACTACAGCGCCTGGCTGGCTCGTCGCTGGGATGACCCGGCATTCCCCCGCAGCTTCCCGTGGTTTGGCAGCGAGCGCTATTGGGGCGACCAGGTATTGGCGTTGCGCGAACAGCTGGCGGCGCTCAATGAAGAGCCGTTGAAGTTGTTTTGAAGAGCGCACTTCAACCATCACCACAATCTCCTGTGGGAGCGAGCGTGCTCGCGATCGCGGTGTGTCAGACAACATATTCGTAAGCTGATACACCGCGATCGCGAGCAGGCTCGCTCCCACAGGAGGTACTTGCGTTGTTGCTCAAAGGTTCGCCCAAAACCTGACAAATCTACTTACAATCACTCCTTTGTTAGCTGCCTAAGCAAGGATTCTGCATGCAAGCCGCCAACCCGCGTCGTGGGTATATCCTGGGCCTGAGTGCCTACGTCATCTGGGGGTTGTTCCCCATCTATTTCAAAGCCATCGCTGCCGTCCCTTCAGTGGAAATCATCGTCCATCGGGTACTGTGGTCGGCGCTGTTCGGCTCGGCATTGCTGCTGGTCTGGAAACATCCGGGCTGGTGGCGCGAACTGCGCGACAACCCGCGTCGCCTGGCGATCCTGGCCCTGAGCGGCACCTTGATCGCGGCCAACTGGCTGACTTACGTCTGGGCGGTGAACAACGGTCGCATGCTCGAAGCCAGCCTGGGTTATTACATCAACCCGCTGGTAAACGTGTTGCTGGGGATGCTGATCCTGGGGGAGCGGCTGCGGCGCATGCAATGGCTGGCGGTGGGGTTGGCAGCGGTTGGTGTGGCGCAGCAGGTCTGGCAGGTCGGCAGCCTGCCATGGGTGTCGCTGGCCCTGGCGCTGACCTTCGGCTTCTACGGGTTGATCCGTAAACAGGCTCCGGTCCAGGCATTGCCGGGGCTGGTGGTGGAAACCTGGATGCTGGTGCCGATTGCCCTGGCCTGGTTGCTATTCAATCCAACGGCCATCAGTGCCCAAGCCACCTTCTGGACCACCTCCGAAGCCTGGTGGCTGGTAGCGGCCGGCCCGGTGACGCTGGTTCCGCTGGTGTGCTTCAACGCCGCTGCCCGGCATTTGCCCTACACGACGTTGGGATTTCTCCAGTACATCGCCCCGACATTGGTGCTACTGCTGGCGGTGCTGCTGTTCGGCGAGCATTTGTCGTCCAGCACCTTGATGGCATTCCTGTTCATCTGGGCCGGGCTCGCGGTGTACAGCCTCGATGCCGTAATCAGCATGCGCCGTCGCACCTGATCAAAAATCGTACAGCTCCCTGCAGGCCACGTTCGACGTGGCCTGCGCCGATCGACCCCAAGGTTATCCACAGCATCATCCCCGCCGTTTGTGCACAAGCCCTTGAAAATTGGCGATTTTTTGATCATCACCGGCAAAGGCACGCCAGGCTTGGGCTGGCGCCGTATCTCTACAGGTTATCCACAGGCAGGTGCAGTTTTTCCTTGGATAACCGGGCTCACGCTTCGTCGCTCAATTTGAGCTCCACCATTAATTCGTCGGCCAAGGTTTCCAGGCGTTCCTGCAAGGTGTCCAACGACAGCGTCAGCGGCACGCCCAGGATCGCTTCGGCGTGAAACAACAATTCGCTGCTCATCGGTGCCGGCCCGACATGGGTCACCAACCGCTCGACATTGACGCCCTGCTCGCTCAACAAACGGGTGATGTCCCGCACGATACCGGGACGGTCGTTACCCACCAGTTCCATGGCAATGGGTTTCCAACTGCAGGACTCCTCGATTGTGCTCTCCGCGATGAGCACGCGAATGCCGTGGCTCGACAACCCCTGCAAGGCTTCGATCAGTTCCTGTTGGGATTCGGCAGGAGCGCTGAGGCGCAATATTCCGGCAAATTGCCCCGCCAGATGCGACATGCGGCTTTCCAGCCAGTTACCGCCGTGCTCGGCGATGCATTGGGCGATGCGCTCGACCTGCCCAGGTTTGTCCGGGGCGAAAACGGTAATGACGAGATGGTCCATGGCGCAGCCCTCTTGTGATGAGAAGAAGGAGTATAGGCAGGGCACACAAACCCTGCGGAAGGAGTTATGCAGGATCTGCCGAGTGCAACGAGGCTGCGATCTTTCCCATGCCAACTGAGTCGAGAGCGAAAGATCAAAGCAAAGATCGCAGGCTCCTGCGCTTGGCGGTTGCTTCTGTCCATTTCTGAACGTACCGGTAAATCGTGTACAAGTTTCGAGATTTTTATGGAACAATTAATAAGTTTTTTGAGAACATCCCATGCTTCGTCGTGACTGTACTGCTTTAGTCGGTCGCGGAACGACGCAATTAGTCTAATTTTCACAACCGCAACTGTTCATGTAGTATGCCGCAGCACACACTACATAATGTTGGACCGATGTCTGCTTAAGGCACAGTCGCATCCCTGAAAGCCCCGTCAGCAAGGCTTAATGCCCATGATAGGACCCACCCAGCCGCCAGCGATGGCATGTACTGGTTTCGGGGTTTGTGGTTTAAATGTCCCGAGGCTTCATTGTCAAAATCGAAGAGCTGAAAAGCGAAATAGCTGAGCAGAGTGAGAGGCAAGCAATGACTGAACACGTTCAAGTCGGTGGCCTTCGGGTCGCCAGAGTCCTGTTCGACTTCGTGAACAACGAAGCCATCCCCGGTACCGGTCTGACCGCCGACCAATTCTGGGCCGGTGCCGACAAGGTCATCCACGACCTGGCGCCGAAGAACAAAGCCCTACTCGCCAAACGCGATGATTTCCAGGCTCGGATCGATGCCTGGCACCAGTCGAAGGCCGGCCAGGCCTTTGATGCCGTGGCTTACAAAGCCTTCCTGCAAGACATTGGATACCTGCTGCCAGAAGTGGCGGATTTCCAGGCTACGACCCAAAACGTCGATGACGAAATCGCCCGCATGGCCGGCCCGCAGCTGGTGGTGCCGGTGATGAATGCCCGTTTCGCCCTCAACGCTTCGAACGCCCGCTGGGGTTCGTTGTACGACGCGTTGTACGGCACTGATGCCATCAGCGAAGCCGATGGCGCGGAAAAAGGCAAAGGCTACAACAAGGTTCGTGGCGACAAGGTCATTGCCTTCGCCCGCGCTTTCCTCGACGAAGCGGCGCCCCTGGCGGCCGGTTCCCACGTCGACTCCACCGCCTACAAGATCGTCGACGGCAAACTGGTGGTCGCTCTCAAGGGTGGCAGCAACAGTGGCCTGCGTGACGATGCCCAACTGATCGGCTTCCAGGGCGACGCTTCGGCCCCCACTGCAGTGCTGTTGAAGCACAACGGCCTGCACTTCGAAATCCAGGTCGATGCCAGCACCCCAGTCGGCCAGACCGACGCCGCTGGCGTCAAAGACATCCTGATGGAAGCAGCCCTGACCACCATCATGGATTGCGAAGACTCGGTCGCCGCGGTCGATGCCGATGACAAGGTGGTGATCTACCGCAACTGGCTTGGCCTGATGAAAGGCGACCTGTCGGAAGAGGTCGCCAAGGGCGGTCAGACGTTTACCCGCACCATGAACCCCGACCGCGTGTACACCGCCGTCGACGGTTCGAGTCTGACGCTGCACGGGCGGTCGCTGTTGTTCGTGCGCAACGTCGGTCACCTGATGACTATCGACGCGATCTTCGACAAACACGGCAACGAAGTGCCTGAAGGCATTCTCGATGGCCTGGTGACAAGCCTGGCGGCGATCCACAGCCTCAACGGCAACACCTCGCGCCGCAACAGCCGCACCGGCTCGGTGTACATCGTCAAGCCGAAGATGCACGGCCCGGAAGAAGCCGCGTTCACCAACGAGCTGTTCGGCCGCGTCGAAGACGTGCTGAACCTGCCGCGCAACACCCTCAAGGTCGGGATCATGGACGAGGAGCGCCGTACCACGGTCAACCTCAAGGCCTGCATCAAGGCTGCCAGCGAACGCGTAGTGTTCATCAACACCGGTTTCCTGGACCGCACCGGCGATGAAATCCATACCTCGATGGAAGCCGGCCCGATGGTGCGCAAGGCCGACATGAAAGCCGAGAAATGGATTGCCGCCTACGAAAACTGGAACGTCGACATCGGCCTGAGCACCGGCCTGCAAGGTCGTGCACAGATTGGCAAGGGCATGTGGGCCATGCCGGACCTGATGGCGGCGATGCTCGAACAGAAAATCGCCCATCCGATGGCGGGCGCCAACACCGCCTGGGTACCATCGCCGACCGCCGCCGCACTGCATGCGCTGCATTACCACAAGGTCGACGTGTTCGCCCGCCAGGCAGAACTGGCCAAGCGAACTCGGGCCTCGGTGGACGATATCCTGACCATCCCGCTGGCGGTCAACCCGAACTGGACGCCGGAGCAGATCAAAAACGAGTTGGACAACAATGCCCAGGGCATCCTCGGCTACGTGGTGCGTTGGATCGATCAGGGCGTCGGCTGCTCCAAGGTGCCGGACATCAACGACATCGGCCTTATGGAAGACCGAGCGACGCTGCGCATTTCCAGCCAGCACATCGCCAACTGGCTGCGCCATGGCATCGTCACGCAGGACCAGGTGATGGAAAGCCTCAAGCGCATGGCGCCAGTGGTGGACCGCCAGAACGCCAGCGATCCGCTGTACCGTCCGCTGGCACCGGACTTCGACAGCAACATCGCTTTCCAGGCGGCGGTCGAGCTGGTGATCGAAGGCACCCGGCAGCCTAACGGCTACACCGAGCCGGTGCTGCACCGTCGTCGCCGCGAGTTCAAGGCGGCCAACGGGCTGTGATTAAGCGGTAACGATAAATGAGGAAGGCCCTGATCTTGCGATCAGGGCCTTTTTTGTTTGCCGTGCAGACCGATCATCCCCACGCTCTGCGTGGGGATGCCGCAGGCTAGAGATCCATCCCCAGCTCTCGCTTGACCAACCCTAGCAATTTCTCCGTATCGATGGGCTTGAGCAGAAAATCCACTACGCTCAAATGCATCGCCTCAATGGCGTCCTTCACGTCGGCATCGCCGGACACGATGATGATCGGCAACGCGGCCCGCTCCGACTCGCGGACCAGGCGGATCAGTTCCAGGCCATCGACATTGCCCATGCGCAGATCGGTGATCAGCAGACCGATCGACGGCTTGGTTTCCAGCATCTTGAGTGCCGTTTCGCCACTGGCGGCGGTCATGCAGTGGATTCCGTCCAGCGCCAGGATCTCCGACAACAGCTCGCGAGCGTCCTTGTCGTCATCGGCGATCAAGACCCGCTGCGGTGGCAGATCAGGTTCCAGCATGACGGCGCTCAATGCTTCGCGCTCGGCGTCACTCAAAATATCGTGGTCGGACATGATGCTCTCTACATTCCTTGAATCGATCCCCTGGCACAGTGGTCAGACATCGTTCGGCAGCACTTCAATGTGCACTTCGTCGGATTTTTTTCCAAGAGAATTCACTGAAGATTTTTCGAGGCTTCGTGCGGGACTTTTCTGTAGTTCTGCCTGCGTCGCAGGAACCTAGACTTACGTCCAATGGGCACTCCCCCTGCAGAGGTCGACCATGGGGAACAGATCCGACCACAACAATTCAAAAAAGATTGCGCAATGGTTATGAAAAAAGCGGACGCCTTCATCCAGGCAGGAAAGACCGCGGTGTTGCAGAACATCCAGGGCACGTTGCAATTCCTGCAGCGCTTCCCCCCGTTCAACCAGATGGAAAATGCTCACCTGGCCTACTTGGTGGAACAATGCCTGCTGCGCTTCTACGCATCGGGTGAAACCATCATCAAGCCGGCCGACGGTCCGGTGGAGCACTTCTACATCGTCAAGCAGGGCCGGGTGGTGGGGGAGCGTCCGCATTCGGCCAAAGGTGGCACCGAGACCACTTTCGAAATCACCACCGGCGAATGCTTTCCCCTCGCCGCCCTGCTGGGGGAGCGGGCCACGCGCACCGAGCACCGGGCCGGCGAGGACACGTTTTGCCTGCAACTGAACAAGCAGGCCTTTATCAAACTGTTTGCTTTGTCCAGCCCGTTTCGAGATTTCGCCCTGCGCGGAGTCAGCAGCCTGCTCGACCAGGTCAACCAGCAGGTCCAGCAAAAATCCGCGCAGACCCTGGGCACCCAATATTCCCTGAATACACGGCTGGGTGAGCTGGCGATGCGTCATCCGGTGAGCTGCAGCCCGGACACCCCCCTGCGCGAAGCTGTGAAGCTGATGCATGAACAACAGGTCGGCAGCATCGTGGTGGTGGATGAACGCAAGGCGCCGGTGGGGATCTTTACCCTGCGCGACCTGCGACAGGTCGTGGCCGATGGCGCCGGGGACTTCTCCCAGGCCATCGCGGCGCACATGACCCAGGCACCGTTTTTTCTCTCGCCGGATCACAGCGCTTTCGATGCGGCCATCGCCATGACCGAGCGCCACATTGCCCATGTCTGCCTGGTCAAGGAACAGCGCCTGTGCGGCGTGGTGTCGGAACGGGATCTGTTTTCCCTGCAGCGAGTCGATCTGGTGCACCTGGCCCGGACCATTCGCAGCGCCCCCCGGGTGGAAAACCTGGTAGCCCTGCGGGGCGAGATCGGCCAACTGGTGGAACGCATGCTGGCCCACGGCGCGTCGTCGACCCAGATCACCCACATCATCACCTTGCTCAACGACCACACCGTGAGCCGGGTCATCGAACTGACTCTCGCGGAGAAAGGCGATCCGGGGGTGCCGTTCAGTTGGCTGTGCTTCGGCAGTGAGGGACGGCGCGAGCAAACCCTGCATACCGATCAGGACAACGGCATTCTGTTCGAGGCCCGGGACGCGGCCCATGCGGCGCAGATCCGCGGCCTGCTGCTGCCCATCGCCCAACAGATCAACCAGAGCCTGGCGCTGTGCGGCTTCACGCTGTGCAAAGGCAACATCATGGCCGGCAATCCCGAACTGTGTCTGTCCCGCGCCGAATGGTCCCGACGCTTTGCCGCCTTCATTCGCGAAGCGACGCCGGAAAACCTGCTGGGCTCCAGTATCTATTTCGACCTGCGGGTGGTCTGGGGCGACGAACAAGGCTGCGCGCAGTTACGCCGACAGATCCTCGACCAGGTGGGCGACAACCGGCTGTTCCAGCGCATGATGGCCCAGAACGCCTTGCGTCATCGCCCACCGGTCGGGCGTTTCAGGGATTTCGTGCTGAGCCGCAAAAACGGTGAGAAGGCTACCCTGGATTTGAAAGTGCAGGGCCTGACGCCCTTCGTCGACGGTGCCCGCCTGCTGGCGCTGGCCAATGGCATAGAGGCCAACAACACCCTGGAACGCCTGCGGCAACTGGTCGCCCGGGAAGTAATCGACCCCCTTGATGGCGCAGCCTATGAAGAGGCCTACCACTTCATCCAGCAAACCCGCATGCAGCAACATCAGTTGCAGACCCGCGAGAACCTGCCCTACTCCAACCGCGTCGACCCCGACAGCCTCAATCACCTGGATCGGCGGATCCTGCGTGAATCATTGCGCCAGGCCCAACGCCTGCAAAGCAGCCTGACGTTGAGGTATCAACTGTGAACCTGTTTTCCTGGTTGCGCCCGGCTCCGCCGATGTTGCCGGACGCGTTGCAGCGACGCCTGGCAAATCTCTCGCCGCCATCACCCCTGGATGAGCGCAGCCTGCGGGAACAGCGCTGGGTAGTGGTGGACCTGGAAACCACCGGCCTGAACCTGAACAAGGATCAGGTGCTGTCCATCGGCGCGGTGGTGATCGAAGACGGCGCTATCGATTTCAGCCAACAGTTCGAGCGCACCTTGCAATGCGAGAAGCAGAAGCTCGGGCCGAGCGTGTTGATCCATGGCCTGGCACCCAGCGCAATCGCCGCCGGCAGCGACCCGGCCGAAGCACTGCTGGCGTTCATGGAGTTCGTCGGCGACAGTCCGCTGCTTGCCTTCCATGCGCCCTTCGACGCTCACATGCTCGGACGCGCACTGAAAGACCACCTGGGCTATCGCTTGCAGCATACGTTCCTCGACGTAGCGGACCTGGCGCCGATGCTCTGCCCCCAGGCAGCGCTACGCAAGGCGAGCCTGGACGACTGGATCGATGCCTTCAAGCTGCAAGTGGTCGATCGCCACAACGCCAGCGCCGACGCCCTGGCCACGGCCGAGCTGGCGCTGATCCTGTTCAGTCGTGCCCGCCAGCAACAGATCCACAGCCCGCTCAACCTGCAACAGTGCCTGGGCCAGTGGAAGCGCCGGCAGCAGGCGCCTTCCATCTAACACTGCCCCAGCATGGCTGACCTGTAGGAGCATGGCTGATCTGTAGGAGCATGGCTTGCCCGCGATGCAGACAACTCGGTCAGGCTGTTAATCCCGGATGATGCTATCGCGGGCAAGCCTTGCTCCCACAGAGTCAGCTAAATCCACAGACAGTATCCCGATCAGCTCCAATTGCATTCCCGCCCCCGCCTCTGCCACAATCGCGAACAATTCTCGTTACTTAAAACATCGGTGAAGCTCCGTGTCGTCAGTCCCTAGTCCTCACAATGATCTGGTTGGTGCGTTGTACCGTGATCATCGCGGCTGGCTACTGGCATGGTTGCGCCGCAACGTGGCCTGTCCACAGCGGGCCGAGGACTTGAGCCAGGACACGTTCGTGCGTCTGCTCGGTCGCGATGAACTGACGACACCCCGTGAACCCCGAGCATTGCTGGTAGCCATCGCCAAAGGTCTGCTGTTCGATTATTTCCGTCGGGCGGCCCTGGAGCAGGCTTACCTCACCGAACTGATGTTGATTCCCGAAGGTGAACAGCCATCGCTGGAAGAACAGCAATTGATCCTCGAGGACCTCAGGCAGATCGATTACCTGCTCGGCAAGCTGTCAAGCAAGGCTCGCGCCGCGTTCCTGTATAACCGGCTCGACGGCCTCGGCCACGCCGAAATCGCCAGGCGCCTGGGGGTTTCGGTGCCGCGGGTACGCCAGTATCTGGCCCAGGGCATCCGACAGTGCTACATCGCACTCTATGGAGAGCCGACATGAACCCGGCCCATTCCAAACCGGTTTCGGCCGGCGTATTGGATGCCGCTATTGCCTGGCAGTTGTCGCTGGATTCGGGCTGCGGCAGCGCCCAGGAGCGCGAAGCGTTCGCCCACTGGCACGCCGCCGATGAAGAACATGCCCGGGCCTGGCGGCAGTTGGGCATGCTCGAGCAGCGTTTCAGCGTTGCCAATGGACCGGCACGGGCCGCGCTACTGCAGTCGCGAGTGAGTATCCGTCGCCGGATACGCAAGGTGGGCGGCGGCCTGGCCAGTATTGTCGCAGTCATCGGCCTGGCATTGTTTGCCGGTGAACGTTACCTGCCGCTGGACTACTGGCTGGCAGACCAACGCACCGCGACGGGTGAACAGCGCACCCTGCGCCTGGCCGACGGCACGCTGATCAACCTCAACACCCACAGTGCGCTCGACGTGCGTTTCGACGATAAACAGCGGCGCATTGTGCTCCAGGAAGGCGAGATCCAGGTCGAGACCGGCCACAACGACCCACGTCCATTCATCGTCGAAACCCGCGAAGGCAGCCTGCGTGCCTTAGGCACAAGGTTCCTGGTCAAGCGCGAGGACGACGGCACTCGCCTCAGCGTATTGAAATCCGCCGTGGCCGCCCATCCGCAGGCCATGGAGCAAGAACAGATCCTGCGCGAAGGCCAGCAGATGCTGATGCGCCGTGACAGCCTTGGCCCCGCCCTGGCCCTGAGCCCCGACGCCGATGCCTGGACCCGGGGCATGCTGGTGGTAGACAACGCTCGCCTCGAGGATCTGGTGCATGAACTGGGGCGCTATCGACGTGGCTACCTGGGCGTCGAGCCACAAGTGGCGGATTTGCGCATCACCGGCAGCTTCCCGCTGCATGACACCGACCTGGCCCTGAGCGCGCTGCTGCCGACCTTGCCGGTGCAGATTGAACATCACACGCGGTGGTGGGTGGTGGTGCAACCCAGCACCGGGGCCAAGGCCCGATAAAAGGTGATCCATGGGATCGCCTTCGCAAGCAGGCTCGCTTCCACAATGCATTGGCGCGCATCCATCCCTGTGGGAGCGAGCCTGCTCGCGAAGGGGCCGTCAGCCCTGCACAAAACAGGTCTGGTCCCACCATTTAAATCCTGAATCTAAATTATTTTCATCTACCCCTATCACTTTTGCATTTTCATTCGGCATCCAGGCAATTGAGAAATATTTCCATTCAGGAGCCGCCGTATGTCCCGCCCGCTAGACACCCTGTTGCGCCCCAGCCTGTTGGCCGTTGCCATCGTCCTTGCCGTCCCGTTGGCCAGCGGCCCACTCCTGGCGGCCGAACAGCCGTCCAGCGTGCGCACTTACAACCTGCCCGCCGCGTCACTGGCCAGCACCCTGAACCAGATCGCCAGTCAGGCCGGTCTCGCTCTGAGCCTGAGCCCGACATTGGCCGCAGGCAAAACCTCGGCCCCGGTCCAGGGCCAGTTCGATGCCGCGGGCGCATTGCGTGAAGCCTTGCGCGGCACCGGCTTGCAACTGCAACAGAGCAGCACCGGCACCTACAGCCTGGTGGCCGTGCCCGAAGGCGTCATGGCCCTGCCGGAAACCAGCGTGATCGGCGCCGGCCTGAGCGAAAGCGCCTGGGGCCCGAGCGAGAGCTATGCAGCCACTCGCACCGCCGCCGGCACCAAGACCGATACGCCGATCGTCGAACTGCCGCGCTCGGTCTCGGTGGTGACACGCCAGCAGATGGAGGATCGCTCGGTCCTCAACCTCAACGATGCCCTGCGCTACACCGCCGGTGTGCAGAGCAGCGGCTACGGCTCGGATTCGCGTAACGACTGGCTGCTGGTGCGCGGCTTCATACCGACTCAGTTCCTCGATGGCCTGCCGCTGCCCAAAGGCAACTACGTCACGCCAAAAATCGAACCCTGGAACCTGGAGCGCATCGCCGTGCTGCGTGGTCCGGCATCGTCGGTCTACGGCCAGACGCCACCCGGCGGCATGCTCGATATGGTCAGCCGTCGCCCACAAGCCGAGAGCAGCCATGAAGTCGAGTTGCAGGCCGGCAGCTATGAACACAAGCAGATCAACTTCGACAGCACCGGCCAGATCGATGACGAAGGCCAATTCCTCTATCGGCTCAGCGGCACCCTGCGCGACAGCAATGCCCAGGTCGATCACATCCCGGACAAGCGCTACAACATCGCCCCGAGCCTGACCTGGAACATCAACGACGACACTCGCCTGACCTTCCTGTCCCAGTACACCCGCGACGACACTGGCATCACCGGGCAATTCCTGCCCTTGCAAGGCACCAAGCTGTCCTCGCCGGCCGGCAGGATTTCCCACCACAAGAACCTGGGCGATCCGGACTGGGAATTCTACGACCGCACCTACTACGCCCTCGGTTATGCCTTCGAACATCGCTTCAACGACACCTGGCAGTTCCGCCAGAACCTGCGCTACACCAAGAGCGACCTGGAGTTCCAGGGCCTCACCGCCGGCGGGTCGTTCTTCCCGGCGGGCCCCGATCAAGCCGTGAGCGCCGACGGCACGGTCAAACGCAGCGCCGGTATCGTTAACGAAGACATCAGTCAGTTCGCCGTCGATAACAATTTCCAGGCCGACGTCCAGACCGGTGCCCTGAGCCATACGCTATTGCTTGGCCTGGACCATCAGCGTTCCAACAGCAATTCGCGCTGGAAATGGGGATCCACCGGCGTCCCGACCACCAATATCAACAACCCGATCTATGGGCAGGATTTTTCCAACGTCCAGTACTTCGATATGTACGACTACAACCAGAAGACGCAGCAGACCGGTGTCTACGTGCAGGACCAGATGGCCTTGGACAACTGGCGTCTGACCCTCGGTGGTCGTGAAGACTGGATTCACACTGGCACCGTCTTCCACAACCAGAACGATGCCACCAACACCCAGCGCGACAAGAAATTCAGTGGCAACGCAGCATTGAGTTATGTCTTCGACAACGGCGTGACACCCTACATTTCCTTTGCCCAATCCTTCCAGGCGGCGGCCGGTACCAACGTCAACAGCACCGACGCGTTCAAACCGACCGAAGGCGAACAATACGAAGCCGGCATCAAGTACCAACCGCCCGGTACAAAAACCCTGTTGACGGCGGCGGTGTTCGATCTGACCCAGAAAAATAACGCCGTCACTGAAAACAGCATCACCCGCCAGGTCGGCGAGGTGCAGGTACGCGGCCTGGAGCTGGAAGCCTCCGGCGACGTCACCGACAACTTGAAACTGATCGGTTCCTACACCTACAACGACAGCGAAATCACCAAGGGCACCGCAGCCGAGGAAGGCAAGCGCATGGCCCAGGTGCCGCGTAGCCAGGCCACCGCGTGGGCGGACTACACCTGGCACAGCGGGTCGCTCGACGGCTTCGGTGTCGGCGCTGGAGTGCGTTATGTCGGTGACACCTACGGCAATACCACCAACACCGATTGGGGTCATGTCGGCTCCTACACCGTTTACGACGCATCGGCCCATTACGATCTGGGGCGTGTGAGCGGTTCCCTCAAAGGAGTGTCGGTGGCGGTGGATGCGAAGAACATCTTCAACAAGGACTACCTCTCCACCTGCGACGGCTTCTATTGCTACTACGGCGATCAACGCAACGTGGTCGCCAGTGTGAATTACAAGTGGTAACTGGCCGCCTTCATTTGAAGAGTCCGTGGCGAGGAAGCTTGCTCCCTCGCCACGATGAATCACACAGCTCTTGAGTGAAGCGCTTTCGCAATCGGACCCCCTCATGAAAAGTAAAACCATCCGTCGCTGGTCCTTCGTCCATACGTGGTCCAGCCTGATCTGCACAGTGTTCCTGCTGATGCTGGCAGTCACCGGGTTGCCGCTGATTTTCCATCACGAGATCGAACACCTGCTGGGCGACGCTCCGGAGTTTCGGGACATGCCCGCCGATACGCCGCGGCTTGACCTGCAGCAACTGGTGGAAAAGGCCAAGGCCCATCGCCCGGGTGAAGTGGTGCAGTATTTTGGCTGGGACGAGGACGAGCCCAACGGCGTCGTCACCATCATGGCCCCGACACCGGGTACCGAACCCAATGCCTCCCATACTTTCATGCTCGACGCCCGTACCGGCGAGGCCCTGGAGACACCTGCGGCCAATGGCGGCTTCATGATGGTCATGCGGCGCCTGCACGTGGACATGTATGCCGGACTGCCTGGCAAATTATTGCTGGCATCGATGGGACTGCTGTTCGTGGTCGCCATCGTTTCCGGCGT
This sequence comes from Pseudomonas corrugata, assembly GCF_050920615.1. Lineage (NCBI taxonomy): Bacteria > Pseudomonadati > Pseudomonadota > Gammaproteobacteria > Pseudomonadales > Pseudomonadaceae > Pseudomonas > Pseudomonas corrugata. The sequence goes on from NZ_CP130434.1 coordinate 6,185,673, forward strand.
GGTCCTGTACTTGCCGTTCATGCGGCGCCTGAAGTTCGCCACGGTGCGCCAGGACAAGTCCCCGCGTCTGCGCTGGCTCGACCTGCATAACCTGATCGGCGTGGTCACGTTGGTCTGGGCATTGACGGTTGGAGTCACCGGCGTAATCGCCGCCTGCGCCGACCTGATCATCGCGGCGTGGCGCAACGACAGTCTCAGTGCCATGGTCGAGCCCTACCGCAACGCGGCGCCACTGGAGCAACTGGCGCCGGCCACCCGCCTGCTGGACATCGCCAGGAACGTCGCACCCGGCATGGAGCCGAGCTTCATTGCTTTCCCCGGCACCTTGTTTTCCAGTGCACACCACTATGGCGTGTTCATGAAGGGCAGTACCCACCTGACCGCCCATCTACTGACACCGGTACTCATCGACGCCAGCACTCTGGACGTCACCGCCGTGGCCGAACGACCGTGGTACATGGACCTGATGAGCCTGTCCCTGCCGCTGCACTTCGGCGACTATGGCGGCAGGCCGATGCAGATCTTCTGGGCGGCCCTGGACGTGCTGACGATCATCGTCCTCGGCAGCGGCGTTTACCTCTGGGTGGTTCGGCGTAGAACGAACCTGCGCGTGGCTGCCGATAGGGAGGCCGTCTCGTGAAGCCCCGGCAGTCAAGTGTCTGGAAAGTGTTCGGCATGCCCGCAACCATTGGCGCCCTTTGCGCAGCTGGGCTATTCAGCGCCTTGCTCGGCGATGGTCTGTGGGATGCGGTGAGCTGGCTGGGGCTGGGTATCCCTTCTGTCGTGGCGGTGTGGGGACTGGTCCCGCGCCGCTGAGTCACCAGGGCGCTCTAACCGATTGAGCCCCCTCCACAGACCAGTCATACGATGACGCCATCCTCGGGCGCCCTGAAACTCGCCCAATCGCTGACATATTTGTTGACAAATTATTCCTTGCACTCCTATAAAGGCTAATGTTGTACGACAACCTACAACAGCGACACCAACTCCAAAAATAATCGATGGTGAAGTGATGAAGATCAAAGGCATCCGCTGGTGGATGGTCGGCCTGGTCACGGCCGGCCTGATGGTCAACTACCTGGCGCGCAATACCCTCTCGGTGGCCGCTCCGACCCTGATGAGCGAGATGAATATCTCCACCGAGCAGTACTCCCATATCGTCGTCGCCTGGCAAATCTGCTATGCGCTGATGCAGCCGGTGGCCGGTTACATCATCGATGCCATTGGCACCAAGATGGGCTTCGCCATTTTCGCCTTCGCCTGGTCTATCGCCTGCGCCGCCGCAGCAATGGCCTCGGGCTGGCAAGGCCTGGCATTTTTCCGTGGCTTGCTTGGCCTGACAGAAGCCGCCGGGCTGCCCGCCGCCGTCAAGGCATCGACCGAATGGTTCCCCGCCAAGGAGCGCTCGGTCGCCATCGGCTGGTTCAACATCGGCTCGTCGGTCGGTGCCGTCCTGGCGCCACCGCTGGTGGTCTGGGCAATCTTGAACAGTGGCTGGGAACTGGCGTTCCTGATCGTCGGTGGCCTGGGCATCGCCTGGACTTTTCTCTGGCTGGTCCTCTATAAGCACCCCCGTGACCAGAAGCGCCTGAGCGACACCGAACGCGATTACATCATCAGCGGCCAGGAAGCTCACTTCCAGGAGCAGAACCCGAAAAAAGGCAGCTGGAAAAAGATCATCGCCAGCCGCAATTTCTACGCCATCGCCAGCGCCCGGATCCTCTCCGAGCCGGCCTGGCAGACCTTCAACGCCTGGATTCCGCTATACCTGATGACCGAGCGGCACATGAACATCAAGGAGATCGCGATGTTCGCCTGGCTGCCGTTCCTGGCCGCCGACCTGGGCTGCGTGTTGGGCGGTTACCTGAGCCCGTTCTTCCACAAATACTGCAAAGTGTCGTTGTTCACCTCTCGCAAGATGGTCTTGCTGTTCGGCGCATCCTGCATGGTTGGTCCGGCCTGCATCGGCCTGGTGGACAGTCCGTATACGGCAATCGCTCTGCTGTGCATTGGCGGCTTTGCCCACCAGACCTTGTCGGGTGCGTTGTATGCCATCACTTCCGACTCGTTCGGCAAGAATGAAGTCGCCACCGCCACCGGCATGGGCGGCATGTTCGGTTACCTGGGTGCCGCGGCCTTCACGCTGTTGTTTGGCGTGATGGTGACAAAAATCGGCTATAGCCCGCTGTTCGTGCTGCTGGCGATTTTTGACGTGATTGCTGCGTTCATCGTCTGGACCGTCGCCCGGGAACTCAAGCGAGAACCGGCAGCGCCAGTACCGATGGAGCCGCAGGCCCTTCAGCCGGCCGTGTGATTCAGGATACAGACCGGGCGACTGCGGCCCGGTCACGCCTGCCTTGCGCCTGGATGAACGCGCTATGCTGCACGACATCCTCCTCTGTTCGAGACGTTGCCATGTCCGCTCCCAGCATGACGCTGTTCCACAACCCCGCCTCGCCCTTCGTTCGCAAAGTCCTGGTGCTGCTGCATGAAACCGGCCAGCAGGACCGCGTCGCGTTGCAACTCAGCCAGCTCACGCCCGTCAAACCGGACCAGCAACTCATCGATGACAACCCGCTGAGCAAGATTCCGGCCCTGCGCCTGGCCAATGGCAGCGTGATCCACGACAGCCGTGTCATTCTTGATTACCTCGACCACCAGCACGTCGGCAATCCGTTGATCCCCCGTGACGGCGCGGCCCGCTGGCGGCGCCTGACCCTGGCCTCCCTGGCTGACGGGATCATGGACGCAGCGGTAATGGTCCGCTATGAAACGGCCCTGCGCCCGCCGGAAAAGCATTGGGACGAATGGCTCGATGCCCAACGGGACAAAATTCGCCGTGCTCTGGACATGCTCGAAGCCGAGGCGATTGCCGAACTGGCCTGCCATTTTGACGTGGCGTCCATCAGCGTAGCTTGCGCCTTGGGGTACCTGGACCTGCGCCATCCCGACCTGGAATGGCGCAAGACCCATCCGCAGCTGGCGGCGTGGTTTGCCGAGGTGAGCTTGCGGCCTTCAATGGTCGCTACCGTGCCCAGGATCTAGATCTTTCTCCAGATGTGACGACCTCATCGCGAGCAGGCTCGCTCCCACAAAGGACAGCCCCGGACCTGTGGGAGCGAGCCTGCTCGCGATAGAGGCCCACCGGATCCAACGGAAACAACTCAGATACAAGCGCCACGAGCACTTCCCTCACCCGCCGATCTTCGCGCAATCCCAGCGACCGGCTCATTTCACCTCTCCCAGATCGAAGGTCATGGCAGGCGCCGGTTTCGATCCGACCCCGTACCAATCCAGTTTACGGGTCAGCACCATGAACACACCCAACAGGCCGAACAGCAACAGCGAGCCCATCAACAGTGCGTAGTCCTCGGCGCTCAACAGGCCGTAAAGCAAGGCATACAGCGCCGCCAACCCCGCCGAGAAGCCCAGGCCATGGTTCACGCTGCGCAGCACATGGCAGACGTAGAACCCGATCAACAGTACACAGGCACTGGCCGACACCAGGTACGCCGGGGCAAAGCCGATGTGTTCCGATAGAGACAACAGCAACAGGTAGAAAAATGCCAGCGCCACGCCCACCAGGGCATATTGGACCGGGTGCACCGCCAGGCTCTTGAGCACTTCGAAAAGAAAGAAGCCGGCGAAGGTCAGGGCGATGAACAGCAATGCATATTTGATTGCCCGGTCGCTCTTGAGGTACTGGTCCACCGGGTCGATGAAGCTCACGCCGAAGGTACGGCTGCGAAACATTTCACAGCTCTCGCCCGACACGCAGTTCTGCAGCGCTTCTTCAAGGTTGGTCGAGAAGAACGAGGTCTGCCAGTCGGCGCTGAAGCCCTTCTCGTTGATGTCGCGGCTGACGGGCAAGTAGTTGCCGATGAAGCTCGGGTGCGGCCAGTCGGCGGTCAAGTGCACTTTGCTGGTCTTGCCCACCGGCAGAATCTGCAACTCGCCGGTGCCTTGCAGGCTCAGGTCGAAACCGAAAGTCAACTCGGCGCTGTTCTGGGCGTTGACCATCGGCAGCGGCACATGCACCCCCTGCCCCAGCCAGCTGACCCGCGAGCCGGGCAGGAAGTCGACGGTCTGCTGGTTGAGTTGCAGGGTCAATGCATTCTCGATACCACGGATGTCGCTGATGCCCACGGTCAGGTACGGTTCGTCGAAGCGGTAATCGGCCATATCCTTGGCGGCCAGGCCATAGCGCTCAGGCACCTTGAAGCGTCCATCGATCCGGTTGTCGGCGTGGAACAACCGCGCCTCGTAGATCCCCCGGGCACGGGTTTCGGTCCGGACCTGGCCGTCGAGTTCGAATTGCTCCGGCAGGAAATATAACTCACCGCTCTGCTCGACGGTTTCCAGGAAGCGGACACCGGTTTTCTCGTTGGTATTCCAGACCCGCACATCCTTGCGAAACGGCACCACAATCATCGGTCCGATGAGCTGCTGACTGTGGCTGGAGCTGCTGGCGATCTCCTGCAGCACGCCGTCGCGCAGGGACTGGCGTTCGTCGATGAGGCCGTTGATCATCAACAGCGGAATCATCAGCAAGAGAATCAATAGGGCGATCATGCCCAGTTTCATGGCGAGGCTGCGGTTCATGTGGGGCTCTCCCTGTTCGAATGGGGAGAGTCTGGCGGCGCTGTGTGGGCTGTTTATGTAGGCAATGTGGAGATTGTGTGGAGACTAGAGAACCTGTGGGAGCGAGCCTGCTCGCGAAAGCGGTGTGTCATTGAGGATGATGTCGACGGGTTCACCGCATTCGCGAGCAGGCTCGCTCCCACAAAGGCTATGCGCCGAATCTCAGGGCAGCCGCAGCACCACTTCCACCCCGCCCTCGACATTGCCGATACCGAACTCGCCCCCATGCAACTGCACCACTTCCTCCACGAAATTGAGTCCCAGGCCGGTGCTCTTGCGACCGCTGTCCGGCCGCGGCAGAGAATAGAAGCGTTCGCTCAGGCGCGGCAGGGCGTAGTCGGGGATCGGGGCGGCCTGGTTGAACAACCGGATCTCGACACGGTTGCCGCTGCGCCCGGCACTGACGCGCAGTACCCCGTTGACGGGGGTGAAATCCAGGGCATTGTCCAGCAGGTTGCCCAACGCCTGGCGCAACAGAAACGCCTCGCCAGTCAGTGCCATGTCGGCGGCGATGTGTCGCTCGACCCGTAACTGCCGGCGCTCGATCCAGCCGCTACGGGCCTCGATAAGCTCATCCAGCAACGCCGCCAGCGGCACCGCGACCTGTTCTTCCAGCCCCTGACGCTGTTCGATCTGGGCCAGGTTGAGCAAACGTTCGATCAGCTGTTGCATACGCACGCTTTCACTGTCGATGTTGCTGACAAAACGCTGGTGCTGCGCGGCGGGCATGTCACTTTGCAACAGCTCGGCGGCGCCGCGAATCGCCGCCAGCGGGCTCTTGAGTTCGTGCGTCAGGGTATGCACGTAACGTTCGACGTAAGCCTTGCCTTCGAGCTGCGTGCGCATGTGCTCCAGGGCGTGCGCCAGTTGCTCGAACTCACCACCGCGATAATGCGGCACTTCCACCCGCTGCCCCTGGCTGACGGCCTGGGCATAGGCGGTCAAGCGGCGTAGCGCCGAGCTGAGCCACCACGACAGCAGCGCCCCCAGCAGCAGGCCCAGGCCGATCAACCCGACACCATAGAGCAGCAGCCGTCGTTCCGTGCGGTCGATATAAGGCTGCAGCGAACTGTTGGGCTTGGCCACGGTAACCACGCCGATGATCCGGCCGTTATCGCGGATCGGCGCACCGACATGCATCACCGAAGAGTTTGGGTCATCCGCGATGCTGCGACTCGAGCGAGCTCCGTACTGGCCGCGCAAGGTCAGGTAGACATCGTTCCAGCGCGAATAGTCCTGGCCCACCGCCGCGCCGCTGGAGTCGAGCACTACGATGCCCTTGGCATCCGTGACGTAGATGCGATGGCTGACCTGGTTCTTCGGCAAGCCCCAGATCGTCGCCGCCGGCTGCCGCTCGCCATAGGCCTTGAGTAGTTGTGGCCAGCGATTCTGGTTGAGGGTCCCGGCCTTGAAATCGTCCCGCAGAATCTCAGCCATCAGGTTGGCCGTATCCACCAAAGTTTCCTCGGTGGACTGGCGCACGCCGGGACGGATCTGCTCGATCACCGTGCCAAGCACGAAATACCCGGTCAAGCCGATGAACAGCACATAGACCAGAAAGATGCGGATCCCCAACGGCATCAGCTGTGCCCCGGGCTGTAGCTGTAGCCAAGGCCACGATGGGTCTGGATCGGTTCGGCCTCGGCCCTGACCAGGCGCAACTTGGCGCGCACGCTCTTGATGTGACTGTCGATGCTGCGCTCGTAGCCGGCATCGCTGGCCACGCCCAAGGCGTCGAGCAGTTGTTCGCGGCTGAATACCCGTTCGGGTTGCTCCAACAGACAGTTCAGCAGGCGGAACTCGTGGCGCGTGAGATTCAACGGCTTACCGCGGTAATTGATCTGCACGCGCTCGCTGTCCACCTGGAACAACGCCGTACCCAGCTCCACGGGCGGGCGTGGCGCTGGCGCTACCCGCTTGAGGATGGCCCGGACCCTGGCCACCACCTCGCGGGGGCTGAAGGGTTTGACCACGTAATCGTCGGCACCGATTTCCAAGCCCACGACCCGATCGATCTCGCCATCCCGAGCTGTAAGAAAAATGACCGGAACGTCACTGAAACGTCTGAGATTCTTGCAAGTCTCAAAACCACTGATATCTGGCAGGCCCACGTCGAGGATGATCAGGTCTGCGGGAGTGTTTTTCTGGTGTTCAAGCGCGGCGACGCCAAGGCTCAGCCAAGTGGTCTGGAAGCCCTCCCCTTGCAGGGCGAACACCAGCGTATCGGCGATGGCGGCTTCGTCTTCGACAATCAGAATATGAGGCATGTCTTGCGAGCCCGACAGTAAAGTTGCCGGAACGGTGCCCCAAGCCTCGGGGCACGTCAATCGGGGAAATCAGCAGTCTGGCTTGTCCGCCGTGAAACGTCGGGCCGGGTTCACCGCTGCACCGAATTCGCGCAGGGCCTTGGCGCCGATCAACAGCGGATAATTGAAGCTGCTGCGGTCGGTCAGGTTGACCTCAACGGTACGCTTGACGTTACCCAGACACAGCTCCAGGTCTACGACCGGGCGTTTGCTGGGAGCAATCTTTTCGTCCTCGTCCTCATCCTCCTCGGAACGGGTCTTGATCTTGCTGATACGCGCGATCTTGTGCTCGTAGACCTTGTTGCTCGCGTCCTTGGTTGCCAGGCGGAACCGCACCCAGTCGTCACCGTCGCGGGTAAAGGTTTCAATGTCCTTGGCCGACAGCGAGGCGGTCAGGGCCCCGGTGTCCATCTTGGCCTTGAGCACTTCACCGCCGATTTCCGGCAGCGCGATGTATTCGTAGCGCCCATAAAGAGTCGGTTCGGCGGCCAGCACGGGGAGGGCCACCAGGGAAAACAAGGCGAGAATGGATTTCATGCAATAGGGCTCCTGTGTGGGTGGCTTTTTAGACCGTGAGCAGTGGATTCGTTCGGTTGCTCTCGATCGCCATGTGCGGCACCCAGCATATCGGTCAAAAGGTGAAACATTCGTCCACCACAATTTGGCCTGCCGCCCGAAGCTGCTTATCATGGCCCGCCCACCCGCTTGCAAGAGTCATTTATGCGCCGCCTGCTCACCGGCTGTTTCGTCACCCTGCTGCTGTTGCTCAATACCCTGGTGCTGTTCGGGCCGTTGATGGTGTTCGCGCTGCTCAAGCTGATCCTGCCCGGACGCCTTCGCGACTATGCCTCGTGGGGGGTGATGTGGATCGCTGAAACCTGGGCCGAGATCGACAAACTGATCTTCGCCCTGTGCATCCCCACCCGTTGGGACATTCGCGGCGGCGAAGGCTTGCGTGGCGATACGTCTTACCTGGTCATCAGCAATCACCAATCCTGGGTGGACATTCCCGCCCTCGTCCAGACCCTCAACCGGCGCACGCCGTTCTTCAAGTTTTTCCTCAAGAAGGAGCTGATCTGGGTGCCGTTCCTGGGATTGGCCTGGTGGGCGCTGGATTATCCGTTCATGAAGCGCTACACCAAGGCTTTCCTGGCAAAGAACCCGGAACTGGCCGGCAAGGACCTGGAAATCACTCGGGCGGCCTGCGAGCTGTTCAAGCGCCAGCCCGTCACCGTGGTGAACTACCTCGAAGGGACACGCTTTACCGCCGCAAAAAGCCAGCAGCAACAATCCCCCTTTACCCACTTGCTCAAGCCCAAGGCCGGTGGCGTGGCGTTCGTGCTGGCGGCCATGGGCGAACAACTGGACGCGATACTGGATGTCACCGTGGTGTACCCGCAGGAGCGGATTCCGGGGTTCTGGGATTTGATCAGCGGTTCCGTGCCGAGGGTCATCATCGACATCCAGACTCGCCCGCTGGATCCTGCACTGTGGCAAGGCGATTACGAAAACGATCCGGTGTTTCGCCAGTACGTCCAGAACTGGGTCAACCAGCTCTGGACCGAAAAGGACCGGCGCATCGTCGCCTTGCTTGACGAACGCCGCTGATCAGAGACCGGCGCCGGAGCCCCAGATGCCGCCGAGGTTCTGCAGCAAGGAGCTGGCCACGCCCTGCTGGCCGAGGTACTGGAGGATCACCGGGGCAAACTGGCCGATCATGCCGCTGTCCATGCCCAACGCACTGAAGGCGTTGTTCAAGTCATTGGTGTCCTTGACGTTGCCCAGCAGGCCATCGAGCAGGGCATTCTTCTGCGAACCGCCACCGAGCAGGCCGCCCAGGCCATTGAGCCCGCCGATGGCGCTGTTGCCGGCGATCTGGTCCAGGCCCGGCACACTTTGGCTCAACTCGGAAAACTGCGGTTCGCTGAGACGATTCTTCGCCAGCCCCAACATCGCACCGGCACCACCGATGGCCTGTTCCGGCGTGATGTTCAGCTCCGAGCCCAACGTGTTGAGCAGCCCGGCGGCTTCGGGCGCAGCGGCCACGGCCCCCTTCCCTTGCTCACCCTGCCCCCCCTGAATGGCCGCCATCACACTGGCCGCATCACTGAGGCTGAACTGCGCGAAGGCCGGACTGGCCGCCAGCGACAGCAGGCAAGACAGTGCGAAGCTGCGTGAAACCTTCATTGCGAACGTCCTCTTGAGCCATAAAAAGCCGCCCTTACGAGGGTCGGTACAAAATCGTGGGTTGGACTGAGGACAGCAAGGATTGTTCCCCCGCCCCACATTCCGAAGACCTTCGAACCGAATTACAAACGTCCGGATTTTCCTCTGCATTCATCGACAAAAGCGCTATGAACGTTGCGCGATAATTCTAAACAGGCATAAAAACTGTCAGGGTTGACAGTAGTTTGATCGGCTCCAATGGCGACCATGTTCTATTTGAACCAATGGAGCCTGGATATGAAAAACACTCTGACGGGATGCATGTGGTTGCTTCTGCTGTTTATCAACCATGTCAAGGCCGGGGAAACAACCTGTTCCGACATTGCGGATATTCGGGAACACACCCTCACTCCAAATGTTAAGTCCATAGAAGTACAGGATGATCGAGAGTGGGCAGGCCAGAGCGCTATTAAAATGGTCGATCCGGCGTCCATGAAACTCAACGGTGCCGAGTTTGCGCTCCATGACGATGACGACTCGCAGACCCCGGGAAGAGCTACCTTCACTTGCGCATACGTGTCCGTAAATCTCGCTCTCCAGTATCTTCAGGTACAACCGCCTTTTTCAGAGTGGACGAACCGACGCTGCGAAAGTCTTGCCCTTCAGGTGTGCAAGCTCATCAATGCCGACGACTTCAGCCTGAGTTTCTGATTGATTTATCGTTCACCTGCCGCTGGCAGATGATCCGGAGTCAATAGATACCGTACAGTGCGCCTCCCCCTGAAGAGTTTGCCCATGGACGTAAAAATTGGTGGCGCCACCCTCGCGGTCATCCTGGCGGGCATGCTGATTGCGCTGGGTGTCAACGAATGCCAGCGAGGACCGCTGAATCCGGAAGTTGCCGATGGCGTCAGCGAAGAGCAGAAGACCTGGCTGACCATCGAGCACCGCATCAAGCGCTCCGACCCGTCTCTGACCGCGGTCACCCGCGACCAGCAAACGCTCACCGTGACCTATCGCCCGGACGCCGACGGGACCGACGAGGGTTGGGTGCCGCGCCTGCTACGCGTTGTTGGCCATGGCCTCGCCGCGCTCAATAACGCCCCAGGAGGGACGCAGTACCCTCAGGTAACGGTCAAGGCCCGGCTCCTTGCCGACGACGACGTTGAACTGGTCTACGACATGCGGGGGTTCGACGCGATCAAGACCCAAAGGGACGGCTACACCACCTTCGCCAGCCTGCCCCGCAGCCTCACATTCGACAGGAATGCGCTGGCCCAGGCCCAGAATGAATGTCGGGACACGAATGTCTGGGGTTTCTACCCTGACTTCTGCGAGCGGGTCAAAACAGCAACGGTAACCCAGCCCTGAGTGGGGTTATCCTTGCCCGACGGGGAATGGAACGGACAACTTCTGGGTATATACACAAGCGAGACTATTTCTTATCGGCCTTGAGTGCTGTCAGCTCTGACAGTAGTCGAGGACCTGCCTGTCGATGAACATCCAGACTGTCATCAAGTCACGGAGTACATCGAATGTGCAAAATAATGTTCGCCGGTATGTTTTCGCTCGTGGCTTTGCCTGGCCTTGTCCACGCTGCGAATATCGCATCATGTCCTCAGCCGAACACCATAGAGTGCAACGCCTGTGGGAGTAAAGCTTGCTCGCGATAGCGATGGCCCCGTCAACATTGTTGCTGACTGACTTACCGCAATCGTCGGATCGCCGCCCGGAGCAAGCTTTGCTCCCACGGGTTTGTGGCTTAACTGACTGGCATTAGCCGCTGGGCCCCAATAAAAAGGGCGACATCACTGTCGCCCTTTTTCCGTCTTGCTTCCAACCTTACGCCGCGCTGAACAGCTTGTGCGGGTCGATCACGAATTTCTTCGGCACGCCAGCGTCGAACTCGCCGTAGCCTTTCGGCGCGTCGTCCAGGCTGATGACCTGTACGCCGACGATTTCCGCGATGTTGATGCGGTCCCACATGATCGCCTGCATCAGCGCACGGTTGTACTTCATCACTGGGGTCTGGCCAGTGTGGAAGCTGTGGGACTTGGCCCAGCCGAGGCCGAAACGGATGCTCAGGGCACCGATCTTGGCGGCGGCATCGACCGCGCCCGGATCTTCGGTGACGTACAGGCCAGGGATACCGATCTTGCCGGCGACACGGGTCACTTGCATCAAAGAGTTGAGCACGGTGGCCGGGGCTTCGTGCTTGACGCCGTCATGACCATGACCACGGGCTTCGAAGCCTACGCAGTCAACGGCGCAATCGACTTCAGGTTCGCCCAACAACGCGGCGATTTGCTCGTGCAATGGTGTGTCGGTGGACAGGTCGACAACTTCAAAACCCTGCGCCTTGGCGTGAGCCAGACGGATGGAGTTGACGTCACCGACGATCACCACCGCTGCACCGAGCAGACGAGCAGAAGCCGCAGCAGCCAGGCCGACTGGGCCAGCGCCAGCAATGTATACGGTGCTGCCAGGACCAACGCCGGCAGTCACTGCACCGTGGTAACCGGTAGGCAGGATGTCGGACAGGCAGGTCAGGTCACGGATCTTCTCCATGGCCTTGTCGCGGTCCGGCAGTTTCAGCAGGTTGAAGTCAGCGTACGGCACCAGCACGTACTCGGCCTGGCCGCCGGTCCAGTCGCCCATGTCGACATAACCGTAGGCGCCACCGGCACGAGCCGGGTTGACGGTCAAGCAGACGCCGGTGTGCTGTTCCTTGCAGGAACGGCAACGACCGCACGCGACGTTGAACGGTACCGACACCAGGTCACCGATCTTCAGGTTCTCGACGTCGCTGCCCTTCTCGATCACTTCACCGGTGATCTCATGACCCAGGACCAGGCCGGTCTGGGCGGTGGTACGGCCGCGCACCATGTGCTGGTCGGAGCCGCAGATGTTGGTGGATACCACGCGCAGGATGACGCCGTGCTCGATCTTCCTGCCACGCGGGTCCTGCATTTTTGGATAGTCGATCTTCTGGACTTCGACCTTGCCGTTGCCGAGATACACGACACCACGATTACCGGACATGCTTTCACCTCGCTGTTGTTTTTATGAAACCGCGTCGCCCAGGCAGGCAGCGCGTTGATTGCTCGGGTAGTGCTTGTGTCTCTGTTTCTGTGCTGTATGGGAGCGCCTCACCGCGAGCAGGCTCGCTCCCACAATGGGGTTACACAATCTCCTGCTCGCGATGGCGTCACCGTCAGAGCACCACCGTACGATTGGCGTTCAGGAAGACCCGTCGTTCAATGTGATAGCCCACGGCCCTGGCCAATGTGAGCCCTTCGATATCCCGCCCCTTGGCGATCAGATCTTCGGGGTAATGACTGTGGTCCACCACTTCCACGCCCTGGGCGATGATCGGACCTTCGTCCAGGTCGTTGTTGATGTAGTGCGCCGTGGCACCGACCAGCTTCACGCCTTTGTTGTAGGCCTGGTGATACGGCTTGGCACCTTTGAAGCCAGGCAGCAGGGAGTGGTGGATGTTGATCGCCTTGCCGTCGAGCTTGCGACACAGTTCCGGCGACAGCACCTGCATGTAGCGGGCTAGAATCACCAGTTCGGCGCCGGTGTCTTCGATCACCTGCCACACCTGCCGCTCCTGGGCCGGCTTGTCGTTCGGATCCAGAGGGAAATGGTAGTAGGGAATCTGATGCCAGTCGGCCAACGGCTTGAGGTCCGGGTGATTGGACACCACTGCAACGACGTCCATGGACAACTGGCCGATGCGCTGGCGATAGAGCAAGTCGTTGAGGCAGTGATCGGCCTTGGAGACCATGATCACCACTTTCGGCCGGTAGTTTGGCGGCGTCAGTTCGAAGACCATGTCAAAGGCTTCGGCGCGCCCGGCCAGGCCGGCACGGAAAGCCTGCTCGTCAAAGCCCTCGGGCTGGCGAAACTCCACGCGAATGAAGAAACGCCCGGAGAGCCGATCATCGAAGGAATGGTGCTCGGTGACGTAGCAACCCTGCTCGAACAGAAAGCGAGTCACCGCGTCCACCGTGCCGAGCACGCTGGGGCAGTCGGCAGTCAAAATCCATGTGTCTGGGGCACGGCTCATTGCGGTGACTCCTGTTGATTGTGAACAACTGCTGCTATGGCAGGGAGGCCTCTGTGGGAGCAAAGCTTGCTCGCGATGAAGCAATGCGGTCTCGTTGAAACCGAGGTAGCCCGATCGCGAGCAAGCTTTGCTCCCACAGATTGACCGCCAAGGCCAAAAATCAGGCCTGCACGCTCAAACCATACTCAGCCGAAGCGTCCTGCAACCACAGCCACCAGTAATCGGAGAAGCTGCGGCGGATCAGCAGCTCCCAGGTGTCTTCGGCGGTGTGGCGGATCACCAATTGCGACTTGGCGAACACCGTGCCCACGGCCTTACCTACCGGGAAGCTGCTTGGGTGTACGTCGTAGCTGGTGGATTTCATCAGTACGTCGCGCACGTTTGGGCCGGACAGTTCAAGAATCTGCTGGCCGCCGCTGACATTGACGATCTGAATGTGCAGGTCGCCCAAGGCTTCCCGCAGCTTTTTCTCGGCGGCGAACTCTTCACCGGTCGGCACGACCAGCAGCCATTCATCCGGCCCCATCCATTGCAGGCTGGTCTCACCCTTGACGATAACGCTCAATGCGCCCGGCAATTCGATACCCAGTGCCTTGTGCACGCCCGCGGCGAATGCCGCATCGTGACCGTCGCCACGAATGGTCAGGTGGCCCAGGAGCTTTTTCTCGCGCACGGTCACACCGGCGTTCTTGCGGCCCTTGCCCACCAGGCTGGCGAGGTCGGCATGATGCAGCGACGACTCGGCTTTGGCCCCGGTGGTTGGGCGTTGTTGGTAAACATTGGCTGCTGTCATATAGCACCTGTCTTGAGTCTTGCTTGGCCTGCCGTTGCGTAGGGCTGTGGGAGCAAGGCTTGCCCGCGATGAACGATAATTCGGTCTGACGGCTACCGTGTCGCCTGCATCGCGAGCAAGCTTTGCTCCCACACGCCCCCTACCCACGGGGCTTGAATGTTAAATATTCTGCCGATCGCCCTTCGGATCGAAGAACACCGAAGAAACGATCTCTGCCTCGATCACGCTGCCATCAGCCTGCGGCGAGAAGACCCTCTCACCGATACGCTTCAAGCCCCCCTTGACCACACCCATGGCGAACGAATAGCCCAGGGAGTTGTGCGCATAGCTGGAGGTCACGTGACCTACCATGGTCATCGGAATCGACTGCTTGGGGTTGAAGACCAACTGCGCGCCTTCCGGCAGCCATACATTCGGGTCGATTGGCTTGAGGCCCACCAGTTGCTTACGGTTCTCACGCACGCAATCTTCGCGGTTCATGCCACGCCAGCCGATCCACGAGAACGGTTTGGTACGGCCCACGCACCAGCCCATGTTCAGGTCATCCGGGGTCATCGAGCCGTCGGTGTCCTGGCCGACGATGATGAAGCCCTTCTCGGCCCGCAGTACGTGCATGGTTTCAGTGCCGTACGGGGTCAGGTTGTACTTCTTGCCGGCCTCGACGATCTTCTCGAGCACGCCCATGGCGTAGTCGGCCTGCACGTTGACTTCGTACGACAGCTCGCCGGTGAACGAGATCCGGAACACCCGCGCCGGCACGCCACCCACCAGGCCTTCTTTCCAGGTCATGAACGGGAAGCCGTCACGATCCAGGTCGATGTCGGTGACTTCGCTCAACAGCTTGCGGCTGTTGGGACCCGACAGGGTCATGGTTGCCCAGTGGTCGGTGACCGAGGTGAAGTACACCTTCAGGTCCGGCCATTCGGTCTGCTGGTAGATCTCCAGCCATTGCAGCACACGAGCCGCACCGCCGGTGGTGGTGGTCATGATGAAATGGTTGTCAGCGACGCAGGCGGTTACGCCGTCGTCGAACACCATGCCGTCTTCCTTGCACATCAGGCCGTAGCGGGCCTTGCCCACGTCGAGCTTGGTCCAGGCGTTGGTGTAGATGCGGTTGAGGAACTCACGGGCATCCGGACCTTGGATGTCGATTTTGCCCAGGGTCGATGCGTCCAGCAGGCCGACACTGTCGCGCACAGCCTTGCATTCGCGCTTGACCGCGGCATGCAAATCTTCGCCATTCCTCGGGAAGTACCAAGGGCGCTTCCACTGACCCACGTCTTCGAACTCGGCGCCATTTTTCACATGCCAGGCATGCAGCGCGGTGAAGCGAACCGGTTCGAAGATGTGCCCGCAGTGCCGGCCGGCCACCGCGCCGAATGTCACCGGCGTGTAGTTCGGACGGAACATCGTGGTGCCCATCTGCGGAATGCTCACGTTCAGCGAACGGGCCGCGATGGCCAGGCCGTTGACGTTGCCCAGCTTGCCCTGGTCGGTACCGAAGCCCAGTGCGGTGTAGCGCTTGACGTGTTCCACCGACTCGAAGCCTTCGCGGGTAGCGAGTTCGATGGCGGCGGCGGTGACGTCGTTCTGCAGGTCGACGAACTGCTTCGGCGCCCGTGCGGTTGCTTTCTCGTGCGGCACCTGGAACAGCGCCAGAGTTGGCTCTTCATGACGGCTCAGGGCTTTAGGCAACACCCCTTCCACGGTTTTGAAGCCCGCTTCGCTGGCTGCGCGCGCGCCGCCCTCGAAACCATCGGCCAACGTATCGCCGAGGCTGTAGACGCCATTCACGCCGCCGACGCACACGCGTTTCTGCGGTGCTTCGCCCGGTACGAAACCGAGGATGTCTTCACGCCAGATCGGCTTGCCGCCCAAGTGCGAAGCCAGGTGGACCACCGGGCTGTAGCCGCCGGAACTGGCGACCAGATCGCAGTCCAGCCATTCGCCGGGACTGGTAACTTTCTGTCCGCGAACATCGATCG
Organism: Pseudomonas corrugata; assembly: GCF_050920615.1. Lineage (NCBI taxonomy): Bacteria > Pseudomonadati > Pseudomonadota > Gammaproteobacteria > Pseudomonadales > Pseudomonadaceae > Pseudomonas > Pseudomonas corrugata. Next base: position 6,201,636 of record NZ_CP130434.1, read on the forward strand.
CGGCGACGCGAGCAGCGGTCACGCGCTTGCTGCCACGGGCCTCGATCACGGCGCTGCCGGTGAGGATGCGGATACCTTTGGCCCGGGCTTCTTCCACCAGCGCTCCTCGCGGATTGCTGCGGGCATCGGCGACGGCAACGACTTGCAGGCCGGCGTCGAACCAGTCCAGCGCAACACGATAGGCGTGATCGTTGTTGGTGGACAACACCAGTTTCTTGCCCGGTGCCACGCCGTAGCGACGCACATAGGTAGAGACTGCACCGGCCAGCATGTTGCCCGGCACATCGTTGTTGCCGTAGACCAGCGGACGCTCGCAAGCACCGGTGGCCAGCACTACGCGCTTGGCGCGGACACGGTTGATGCGCTGACGCACCTGGCCGATTGGCGCACGGTCACCGAGGTGATCGGTGAGGCGTTCGTGGATGGTCAGGAAGTTGTGGTCGTGGTAACCGTTCACCGTGGCGCGAGGCAACAGTAATACTTCCGGCATCGAGCGCAGCTCAGCCACAACCGCCGCGACCCATTCAGTCGCCGGCTTGCCGTCCAGACTCTCGCGGGAATCGAGCAGGCTGCCGCCGAACTCTTCCTGCTCGTCAGCCACGATCACCCGCGCACCGCTGCGGCCGGCGGCCAGAGCGGCGGCCAGGCCGGCAGGGCCGGCACCGACGATCAGCACGTCGCAGTGACGGTTCATGTAGTCGTAGGTATCCGGATCGTTCTCGGTCGGCGAGCGACCCAGGCCGGCGGCCTTGCGGATGTACTTTTCGTAAGTCATCCAGAACGATTGCGGGTACATGAAGGTTTTGTAGTAGAAGCCCGGCGGCATCAGCTTGCCGCCGACCTTGCCGAGAATGCCCATCATGTCGTTGTTCACGCTCGGCCAGCCGTTGGTGCTGGTGGCGACCAGGCCCTGGTACAGCGCCTGTTGCGTGGCACGTACGTTAGGAATCTGCGTGGCTTCGGTGGCGCCGATCTGCAGCACCGCGTTCGGCTCTTCCGCACCGGCGGCAAAGATGCCCCGTGGACGGGAATACTTGAAGCTGCGGCCGATGATATCGACGCCGTTGGCCAGCAGTGCAGCGGCCAGGGAATCGCCTTCGAAGCCTTTATAGGTCTGGCCGTTGAAGGTGAAGCTCAGCACTTTGTTGCGGTCGATCCGTCCGCCGTTGGACAGGCGATTGATCTGGCTCATACCTTCTCTCCCAGAGCCTGTGCGGCCGCTTTCGGACTGTCAGCCTTGTCAGTGAATTGCGGCTTTTGGCCGATCTTGTAGGTTTCCAGGATTTCGTAGGTCACGGTATCGCGGGTCGCATTGAAGTACTGGCGGCAACCGGCAGCGTGGATCCACAACTCATGGTGCAAACCGCGAGGGTTGTCGCGGAAGAACATGTAGTCGCCCCACTCCTCGTCGGTGCAGCTGTTCGGGTCCAGTGGACGCGGGATGTGCGCCTGGCCGGACGAATGGAATTCCTCTTCGGAGCGCAGTTCGCCGCAGTGAGGACAGAAGATGTGCAACATAGGGATTTCTCCTGTTAGTGGGCGACGGCAGCAGCGCCGTGTTCGTCGATGAGCGCACCGTTGTGGAAACGGTCGATGGAAAACGGTGCGGCCAGTGGGTGCATTTCACCCTTGGCCAGGCTGGCGGCAAACACGTTGCCCGAGCCTGGGGTAGCCTTGAAGCCACCGGTACCCCAACCGCAGTTGAAGAACATGTTCGGCACTGGCGTCTTGGAGATGATCGGGCAGGCGTCCGGCGTGGTGTCGACGATGCCGCCCCACTGACGGTTCATTCGCACCCGCGAGAGCACCGGGAACATCTCGACGATGGCCTGGATGGTGTGCTCGATCACTGGGTACGAACCGCGCTGGCCGTAGCCGACCCAGCCGTCGATACCGGCACCGATCACCAGGTCGCCCTTGTCGGACTGGCTGATGTAGCCGTGCACGGCGTTGGACATGATCACGCTGTCGATGATCGGCTTGATCGGCTCGGACACCAAGGCTTGCAACGGGTGGGATTCGACCGGCAGGCGGAAGCCGGCCAGCTTGGCCATGTGCCCCGAGTTACCGGCGGTCACCACGCCGACGCGCTTGGCGCCGATGAAGCCCTTGTTGGTTTCAACACCGATGCACACGCCGTTTTCCTTGCGGAAACCGATCACTTCGGTCTGCTGGATCAGGTCCACGCCGAGGGCGTCCGCGGCACGGGCAAAGCCCCAGGCCACGGCATCGTGACGGGCCACGCCGCCGCGACGCTGGACGGTGGCGCCCAGTACCGGGTAGCGGGTGTTCTTCGAGCAATCCAGGTACGGAATCTCGTCGGCCACTTGCTTGGCGTTGAGCAGCTCGCCATCCACGCCGTTCAGGCGGTTGGCGTTGACCCGACGCTCGGAGTCACGGATGTCCTGCAGGGTGTGGCACAGGTTGTACACACCGCGCTGGGAGAACATCACGTTGTAGTTCAAGTCCTGGGACAGACCTTCCCAGAGTTTCATCGCATGTTCGTACAGGTGGGCCGATTCGTCCCACAGGTAGTTGGAGCGCACGATGGTGGTGTTGCGCGCGGTGTTACCGCCGCCCAGCCAGCCTTTCTCGACCACGGCCACGTTGGTGATGCCGTGTTCCTTGGCCAGGTAGTAGGCGGTCGCCAGACCATGCCCGCCACCGCCGACGATGACCACGTCGTAGACCTTTTTCGGCGTCGGCGTACGCCACATCCGCTGCCAGTTTTCGTGATGGCTGAGAGAGTGCTTGAAGAGGCCGAAGCCCGAATAGCGTTGCATAGTCATTACTCCAAAACCGACTCAGCGATAAACCGGGAAGTCCGCGCACAGGGCTGCCACTTGCTGGGCGACATTGGCCTCGACATCGGCGTCGCCGAGGTTGTCGAGGATGTCGCAGATCCAGCCGGCCAGCGTCACGCACTGGGAAACCTTGAAGCCGCGCGTGGTCACCGCCGGGGTACCGATGCGCAGGCCCGAAGTCACGAATGGCGACTGCGGATCGTTCGGCACGGCGTTCTTGTTGACGGTGATGTGAGCGCGACCCAGGGCGGCATCGGCGTCCTTGCCGGTCAAGCCCTGACGGATCAGGCTGACCAGGAACAGGTGGTTATCGGTGCCGCCGGACACTACATCGTAGCCGCGCTTGATGAACACGCCAGCCATGGCCTGGGCGTTTTCGATCACTTGCTGCTGGTAGGCCTTGAAGCCAGGCTCCAGCGCTTCCTTGAAGCACACCGCCTTACCGGCGATCACGTGCATCAGCGGGCCGCCCTGGGCGCCCGGGAATACCGCAGCGTTGAGCTTCTTCTCGATCTCTTCGTTGGACTTGGCCAGGATCAGGCCGCCACGGGGACCGCGCAGGGTCTTGTGGGTGGTGGTGGTGACCACGTCGGCGTAAGGCAGTGGGTTCGGGTACAGACCGGCGGCAACCAGGCCAGCGACGTGGGCCATGTCGACGAACAGCAGAGCACCGACCTTGTCGGCGATCTGGCGGAAGCGTGGGAAGTCCAACGTCTTGGAGTAGGCCGAGAAACCGGCAACAATCATTTTTGGCTTGTGCTCGACCGCCAGGCGCTCGACTTCGTCGTAATCGATCAAGCCGGTGGTGGTGTCGATGCCGTACTGCACGGCGTTGTAGAGTTTGCCCGAGGACGACACCTTGGCGCCGTGGGTCAGGTGACCGCCATGGGCCAGGCTCATGCCCAGGATGGTGTCGCCAGCCTGCAGCAGGGCCAGGTATACGGCGCTGTTGGCCGAAGAACCGGAGTGCGGCTGGACGTTGGCGTAATCGGCGCCGAACAATTGCTTGGCGCGTTCGATGGCCAGGGCTTCGACCTTGTCGACGTGCTCGCAGCCACCGTAGTAGCGCTTGCCTGGATAGCCTTCGGCGTATTTGTTGGTCAGGCCGCTGCCCTGGGCCTGCATGACACGCTTGCTGGTGTAGTTCTCTGACGCGATCAGTTCGATGTGATCTTCCTGGCGTTGCTCTTCGGCGTTCATCGCCGCCAGCAGTGCATCATCGTAACCCTGGATTTGGTCTTGCTTGCTGAACATCGCGTCTCTCCCAGCGGCGTCGGTACGCCTTTTTGTCTTGGTGAGGCACCGCCCGTTCGACAGTGCCCTTTGGATGCGATGGTATGGCTGGCGCAGGCAGGTCAAATGCCTATGGACGCCACGCAAAGGCGCGTTTACGACATGCACTTGCAGAGTTGAAGGTGTGGATGGAACAAAGCAGTGGGAGCAAGGCTTGCCCACGATGAAAACAACGCGCTCGCTCGGCTAACCAGGCGCCTGGTCGCGGGCAAGCCTTGCTCCCACAACTGTTCCACGGGCGTTACTGGATGACCTGGCGAACCGCGAGCCAGGAAGTGTCCGGGATACAAGGCATATGCCCAGCGCCGCATCGCCGGCGGATGGAAACGACCCGCCCGCCGCAAAAGCAGCAGTCCGAGCCCTGGCGCAAACAGGCAAGCCAGCATGCCCCACGCCGCCACCTCATTCCCCAACCATGCAGCGCCGTAGAGCACCCGCCACTGATTGGCCGCCAGGCACACCAGCCCCGGCAACCATGCGAAGTACCAGGGCCGGTGGAACACCAGCACCATCGCCAAGGGCAGCAGCACGCCAAAGAAACCGAACATCAGGTGTGAAGAGCACAGCGCCGCCAGCAGCAAAGCCCCCGCCGCCATACACCGAGCCTCCCATGTCGAGGCCCGCCAGAGGCGTGCCACCAGCAGCCCCAGGATCAGTGTCGGCAACACATTCAAGGTAGAGGAATCGGGAATGAACAATCGATAAGGCATTTCACTGACCGCGCCGAACAGCAACAGCCAGCCCAGATAACGCCGCGGCATGTCACCGGCCCCGTCCCGTGCCAGGTTCGCCGCCATCGCCAGACAGAACCAAGGGAAAGCCAGACGCCCAGGCACATAGAGCCAATCAGCGGAAAAGCCGACATATCGCAGATGATCGAGCACCATCGCCAACAAAGCCAGCCACTTGAGCAGATCCAAGGCCCCGTCGCGCCGGTTCATGTGCACAGCAGCTCGGCGGTTTTGTGATTTCCTGACAGAAACATCCGGTGTGTTCCCCCGCTAATCTTGGGTAAAGTGCGCACCAACATCGACGTCGTGAACCAAACACGCCGAACCAAGGGACTCCCCACTCGGGAATTCCGCCAGGGAACCCTTTACCCAGGACTCTCTACCTCAGGAGCAAGGCCATGACCGACAAGAGTCAACAGTTCGCCAGCGACAACTATTCCGGCATTTGCCCCGAAGCCTGGGCGGCCATGGAAGAAGCCAACCAGGGCCACCAACGCGCCTACGGCGACGACGAATGGACCCACCGGGCAGCCGATGATTTCCGTGCCCTGTTCGAAACCGACTGCGAAGTGTTCTTCGCGTTCAACGGCACCGCGGCCAACTCCCTGGCGTTGTCCTCGTTGTGCCAGAGTTACCACAGCGTGATCTGCTCGGAAACCGCCCACGTCGAAACCGATGAATGCGGCGCCCCGGAGTTCTTTTCCAACGGCTCCAAACTGCTGGTGGCGCGCACTGAAAACGGCAAGCTGACGCCCGACTCGATCCGCGAAGTTGCCCTCAAGCGCCAGGATATCCACTACCCCAAGCCCCGGGTCGTGACCCTGACCCAGGCGACAGAGGTCGGTAGCGTCTATACACCGGACGAAATCCTCGCCATCAGCACCACCTGCAAGGAACTGGGACTGAACCTGCACATGGACGGCGCGCGGTTTTCCAATGCCTGCGCCTTCCTCGGCTGCTCACCGGCAGACCTGACCTGGAAAGTGGGCGTGGACGTGTTGTGCTTTGGCGGCACGAAAAACGGCATGGCGGTGGGTGAAGCCATCCTGTTCTTCAACCACGACCTGGCGGTGGACTTCGACTATCGCTGCAAGCAGGCCGGGCAACTGGCATCGAAAATGCGTTTCCTCTCAGCCCCTTGGGTCGGCCTGCTGCAAAACGACGCCTGGCTCAAGCATGCCCGCCACGCCAACCACTGCGCCCAGCTGCTGGCGCAACTGGTCAGCGATATCCCTGGCGTAGAACTGATGTTCCCGGTCCAGGCCAACGGCGTGTTCCTGCAACTCTCGGAGCCGGCCATCGCCGCACTCACGGCCCGCGGCTGGCGCTTCTACACCTTCATTGGCAAGGGCGGCGCACGGTTCATGTGCTCGTGGGATACCGAAGAGGCGCGGGTACGGGAATTGGCGGCGGATATTCGGGAAGTGATGAGCGCCTGAAGCCGGCGCCTGGGCTACTGATCGTTCCCACGCAGAGCGTGGGAACGATCAGCAGGAAGACCTGAATGTGCCGGATCAGAAATCGATCCGCACATCCCCCTTCGGCACGCTGCAGCACGACAGGATGTAGCCTTCGGCTTCGTCGTCCTCGGTGATCCCGCCGTTGTGGTCCATCTCCACTTCCCCACCCAGCTTCAACACCTTGCAGGTGCCGCAGATGCCCATGCCGCAGGCCTTGGGGATCATCATGCCGAGCTTGGCGGCGGCGGCGTGGACGGTTTCGCCCGGTGCCACGCGGATGCTCTTGCCGGAGGAGGTGAATTCCACCAGGTGCAGGTCCGCCGCATCGACCTCAGGGGCGTCGGCGGCTTGCTCGGCCTGTTCCACCGCGTCGGCACGGGCTTCCGGTGGCGTGGCGCCGAAGGATTCCTCGTGGTAACGCTTCATGTCGAAGCCGGCGGCTTCCAGCAGGCGCTTGACCGCGTTCATGTACGGCGTCGGGCCGCAGCAGAACACTTCGCGCTCCATGAAGTCTGGCGCCATCAGCTCCAGCATCTTGTGGTTCAGGTAGCCGCGATAGCCGGCCCAGGGTTCGCCCAGGCCATGTTTTTCACAGATCAGGTGCAGGCTGAAGTTGTCGATCCGCGACGCCATGTGCTCCAGCTCGCGGTGATAGATGATGTCTTTGGGCGAACGGGCGCTGTGGATGAACACCATGTCGACGTTGCCGTTGGTATCGTAGTACCAGCGCGCCATGGACATGACCGGGGTGATGCCGACGCCGCCGCTGAGGTAGAGCACCTTCGGGCTGGAGAAGTCGATGGCATTGAACAGCCCTACCGGCCCGTGCACCGCCAGTTCCTGACCTTCGTGCAGGGTGTCGTGCAGCCAATTGGAGACCTTGCCCCCTGGCACACGCTTGATGGTCACCGAAAAGCTGTAGGGAACCGACGGCGAGCTGGAAATGGTGTAGGAGCGCATGATCGGCTGGCCATCGATTTCCAGCTCCAGGGTGACGAACTGCCCGGGCTTGAAAAAGAACATGATCGGCTGGTCAGCCATGAAGCAGAATGTGCGCACATCCCAGGTTTCCTGGATGACTTTGACGCAACGTACGATATGTCGGCCATTGGCCCAGGTCTGGGTGGTGACCGGGTTCAGGAAATTATTGGACATGTTGATCTCCACGGCCGACTGCCGGCCTTCATGGTGGCGATTGTGCGCAGGCGCCAGAACGGCCATTTACCTATCTGCGACATTCACATACTTATCGCGACCAGCCCCTAACTACCGGCTCTGGCGCGTCGGGAACAGATTGGGCCATGTCGCCCATGGATAAGGTTCCAGCCTGGCGCGGCCCCACACTCGCCCCAACAGACAAACAACGTTTTCTGCCTTGCGTAGCACAACCGATTAGCCATATTTCGCCGGCCACACAGATGGCCATGAGGATACAACGATGGACGTGACCACAACCCTGAGCCTGGGCGATCCACTGGAACCCGCACGCAAGGCCACCGTGCAGATGCTGCAGGAACGCGAGCGCACCTACTCGCTGCCGCAGCCATTCTATAGCGACGAGCGCCTGTTCGATATCGACATGCAGGAGATCTTCCAGAAGGAATGGCTGATCGCCGGCATGACCTGCGAGATCCCGACCAAAGGCAACTACCTGACCCTGCAAGTCGGCAAGAACCCGATCATCGTGATCCGCGGCGCCGACGGTGTGGTCCACGCTTTCCACAACGTCTGCCGCCACCGTGGTTCGCGCCTGTGCACCAGCGACAAAGGCAAGGTTGCCAAGCTGGTCTGCCATTACCACCAGTGGACCTACGAGCTCGACGGTCGCCTGCTGTTCGCCGGTACCGAAATGGGCGCCGACTTCGACATGAATCAGTATGGCCTCAAGCCGGTGAACGTGAAGACCGCCGGTGGCTACATCTTCATCAGCCTGGCAGAGAACCCGCCGGCCATCGATGATTTCCTGTCGACCCTGAGCCATTACATGGAACCCTACGACATGGAAAACACCAAGGTGGCGGTGCAAACCACCTTGATGGAGAAGGCCAACTGGAAACTGGTGCTGGAAAACAACCGCGAGTGCTACCACTGCGGCGGCTCGCACCCGGAATTGCTCAAGACCCTGCTGGAATGGGACGACGTCACCGACCCGCGCGCAGACCAGGCGTTCAAGGACCACGTGGCCGCTTCCGCTGCTGCCTGGGAAGCGGAGAAGATCCCTTACGCACACGCCAGCTTCGGCCTGCGTAACCGCATCGTGCGCATGCCGCTGCTCAAAGGCACTGTGTCGATGACCATGGATGGCAAGCAGGGCTGCGCCAAGTTGATGGGTCGCATCAAGAACCCGGACCTGGGCTCGATGCGTATCCTGCACCTGCCGCACTCATGGAACCACTGCATGGGCGACCACATCATCGTGTTCACCGTGTGGCCGATCAGCGCCCAGGAAACCATGGTCACCACCAAGTGGATCGTGCACAAGGACGCGGTCGAAGGCGTGGACTACGACGTGGCGCGCATGCGCGAAGTCTGGGACGCTACCAACGACCAGGACCGTCGCCTGGCCGAAGAAAACCAGCGCGGCATCAACTCCACCGCCTACCAGCCTGGCCCATACTCCAAGACCTATGAGTTCGGCGTGGTGAACTTCGTGGACTGGTACAGCGGTCGCATGCTGAACAACCTGGGCGCCGAGCCTGCTCCGTACCTCAAGGGCATCAAGGTCCAGGCCTAAGAGCAACGGCATCGCGAGCAGGCTCGCTTCCACATTCGATCTTCGGTCCGCCAAAGATCCCCTGTGGGAGCGAGCCTGCTCGCGATAGCGGTGGATCAACTCGCATCAATGTTGTTTGTACCACCGTCTTCGCGGGCAAGCCTGGCTCCCACAGGTCCCGCGTCATGCATAAATATCGTATACACCACAAATTCACTGTGGGGGCGAGCCTGCTCGCGATAGCGGCCTGACTATCAGCCCGTCACCGAAGACCACCGCACCGAGCCATCCTCCCCGTAGAACGTCTCTTCGATGTTCTCGCCCACCAGCCGCACCTTCACATACCCGTTCAGCACCCGCTCCGGATACACCTCGTCCCCCGCCAGTTTCGTCTCCGACCACAACACCCGCGAATGCCCGTTCAGCTCGCTGGTGGTGCCATAGGGAATCGCACCGTGCCCGGCGCAGCGTGCGTGCAACCCGCCTTGGGTGGCGTAGCAGATCCCGTTGTGCAAATGCCCCCAATACCAGTAATCCGGTTCACGCCCCAGCGCATCGCACACCGGCTGGTACAGCGCGGTCTTGTTGTGCCCGGAAATGTCGAACCCCTGGTGATGACTGAGCACCATCAGTTTCTTGCGCTTGGGCAGGCTTTTCATCCAGTCGATCTGTTGAACGTTGAGTGTGCCGTCCATGTACAGGTTCATGGCATCCGAGGCGTAGGCGCTGTCGAGGCCGACCACCAGCCAGTCGTCGTTGTACAAGGCAAAGTAACTGGTGCCCTGCTGCACCGGAAAGCGCTTGGCCAGCTCCTTGAAGTAGCCATGGGCGCCGCTGTACATCTCATGATTGGAATTGAGGGTGAACGAACCGTGCTTGCCCTGGGGCCAGCCGACCATGTCGACGTCTTCCTGGGAATGCGTGCCGGCGTAGTAGACATCCCCCAGGTGAATGGTGAAATCGGCCTCGGCCAGTTGCATCTGATTGGCCACCGCCACGGCTGGAGCGTGGCTATCGAACGGTCCGGTACCCCAGTCGCCAGCAATGGCCAGCACCACGTCGCTGTCCATTTTCACCAACGCGGGGTTGGTGGCGAACGGCGCATGATGGCGCAGGTTCTCGATCCACTTGAGCAGCGCCTCGCTCCACAACAGGTCCAGCAATTCCCATTTGCGACAGCCCAGCAAAGTGCCGTCCTTGAGCACCCGGGTCGGCAATTCGTCTTCGCTTTGCGGCAAGGGCTTGGCGTTGCCGATCTTCAGGATCGACAGGCCGTGGGCCAGCTCCCACGGCACGGCCGGCTCGTCGTCCGGCAGGTCGCCATGTTCGATCACGTGCCGGGCCTGGTCGTGGCCCCGTTGCAACAGCTTGACGATGGCCTGGAACTCCTCGGGCTCCAGATCGTTGACGAGCTTTTTCCAGGACATCTCCAGCCGCGTGACCAACCCATGCAGGCGGACCTTGACCTTGTCGAACTCATGTTCCCAATGATGCAGTAATGACATGTGGACGCTCCTTCGCAGTGCCCTGGGCTACAGGGTCTTCATGAACTCGATCAGGGCTCGCTTGTCAGTGTCCGACAGCTGCGTGCCATACAGGTGACCGCCGTTGTGGTTGCCCTCCAGCCGGGTGTCGTATTTGAAATCCGCCGACGCCTTCATCTGCCCGCCGCTGGTGATAAAGCCGACCTTCTGCGGATCGTAGATATCGGAGCCGGTGTAGAACACCTGCGGACGCTGCTCCGGCGGCAGCAACAGGTCCCACAAGGTCGGCACCGAGCCGTTGTGCAGATACGGCGCACGCAACCAGACGCCGTCGGTGGGGGTGTTGCTGTAGCTTTGGGTCTTGCGGTAAGCGTTGAAATCGAATGGCGGCTTCTTGAAGCCGTGGAACGCCGTCACCAACCCGGTGGTGAAGGAATTCAGGCGATGGGGATCGGTGCCCAACTGGTCGATGTTGGTAGTGACCTGGCCCGTGTCGGTGCGGCCGAAGTCGTGGCAACCGGCGCAGTTTTTCTCCCAGATCGGTTTGCCCTGGGCCACCTTCGCCTGATCCAGGGCGAACGGCCAGGCCGGCGCCTTGTGCCCCAGCAACCAGTTGGTCACCCTGTTGAAGCTGGGCGGCAGCACCGACTCCGGCGTCGCGCCAACAGCCATGGCGGCGGCGTAGTTGCGCTCGTGAATGTTGTTGTTATTGCCGTCCCAGTGCAGGTACATCGACTCGCGAGGCTTCTGGTTCCAGACCTGCGGCAGGTCCACAGTGCCGATGGTCGAGTCGTCCGGGAAGCCGAACACTACCATTTTGGTCGGATTGAAGGTGTCGGTCCGCCCGGGGCCCTGGGCCGGGCGCAGTTTCTGCCAGGCGTAGGCCTGCTTCTGCTTGAGCAGCGCGCTCTTGGCCATCGGGATGATCAGGTAGCGGTTGTACAGCTTCTCGAAAAAGCCCAGTTGGAACTTGCCGTTGATCGCGGCCATGATCGCATCGGGGGTGAATTTCGGGTCGCTGGCACAATCGTAGGCAAACCACTGGAAGGCTTGCAGTTGCAAGGTATTGGCCGGCGCGGTTGCGACCGGAACCGCTACGTCGGTGGCGTTGGCCCGGTATGAGCCGGTATGGCACAGGGCGCAGTTCGGCTCCACGGTGGGGTAGCCCAGTTGTCGCTTGGCCATGCCGATGGGCAGGTCCTTACCGTTTTCATAGAGGAAACCGAATACTTCGTAGCCACCCGGCTTGGGCATCTTCTCCGGGCACATCTGCGGCAACACGGCGAACAGGTAGTAAGGAATCCGTGCTTCTATGCCAAGGCCGATGGCAGCGTATTTGTAATGGTCTTCGTCGGAAGCGAAGTCCGGCTGTGGTACCTCGCGGATCATCTGGTACCAGGTCTGGTAACCGATGAAGCCCAGTACCAGCACCACGACCAGCACACCGGTCCTGAAGCGCGGACTGTGCCAGTGCCGTGTCCAGCCTTCACGCCACTCCCGGCACCCCGTACAGAGCAAGGCCAGCGGGCGATGGGCAACCGGGCTGCCCAGGTACAGCAGCACGCCCAGTATCAGGAACATGCTCAGGTCACCCATCAGCATCGGCACGAACAACGAGCCCTGGTTGTTGGTGTTGATCAGGTAGATCCAGAACACCACCGCCACCAGCCGCGAGAGCACGCACAGCCACGAATTCACCACGAAGCGTGGCGCATTGAACCCCGACGGCATATAGAACAGGCTGATCCCCACCAGCAACATGCCGGTGTTTTCCAGCCAGGGATCGGACAGCACGGGCGGCAGGCCAAGCATGGACGTCAGCAATGCCGGCGCGAACAGCGCCGGAATCGCGAAGAACATGTTCATGACAATCCCGACCCAGATGATGCGTTGGTACCAGCGGATGTAAGTGTTCATGGGCATCCTTTTTCCTTAAGCCTATCCACGAGGTGCAGCGCCCTACCGATCGATTTCGCGAGCAGGCTCGCTCCCACATGGGCATGCGGTCTCCTGTGGGAGCGAGCCTGCTCGCGAAGAAGTCGACGCGGTTCTAACCCAGCGCAGTCTTCTCCAGGTGCTGGAGGATGATCGGATACACATCCACCACCGCATCCTTGCCGAACATGCAGTCGATATGGCCGTAGCCCGGTATTTCGTGGCGGCTGAACAGTTGCGGGCCATGCATGTCGCACAGTCGCTCATAGGTCTTGAGGGTGCTCTGCGGCAAGTAGCACTGGTTGTCGGCACCGCTGATGAAGCAGATCGGCAATTTCAGCCGATCGAAATGCGGCATATAGACGTCGTTGCCCTTGAAGTCCACCAGATGCCCCTTGCGCACGATCAGCGCCAGGTGCTCGAAGGTGTGCATGTTCGACTCGCCGAACAGTTCATGTAGGTTGTCGTGCAGGGTTTCGTTGAGGGTGTCGTGGCGGTACAGCGACGCATACATGAAGGTGATGCGATGACAGACCGGGTTGGTGCAGTAGCCCTGGGCCTCGATCCGGGCATAACCATTGAGCGCTTTGTCGTAGAGCTTGTTGAACCAGTTCTCCTTGGTGTCGGCGTAGGCGGTAAGGGACTTGATGCCGATGGCGTCGAGCATGCCCGGCAGGTGCAGGCCGGCCTTCAGACCGGTGGCGGTGGCGACCACCGTATCGGCGGCAATCTGCGAGCAGACTACCGAGCGCACCCCTTGCAGCCCCGCCAGCATCGACATGAAGAAGGTCGTGGCACCGTAGCAATGCACCACACACTGCACGTCGCGGGCGAGGGTCGCCTGCTGGATCTGTTCGATGGCCGCCTTGAAGTCGTACTGGGCCACCTGGTCGCCGTTCCATTCATGCTTGCTGGCGGGCAGCAGGATGCTCACTCGCAAGTCCAGCAGCCAGACGTCGTATTCGTGCTTGCACAGGTACTCCAGCAGGTTGGTGTGAATGGTATCGGTGGAAAAGATGTTCGAGCCCACGCCCAGCCCGTGAACCAGCATCACCGGACCTTTGCTGCCCGCCTGATAACGGGTCAGGCGCAGCTGGACGTTGTCTTCGGTCTCGAAGAAATGCACGGTCGGTGCCGGCGCGTCCAGCGGCCGCTTGATCCGCGGTGGCGCATCCGGGTTGAAGTAGATATCGCCGGCGAACACCCCGCCGTAGCTCTCCCACAGGATGCCGGCAAAGAACTTGCCGAACCGCGCCAGGGCTTCGACCCGCTCGCGTTCGTTGCGGGCGTTGAGCACCTTCATGGTGGTCATCTGCTTGGCAAAGTCCGCCGGCAGGATGTGCATCACCCCCGAGCCGAGTACCGCGCCGGTCTTGTCCGGCCCGCGATAGAGGGTGACATAGAGGGTGCTGGTGTCATGCCAGATGTTCAGCACGCCATTGTCCTCGGGCACGGTCTTGAAGGCACTGAAGTAATAGTCGCTGCCGTCCTCGGCGGTCAGCTTCATGTCGTAGTTCATGTGCCGCACGCCCACCTGCTCCTGGTATTGCTCGAACAGATTGAAGACGCCGTTGCTGGCAACCAGCGGCTGCGGCGAGAGCAAGGGGGCGTCCAGAGTGCCCACCAGTGTCGCAGCGTGCTCCGGCTCCTTGATCATCCGATTGAGGTCGTCGGCGGTAATGGTCAGGGTGAACTCGATGGTCGAGTTGTCGGTTCTTCCGCGTTTCGCCGCCGCTTCGTAAAGCGTGAGATCCGTGCCTTGGGCCTGGGCGAAGGCGGTAGAGAAATAGCCCTTCATGGTTTCGGTGAACTGCACGCCGAGGGTTGGCGCCGCCACCGACTTTTTCGGGGCCGAAGGCAGCGTATAGTCGATATGCCAGCCACGATCGGCCGCCAACAGCCCCATGTTGCGTTCGCTCACCGCCGAAATCGTCAGCAGCGGGTTGACTGCCAGTGAGGTCGGAATCACTGCACCGTCGGCCACGTACAGGCCAGGGTAGACATCCGTGCCGCTGGTGCCGCTGAACACCTGGCCCTTGTGGTTGACCACGCCTTGCGTCGCGTCCTCACCCATCACGCAGCCGCCCAGCGGATGAACCGAGACGATGCTGTGCTTGAGCAACTTGGTCCAGATCGGGTTCTCGACCCAGATCCCGCCCAGCGCCTTGGTGCTCTGGTGCAGGCGTTCATTGCCGAGGGTGACGTTTTCCTGCTCACCGACACCGGGCCAGTCGATGCGCAACTGGTCCTTGCTGTCGAGCACCATACGGCCCTTGCCGTTGTCGTGGCTCATGATCAGATAAGTCTGCATGTTGTGCAGCGCGCCGTAATACGGGCCGCGCAGGAAGCTTTCGGCTTCCCGTCCCTTGTATTTCAGGCTGGCACCGAACCCCTTATCGGTGGGCACGCCAATCATCTCGGCGAACGCCGCCATGCTCGGCACCATCGGCCGACCAAGAGCGCCAGGGATCGAGCCTTCCTCGATGACCATGCGGCTGCGCCAGTCACCCTCGGTGCGCATGTCGATGATCGAGGTGATACACGGCCCCACCGGTTCCAGTTCCTTGGCCGAATGGGCGCCGAAACCGATGCCGTTGATGGTCTGGTCGCAGTTGTGGCCGAACCCGAGGATGTCGCCGTTACCGCTCATGTTCTCGCCCAGCTGACTGGACAGCGACAGCCCCTTGTCCCGGGAACGCAGCATGATCTCGGTGGAACCCAGAGTTCCGGCGGACACCACCACGATGTCGGCCCGCACGAACAGCGTCGGTGCCGAGAACAGTTCGCGGCCGCTGTCCAGGTACTGGAAGTGTACGATCCAGCCGTCACCGTCGCGCTCCAGGTGCCGGACCTCGGCCTGGCAGAAAATTTCCGCGCCGTGGTTCCAGGCATCCGGCAGGTAATTCATCAGCGTGGTGTTCTTGGCCTTGTTGTTACAACCGGAGACGCAGTCGCCACAGCCGTTGCACGGCAACTGTTCGACGCCGACGTGGTTGAGGTTGTTGGGCAACTTGTCGAACGTAACGTTGATCGGCGGCCGATAGAAATGCGCAGTTTGCTTGAGGTAGTCGGCCGACTTGCGGTGGGCTTCGAGCTTGGGCAGCTTCGGCTCCGATGACGGATAGGCATTGGGCTTGAGCATTTCCCTGGCCCGGACGTAACCGTCCTTGAGCAATGTGTCGCGGTGTTCACGCACTTCCAACGGCCAGCGTGGATCTTCGAATACACCGGACTCTGGTTCCAGGGAGACATTGGCGTTGATCAGCGAAGTACCGCCCAGGCCACAGCCCACCACCACGTTCTGCTGGGCATTGACGTGCAAGTCGAACATGCCGGTGCGCGAGCCGATGTGGCCGTCCGGGTCATGTACCTGCAACTCCTCGGTGGCCGCCAGCATGGTGTTGGGGTATTCGCCGGGTTGCATCTCTCGGCCCCGCTCCAGCAGGCACACCTTGCGTCCGGCCCGGGATAGTCTTGAAGCGGCGATGCCACCACCGTAACCGGAGCCGATGACGATAACGTCGTAGTGTTCCTTGATATCACTGATGGGGGTCGAGATCCGTGTCATGTCCAAGTCCTCTCAGGCAGAAAGGGCAACTCTTCGGTTGCCTGTAAATCGAAGGCGTACAAAAACGCCTGGCCATGGCCCCGCAAGGGTACCCGCGGCAATCAACGGTATTGCGGGTGAAACCAGGCGTGCATGAAGGCTATTGGCGCACACGCTGATTGGCGGCGTGGCGACGAATGCGTCTGGGCAACAACGTGGGCGGCGTCGGAACGCGATTCACCGAGGAGGGGAGGTACGCGTGAGGGGGTCGGCTATCCATCCTGTGCTCTCCCTGAACCGGATGTGGATAAAAACGCTGGTGTCCTTGTCGTTTGGAGTGAAGACACGCGACAGGTATGCGTCAAGGCAGTTCCTTAGAACTGTATGAAATTTGACCTATCGCGATTCGAACTATATCCGGCGGGCGTCGCAGCCTTTCGCCAACAAGTTATCCACATGACAACCCACAGCAAATGGGGACAAGTCCACCAAGGAATGAGCAATTTCTTGGAAAACCCCAGAATGAACCGGAATTTATCCCCATAGAGGGATTTTCCAGCACATCGGTCATTTTATGATCAAAGACCGCAGATGCCTGATCCATATGGCCTGCGACGGGGAGCGAACACCTTATCCACAGAAGCGCCAACAGCGTTTGGGGGTAATTTTGACGAATCTGTGGAAAAGCGCTGGCAGGCCCTGTAAATCAAGGTTCTATGGGATGTTTTCCAATTGCGCAGGTGATTTGATCATTTAATGACCAATCAAGCCAAACGCCCGTACCGCTTGGCTTGTAGAGGAGAGCGAACATCTTATCCACAAAAGCGCCAACAAGTATTGGGGGCAACTGTGGATCACACTCTGTCTTCGCCGATCAGAAAAAGCCAATAAAAACCGTGAGTTGGCTGATCATTATTTGAACGAAGCCTTGGATGGCTTGATTGGCAAGGGGTATAGCAAGGAGCGAACAGGTTATCCACAAGTAGGTATACAGTAACTGTGGGTAAGCAACTATTCCGCGGGAGGTACCTGCTCACTCCTCCACGGAATCTGGTCATGCAACAGTTCAGGGCCGATGCATGAGATACGCGTCTCCCGTTACCTTAATCATTGGATGCGGGACGATCTGACAGGTTTTAACGATGCCAAAGCCATGGCGCTCATAGAAGCGCCGGGCACCGGTGTTCGCTGCGTAGTCAATCAGGCTCAGCCCCTTGAGCTTCAATCGATCGGCCCGCTGTTGTGCCAGGTCGAGAAAACGCACGCCCAGCCCCTTGTTACGCCAACCTTCGTGCAGGGCCAGGCTCGATATATAGAGCGTATCGGGAATTTCCATATCGGCGTAAGGCGCCAGGACCGGATCCGTGACGGGCGTCGCCAGCGGGTCATGATGCATCACGTAGCAATGCATCATCCCGATAACCCGACCGTCAGCCTCTGCAATGACGCAGTTCTGGTAGGAGAAATCAACATCCTCCCGAGCGTAGCGAGCTGCGCCCACTTCTACCAGATCCTGTCCAGGCTCCGCCAGCTGGCTCCAGATGTAGTCAGAAGCACCTTCGGAGGAAATCTGGAACAAGCGAGCGATCTCGGGCGTATCCGCGGGTGAAGCGGGACGAAATACGATGTCCATGAAAGAGGGTTCCAATAGCTATCAGACGCCTTTTGGGGTTATCCACAGAGGCGCACAGGGGAGATTGTGGGTAAACCCGAATCCCTTGTGAGCGAGCCTGCTCGCGATAGCGGCGTATCAGGCGACAACCCTGTCACCTGACACCCAGCCATCGCGAGCAGGCTCGCTCGCACATAGGGTTTTGCGGGGATGTGGGGTTAACGAACTACCCCTTCCTCCACCAACAGCTTGAGAATCGCTTCGGCACCGGCCTCCGGGCTCACGCCCTTAAGCACTTGCCCGCCTCCGCCGCTGGCCTTGGCCGTGGCGGCTTTCATGCGGTCGGCGCCGCTCTTGGCCTTGATCACTTTCAGGCGTTTGGGCCGCGGTTTGGCCGGTTGCAGCGTCGCCGCTGCGAGCAAGTCGTCGTCGATCACTTCGACTTCTTCGGCATGCAAGACGCCACGTCGGGCCGGACCGTAGGCACTCTGACGAGGTTTTGGCGCCGCGTTATCCACAGTAGCGAGAAACGGCAGACGCACCTTCAGCCGGCGCCGTTGACCACGGGGCAATGCCTGCAACACCAGCGCCACGCCATTATCGATGGACTCCACCTGGGCCAGCCCCACCACCAATGGCCAGCCCAGGTTTTCTGCCAGCAGGAACGGCAGCATTCCCGAACCTTCGCCGGTTTCCGCCTGGCTACCGGTGAGCACCACCTGGGGCCCCGCGTCGCGCAGGTAGTCGGTCAGGGCCGGTAGCGCGTCGGCCCCTGCCGGGTTTTCCAGCACGCGAAGTTCGTCCAGACCCATCCCCAGGTAAGCGCGCAGGGCTGGTTCGGCCACGTCGCCGGCATGCAGTACTTGCAGGTCGCTTCCGGCCAGTTGCAAGCCCAGCTCCACGGCCCGGGCGTCCTGGTCAGCACGCCTTGGTCGACCGGAGGTAGGGTGGGCGCCGATGGAGACGAGGCTGATCACTTGAGTCGTCATGGTTGAATCCTTAACTTAAGCCGCATCACGCTTGGCCTCGTTGCGGTAAGCCTCTACCGCCGCGATCAAGGCTTGAAGAATCGCCGCGCTGTCGCCGATCACCGACAGGTCTGCCCGCTTGATCATGTCGCAGCCCGGATCGAGGTTGATCGCCACCACCTTGTCGCAGGCACCGATGCCTTGCAGGTGCTGGATCGCACCGGAAATCCCCACGGCCACATAGACCCGCGCGGTGACCCAGGTGCCACTGGCGCCGACCTGACGGTCCCGGGCCATGAAACCATCGTCCACCGCCACCCGCGAAGCGCCTTCGGTAGCACCCAGGGCCGCAGCCGTCTGATGGAACAGCGCCCAGTCCTTGACCCCGTTGCCGCCCGAGAAAATGAATTCGGCTTCGGCCATAGGGATCGCACCCGGATCCACGGCCACCGCCCCCAGATCCTCGATGCGCGACAGGCTACGAGCCACGCCTGTGGATAACTCCACCGGCAACGCCTCGTGGCGGGTTTCGCTGACCGGTTCGGCACATTCGGCGGCGGCCAGGATCAACCGGGCCAAAGGCCGGGCCAAGTCTTGCAGGCCCGCACCGGCGCGACCGATGCACTCCTCGCCCTTGACCTGCCAGACGCGGGTAGCCGGACGCTCGCCCAGGGCCGCGGCAAAGCGCCGGCCCAGTTCAGCGCCACCGCTGCGGCTGTCGGGCAGCAACCAATGTCGCGGGTTGAACTGGTTATCCACAGCCCGCAGGCCCTGCACACGTTGTTCTGGTGCGTAACCGCTGAACTCCTCGCCGTCCAGCACCAACAGACGATCCACGCCGGCTGTGGCGAACGCGCTTTCCTTGTGCTCACCAAAGACCACTGCCAGCACGGCACCCTCCGTCCCGGCCAACTGATGAGCCAGGCCCAGCAGATCGCGATCGTGACTGCTGAGGCGCCCGCCCACCATGTCCGGCACCACACAGATGTGGAACGCCGGTTGCAGCACTTGATGCAGCGGCAGTTGCACTTCGGTCGCGGCGCTGCGCTTGGCCGTGCCGCCCTGCTGGGCGCCACTGCGATCGATACGCTTGATACCGTTGGGGCCGATAAAGCCGACGCCATGGACATTCTTGCGAATGATGCCGTTAGGCCCCATCCAGCTGTGCTGTACCGGTTGCATGGCCGCGTGCAGCGGGTGCAGGCGGTTGCGGGCGATCCACTCGGCGCGAGGGTCGCGGCGGATGATGTCGCTCATTAATGCACCTCCGCAGGTTCACGTTTGGCCGAGGCCGCAGGCTTGCTCGGCGCTGCATCTTCGAGCAGGGCATCAGCCACCAGCTCGGCGATGTCCTTGATCATCGGCCGAGGCTCGACTACACCCTCGAGCATCGCAGTGCATTGTGGACAACCCACGGCCACCAGCTCGGCGCCGGTTTCGCGGATGTCTTCCATACGCATGTCAGGGATCCGCTGCTTGCCCGGGATGTCGGTGATCGGCGCACCGCCGCCACCGCCGCAGCAACGCGAACGGAAACCGGAACGCTGCATTTCCTTGACCTCTATGCCCAGGGCACGCAGCACCTGGCGCGGCGCCTCGTATTCGCCGTTGTAGCGACCCAGGTAGCACGGGTCGTGATACGTCACGCTGTCACCCTTGTGCTGGCCGAGGCTGAGGGCACCGGCGTCGATGATTTCCGCCAGGTAGGTGCTGTGGTGCTGCACCAGGTAGTTGCCATCGAAGGCGCCGTATTCATTTTTCAGCACGTGGAAACTGTGAGGATCGCAAGTCACGATGCGCTTGAAATTGTATTTGGCCAGGGTCTGGATATTGCGCTTGGCCAACAGCTGGAACGTCGCTTCGTCACCGAGGCGCCGGGCCACGTCGCCGCTGTCGCGCTCCTCAAGACCGAGCACGGCGAAATCGATGTCCGCGGCCTTCAGCACTTTGACGAAGGCGCGCAGGGTGCGCTGGTTACGCATGTCGAAGGCACCGTCACCGACCCAGAACAACACGTCGGTGGATTTCTTCTCGCTGAGCAGGTTCAGGTTGAGGTCCGCCGCCCAGTTCATCCGCCCGCCCGGGGCGAAGCCCCCAGGGTTATCAGTGGCGATGAGATTCTCCAGCACCTCGGCGCCCTTGTTCGGCGTGGCGCCTTTTTCCAGGGTCAGGTGCCGGCGCATGTCGACGATAGCGTCGACGTGCTCGATCATCATTGGGCATTCCTCGACGCAGGCACGGCAGGTGGTGCAGGACCACAGCGTCTCGGCGTCCACAAGGCCGTTGACGATCGGCTGGTGCGGATTGCCGCCGTGCTCGCCCACCGGTTTGCCCGGATACGGGCTGCCGGCGAACTTCGCATCGGTGCCGCCAGCCAGGCCGACGACCATATCCTGGATGAGCTTCTTCGGGTTCAGCGGCTGGCCGGCGGCGAACGCCGGGCAGGCTGCTTCACACTTGCCGCACTGCACGCAGGCGTCGAAACCGAGCAACTGGTTCCAGGTGAAATCCTTGGGTTTCTCCACGCCCAACGGCGCAGTGGGATCGTTCAGGTCCAATGGCTTCAGGCCGGTGGAGCGACCACCGCCAAAGCGCTCGGCACGCCGGTGCCAGGCCAGGTGCAGGGCACCGGCAAAGGCGTGCTTCATCGGCCCGCCCCAGGTCATGCCGAACAACAGTTCCGACACACCCCACAGCACGCCGACGCCCAGGATCGCCGCCAACAGCCAACCACCGAAGTTTTCCGGGAGAATACCGGCCACCGGCAGGGTCACCAGGAAGAACGATGCCGAGAACGCCAACAGGCTTTTCGGCAGGCGCATCCACGGGCCTTTCGACAGGCGCGCCGGCGGATTGCGCCGACGCAGGTAGACAAAGATCGCACCGACGAACATCACCGCCGACATCAACAGCAGTGCATAGCCAAGGATACGGTTATGCAGGCCGAAACCGTGCACCAGGATTGCCAGCACAAGCGACGCCACCGCACCACCGGCCGTGGCAACGTGGGTGTTGGCAATGTATTTGTCCCGCGCCACCACGTGGTGCAAATCCACCATGTAGCGCTTGGGCATGGCAAAGAGGCCGCCGATCAGGTTGACCTTGGACGGTCGCCCCCGGCGCCACATGTTCACCCGCCGCAAGGCGCCAAGGACCGCGAGGCCCAAAGCGGCGAACAGCAGGATGGGAAGAAGGGTGTTCAGCATGGTGAAGCTCCCAAAGACCTCAGGTCTTGCAGGCACAGAAACCTGGATGTCTTGCTCGATTCCTGTGGGAGCAAGGCTTGCCTGCGATGGGATTGACTCGGTCAGTCAGATGCTCCGTATCGCTGCTATCGCGGGCAAGCCTTGCTCCCACTGGGTTATCCACAAGCCGTTAGAAATCCTTGCACAGCCGCAGGGCGTCATAGATGGCGGCGTGGGTATTACGCTGCGCCACACAGTCACCGATGCGGAACAGCAGGTAGCCGTCGCCGCTCTGCTCCAGGCATGGTTGAGGCTTGATCGCGAACAGGGCCTCGACGTCGATCTGACCCTTGTTGCGCGAGCCTTCCTTGAGGGCGTAGTAGATCTCCTCGTCCGGCCGCACGCCGTTCTCCACCACCACCTGGTCCACCACGCGTTCTTCCTTGGCACCGGTGTATTCGTTCTCCAGCACCGCCACCAGCTTGTCGCCTTCGCGGTAGACCTTCTCCAGCATCATGTCCCCGGTCATGATCACTTCTTTGGGGTACATGCTGCGGTAGTAGGTTGGGAACGAAGTCCCGCCGATGGCCACGCCCGGTTTGATGTCGTCGGTGACGATCTCGACCTGGCTGCCCTTGTCGGCGAGGAAGTCGGCCACGGACATGCCGGTAAACTCGCAAATGGTGTCGTAGACCAGCACGTTCTTGCCCGGCGCAACCTTGCCGTCGAGCACGTCCCAGCTGCTGACCACCAGCCCTTCGGCGGCACCCCAGTGCTCGTTCTGCTCTAGGAATGGATGCCCGCCGACAGCGAGTACTACCACGTCCGGACGCAGGTCCATGATGGTTGCCGCGTCAGCCGCCACGCCCAGGCGCAGATCGACTTTCAGCCGCGCGAGCTCCAGTTGGAACCAGCGGGTGATACCGGCGATCTGGTCCCGTTGTGGGGCTTTCGAAGCGGTGGTGATCTGCCCACCGATGAATTCCTTCTTCTCGAACAGGGTCACGTCGTGGCCACGTTCAGCCGCCACACGAGCGGCTTCCATCCCGGCAGGGCCGGCACCGACCACCACCACCTTGCGTTTCGGCCCGGTGGATTTCTCGATGATGTGCGGCACTCCCATGTATTCACGGGAGGTCGCGGCGTTCTGGATGCACAGTACGTCCAGGCCTTGGTACTGACGATCGATGCAGTAGTTGGCGCCGACGCACTGCTTGATCTGGTCGACCTGGCCCATCTTGATCTTGGCGATCAGGTGCGGGTCGGCGATGTGGGCACGGGTCATGCCGACCATGTCGACATAACCGCCCTCCAGGATCCGCGTGGCCTGGTTCGGGTCCTTGATGTTCTGCGCGTGCAGCACCGGAACCTTGACCACTTCCTTGATGCCGGCGGCCAGGTGCAGGAACGGCTCCGGTGGATAACTCATGTTCGGGATGACGTTGGCCAGGGTGTTGTGAGTGTCGCAACCCGAACCCACGACACCGATGAAGTCCAGCATGCCGGTGTCGTCGTAGTACTTGGCGATCTGCTTCATGTCCTCGTGGGACAGGCCGTCCGGGTGGAACTCGTCACCGCAGATGCGCATGCCCACGCAGAAGTCGTCGCCCACTTCGGCGCGCACGGCCTTGAGCACTTCCAGGCCAAACTTCATCCGGCCTTCGAAGCTGCCGCCCCATTCGTCGGTACGCTTGTTGACCCGCGGACTCCAGAACTGGTCGATCATGTGCTGGTGCACGGCGGACAGCTCAACGCCGTCCAGGCCACCGGCCTTGGCCCGGCGCGCAGCCTGGGCGTAGTTGCCGATCACCCGCCAGATTTCTTCCGGTTCGATGGTCTTGCACGTGGCGCGGTGCACCGGCTCACGGACACCGGACGGCGACATCAGGGTCGGCCAGTTGAAGCCGTCCCAGCGCGAACGACGACCCATGTGAGTAATCTGGATCATGATCTTGGCGCCATGCTTGTGCATGGCGTCGGCCAGGTTCTGGAAGTGCGGGATGATGCGATCGGTGGACAGGTTTACCGAGCTCCACCATTCCTGCGGGCTGTCGATGGCAACCACCGACGAGCCACCACAGATTGCCAGGCCGATGCCGCCCTTGGCCTTCTCTTCGTAATACTTCACGTACCGGTCGGTGGTCATCCCGCCGTCAGTGGCATAGACCTCGGCATGCGCGGTGCTGAGCACACGGTTGCGGATGGTCAGCTTGCCGATCTGGATCGGCTGGAACATTGCTTCAAAAGCCATGGCGCAATCCTCGACTTACAACGGCTTGACGATGAACAGGCCGTCATCGTGGCCTTCTTCGGAACCACCGTAGACCTGTTCGGCCACGGTACGGATCGAACTGCCGCGAGCAGCGAGGATCTGGTCCATGGCACCGGCGAACCAGCCGGTGAACATGTAGTCGACCTTGCGCCCGACCTTGCCGTACACATAGACGAATGCCGAGTGTTCGAGCTTGACGCTGCAGGTGCCTTTGTCGAGGTCGATGTCCTGGATCTTGAACAGGCCCCAACCACGTTGCGACAGGCGCTTCATGTAGTGTTCGAACACCGCGACGCCTTCCAGGCCGTGGCATTCGGCTTCTTTTTCACACCAGTGCCAGGCGGATTTATAGCCGGCCTTGTAGAGGATCTCGGCGTAGGCGTCGGCGCCCAGCACTTCCTCGATGCCCATGTGGTTGTTGACGAAGAAGTGACGCGGTACATAGAGCATCGGCAGGGCGTCGGAGGTCCAGACACCGGTTTCGCTGTCGACTTCGATAGGCAGTTGAGGGGCGATTTTGGCCATTGAAACTTGACTCCGGAAATTCGTGATGTTGCCCGCGGCGCGGATGGCCGCAGGTAAAGGATTCAGTGCAGCAGCGGCGTTTATTCGCCCCAGACGTCTTTCAAAACGTTGACCCAGTTCTCACCCATGATCTTGCGTACCACCCGCTCGGAATGGCCGCGCTTGAGCAGCGTCTCGGTGAGGTTCGGGAACTCGCCCACGGTGCGGATGCCCAGGGGGTTGATGATCTTCCCGAAGCTGGTCAGACGACGGGCGTAGCCCTTGTCGTGAGTCAGCATCTCGAAGAACGCCTGGTCATGGCCCTGGGTGAAGTCGGTACCGATGCCGATGGCGTCTTCACCGACGATGTTCATGGTGTATTCGATGGCTTCGGCGTAGTCGTCGATGGTCGAATCGATACCCTTGGCCAGGAACGGCGCGAACATGGTCACGCCGACGAAGCCGCCGTGATCGGCGATGAACTTCAGCTCTTCATCGGACTTATTGCGCGGGTGCTCTTTCAGGCCGGACGGCAGGCAGTGGGAATAGCAGACCGGCTTCTTCGATTCGAGGATGACCTCTTCGGAAGTCTTGGAACCGACGTGGGACAGGTCGCACATGATGCCGACGCGGTTCATCTCGGCGACGATTTCACGACCGAAGCCCGACAGGCCGCCGTCGCGCTCGTAGCAACCGGTGCCGACCAGGTTCTGGGTGTTGTAGCACATCTGCACCACACCGACGCCAAGCTGCTTGAAGATCTCGACGTAACCGAGCTGGTCTTCGAAAGCGTGGGCGTTCTGGAAGCCGAAGATGATGCCGGTCTTGCCCTGCTCCTTGGCGAGGCGGATGTCGGCGGTGGTTTTCACCGGGATCACCAGGTCGCTGTTTTCGCGGATCAGTTTCTGGCTGGCGGCGATGTTGTTGATGGTGGCCTGGAAGCCTTCCCATACCGACACGGTGCAGTTGGCAGCGGTCAGGCCGCCTTTACGCATGTCTTCGAACAGGTCGCGGTTCCATTTGGCAATGATCAGCCCGTCGATAACGATGCTGTCGGCGTGCAATTCGGCTGGGCTCATCAGGCAGTCCCCTTTTATCGGATTTCATGCGCCGAATCGTCTGCCGGCGCTTTGGGGCCAGCATATGCCTGAGGGCCGTGGCGACCCGGTGCAAAAACGACAGGGGAATTGCCGAAAGCGTCAATCCGCGACAAAGGGCTGCGCGAGGCCCTCCCTCGCCGTCTGTTCTTTGCCCGGCGCTTGCGCCAGAATCCGCTGCATCACTGGTTTTCACTGGACTCGAACGGCAACGCAATGAAATCAATCCTCCTGGCTTTGGCACTGATCAGCACCGTCGCCCACGCGACCGAAGACACCGAACAGAACCCCTGCGACGCCGTCGAAAACGACGTCCAGACCCTGGCCTGCTCGGCCTATGGCAAGACGGCCGCCGAACAGCTGCTGAGCGAAAACCTGCAGAGCCTCAACGAACGTCTGCAGACCCGCTACGGCAGCGACAAGGCCCAACTCAACGACATCACCGCCAAGATCAAGGCCGCCCAGCAACTATGGCAAAAACAGCGCGACGCCGACTGCGCCATCGCCGCCTTCCCGGCCAAACCGGGCAGCGAAGCGTACAAGATCGCCGAAAACGACTGCATGGCGCAGGTGAGCGACGATAGGTCGGAGTTTTTGGAGTCAATTGGGCAGGAGTGATGACGGGGCAATATCCAGACACCGTTCATGCATTCGCGTCGGAAAAAATATAAGTCAGGATTCGCAAGCCTTATAAAAGACTTATGTTCTTTCAGGAACACAATCTACTAGACCCGAAAAGCCGTTAAGCAGCTTCTGAAATTGCATTCTCCCCATCAGGTTCAGGTCCGGGACGCCATCTCGGCTCTCGTTGAAATGCCTGATGTGGTGAATGTCAAAGCGCTTGTCGGCCATGGCTACGCTTACCGCCTTCGAGTTGGGAGCTATCGAGTCATGTTCGATTGGGACGGGGCGATCAAAGTCGTCAGCATTCAAGAGGTCAAGAAACGCGATGAACGTACCTACTGATATTCAGATCATCAACGATGCCGAGGGAAATCCGGCATTTGTGGTGATTCCGTACTCACAATACGTTGCACAAAAACTGGAGCCAGAGCTAATCCCCCATGAGGTGGTCAGCCGCATCGTCAACGGCGCAACCCCCATCCGTGCCTGGCGCGAACATCTGAATCTGACCCAGGACGACGTCGCCAAGCGTCTGGGCATTTCGCAACCGGCCTTTGCTCAGCAGGAGTCCGTTGCAAAACCCCGCCGGGCCACTCGCGAAAAAATCGCCGCGGCCTTTGGTATCCATGCCGATCAACTTGAACTCTAGTGGCCGAGTCCCCGAACCAGCTACACAGTCCACTAGCCGCCAACTGTCAACTCTGACAGTAGGCGGGCCAAACAGAGAAGCCTAGGATCAGCACGTGACAGGGTTCCCGTTACTTCGGCCTAATCGCCAGGAGCTGATCATGCTGACTCAACATACTTTGCCTCAGGCCCGGCAACCCCATCATCCGGCAGTGTTGTCGCCCAGTTGGAGGATGGTGCCCCCTTCCAATCCAACATGATCAATTTTGCCTACGACTACTACACGACGGACCGACAGCTACGCCTGACGCTTCCGCCGTCCAGGTGCCGGACACGGCCGCCGAACGGGTTATTCGCGGGGTCAAAATGGTGTTCAGCCCAGAAGTGACCAACGAGACCCTGGTGATCGGAGAGCGGAAGGTGCACGTCACTTACTGGACAATGTCGGCGGAGAATGGCCAGACACGCTTCCTGACCAACAACGCCGACAACGGCTCGGTCTCGGTGATTTTCAATCACGAGGAAGAAACCTACCTCGGTAGTTTCACTTTCGGACCCGCCGGAAGCGTTATCCACGGGCAGTTTCTCCATCCAGGGACGGGATAACTTCACCCTTTGAGGGACTCACCGGTCATCGTCCGGTATGTGATCCTGGACTTCGAGTACCCCCGCTTCGGCGTTATCCGAGTCGACTACTTCGACAAAATCATGCTGGATTTGCGCAAGTCCCTGGACTGAGGCAATAAAAATCACCACGTCCCCCGGCTCCGATATGGATAGACTTGGACCTCATACCTCCCCACTCCGAAGGCTCGAATGATTATCTGCGGCATCGAAATCAAAGGCAGCGAAGCGATCATCGCCGTCGCTTCGCTGGATCAACAGGCATTGAGCCACGTCGCGCTGAACACCCGGAAAATCGCCCTGGACGATGATGACGAAGCCGCCAACGTCAAGGCTTTCGCTGCCCGGATACAGGCGTTCGTCGCCGAGAACGCGATCGAACGCATCGCCATCAAGAAACGCAGCAAGAAAGGCGAGTTTGCTGGCGGCCCGACAACGTTCAAGATCGAAGGCGTCTTCCAACTGCTGGAAGGTTGCGACGTGACGCTGCTGTCACCGCAGACAATCAACGCGCAACACAAGAAACATGATTTCGCCTTGCCGGCAACGCTGAACAAATATCAGCATGAGGCTTACAAGACGGCGTGTGCGGCGTTGATGAAGCAATAAGCAGGTTTTCTGTGGGAGCGAGCCTGCTCGCGAAGGCGGTGGATCAGTAGGTATCCATGTTGGATTTGCCACCGTCATCGCGAGCAGGCTCGCTCCCACAGGGCCTGTGTTCGGCCCTCAGACCACCTTGCGCCGATCCTCCCGAGGGCAGCGTTCGAACCTCGCCCGATAGCTGCGGGTGAAATATGACGGTGACTCGAACCCGCAGGCGATGCTCACTTCCAATACGCTCATGTCGGTCTGGCGCAGCAGTTGCCGGGCCTTTTCCAGGCGCAAGCGCAAGTAGAAGTTGCTGGGGGTGTCGTTCAGGTGCAAGCGGAACAGACGTTCGAGCTGGCGACGGGTAACCCCGATGGATTCGGCCAGCTCAAGGGTACTCAGGGGCGGCTCGCTGTGGGTTTCCATCTCACCGATGACATGCACCAGCTTCTTGTTGCGGATGCCGTAGCGGCTGGCGATTTCCATGCGCTGGTGATCCTTGCGCGGGCGGATGCGGCCAAGCACGAACTGTTCGCTGACCTGAATCGCCAGGTCCGCGCCATGGGCCTGGCCGATCAGGTCCAGCATGAGATCGATGGAGGCCGTGCCGCCGGCACAGGTGATGCGGCGGCGGTCTATTTCGAAGAGCTCCTGGGTCACGCTGAGCTGAGGATAAGACTCCTTGAACGCCTCGATGGCTTCCCAGTGCAGGGTCACGCGGTGCCCTTCCAGCAACCCCGCGTCGGCCAGGACCACGCTGCCCGTATCGATGCCACCCAGGGTCACGCCCTCCTTGTCCAGCCGATGCAACCAGCGTTGCAACGCTTGTGTGGCGAACTTCAGCGGTTCGAACCCCGCCACCACCCACAACGTCGCGCCCTTCTTCAACGGCTCCAGCGCAGCGTCGGCGTTGACCGACATGCCATTGCTGGCCAGGACCGCGCCGCCATCGGCACTCAGCACATGCCAGCGGTACAGTTCGCCACGAAAGCGATTGGCGACCCGCAACGGTTCGATGGCCGAAATGAAACCGATGGCCGAAAAACCCGGCATCAGCAAAAAGTAGAAATCCTGGGACATGGCGCACTCGGTCGACGGGTAGCGTGGGGATCTTGATACGCCACTTGCCAGGGCCGTTCAAGAGGTCGCTGCAGTGCAAGTGCGAGTCGCCGCAGTGCGTTTTGCGAAAGGGCCGGCTGCGTAACTTGGCATCACCGGCGCGCAGACACCGGAACCCATAACAATAAGCTGCCGAGGAACCCGACATGAAACGACTGATCAGCTACTGCGTTCTTGCACTCAGCGGTACCACTTTCCTGGGCATGAGCTCGGCCACCCTGGCAGCCGAACCGGCCGCGTGCCAGAACGTGCGCCTGGGCGTCGTCAACTGGACCGACGTCATCGCCACCAGCGCCTTGACCCAGGTGATGCTCGACGGCCTCGGCTACCAGACCAAGCAGACCAGCGCCTCCCAGCAGATCATCTTCGCCGGCATCCGGGATCAGCGCCTGGACATGTTCCTGGGCTACTGGAACCCACTGATGACCCAGACCATCACGCCGTTCGTCGAGGCCAAGCAGGTGAAGGTGCTGGAGCAACCCAGCCTGAAAGATGCCCGCGCCACCCTGGCCGTGCCGACTTACCTGGCCGACAAGGGCCTGAAGACCTTCGCCGACATCGCCAAGTTCGAGAAGGAACTGGGCGGCAAGATCTATGGCATCGAACCCGGGTCCGGCGCCAATACCCAGATCAAGGCAATGATCGCCAAGAACCAGTTCGGCCTGGGCAAATTCCAACTGGTGGAGTCCAGCGAGGCCGGCATGCTCGCCGCTGTGGACCGTGCCGTGCGACGCAAGGAAGCCGTGGTGTTCTTCGGCTGGGCGCCGCATCCGATGAACGTCAACGTACAGATGACCTACCTCACCGGCAGCGATGACGCCCTCGGCCCGAATGAAGGCATGGCCACCGTTTGGACCGTCACGGCGCCGAACTACGCCGAACAATGCCCGAACGTCAACCGCTTGCTGAGCAACTTGACCTTCAGTGCCGAAGACGAGAGCCGGATGATGCAGCCGTTGCTGGATCACAAGGATCCGCTCGAATCGGCCCGGCAATGGCTCAAGGACCACCCCCAGGACAAGCAGCGCTGGCTCGAAGGCGTGACCACCTTCGACGGCAAGCCGGCCGCCGACAACCTGAAACTGACCAGTAACTGATCGAACGTTATCCCTCTGCGCGGCACCCGGCTGGCTGCGCAGTGACTCACTACGCCTGAAGGAAACCGCACCATGAACCACGACGTCATCATCACTTGCGCACTCACCGGTGCTGGCGACACAACCGCCAAGAGCCCCCACGTACCGGTCACGCCGAAACAGATCGCCGAGGCCGCCGTAGAAGCCGCCAAGGCCGGAGCCACGGTCGTCCATTGCCATGTCCGCGATCCGCAGACCGGCAGGTTCAGCCGCGACGTGGCGTTGTATCGCGAAGTGATGGAGCGCATCCGCGAGGCGGACGTGGACATCATCGTCAACCTCACCGCCGGCATGGGTGGCGACCTGGAAATCGGCAGCGGCGAGCGGCCGATGGAGTTCGGCCCCAATACTGATCTGGTGGGACCGCTGACCCGCCTGGCCCACGTCGAAGAACTGCTGCCGGAAATCTGCACCCTGGATTGCGGCACCCTTAATTTCGGTGACGGCGACACCATTTACGTATCCACCCCCGCGCAACTGCGGGCCGGGGCCAGGCGCATCACCGAGCTGGGGGTCAAGGCCGAGCTGGAAATCTTCGACACCGGCCACCTGTGGTTCGCCAAGCAGATGATCAAGGAAGGCCTGCTGGACAATCCGCTGTTTCAGCTCTGCCTGGGCATCCCATGGGGCGCACCGGCCGACACCACCACCATGAAAGCCATGGTCGACAACCTGCCGGCGGACGCGGTGTGGGCCGGCTTCGGCATCGGTCGCATGCAAATGCCGATGGCCGCCCAAGCGGTGCTGTTGGGAGGCAACGTGCGGGTCGGTCTGGAAGATAACCTGTGGCTGGACAAAGGCGTGCTCGCCACCAACGGCCAACTGGTGGATCGGGCCCGTGAAATCCTCAGCCGCCTCGGTGCCCGCGTACTCACGCCTGCTGAAGGTCGCAAGAAAATGGGCCTGACCAAACGCAGCTGACAGCCCCCTCCACTCCCCTCTCTGTGGGAGCAAGGTCTGCCCGCGATGGCGATTGAACAGTCGACATCCGCGTTGCATGTGCCGCCGTTATCGCGGGCAAGCCTTGCTCCCACAGAAGATTACCGACCCTTTTCAGGAAACCACCATGAGCTTTATCACCGACATCAAGACCTTCGCCGCCCTGGGCAGTGGCGTCATCGGCAGCGGCTGGGTCAGCCGGGCCCTGGCCCATGGGCTGGACGTTGTGGCCTGGGACCCGGCACCGGGTGCCGAAGCAGCGCTGCGCAAACGCGTCGCCAGTGCCTGGGGCGCACTGGAGAAACAGGGCCTGGCGCCTGGCGCTTCCCAGGACCGGCTGCGTTTTGTCACGACCATCGAAGAGTGCGTACGCGATGCCGACTTCATCCAAGAGAGCGCACCCGAGCGCCTGGAACTCAAACTTGAACTGCACAGCCAGATCAGCGCCGCTGCCAAGCCCATTGCACTGATTGGCTCCAGCACCTCGGGGCTGCTGCCGAGCGAGTTCTACGAAGGCTCCACCCATCCGGAACGCTGCGTGGTCGGTCACCCGTTCAACCCGGTCTACCTGCTGCCGCTGGTGGAAGTGGTCGGCGGCAAGCACACCGCGCCCGAAGCCATCCAGGCCGCCATGCAGGTCTATGAATCGCTCGGCATGCGCCCCCTGCACGTGCGCAAGGAAGTGCCCGGTTTCATCGCCGATCGGCTGCTTGAAGCGCTCTGGCGCGAAGCTCTGCATCTGGTCAACGACGGCGTGGCCACCACCGGGGAAATCGATGACGCCATCCGCTTTGGTGCCGGCTTGCGCTGGTCGTTCATGGGTACGTTCCTGACGTACACGCTGGCCGGTGGCGACGCCGGGATGCGCCATTTCATGGCTCAGTTCGGCCCGGCGTTGCAATTGCCGTGGACCTATCTGCCGGCCCCCGAACTGACCGAGAAGCTGATTGACGATGTGGTGGAAGGCACCAGCGATCAGTTGGGCAGCCACAGCATTTCGGCACTGGAGCGCTATCGTGACGACTGCCTGCTGGCGGTGCTGGAAGCGGTGAAGACCACCAAGGCCAAGCATGGAATGAGCTTTATCGAATAATTCCCTTGTGGGAGCGGGCTTGCTCGCGAAGGCGGCATTCCTTTCACAGGAAAATCCGTTGGATGCACCGGCCTCTTCGCGAGCAAGCCCGCTCCCACAGTAACCACAGTCTTCCGTTGGATCGTCATCATGCCCACCCTCACCACCTACCAAACCCACATCCGCCCCGAATGGGTCG
This sequence comes from Pseudomonas corrugata, assembly GCF_050920615.1. Classification (NCBI taxonomy): domain Bacteria; kingdom Pseudomonadati; phylum Pseudomonadota; class Gammaproteobacteria; order Pseudomonadales; family Pseudomonadaceae; genus Pseudomonas; species Pseudomonas corrugata. The sequence continues at coordinate 6,234,169 of NZ_CP130434.1, forward strand.
ATTACAACGGTCACCTGCGCGACGCTTACTATCTGTTGATTTTCAGCTACGCCACCGACGCGCTGATGGACATGCTCGACATGGACAGCCAGAACCGCGACGCCAGCGGCCACTCGTTGTTCACCCTCGAACTGCATCTCAATTACCTGCACGAAGTGAAGGTCGACGCCGACGTCGAAGTGCATACGCAGATCATCGGTCACGACGCCAAACGCCTGCATCTCTACCACAGCCTGCATCTGGTTGGCGGGGATAAGGCGTTGGCGGGCAACGAGCAGATGCTGTTACACGTCGACCTGGCCGGCCCGCGTTCGGCCCCCTTCACGGAGCCTACCCTGGGCAAACTCAAGGCTTTGATCACCGAACAATCCGACCTGCCACTGCCAGCCTGCATCGGTCGGGTGATCGCCCTGCCGCCCGCCCGTTAGGCCTCGAAAAGGAGCTCGCCATGAACATCGCCGCCGCTGTTGCCGACTTCCGTTGCTATCCCCGGGTTTGCGCGTTGAGCGCGGCAAGCCCCTTCGCTGACCGCATACAGATCACCTGGGCCGACGGCCGCATCAGCCCGTTTCATCATCAATGGCTGCGGGATAACTGCCCCTGCCCACACTGTGTCTATACCGTTACCCGGGAACAGGTGCTGGAAATCGTCGATGTGCCTGAAGACCTGGAGCCTGGCGCGATCCGCCTCGATGCCGAAGGCTGTCTGTGCGTGGATTGGCGGGACGGCCATCAGAGCCGTTTCGATCCGGGATGGCTGCGCGCCCACGCCTACGATGATGAATCCAGGGCCGAGCGCCTGGCGGGCAAGGGCAAGCGCCAACTTTGGAAACACGATCTGCAACTGCCGGTGTTCGATTATCCGGCGCTGATGGAGGATGACAGCGCGCTGCTGCAATGGTTGCTCGCGGTACGAGACATCGGTCTGACCCAGGTGCGCGGCGTGCCCACCGAACCCGGTTCGCTGAAACAGATTGCCCAGCGCATTTCATTCATCCGCGAAAGCAACTTTGGCGTGCTGTTCAATGTGCAATCCAAGGCCAACGCCGACAGTAACGCCTACACCGCCTTCAACCTGCCGCTGCACAGCGACTTGCCGACCCGGGAACTGCAGCCGGGATTGCAGTTCCTGCATTGTCTGGTCAATGACGCCGAGGGTGGCGAGAGCATTTTCGTCGACGGTTTTTCCATTGCCGAAGCCCTGCGCCAGGAAGACCCGGAGGCTTTTGCCGCGTTATGCGAGATCCCGGTGGAATTTCGCAACAAGGATCGCCACAGCGACTATCGCTGCCTGGCGCCCATCATCGCGCTGGATGCGCTGGGCCAGGTTTCGGAAATCCGCATGGCGAACTTCCTGCGCGGACCGTTCGACACCTCGGTCAAGCAGATGCCCAGCCTCTACCGCGCCTACCGACGCTTCATCGCCCTGACCCGCGAGCCGTCGTTTCGCCTGACACAGCGGCTGGAGCCCGGTCAGCTGTGGTGTTTCGACAACCGCCGCACCCTCCACGCCCGCAACGCCTTCGACCCGGCCACCGGGGCACGGCATTTCCAGGGCTGCTATGTGGATCGGGATGAGTTGCTGTCGCGGATTCTGGTGTTGCAGCGTTAGACCGCGTCGTGGCTATCGCGAGCAGGCTCGCTCCCACAGGAGCCCCTTTTCCCTGTGGGAGCGAGCTTGCTCGCGATGGGCGGCGGCACGAATAGCGCAGGCAAAAAAATCCCCGATCAAGCCGTGACATGATCGGGGCAGGAGGCGTTACTGGAGGAGCTGTCGCGCGAGGGTGACCAAACCATCGTGATTCAGCTTGAGGCCAGTGTGCCCAGTCCCGATCAGCGTCAGTTAGCCGAAAACGACACGCTCATAGCCATATAGGTCATCGCGACGATTTGCCCTTGCCGCCGCTTCGGGTGGCTACCAGAATCGAGTCACGCCCCCATCCATGAACAAGGAAAAGCGTCATGATGCACGCCGATTTGATCGACCAGGAAGACCTGCTGGGCCAGCTCAAGGCTCTCGGCCTCCAGATACCCAGCGGCTCTACCGCCGAGCAGGCCTGTGAGTGTGCGGTGCGCGGCCTGGACAAGGCTCGCGCCAATGAACTGCGCCGGATGGTCAAGGAAATGTACACCAGCAGCGCTACCATCCTGCCGGCCGTGCGCCAGGCGATCGATAAGCAGCTATTGCCGGCACTGGCGCAATACCAGCAGAACCACAGCGCCTGAAAAATCTATCGCGAGCAAGCTTTGCTCCCACAGGCCTGGACTGCCCCTAAGGGTTGGATTTGTGTCCAACTTCTTGGGGGTAGTCCAGGCCTGTGGGAGCAAAGCTTGCTCGCGACGAAAGCGCCTCGGTCTAGAGCCTCACGCTGGCAAACGTCGACTCGTTACGCGCTTGGCTCAACGCCGACAACGGACCGGACAACGGTGACAGCACCAGGGCCTGCGGCAACGGCATCATCGCCACCTGTTGCGTGGTGTTGGAACCGACGCGCTCGTCGCGCGGTGGAATGCCGAAGTATTCGCGGTAGCACTTGGAGAAGTGCGGCGTGGAGACGAAGCCGCACACCGAAGCCACTTCGATGATCGACATCGGCGTCTGCTTGAGCAGTTGCCGTGCACGGATCAGTCGCAGCTTGAGGTAATAGCGCGACGGCGAGCAGTGCAGGTATTTCTGGAACAACCGCTCGAGCTGACGCCGGGACACGGCGACGTACACCGCCAGTTCGTCCAGATCGATCGGCTCTTCGAGGTTGGCCTCCATCAGCGCAACGATCTCCTGCAACTTCGGCTGGTTGGTGCCGAGCATGTGCTTGAGCGGCACGCGCTGGTGATCCTGCTCGTTGCGGATGCGCTCGTAGACAAACATTTCCGAGATGGCCGCCGACAGCTCGCGACCGTGATCGCGACTGATCAGGTGCAGCATCATGTCCAGTGGCGCGGTGCCGCCGGAGCTGGTGAAACGGTTACGGTCGAGGGTAAACAGGCGAGTGCTCATCGACACCCGCGGGAAAGCTTCCTGCATCGCTGCCAGACATTCCCAGTGCACGCTGCAATCGAACCCATCGAGCAGACCGGCACAGGCCAGCGCCCAACTGCCGGTGCAGACCGCGCCAAGGCGACGGGACTGGCGGGCCTGGCCTTGCAGCCAGGACACGTGCTCACGGGTAACGGTGCGCTGGATGCCGATGCCGCCACAGACGATGACAGTATCCAGGGCCGGTGCCTTATGCATGGAGGCGTCCGGAGTGATCTGCAGACCGTCACTGGCCCAGACCTGCCCGCCATCCACGGTGAGGGTGGTCCAGCGATACAGCTCGCGCCCGGATAGCTGGTTGGCCATGCGCAGGGGCTCCACTGCGGACGCCAGGGAAATCAACGTGAAATTGTCCAGCAGCAGAAAGCCAATGGACTGAGGCGCACGGTTCTGGGGTTGGGCCCCGGAGTGGGTCGACGTCATCGCAGTATCTCCTCACACAAAGCGGGTGATGGCCTCAGGCGGAGGCTCTTTTTATTGGTTGTTGCCCTTGGTCCTTATGCAGGAGACGGGCTTTTCATTGATAGAGCAATTGCCGTGCCTAAACTTGGAGGCGCATTCAATAAATCCTGAAAACGACATGCCGAGCCGTCTATATAAGGCGCACATTGAGTGTGGACTATAAGGGTCATCAAGGGCGGCTGCGGCGCGGCGCGGCAGGCGGTGAGCAGTTCGGTATCACTTGTGGGAACTGGGCTGCGCCGCTTTCACCACAGTGTCACCCCAAGCGCAGAGGACGAGCGCTCATCTGCTGCACAGCGACTGATCAGATAACAGCGTCTTATCTGTTTGCGACGCGCTAAAAGGTGGCGGGTTCAGGGGGGCAATGTTCGTTTATCGAGCAGTTTCAGAGCGCCTGTGGCGAGGGGATTTATCCCCGCTGGGTCGCGAAGCGGGCCTTCAGGTACTTCTGACACACCGAGCTGTCTGTATTCAGGGCTGCTTCGCAGCCCAGCGGGGATAAATCCCCTCACCACAAGGATCGTAAAGGCTTTTATCAGCATTCCACCGCACTGACCGCCAACCCACCGCGCGACGTCTCTTTATACTTGTCGTGCATGTCGGCGCCGGTATCGCGCATGGTGCGGATCACCCGGTCCAGGGAGATGAAATGCTGGCCGTCGCCGCGCAGTGCCATCTGCGCCGCATTGATCGCTTTTACCGCGGCGATCGCGTTGCGCTCAATGCAAGGCACCTGGACCAGACCGCCCACCGGGTCGCAGGTCAGGCCAAGGTTGTGTTCCAGGCCGATTTCCGCCGCGTTGCACAGTTGCTCCGGCGTGGCACCGAGGATCTCCGCCAGGCCTGCCGCCGCCATGGCACAGGCCGAGCCCACTTCGCCCTGGCAACCGACCTCGGCACCGGAAATCGAAGCGTTCTTCTTGCACAGGATGCCCACCGCCGCCGCGCCGAGGAAATAATCCACTACGTTGGCGTCGGTAACGGCCTCGCTGAACTTCATGAAATAGTGCAGAACCGCCGGAATGATCCCCGCCGCGCCATTGGTCGGCGCGGTCACCATGCGCCCGCCGGCGGCGTTTTCTTCGTTGACCGCCAAGGCGAAGAGGTTGACCCACTCCATTGCGCTCAGGGTCGAACCGATGACATTCGGCTTGTTCAATTCCTGCAGGCTGCGGTGCAACTTGGCTGCACGCCGACGTACGTTCAGGCCGCCGGGCAGGATGCCTTCATGCTTGAGACCATGCTCGACACATTCCTGCATGGCCCGCCAGAGCTTCATCAGCCCGCTGCGGATTTCCTCTTCCGAGCGCCAGGCCTTTTCATTGGCCATCATCAGTTCGGCCACCCGCAGGTTGTGGGTGCGACACAACGTAAGCAGCTCTTCGGCGCTGGAGAAGTCGTAAGGCAACCGGGTGGTGTCCAGGTCCGCTACGCCGCTGGAGGCCTGGGCCTCATCAACGACAAAACCGCCGCCAACCGAATAATAGGTGTCGCGGAACAACTCACCGCTGGCGCCTTCGGCCACCAGCGTCATGGCATTGGGGTGGAACGGCAGGTTTTCATCGATCAGGCGCATGTCCCGTGCCCATACGAAAGGCACCGGCAAGCGACCGTCCAGTTGCAGGGTCTCGGTTTCGCGCAACAACGCGATGCGCGGCGCAATCTGCGACGGATCGATCGCATCCGGCCACTCGCCCATCAGGCCCATGATGACGGCGGTATCGCTACCGTGGCCAATACCGGTGGCCGACAACGAACCATAGAGCTGTACCTCGACCCGCCGCACGTCATTCAGCAGTGCCTTTGCCCGCAGCGCCTCGACAAACAGCGCCGCGGCGCGCATCGGGCCGACCGTGTGAGAACTGGACGGGCCAATACCAATTTTGAACAGGTCAAATACGCTGATTGCCATTGCCTAGAACCTCCAGAACGGGCATATCCGGGCGCAGGAGCGCCCGGTGACGGAGCTGCTACGCTCAACGCCGGGATGGCCGCATCATCCGGTTTTTGCCGCAGGGGTCGACGTCTGACACCGACGCAATTATGCCCACCAACGTCGCCCGTCCCATGACAGGGTTCTTCGCCGTTTTTTTGCGTGTCAGAGACCTGCCAGAGGCGGAAAAAATCTGTAAACGACGTTACCAACACTGGATGCGACCCTCCCTGTACTGGATACGACCCACCCTGTAGGCGACAGATTTGCGCTGGTACATGATCGGTTACGGCTCGTTTTCAAGGCCGCGTGTCGACAGTGGTCACGCGCCCCAACCGCAACATCACAATACAAAGCGCGATTGTCCTGCCGGACACCGCCGATAAAACACCAGGAGTCCACTCATGAAAGGTTCCAAGTCGTTGTTGTTGGCCGCCATGCTGAGTCTTCCCATGCTGGCCAACGCTGCTGAACCCGCACAGTGCAGCACTGTCAACTTCTCCGACGTCGGCTGGACCGACATCACCGTGACCACCGCCACCACCAGCGTGATTCTCGACGCTCTGGGCTACAAGACCAAGACCACCATGATCTCCGTACCAGTGACCTATAAGTCCCTGGCCGACGGCAAGAACATGGACGTGTTCCTCGGCAACTGGATGCCGACCATGGAGAACGACATCAAGGCCTACCGCGACGCCGGCACCGTGGAGACCGTGCGCACCAACCTCAAGGGCGCCAAGTACACCCTGGCCGTGCCCAAGGCCCTGTACGACAAAGGCCTGCACGACTTCGCCGACATTGCCAAGTTCAAGAAGGAACTCGACGGCAAGATCTACGGCATCGAACCGGGCAACGACGGCAACCGCCTGATCCAGAGCATGATCGACAAGAACGCCTTCGGCCTGAAGGACGCCGGCTTCAAGGTTGTCGAGTCGAGCGAAGCGGGCATGTTGTCCCAGGTCGACCGTGCCTCCAAGCGCGGCACCGACGTGGTGTTCCTCGGCTGGGCACCGCATCCGATGAACACCCGCTTCAACATTGAATACCTGACCGGCGGCGACGACTTCTTCGGTCCGGATTTTGGCGCCGCTACCGTGGCGACCAACACCCGCAAAGGTTACACCCAGGAATGCAGCAACGTTGGCCAGCTGTTGAAGAACCTCGAGTTCACGGTCGACATGGAAAGCAAACTGATGGGCAACGTCCTGGACGACAAGATGAAGCCTGAAGCCGCCGCCAAGGCGTGGCTGCAGAAAAACCCACAGGTACTCGATACCTGGCTCGCTGGCGTGACCACCATTGACGGTAAACCTGGCCTGGAAGCCGTGAAAGCCAAGCTCGCACAGTAATAGTTATGCCGGGCGGGCCTCCACCCGCCCGGGCTGTTTATCCCTTGCATGCGGACGTTCACTACCATGCTGATTGATCATAAAATACCCTTGGGCCAGTACATTGCGGGCTTCGTCGAATGGTTGACGCAACATGGCGCCAACACCTTTGACGCAATCGCGTTATTCCTGGAAACGATGATTCACGGCGTGACATTTGCGCTGACCTGGTTCAACCCGTTTGCCTTGATTGGCCTGATTGCCCTCCTGGCGCATTTCATCCAGCGCAAATGGGGCCTCACTGTATTCGTCATAGCTTCCTTCCTGTTGATCCTCAATCTGGGTTACTGGCAGGAAACCATGGAAACCTTGGCCCAGGTGATGTTCGCGACCCTGGTCTGCGTTGTGATCGGTGTGCCGCTGGGCATTGTTGCCGCGCACAGGCCGATGTTCTACACCATGATGCGCCCGGTACTCGATCTGATGCAGACCGTACCGACCTTCGTCTACCTCATTCCTACCCTGACCCTCTTCGGTCTGGGTGTAGTCCCGGGTCTGATCTCCACCGTGGTGTTCGCGATTGCCGCGCCCATCCGCCTGACCTACCTGGGTATCTGCGACGTTCCGGAAGAACTGATGGACGCCGGCAAGGCCTTTGGCTGCTCCCGTCGCCAGCTCCTGTCGCGTATCGAACTACCCCATGCGATGCCAAGCATCGCGGCCGGCGTCACCCAGTGCATCATGCTGTCGTTGTCGATGGTGGTAATCGCTGCACTGGTAGGTGCCGACGGTCTGGGCAAACCCGTGGTCAACGCACTGAACACCGCCGATATCGCCCTGGGCTTCGAAGCCGGCCTGGCAATCGTACTGCTGGCGATCATGCTCGACCGTATCTGCAAACAACCCGACGCCAAAGCAGGGGGTGACGCATGAGCATAATCCGCTTCGACCAGGTCGATGTGATCTTCGCCAAGGATCCACGCGAAGCCCTCAAACTGCTCGACCAAGGCATGACCCGCAACGAGATCCTGAAAAAGACCGGACAAATCGTCGGCGTGGAAAAAGCCAGCCTGGACATCGAGAAAGGCGAAATCTGCGTGCTGATGGGCCTGTCCGGCTCCGGCAAATCCAGCCTGCTGCGCTGCATCAACGGCCTGAACACCGTGAGCCGTGGCAAGTTGTTCGTCGAGCATGAAGGCCGGCAGATCGACATTGCCTCCTGCAGCCCCGCCGAACTGAAGATGATGCGCACCAAGCGCATCGCCATGGTATTCCAGAAGTTCGCCCTGATGCCTTGGCTGACGGTGCGCGAGAACATCAGCTTCGGCCTGGAAATGCAGGGCCGTCCGGAAAAGGAACGGCGCAAGCTGGTGGATGAGAAACTGGAGCTGGTGGGCCTGGCCCAGTGGCGCAACAAGAAGCCCGACGAGTTGTCCGGCGGGATGCAGCAGCGGGTCGGCCTGGCCCGCGCCTTGGCGATGGACGCCGACATTCTGTTGATGGACGAACCGTTCTCGGCCCTCGACCCGCTGATCCGCCAAGGCCTGCAGGACGAACTGCTGGAGCTGCAGCGCAAGCTGAGCAAGACCATCGTGTTCGTCAGCCATGACCTCGACGAGGCCCTGAAGCTGGGCAGCCGGATCGCGATCATGAAGGACGGCCGGATCATCCAGTACAGCAAGCCGGAAGAAATCGTGCTGAACCCGGCGGACGACTATGTGCGCACCTTCGTTGCCCATACCAACCCGCTCAACGTCCTGTGCGGTCGCAGCCTGATGCGCACCCTGGACAACTGCAAGCGCATCAACGGTTCGGTATGCCTGGATCCAGGTGGCGACTCCTGGCTCGACCTGGCCGAAGGCAACACCATCAAGGGTGCACGCCAGAACGGCGCAGCACTGGACCTGCAGAATTGGGTCCAGGGGCAACCCGTCGAAGGCCTGGGCCGTCGCCCGACGCTGGTGGATTCCAACATCGGCATGCGCGACGCCTTGCAGATCCGCTACCAGACCGGCAACAAGCTGGTGCTCCACGACAATCAGAAAGTGGTCGGGATCCTCGGCGACAGCGAGCTGTACCACGCGCTGCTCGGTAAGAACCTGGGCTAAACCCCAACCCTGTGGTAGCGAGCCCTGTGGGAGCAAACTCTGTAGGAGCCGAACCCTGTGGGAGCCGAGCTTGCTCGCGATGAACGATGACGCGGTTTGCAGTTGAACCGTGTCGACTCCATCGCGAGCAAGCTCGGCTCCCACAGGGCGGGCTCCTACAGGGTTCGGCTCCCACAGGGTTTTGCATTCCTGAAAAGCAAATCTCTGGACCTTGACCTACGCCAGATTTTTTATTGATTGAACGTTCAATTAAAACAAAATAGACTGCTCATCAGCACCACCGGACAACACTCTGTCCGTCGGATGATCGAGGAGAGAGCCCCATGCCCAAGGTCGGTATGCAACCCATCCGCCGCCAGCAATTGATCGATGCCACGTTGCAGGCCGTCGATCAGGTCGGCATGGGGGATGCCAGCATTGCGCTGATTGCCCGTTTGGCCGGTGTCTCGAACGGCATCATCAGCCACTACTTCCAGGACAAGAATGGCCTGATCGCGGCCACGGCCCAGTACCTGATGACTGTCCTGAGCGAGAACATCACCGCACGCCGCCAGGCGCTTGAGGATTCAAGCCCACGGGCTCATCTGAAGGTGATCATCGAAGGCAACTTCGACGCCAGTCAGGTCAACGGCCCGGCAAGAAAAACCTGGCTGGCCTTCTGGGCCACCAGCATGCATCACCCGTCATTGCACAGGTTGCAGCGGATCAACGATCACCGTCTGTATTCCAACCTGTGTTGCCAGTTCCGCCGCGTGCTGCCTGTCGATGAGGCGCGTAGCGCGGCGCGGGGCCTGGCCGCGCTGATTGACGGCTTGTGGCTGCGCGGGGCGCTGTCGGGAGACGCGTTCGACACCGCCCAGGCACACCGGATCGCTTACGAATACATGGATTTCCAACTGGGCAAGGCAGGGGCGCCAGAGCACACAGAACCGCTCGACTCCTGAACCGCCGCCGAACCGCGTAGTCAGCTTTAGAAGACGCGCACGGGGGCAGCCAACCACTTATGCACTTGCGAGGACTTTATGGCCCGTTTCGAACTGCAAAAACTCTACATCGATGGCGCGTACAGCGATGCCAGTGGCGACGCCACTTTCGAAGCCATCAACCCTGCCAACGGTGAAGTACTTGCCCAAGTGCAGCGTGCGACGAAGGAAGACGTCGAACGCGCCGTGCTCAGCGCCGAAAAGGGCCAGAAAGTCTGGGCCGCCATGACCGCCATGCAGCGCTCGCGGATCTTGCGTCGCGCTGTGGACATCCTGCGCGAGCGCAACGATGAGTTGGCCGCTCTGGAAACCCTGGACACCGGCAAGGCCTACTCCGAAACCCGCTACGTCGACATCGTGACCGGCGCCGACGTGCTGGAATACTATGCCGGCCTGGTGCCCGCCATCGAAGGCGAGCAGATCCCGTTGCGCGATACCTCGTTCGTCTACACCCGTCGCGAGCCCCTGGGCATCGTCGCCGGGATCGGTGCGTGGAACTACCCGATCCAGATCGCGCTATGGAAGTCCGCACCGGCCCTGGCGGCCGGCAATGCGATGATCTTCAAGCCCAGCGAAGTCACCTCGCTGACGACCCTGAAGCTGGCCGAGATCTACACCGAAGCAGGCGTTCCACCTGGGGTCTTCAACGTCTTGACCGGCAGCGGCCGTGAAGTCGGCACCTGGCTGACCGAGCACCCGCGCATCGAGAAGGTCTCGTTCACCGGCGGCACCGACACCGGCAAGAAAGTCATGGCCAGCGCTTCGAGTTCCTCGCTCAAGGACGTAACCATGGAACTGGGCGGCAAGTCGCCTCTGATCATCTGCGACGACGCCGACCTGGATAGAGCCGCCGACACCGCGATGATGGCCAACTTCTACAGCTCCGGCCAGGTCTGCACCAACGGCACCCGCGTGTTCGTGCCAAGCCATCTCAAGGCTGCGTTCGAAGCCAAGATCGCCGAGCGTGTGGCGCGCATCCGCATCGGCAACCCAGAGGACGAAAACACCAACTTCGGCCCGCTGGTGAGCTTCGCCCACATGGAAAGCGTGCTGGGCTACATCGAGAAGGGCAAGGCTGAAGGCGCCCGTCTACTGTGTGGCGGCAAGCGCCTGACCGACGGCGAGTTTGCCAAGGGTGCGTTCGTCGCTCCGACCGTATTCACCGATTGCACCGACGAGATGACCATCGTGCGGGAAGAAATCTTCGGCCCGGTAATGGCGATCCTCAGCTACGAAACCGAGGAAGAAGTGATCCGCCGAGCCAACGACACCGAATTCGGCCTGGCCGCCGGCGTCGTGACCCGCGACCTCAACCGCGCCCACCGCGTGATTCATCAACTGGAAGCGGGTATCTGCTGGATCAACGCCTGGGGCGAATCCGACGCGAAGATGCCGGTCGGTGGCTACAAACAATCGGGTGTAGGCCGGGAGAACGGGATCAGCTCGCTGAATAACTTCACGCGCATCAAATCGGTACAGGTCGAGTTGGGCGATTACGCATCGGTGTTCTAAAGCCCGGCTTCTGCGGTGCCTGCGAGGCCGTCATCGCGGGCAAGCCATGCTCCCACAAGGAATCTGCTGTAACACAACTGCTGTGTCTATCAGAAACCTGTGGGATCAAAGCTTGCTCGCGATGGAGTGAAAGACACTCACCGGCCACGACCTGAACCCAATTAAAAGAGGGTACATTTCATGTCCCAAGAATTCGATTACATCATCATCGGTGCCGGCTCCGCCGGTAACACCCTGGCCACCCGCCTGACCGAAGACGAGGGCGTCACCGTCCTGCTGCTCGAAGCCGGTGGCCCGGACTATCGCCTCGACTTCCGCACGCAGATGCCCGCCGCCCTGGCGTTCCCGTTGCAAGGTCGTCGCTACAACTGGGCCTACGAAACCGATCCCGAGCCACACATGAACGGCCGGCGCATGGAGTGCGGTCGCGGCAAGGGCCTGGGCGGCTCTTCGCTGATCAACGGCATGTGCTACATCCGTGGCAACGCCCTGGACTACGACAACTGGGCAAAACTGCCCGGTCTCGAGGATTGGACGTACCTGGACTGCCTGCCCTATTTCAGGAAAGCTGAAACCAGGGACATCGGCCCGAACGACTATCACGGCGGCGACGGCCCGGTCAGTGTGACCACACCCAAGCCCGGCAACAACCCGCTGTTCCATGCCATGGTCGAGGCCGGCGTTCAGGCCGGTTACCCGCGTACGGAAGACCTCAACGGCTACCAGCAGGAAGGTTTCGGCCCTATGGACCGCACCGTCACCCCGAATGGCCGGCGCGCCAGCACCGCGCGCGGGTATCTGGACGTGGCCAAGAAGCGTTCGACCCTGACCATCGTCACCCATGCCCTGACCGACAAGATCCTGTTCGAAGGCAAGCGTGCCGTGGGCGTGCGTTATCTGGTGGGCGCCGCTGAAGAGCGCGTCGAAGCCCGGGCACGCAAGGAAGTGCTGTTGTGCTCAGGCGCCATCGCCTCGCCGCAGATCCTGCAACGCTCCGGCGTCGGCCCGGCCAAACTGCTGGAAAGCCTCGACATCCCGGTGGTGCACGACCTGCCGGGTGTCGGCGAAAACCTCCAGGACCACCTGGAGCTCTATCTGCAATACGCCTGCACCCAACCGGTCTCGTTGTACCCGTCGCTGCTCTGGTACAACCAGCCGGCCATCGGTGCCGAATGGCTGTTCAACGGTACCGGCATCGGTGCCAGCAACCAGTTCGAGGCTGGTGGTTTCATCCGCAGCCGTCCGGAATTCGAATGGCCGAACATCCAGTATCACTTCCTGCCGGTGGCGATTAACTACAACGGCAGCAACGGTGTGAAGGAGCACGGTTTCCAGGCGCACATGGGTTCCATGCGCTCGCCAAGCCGGGGCCGGATCCAGGCGAAGTCCAAGGATCCCCGCCAGCACCCGAGCATTCTGTTCAACTACATGGCCACCGAGCAGGATTGGCAGGAATTTCGCGACGGCATCCGCCTGACCCGTGAGATCATGCAACAGCCGGCGCTCGATCCGTTCCGTGGGCGAGAGATCAGCCCGGGCATTGAGGTGCAGACCGACGAACAACTGGACCAGTTCATCCGCGAACACGCCGAAACCGCCTTCCACCCGTCCTGCTCGTGCAAGATGGGTACCGACGACATGGCGGTGGTGGACGGCGAAGGCCGCGTGCATGGCATGCAAGGCCTGCGGGTGGTGGATGCCTCGATCATGCCGATCATCACCACCGGCAACCTGAACGCGCCGACGATCATGATGGCCGAGAAAATCGCCGACAGGATCCGCGGCCGCAAGCCACTGCCACGCAGCACCGCGCCGTACTATGTGGCCGGCGATGCGCCGGTCAAGGGAAAGCCGTTGCGCGAGGTGGCGCCAGCCGTGCAGTAACACCGCAGCGCGGCTATCGCGAGCAGGCTCGCTCCCACACTGGATTTCGGCGGACACAAGTTTCGTGCCCGACACAGATCCCATGTGGGAGCGAGCCTGCTCGCGATGGCGCCCGACCAGACACTGAAGCATTCCCGCTCTATCCATCCTCAAGCCTTGATCCCGCCCCGCCCCAAGCCTAATCTAGCCTCACGCAAACGTTTCACCCTCCCCCCCCCGCAGCACCGATGCACCCTACCAAGGAGGTTCCCCGATGTTCGACTTCCACCCCCAGCTCAAGCAGCGTTTTGCTGCCTTGCGCACGGGCGCTGAATTCTTTTCCCTGCGTTACGTGCGCGAATCCGGCCAACATCTGTCGGTGCGCAAGAACATCGCCGAACCGCCCAGCCTGAGCCGTGACGAAGGAGCAATGCTCACCGTGCGAGTCAACGGTGTCGAAGCCTACGCCGCCACCAACGACCTGTCCCAGGCTGGTCTGCAAGCAGCTCTCGAACACGCCGAGCAACAGGCTCGCCAGCTCAAGCCCCACGCCCTGCTCGACTTGCGCGAGCAGGCGGTTGCCTGCGACCGCGCCGATTACTTCTCGCCGCACTTCGACCAGGCATTCCCCGCCCTGAGCGATTGCTACCAATTACTCGGTGACGAATCGGCGGCGGTACCCCGGGACGAGCGCCTGGTGAACTGGCAGGTCAGCATCGGCCTGACCCAGGTCGAGCAGATCTACCTCAACAGTGCCGGTGCCGAATTACGCCAGGCCCAACGCTTCATCTACCCGTCACTGGACGTCACCGCCTTCGACGGTAATGACAGCCAGACTCGCACCCTGGGCCGCGAAAACTTTGGCCAGCAAGGTGGCTTCGATGTGATCAACCGTTGCGGCCTCATCGGGGCCGGGCCGAAAATCGCCGATCAGGCCCTGCAGTTGCTGATGGCGCCGAACACCCCGCAAGGCCCGCGAGACCTGCTGTTGATGCCCGACCAGATGATGCTGCAGATTCACGAGTCCATCGGCCACCCGTTGGAACTGGACCGTATCCTGGGGGACGAGCGCAACTACGCCGGCACCAGTTTCGTCAAGACCAGTGACTTCGGCCACTTGCAATACGGCTCCCGCCTGCTGAACGTGACGTTCGACCCGGACATCCCCGAGGAACTGGCCAGCTACAGCCATGACGACGACGGCAGCGCCGCCAGCAAACAGTTCCTCATTCGCGAAGGCTTGCTGCTGCGCCCATTGGGCGGTGCGCTGTCACAGTTTCGCGCAGGCCTGGACGGCGTCGCCAACAGCCGCGCCTGCGGCTGGAACCGGCCGCCCATCGACCGCATGGCGAACCTGAACATCGAGGCGGGCGATCAATCCCTGGAACAGTTGATACAGGGCATCGAACACGGCGTGCTGATGCGCACCAACCGCTCCTGGTCCATCGACGATGCGCGCAACAAATTCCAGTTCGGCTGCGAATGGGGCCAGTTGATCGAGAACGGCGAGCTCAAGGGCGTGGTGAAGAATCCCAACTACCGGGGCATCTCCGCGCAATTCTGGAAGAGTCTGCGAGCCGTGGGCGATGCCAGTACCTCCCAGGTGCTGGGCACGCCGAACTGCGGCAAAGGCGAACCGAACCAGGTCATCCGCGTTGGCCATGCGTCGCCAGCTTGTGTGTTCAGCAACGTAGATGTGTTTGGGGGAGACGCTTGATGAGTACCGTCAACAATCAGGCTGGGGCATTCAAGACGCTGGCCGACTGGCTACGCGCCGCGCTGCATGAGTCCGAACAATTCACCCTGGGCTACGCCGCGGAGTCCTCGGCCTTCGTGCGCTTCAACCATGGCAAGGTGCGCCAGGCCGGACAGGTGCAACAGGCCAATGTGAGTTTCAAATTGATCGACGACGGGCGCCACGCCGACCTGCAGATCACCTTGTCCGGCGAGATCGAGACAGACCTGCAGCGCTTGGGTGAAGGCCTGCAACAACTGCGCGATACCCTGCCGCTACTGCCCCGGGATCCTTATCTGCTGCTCAACCACAATCACTGGCAGAACAATAATGAGCAACACCATCCGCTGCCGGCGACCGAACAGGCCGTGGCCGAAATAGCCCGGGCTGCTGAAGGCCTGGACCTGGTGGGGATCTACGCCGCCGGCTCCATCAGCCGCGGTTTCGCCAGTTCATCGGGGGCATTTGGCTGGCATCAGGCCAACAGCTTCAACTTTGACTTCAGCCTGTTCCACGAAAACGGCCAGGCGGTGAAAGCCAGTTACGCCGGCCATGAGTGGAGCAGCGAAGGATTTGCCAAGCGCTTTGCCCAGGCCCGCGAGCAACTGGCGTTTCTCGGCCGGCCGCTGCGCACGCTCCCGCCCGGTGAGTATCGCGCCTACCTGGCACCGGCCGCGCTGGAAGAGATAATGGGCATGCTCAGTTGGGGCGGGTTCTCGGCCCGGGCAATTGCCAGCAAACAGAGCCCGTTGCAGAAGTTCTACGCCGACGAGACCACCTTCAGCTCCGTCGTAGGGCTGAGCGAGCAGGTGAGCGGCTCCTTGAGCCCGGCGTTTTCCGATGAGGGCTATCCGCGCGATGACCTGACGCTGATCGCCAAGGGCAAGGCCAACGCCCGGTTGGTCAATTCACGCAGCGCCGCCGAATACGGCCTCACCGCCAACGGTGCGAGCAGTTACGAATACCCCTCGGCGCTGGTCATGCAGGAAGGCCAGTTGGAGCAGAAAGACATTCTCGAGCGCCTCGGCACCGGCTTGTACATCAGCAACCTCTGGTACCTGAACTACTCGGACCAGCCAGCGGCACGCATGACCGGCATGACTCGCTTCGCCACGTTCTGGGTCGAGAACGGCCAGATCCAGGCACCGGTCAGCACCATGCGCTTCGACGACAGCGTCTATAGCCTGCTCGGCTCGCAACTCGAAGGCCTGACCCGGGAGCGGGAGCTTCTGCTCTCGGCCAGCACCTACAGCCAGCGGGCCACTGCCTCGATGCTGTTGCCGGGGGCGTTGGTCAAGCGGTTGACGTTGACCCTGTAAAGCATCGCGGGCAAGCCTTGCTCCCACAAGGACAATGACATCCGGTGGGAGCAAGGCTTGCCCGCGATAAAGCCACCACGAACACCCTGAGACACAGCAAGAGGCCCCATGCCCAACCGTGCACCGCTCGACGCAACCACCGCCCGCTGGCTTCCGTGGGTCGTGGCGATCGCTTTTTTCATGCAGTCCCTCGACGGGACGATCCTTAATACCGCCCTGCCTGCCATGGCCAGCGACCTGGCAGAGAACCCACTGCGCATGCAGGGCGTGATCATCGCTTACATGCTCACCGTGGCGTTGCTGATCCCGGCCTCGGGCTGGATCGCCGACCGCTTTGGCACCAAAAAAATCTTCTTCGGTGCAATCCTGTTGTTCAGCTTCGGCTCGCTGCTGTGCGCCTTGTCCAGCTCGCTGACGATGCTGGTCGGCGCGCGGGTGGTCCAGGGCCTGGGCGGCGCGCTGATGCTACCGGTAGGCAGGCTGGTGGTGCTGCGGGCCTACCCTCGCTCGGAACTGGTGCGGATCATGGGCTTCATTACCATTCCCGGCCTGCTCGGTCCTCTGATCGGTCCAACCATGGGCGGCTGGATGGTGCAGTACCTCACATGGCACTGGATCTTCATCATCAACCTGCCGGTGGGGCTGATCGGCTGCTACGCGGTATGGAAATTCATCCCCGACCTGCGCGGCAGCGAGCGCACTCGCTTCGATGGCGTGGGCTTCCTGCTGTTCGGCGCAGCAATGGTATTGATCACCATCGCCATGGAGGGCCTTGGCGAGCTGCACTTGCCGCACCTGCGGGTAATGTTGCTGCTGTTCGGCGGCATGGCCTGCCTGGCGGCTTATTGGCTAAGGGCCGGACACGTCGAGAATCCACTGTTCGCGCCGTCGCTGTTCAAGACCCGGACCTTCGCGGTGGGCATCCTTGGCAACCTGTTTGCCCGCCTGGGCAGCGGCGCCCTGCCCTTCCTGGTGCCGTTGCTGCTGCAAGTGGCCCTGGGGTATTCGCCGTCCCAGGCAGGGATGAGCATGCTCCCTCTGGCTGCGGCGGCCATGGTCGCCAAATCCGTCGCCCGGCCATTGATCGAGCGCCTGGGCTATCGCATCGTCCTGACCGGAAACACCCTGGCCCTGGGCGTGATGCTGGCGAGCGTGGGATTGGTCAGCGAACAGACCCCATACTGGCTGTTGTTGGTACAACTGGCGGTGCTGGGGGCGATCAACTCGCTGCAATTCACGGCGATGAACACGGTGACCCTGATCGACCTGGACGATGCCAGCGCCAGCAGCGGCAACAGCCTGCTGTCCGTGGTGGCGCAACTGTCCCTGAGCCTCGGCGTCGCCTGTGCCGGCGCCCTGCTCGGCGGTTTCACGGCCCAGGTGGGTAACGATGGAGTCGACACGGTGCTGGGTGCGTTCCAGCTGACATTCGTGACGGTGGGGGTCATGGCGATGCTGGCGGCGACGATTTTCTCCCAGTTGTCGAAGCAGGACGGGCGGCGGCAGAAACGTCACGATGAGCATATCGAGCATTAACCCAAGCTTGAGTGGCTTCGGTAAGCTTTTGTAGCGAGGGGATAAATCCCCTCGCCAGAGGTTAATCACCCAGCCTTCCAGGAGCCCCATGGCTCGCACAGCTCGTCCAGAACTTTCGAAGAAAGTGGCACGAGGCTGCTACACTGCGCGACATTTTGTTTTGCAGGCCTGTCCCGTGACCACCATTGCCACCGATTTCAACACTTTGCCGCTGTCCGCCGCCATGCTGGCTAACCTCGAATCCCTCGGTTATGCCCAGATGACGCCGATCCAGGCGCAAAGCTTGCCGGTGATCCTCAAGGGCCTGGACCTGATCGCCCAAGCCAAGACCGGCAGCGGCAAGACCGCGGCGTTCGGTATCGGCCTGCTGAACCCGATCAATCCGCGCTATTTCGGCTGCCAGGCGCTGGTCATGTGCCCGACCCGCGAGTTGGCCGACCAGGTCGCCAAGGAAATTCGTCGCCTGGCTCGTGCCGAGGACAATATCAAGGTCCTGACCCTGTGCGGCGGCGTATCCTTCGGCCCGCAGATCGCCTCTCTCGAGCATGGCGCCCACATCATTGTCGGCACACCGGGACGCATCCAGCAGCACCTGCGCAAAGGCTCGCTGGTACTCGATGGCCTCAACACGCTGATCCTCGACGAAGCCGACCGCATGCTCGACATGGGTTTCTACGACGCGATCGAAGACATCATCCAGCAGACCCCGGAGCGTCGCCAGACGCTGCTGTTCTCCGCCACGTACCCGGTAGGCATCAAGCAACTGTCGTCCAAGTTCATGCGTGACCCGCAACAGGTGAAGGCCGAGGCACTGCATTCCGACGCGCAGATCGAGCAGCGTTTCTACGAGATATCCCCCGAGGAGCGCATGGATGCAGTGGTCAAGGTACTGGCGCACTTCCGGCCGGCCTCTTGCGTGGCGTTCTGCTTCACCAAGCAGCAGGTCCAGGAAACTGTCGACCACCTGACGTCCAAGGGTATTTCCGCCGTCGGCCTGCATGGCGACCTGGAACAGCGCGACCGCGACCAGGTGCTGGCGATGTTCGCCAACCGCAGCACTTCGGTGCTGGTAGCCACTGATGTGGCGGCCCGCGGACTCGATATCGATGCCTTGGACATGGTGATCAACGTCGAACTGGCCCGGGACTCGGAAATCCATATCCACCGCGTCGGCCGCACTGGCCGCGCCGGGGAAACCGGTGTTGCCATCAGCCTGGTAGCGCCATCCGAAGCTCACCGGGCCCAGGCCATCGAGCAATTGCAGAAGGCCCCACTGAGCTGGGACCAATTGGACAACCTCAAGCCCCAGGGCGGCGGCCCGCTGCTGCCGGCCATGAGCACCCTGTGCATCGCCGCCGGTCGCAAGGACAAGGTTCGTCCCGGCGACATCCTCGGCGCCCTGACCGGCGACGCGGGCATCCCCGGCACCCAGGTCGGCAAGATCGCGATTTTCGATTTCCAGGCTTACGTCGCCGTGGAACGCGGAATCGCCAAACAGGCACTCAAGCGCCTGAACGAAGGCAAGATCAAGGGACGCTCGTTGCGGGTGCGAATCCTGTAACCATCCCAACCAACGAAGTTCCCCTGTGGGAGCGAGCCTGCTCGCGATTGCGGCGGGTCAGCCAACCTTTATTTGACTGACACACCGCAATCGCGAGCAGGCTCGCTCCCACAATGGGTTTTGTGGCGAGACTGAGAGGACACCGTTTTGCGCTCTACCGAAGTCGTGATCATTGGCGCTGGCGCCGCAGGGTTGATGTGCGCGTTGACCGCTGCGGGGCGCGGACGGCAGGTGATGTTGCTGGACCATGCCAACAAGGCCGGCAAGAAAATCCTCATGTCCGGCGGTGGACGCTGCAACTTCACCAATATGTACACCGAGCCGGCCAACTTCCTTTCGCAGAACCCGCACTTCTGCAAATCCGCCCTGGCCCGCTATACCCAGTGGGACTTCATCGCCCTGGTGGCCAAGCACGGCGTGCCGTATCACGAGAAGAAGCTCGGCCAGTTGTTCTGCGATAACAAGTCCAGCGACATTCTCGGCGTGCTCCTGGATGAGTGCGAACAGGTCGGGGTAAACCTGCACCTGGACACCTCGATCGAACACATCGAGAAAACCGACGGCGGCTATCTGCTGCAGACCACCCTGGGCGCCATCGCCTGCCAGTCCCTGGTGATCGCCACCGGCGGACTGTCGATCCCGACCCTGGGTGCGACCGGTTTCGGTTACCAGGTCGCCAGGCAGTTCGGCCACCAGCTTTTGCCAACCCGCGCCGGACTGGTACCGTTCACCATCACCGATCAACTCAAGGCCTTGTGTACCGAACTCTCGGGCACTTCGGTCGATTGCCTGGTGAGCTGCAACGGCCAGAGCTTTCGCGAAAATATCCTGTTCACCCACCGCGGCCTCAGCGGCCCGGCTATCCTGCAGATCTCGTCGTTCTGGGAGCCGGGGGACACGGTGCAGATCAATCTGCTACCGGACCACGACGTGCCCCAATGGCTGCAACAACAGCAGGCCGAGCGCCCCAACAGCGAGCTGAAAACCCTCCTGGGGGAGTTGTTCACCAAAAAAATGGCCACCCTGTTGGCCGACACCTGGTTCGTCTCCAAACCCATGAAGCAATACACCCACGCGGAACTGGCGGACATTGCCGAGAAGCTGGCGAGCTGGAACGTCGCCCCGGCCGGCACCGAAGGCTATCGCACCGCCGAGGTCACCCTGGGTGGCGTCGACACACGGGAAGTCTCCTCCAAGACCATGGAATCGCTGAAAAGCCCCGGGCTGTACTTCATCGGTGAAGTACTGGACGTCACCGGCCACCTGGGCGGGTTCAACTTCCAGTGGGCCTGGGCTTCGGGCTATGCCGCCGCACAATATGTCTGACACGCCACATCCCCTGTTGGAGCGAGCCTGCTCGCGATAGCGGTGGGTCAGTTGATAATGAATTGACTGACATACCGCCATCGCGAGCAGGCTCGCTCCAACAGGGGCTGAATGGTGGACTGCGGAACACTTTTTGCTGTCAGATGTGATCGCCGCCATTGCGTCGGCGTCATTACTGCCTCAATTTAGTGTCATTGCCCGTCAGGCCCTTGCATTTCATGTCATCGACCTCGTTCCGTCAGTCTCTGCGTCGCCTTTGGGCGTTGGATAAATTCAGTTATAGCGTGCGGGTGTTCATCGCCCTGACCGGCAGCATGGGGCTGTGCTGGTACCTGGACGAGATGACTCTGCTGATTCCCTTGTTCCTGGGCATTATTGCCAGCGCCCTGGCCGAGACCGATGACAACTGGCAGGGCCGTCTCAACGCGCTCGCCGTGACCCTGGTCTGCTTCACCGTCGCGGCACTGTCGGTTGAGCTGCTGTTCCCCTACCCTATCCTCTTCATCATCGCTCTGGCCCTGGCCAGTTTCGGCCTGACCATGCTCGGTGCCCTGGGTGAGCGCTATGGCGCGATTGCCTCGGCCACCTTGATCCTGTCGGTCTACACCGTAATCGGCGTGGACCAGCGCGGTGGCGCGGTCACCGATTTCTGGCACGAACCCTTGCTGCTGGTGGCCGGCGCGGCGTGGTACGGCATGCTATCGGTGCTGTGGCATGTATTGTTTTCCAACCAGCCGGTGCAACAGAGCCTGGCGCGACTGTTCCGCGAGCTGGGACATTATCTGAAACTCAAGTCGTCGCTGCTCGAACCGGTTCGCCAACTGGATATCGAAGCCCGACGTCTGGAACTGGCCCAACAAAATGGCCGCGTGGTGGCGGCCCTCAATGCGGCGAAGGAAATCATCCTGCACCGCGTCGGCAATGGCCGGCCGGGCTCGAAGGTCAGCCGTTACCTGAAGCTGTACTTCCTCGCCCAGGACATCCATGAGCGTGCCAGTTCCTCCCACTATCCCTACAACGCCCTCGCCGAGGCGTTCTTTCACAGCGACGTACTGTTCCGCTGCCAGCGCCTGCTGCGCCAGCAAGGCAAGGCCTGTCAGGCGCTGGCCGAGTCGATCCAGATGCGCCAGCCGTTCGTCTACGATGATCGCTTCGCCGAGGCCTTGAACGACCTGCATGCATCTCTCGAGCACCTGCGCATCCAGAGCAATCCGGCCTGGCGTGGCCTGTTGCGTTCGTTGCGGGCCTTGTCGGCGAACCTTGGCACGCTTGACCGCTTGCTCAGCGATGCCAGTAACCCTGACGCCCTGGCCGACGCCACTGACAGCAGCCTGCTGGATCGCTCACCGCGCAACTTCAAGGACGTCTGGCTACGTCTGCGCACGCAACTTACACCGACCTCGCTGCTGTTCCGCCATGCCCTGCGCCTGCCGCTGGCGCTGAGCGTTGGCTACGCGATGGTGCACTGGATTCACCCCTCCCAGGGTTACTGGATCGTGCTCACCACGCTGTTCGTCTGCCAGCCCAACTATGGGGCCACCCGACGCAAACTGGGTCAGCGGATCATCGGCACTGCCATTGGCCTGACGGTGGCCTGGGCGCTGTTCGACCTGTTCCCCAACCCGCTGGTGCAGTCGTGCTTCGCCATTGCCGCCGGGGTGGTGTTCTTCACCAACCGCACGACCCGCTACACCCTGGCGACAGCCGCGATCACCATCATGGTGCTGTTCTGCTTCAACCAGGTCGGCGACGGCTACGGACTGTTGCTGCCACGGCTTTTCGATACCCTGCTCGGCAGCCTGATCGCCGGCCTGGCAGTGTTCCTCTTCCTCCCGGACTGGCAAGGCCGCCGGCTGAACAAGGTCCTGGCCAATACGCTGACCTGCAACAGCATTTATCTGCGCCAGATCATGCAGCAATACGCTGCCGGCAAAAGTGATGACCTGGCCTATCGCCTGGCCCGACGCAACGCCCATAACGCCGACGCGGCGTTGTCCACGACACTGGCGAACATGCTGATGGAGCCGGGGCATTTCCGTAAGGAAGCCGACGTCGGATTTCGCTTCCTGGTGCTGTCCCATACCTTGCTCAGCTACCTGTCGGGCCTGGGGGCCCACCGGGGAACCGAGCTGCCGACGAACGTGCGCGAGCAGTTGATAGACGGTGCAGGGGCGAAGCTGGCCTCCAGCATCGACGAAATCGCCCAGGGCCTTGCAACCAAAACCTCGATCATGATCCAGAGTGATGAGGAAGAAGCCCTGGCCAACGAGCTTGAACAGATGCCTGACGAAATCGATGAGGGCCAGCGACTGGTGCAGACGCAACTGGGGTTGATCTGCCGTCAGCTTGGACCGTTGCGGACCCTGGCGGCGCATCTCATCAAGGATACGAGCGAGGCCTGAAAGCTGCGGCGGTCAATCGGGCCCCATCGCGAGCAGGCTCGCTCCCACAGGGTATGCATTCCAATGTGGGAGCGAGCCTGCTCGCGATTGGGGCCAGCATGGGCAGCGCAAAACTCGCTCACATACCGTGCATTTTCAGGATCCGTGCATAGCTCCCATCGGCCTTCATCGCCGCGATCTCCCGATCGAACCCCGCCACGATCTGCTCATGCTCCGGGTTCTTCAGGCTGACCAGGATATGCAGGCTGTTTTCGCTCAACGGCTTGGGCAAGAACTCAACGGAATTACGCACCTTGGGCGATTCGCGAGCCAGGTAATAACGAGCGACATATTCGTCTTCCAGGGTCAACTTCACGCGGTCGGCAGCGACCATGCGTACTGCCATCGCAAAGTTATGCACGGGGACTTTCTGCAGTTGCTGGTCCTCATCGAACGCCTTGGAATAGGCATAACCGCGAACCACTGCGATGGGGTAATCGTAGAGCTGTTGCAGGCTGTCGAACTGGATCGGAGCCTCCTTGCGCTTGAGGAAACGCACGCGGTTGAGCAGGTATTCGGCCGAGAACTGGCCTATATGAGTGCGTGCTTCGCTGTACCAGGCGTTGACCAGCACGTCATAACGCCCCTCGCCGATGCCCAGCATTGCCCGGGCCCAAGGCACCTGTTCGAATTCGGTGGCATAGCCGGCACGCGCCAGGGCGGTGCTGACGATATCAGTCGCCAGGCCACCATTGACCAGCGTGGAGTCGGTAAAGGGTGGCCAGCCATCCGCAACCAGGCGCAGCGTCTGCGCGCAAGCGTTGTGGCTCAGCAACAACAACCCAATCAAAACAAGAGCTCGATGCAATCGCGGCATGCCATACATCCTTGAAGGTTGCGAAGCCCATGTCCTTAGCCAAAATCCGGGGGTAAACAGTGACATCCGACCTAACATTAGCTCATTGAAATCGCTACGCAGCGCTGGGACGAAGATTACATAAAGACGACAGCTCTGCGAAACAAGAATGATGGCAATTTGGCATTTACCCCAGACTTTCGCTCACCCGAGAAAGAGACTTCTGAACACAGTGCACTTAATATCGGCATCGGGTTCTTCAGGAAATTCAGAACATGGACATCGATTGGGTCTGCAAACATCACAGTGACCTGAGCAAGGAACAGCTGTACGCCATACTCAAATTGCGCGCCGACGTATTCGTCGTCGAACAGAACTGCGCTTATCCGGACGTCGACGGGTTGGATCTGGAAGGCGATACCTTCCACCTGATGGCCTGGAGGGACAACCACCTCATCGCCTACCTGCGCCTGCTCGATCCTCATTCGCAGAACAGCGACGTGGTGATCGGCCGCGTCGTCATCGCTCCCGAGGCACGAGGTCAGGGGTTGGGTCACACCTTGATGGAGCACGGGCTCAAGCACGCCGGGAAGCAGTGGCCCGGCACGTCGATTTCACTGTCGGCGCAGGCGCATCTGCAGGGCTACTACGGGCGGTATGGGTTTGTAGTGGTGGGGGTCGAATACCTGGAAGATGGTATTCCGCACATTGGGATGCATCGGCCCTGAGGCCGTCATCGCGAGCAGGCTCGCTCCCACATTTGAAACACATCCTCCTGTGGGAGCGAGCCTGCTCGCGATGGGGCCAGTACCGCCACTATTCCTGTCAGGGGTATTCGAGCACCGCCTTGATCCGCTGCAGATTGGCCTCGATCCACTCCCGATCAATCGCTCCCCAATCGCGGATCCGATAGCACCCTGCATGGTTGCGAGCGCCCTCCTGCTGCTCGAACTCGCACACGATATCCAGGTCCGCCAGCGCGGCAACAGTGTCCTGGGCGGTGCGTCGCGGCATGCCGGTCACGTCAATGAGCGCCGGGACATTGCTGGCCACGCCGCTGTCGATCAGGTAAGCCACATACAAGCGGCGATAGAAGCTGCTCTTGGTCTTGCTGACATCCATCCGGTCATTCCTTCGGTTGTTGCAGATCGCGCCAGGTCAGGTACACCCGCAGGTCGAACTCCAGCTGGTGATAGCCCGGCAGCATGTGCTCGCAGAGTTGGTAGAACGCCTTGTTGTGGTCCGACTCCTTGAAGTGGGCCAGTTCATGCACCACGATCATATTGAGGAATTCGGGCGCTGCATCCTTGAACAGCGACGCGATGCGGATTTCCTTCTTCGCCTTGAGCTTGCCACCCTGCACCCGCGAAACGGCGGTGTGCAGACCGAGGGCGCGATGGGTCAGGTCGAGGCGGTTGTCGAACAACACCTTGTCGATGGCCGGCGCGTTACGCAGGTACTGTTGCTTGAGTTCCAGCGCATAACTGTACAGAGCCTTGTCGCTCTGGATCGGATGCCGGCCCGGATAGCGCTGGTGCAGGTAATCACCCAGTCTGTCCTGAGCGATCAGTTGCTGCACCTGGGCTTGCAGTGCGGCGGGATAGGCCTGGAGGTACTTGAGCGCAGTCATTGAACGGAAATACTGTGGGAAAGGCCGCCAGTGTAACGAACTCAGACCGTTAGCGCGCCCCAGTCAAAAGGTTTGGCGAACGCATCGGTATCGGCGGCCATCAAGGGTCGCGCCACCAGGAATCCCTGCACGTACTCACAACCATGGGCTTGCAGCCATCGATATTGCTCCAGGGTTTCCACTCCTTCGGCGATCACCCGCAGACCCAATTGCGTGCATAAATCGATCACCGATGCCGCCAAGGCAGCATCGCGCGGCGAATCCGGCAATCGGGCGATCAGGTGCCGGTCGAGCTTGAGGGTATCGAGCTCAAGGTCACGCAAATGGGTCAGCGAGCACGGCCCCGAGCCGAAGTCATCCAGCGCCACCCGCACCCCGAGGTGGCGCAGCAGCCGCAGTTGCTTCTGAGTTTCGTCGGGATTGCGCATCAACGCATCCTCGGTCACCTCGACCTCCAATTGCCGGGGCTTCAAGGCATGGCGCTCCAGGACCTGACGCAACTCGGTGACCAGGTTCGGCATGCCAAACTGAGTACTGCTCAGGCTCACCCCCAGCACCAGGTCATCGGCGAAATTTCGTTCCCATACCTTGCGCTGGGCCGCGCTGCGATGATAGATCCAACTGCCCAGCCGACTGATCAGTCGCGCTTCCTCCAACAAGGGCAGGAACAGGCCCGGCGGCACATCGCCAACGCTCGGGTGCTGCCAGCGTAGCAACGCCTCGAATCCACGAATCCGCCCATCGCGGATGTTCACCTGGGGCTGGTAGACCATATTGAAGTCACGGTTCTCGATGGCCGAGCGCACGCTTTCCTCGAGCATCAACCGTGAACGGGCTCGGCCGTTCATTTCGTGATCGTAGAAACGGTATTGCTGGCGGCCGGCGCGCTTGGCTTCATACATGGCGATGTCGGATGCGCGCAGCAACCCGTCGAGATTGGCGCCGCAGTCCGGATACGTCGCAATACCGATACTGGCCCCCAGTGCCACATCCATGCCTTCGATCTGCTGGCAGATCGCGACCCGCTCAATGAGTTTTTCCGCAATCTTGGCCGCCTGCTCCGGGAGCTCCAGGTCCAGCAGTGCCGTGAACTCATCCCCGCCCAGCCGCGCCAGGATGTCAAAGGGGCGCAAGCAAGCTTTCAACTGCTCCGAGACCCAGCGCAACACCCGATCGCCGGCATCGTGCCCCAGTGAGTCGTTGACGCGCTTGAAACCGTCGAGGTCCAGGTACAGCAGCACCCAGTTGCTTTCCAGCCGCTCGCTACGCATCAGCAGATTTTCGGCGGTCTGATAAAACCCCCTGCGATTGAGCAAACCGGTCAGCGGATCCGTAACGGCCTGGAATTCGAGTTGCTGGTGCAAGTGCCGGACTACCGACATGTCTTGGAGCGTTACCACCATTGCCTTCTGTTCCGAGGGCAGCGGTGCGCAGGACAAAGCCACCGACACCTGTTGGCCGGGCGCTGTACGCAGGACCGCATCGTGCAGGCGCCAGGTCTGGCCACGGCAATAGGCGACATGAATGTCGGAGTCGACCCACTGTGGAATGTGGGGTTTCTGCAGGTAATCCAGGAACGGTGTTCCCTGCAACTGCTCGGCCATGGCATTGAGCAGACGGCACGTGGACGGGTTGGCGAAACGGATGCAACCGGCCTCGTCCACCACGAGAATGCCCTCGGCGGCGTTATCCAGCACCGAGGCGTTGAACGCCCTGGCGGCTTCCAGGTCCTGGCTCAGGCGCTGCAAGGCCCGGCGATTGCGCTGGTGCTCCAGCAACGCCTGGACCTTGGGTTTGAGAATCTGCGGATCGAAGGGTTTGAACAGATAGTCCACCGCACCACTGGCGTAGCCCTTGATCACCGCGTCCTGGGATTGCTCATTGGCGGTCAGGAAAATGATCGGCGTAAGCCGCGTGCGCTGGCTGCCGCGCATCAGGCGTGCCACTTCGAAACCGTCCATTTCGGGCATCTGCACATCCAGCAGAACCAGGTCGATGTCATGTTCGAGCAGCAGGTTGAGGGCCTCGACACCCGAGGCTGCGGTCATGACTTGCCAATCCTGACGCTGCAACAACGCTCGCATGCTGAGCAGGTTTTCAGGGTAATCATCAACAATCAAAAGGACGGAGCTGTCTTCACCAAGCGTAGGTTGCGCGCATTCCATGCTGCTTCTCTTATCGGGGCGCCATGTCCGTTTTACATAGCAAAACAGACAAATACTGTGATCTCACTCTAGACCGTGATTCTAAAAAGCAGTAGGTGTCATCGCGCCATCATCCCGACAATGCCCGAAATAGCCGACTAACGGTCACCCATCCTGGGCACAAAAACTGCAATAGCCATAGTGACGATCACTTGACGTCAATCATTCGCCGCAAGAACGACAACAAGCTCAAACCGGTGCTATCAGGACGCCCCAACTCGCGGGCTAGAGCCTCGCGTTGTTGCGCCTAACATTTCACTGCAGGAACTGAACATGATCGACCTTAACACTTGGAACTTGAGCATCCCCGAAGGCAGCCCGGCGATGACTATCGAAACCCCTCGCCTGGCGCAAGGGTTCAAGGATCAGTACTTCAACGCCGAAACCGGCACGGTGTTTTTCTGGGCCCCGGTGACCGGCTCCAAGACCGAAAACGCGATCTACCCACGTAGCGAACTGCGGGAGACCTACAGCGACGGCACCCTGCGAAACTGGCTGTACTCGGCGGCGGACAACATCCTGCGGGCGACGTTGACGGTCAACCAGGTGCCCAGCAGCGGCAAGGTCGTGATTGGCCAGATCCACACCAAGAACAGCACCAGTCCCATGGTGAAACTGGAATACCAATACAAGGCCTACAGCGCCACCGGCAACATCGTCGCCAAGGTACGGATGCGCCCCGATGACGAAACAGGCCAGGTTATCGTCGTTGCCACCGGCGTGAGGCTAGACCGTAGTTTCTCCTACATGATCCATCTCAGCCCGAAGGGTGCCCTGGGCATCAGCGCAGCGGGTTACAACTGGAGAACGACCATCGACCCGAGCTGGAAGGACAAGCCCCTGTACTTCAAAGCGGGTGTGTATGTGCAGGACAACACCGGCTACCCCACCGAAGGCGGAAAAGTGTCGTTCAGCCTGCTTGAAATCAAACACACCACCTCTTAAGTACTGCTGCACCCTTGAAGGCATCCGCTTCGGATGCCTTTTTTTTCTATATTTGGCGCGCGGCCCGATGGCCACCACCCAATTGTTCCGATAAAAACCGGAATAGCCGACCAGCGGTCATTTATCTCGGGCACAAAAGCGACAAACGCAACTCTGACGGACTGCTGACGCCAACCCTCCGCCGTACGAACGTGCCAAATACTCGTTCGCACTCCCTTCTGGCCTCAGCAAAAGCGCGTCTTAGAGCCTCCGGCTGTGGCGTAAATCATTTCTTCTTCTCAGAAAGGATCCGAACATGGTCGATCTTGCAACCTGGAACCTGAGCATCCCTGAAGGCAGTCCGCCAAAGACCATCGAAACCCCCCGTCTGGTGGATGGGTTCCAGGACAAATATTTCAACTCCGAAGGCAGCACGGTGTATTTCTGGTCACCCGTCACCGGTACCAAGACTGAAAACGCGATCTACCCGCGCAGCGAATTGCGAGAAACCTATAAAGACGGAACCTTGCGCAACTGGGTCTATCCCGACGCCGACAATCATTTGCGGGCCACCCTGGTTGTGAATCAGGTGCCCAGCAGCGGCAAGATCGTGATTGGCCAGATCCATGCCAAGGACAGCAGCAAGCCCATGGTCAAACTGGAATACCAATACAAGGAGAACAGCGCCAATGGCAACATCGTCGCCAAGGTCCGCATGCGTCCCGATGACAGCGAAGGGAGGGTCATTACCGTCGCCACTGGGGTACAGTTGAACCGATCCTTCTCTTACCGGATCCACCTCGATCGTACCGGCGACCTGGGCATTACCGCTGCCGGTAGAAGTTGGTACACCACCGTCGGCCGAGCGTGGCGCGACAAGCCGTTGTATTTCAAGGCTGGGGTGTATGTGCAGGACAACACCGGCTACACCAGCGAAGGCGGGAAAGTGACGTTCAGCGTGCTGGATATCGATCACAACACCTGAGTCTCAGATGTAACCGACGCGCTTGGGGTGACTGAACAACGCGGGTTCGAAGGGGAGCAGCAATTTTGTGGGAGCGAGCCTGCTCGCGATAGCGGTGGGTCAGCTTGCATTGATGTTGACTAGGCTCGTCCCCACAACTGGAGAGAGACACATCCGCCGTACAGTAACCCGCAGTAAAAGCGAAACCATGGACAACCGTTACCGCGGAACGGATATACACGTAAACCGCACCCCATAAAAAAACCCGCATAGGGATGCGGGTTTTTCCTGGCGCGAGAGGCTTTAGTTGACCTTGGCGTTCAACTCACCCTTCAGATAACGCTGGAACATCGCTTCCATGGAGATCGGCTTGATCTTCGAAGCATTACCCGCCGTACCAAAAGCCTCATAACGCGCAATGCACACATCACGCATCGCAGTCACGGTCGCGCCAAAGAACTTGCGCGGATCGAACTCGCTCGGGTTGGTCGCCATCAAACGGCGCATGGCACCGGTGGACGCCAGGCGCAGGTCGGTGTCGATGTTGACCTTGCGCACGCCGTGCTTGATGCCTTCGACGATTTCCTCGACCGGCACGCCGTAGGTTTCCTTGATGTCGCCACCGTACTGGTTGATGATCGCCAGCCACTCCTGCGGCACCGAGGACGAGCCGTGCATCACCAGGTGAGTGTTGGGAATGCGCTTGTGGATTTCCTTGATGCGGTCGATCGCCAGCACGTCACCGGTGGGCGGCTTGGTGAACTTGTAGGCGCCGTGGCTGGTGCCGATGGCGATGGCCAGAGCGTCGACCTGGGTTTTCTTGACGAAGTCGGCGGCTTCTTCCGGGTCGGTCAGCATCTGGCTGTGATCCAGCACGCCTTCGGCACCGATACCGTCTTCTTCACCGGCCATGCCGGTTTCCAGCGAACCCAGGCAACCCAGCTCACCTTCCACCGACACACCGCAGGCGTGGGCCATGGCAACGGTTTGTTGGGTGACGCGTACGTTGTATTCGTAGTCGGTCGGAGTCTTGCCGTCTTCGCCCAGGGAACCGTCCATCATTACCGAGCTGAAGCCCAGTTGGATGGAGCGCTGGCAGACGTCAGGGCTGGTGCCGTGGTCCTGGTGCATGCACACCGGGATGTGCGGGAATTCTTCGATTGCCGCCAGGATCAGGTGACGCAGGAACGGCGCCCCGGCGTATTTACGGGCGCCAGCCGAAGCCTGGACGATCACCGGAGAGTCGGTCTTGTCAGCGGCTTCCATGATGGCGCGCATCTGCTCAAGGTTGTTGACGTTAAAGGCTGGAACGCCGTAGCCGAATTCGGCTGCGTGGTCCAGCATCTGACGCATGCTGATAAGTGCCATTGTGTGTCTCTCCCGGTCGAGGGTCGTTAATCGTGCCAGCCTGCCGTAGCGGCGGCGGCTATTCAAGTCATTGCGGGTAAGGGGTGAGCCTCGGCCGCGAATTCAGTGTTACTTGTAACTTCAGCGTTCACAGAACCCTGTGGGAGCGAGCCTGCTCGCGATAGCGGTAGATCAGTCGACATCTGATTGGATGATATATCGCTATCGCGAGCAGGCTCGCTCCCACATGGGTCCATAGGTTCAATTACTGGGCCTTGCAGCCCCGGCCAATCAAATCATTGGTGGCAACCCAGTACGCCAGGCCTTCGTCACCGTTGATGTGAAACGCCAGCATGTCGTCGCTGTACAGCGCGCCCGACGCGCCTGGCTCCTGCTTCAAGCGGTAAACCTGCTCGGCCCCACCGAGGCGCACATCGACGGCCTTGCGGGTGGTGTCGGTATAACGCCAGAACACCTTGGCCTCGCTGTCACAGGTCCAGGTCGTCCAACCCGCTACAGGTTCGGACGCATTCGAAAAACCCAACTGCGCGCAACCGGCCAGCGATGCCAATGCCACAACGGCGATCAAGCCTTTCATCCGTGTTCCTCGACCGGCGACGCGTGCCGCCAGCCCTGAGTTAAAGGGTCAGACCCGTCAAGGACACCCATGTTCCTTGGTCGGGGTTTGCGTTTCGTATTTGTCCAGACCGTCCGGCCCGGAGCGCTTGTTGAGCACCGGGTTGGTTTCCGCCTGCCAGTGCGCCTGATAGCAACCTGGCTCCGGATCGCTGGCGGCCGCTTCCGGCGTCGCTTGCGGGTGACTCCCGCAAGCGGCCAGGGCCGCGGTCAACAACAAAAACATCCACGTCTTGACCATAAAAACACTCCTTTGCCCGGTCAATACAGCCTCAAGCCTTGGCCCGGCTTTCCAGGACCTCTACCGCAGGCAACACCTTGCCCTCGACGAACTCAAGGAACGCGCCACCGCCGGTGGAGATGTAGGAAATCTGTTCGGCCACGCCATATTTGTCGATGGCCGCCAAGGTGTCACCGCCGCCAGCGATGGAGAACGCAGCACTGTCGGCGATGGCCTGGGCCAGGACCTTGGTGCCGTTGCCGAACTGGTCGAACTCGAACACACCGACCGGGCCGTTCCACAGGATAGTCTTGGAAGATTTCAACAGCTCGGCAAAATTGGCTGCCGTCTGCGGGCCAATGTCCAGAATCATGTCGTCGTCGGCTACGTCAGCAATGGCCTTGACGGTAGCAACAGCGCTTTCAGCGAATTCCTTGGCGACCACCACGTCCACCGGCAGCGGCACGCTGACCTTGGCGGCGATTTCGCGGGCGGTGTCCAGCAGATCCGGCTCGTACAGGGACTTGCCGACTGGATGACCGGCTGCAGCCAGGAAGGTGTTGGCAATGCCGCCGCCGACGATCAATTGGTCGCAGATCTGGCTCAGACTGTTGAGCACGTCGAGTTTTGTCGAAACCTTGGAGCCGGCAACGATGGCCGCCATCGGCTTGGCCGGTGCGCCCAGAGCCTTGCCCAGTGCATCCAGTTCAGCAGCCAGCAGCGGGCCGGCAGCGGCGACCTTGGCGAACTTCGCCACGCCGTGGGTCGAACCCTCGGCGCGGTGGGCAGTGCCGAAAGCGTCCATCACGAACACGTCGCACAAGGCTGCGTATTGCTGGGCCAGCTCATCAGCGTTCTTTTTCTCGCCCTTGTTGAAGCGCACGTTTTCGAACAGCACTACATCACCGGCCTTCACGTCGACGCCGCCCAGGTAGTCAGCCACCAGCGGCACTTCGCGACCCAGGGCGCGGCTCAGGTAGTCGGCCACGGGCTTGAGGCTGTTTTCGGCCGAGAACTCGCCTTCGGTCGGACGGCCCAGGTGGGAGCAGACCATCACCGCCGCACCTTTTTCCAGGGCCAGCTTGATGGTCGGCAGCGAGGCCAGGATACGCGCGTCGCTGGTGACGACACCGTCCTTTACAGGGACGTTGAGGTCTTCGCGGATCAGTACGCGCTTACCTTGCAGATCGAGGTCGGACATCTTCAACACGGTCATGGGTCGCAATTCCTGGGTAACTGTTTAGAGAGCAGGTTTTTTAGAAGCGGTTTGCAGGTAATGCTCGGCAACATCCAGCATTCGGTTGGCAAACCCCCATTCGTTGTCGAACCAGGCCAGGATGTTCACCAGCCTCGGGCCGGATACACGGGTCTGGCTGGCATCGACGATGGCCGAATGTGGGTCATGGTTAAAATCACAACTTGCATGAGGCAATTCGGTGTAGGCCAGCAGGCCTTTGAGCGGGCCACTGGTAGCGGCTTCGCGCAGGATCCGGTTGACCTCGGTGGCGTCGGTATCGCTCACGGTCTGCATCGTCATATCGAGGCAGGACACGTTGACCGTCGGCACTCGCACGGCTTTGGCCTGAATTCTCCCCGCAAGTTCCGGCAGCAGCCGTTCAATGCCTCGCGCCAGACCAGTGGACACCGGGATCACCGACTGGAACGCCGAGCGGGTGCGGCGCAAGTCTTCGTGATGGTAGGCGTCGATCACCGGCTGATCGTTCATCGCCGAATGGATGGTGGTGATCGACACGTATTCCAGGCCAATGGCCTGATCCAACAGGCGCAACAGCGGCACGCCGCAGTTGGTGGTGCAGGAGGCATTGGATACCAGCAGTTCGTGACCAGTCAGGCAATCCTGGTTGACGCCGTAGACGATGGTGGCGTCCACATCCGCTTCACTGGCCATCGGCTGGGAAAACAGCACCCGCGGCGCACCGGCAGCGAGGAAACGCTCACCGTCTTCACGGGTGTGGTAGGCGCCGGAGCACTCGAGCACCAGGTCGACGCCCAGGGACGCCCAATCGATGCCTTCGGGGGTGGCACTGCGCAGGACTTTCACGCAGTTGCCATTAATGTGCAGACAATCGCCCTCGACCCGTACCTCGCCGGGAAACCGGCCATGGGTGGAGTCAAAGCGCGTCAGGTATTCGATGCTGGCCATGTCGGCCAGATCATTGATTGCCACGATCTCGAAGCCGGCCTGCGCCCCTCGCTCGAACAACGCACGCAAGACGCAACGACCAATCCGGCCGTAGCCGTTGAGTGCAACTTTGTAGGGACGCGGTTGGGGCATGGGGGGTCTCTGACCTGAGTGAATCCATGAATATGGCGCTGAACATTGGATTGCCATCGCGGGCAAGCCTTGCCCCCGCAGGTTGGCATTTCCCTGTGGGAGTGCACATCCTGTGGGAGCAAGGCTTGCCCGCGATAGCGTCAGAACAGGCGATACATTCCTGGGCTTAGTCTTCCAGCAATTCCTCAGCCTGACCCAGGATGTTTTCCAGGGTGAAACCGAATTCCTCGAACAACGCCGGGGCAGGCGCCGACTCGCCGTAGGTGGTCATGCCGATCACGCGGCCTTCCAGGCCCACGTACTTGTACCAGTAATCGGCATGGGCAGCCTCGATAGCGATTCGGGCGCTGACCTGCAGTGGCAATACCGACTGCTTGTAGCCGGCGTCCTGGGCATCGAACACGCTGGTGCAAGGCATGGACACTACGCGCACGTTGCGGCCCTGCTCCGTCAGCTTGTCGTAGGCCTGGACAGCCAGGCCGACTTCGGAGCCGGTGGCGATCAGGATCAGCTCAGGCTCGCCGATGCAATCCTTGAGCACATAACCGCCACGGGCGATCTCGTCGATCTGGCCGACTTCGCGGGCCTGATGCTGCAGGTTCTGACGGGAGAAGATCAGCGCCGACGGGCCGTCGTTGCGTTCGATGGCGTACTTCCAGGCCACCGCCGACTCCACGGCGTCGCATGGGCGCCAGGTGTCCAGGTTCGGGGTGCAACGCAGGCTCGCCAGTTGCTCGATCGGCTGGTGAGTCGGGCCGTCTTCGCCCAGGCCGATGGAGTCGTGGGTGAATACGTAGAGCACGCGCTTCTTCATCAAGGCCGACATGCGCACCGCATTGCGGGCGTATTCCATGAACATCAGGAAGGTCGCGCCGTAAGGCACCAGGCCGCCGTGCAGCGCAACGCCGTTCATGATCGCGCTCATGCCGAACTCACGAACGCCGTAGTACATATAGTTGCCGCTGGCATCTTCGGCGCTGACGCCCTTGCAGCCTTTCCACAGGGTCAGGTTGGAACCTGCCAGGTCGGCCGAACCGCCCAGCAGTTCCGGCAGCAATGGACCAAAAGCGTTCAGGGTATTCTGGCTGGCCTTGCGGCTGGCGATGGTTTCGCCCTTGGCCGCGACTTCGGCGATGTAGGCCGAGGCTTTTTCAGCGAAGTCAGCTGGCAGCTCACCACTGAGGCGGCGCACCAGTTCGTTGGCCAGCGCAGGGAATTCGGCGGAGTAGGCAGCGAAACGCTGATCCCAATCGGCTTCGAGGGCACGGCCCTTTTCCTTGGCGTCCCATTCTGCGTAGATGTCCGCTGGAATTTCGAATGGACCGTGCTCCCACTTCAATGCGGCGCGGGTCAAGGCGATTTCCTCGGCACCCAGGGGGGCGCCATGGCAGTCTTCCTTGCCTTGCTTGTTCGGCGAACCGAAACCGATAGTGGTCTTGCAGCAGATCAGGGTCGGCTGGGCGCTCTTGCGAGCCGTCTCGATGGCGGTCTTGATTTCTTCCGGATCATGGCCATCAACGTTACGGATCACCAGCCAGTTGTAGGCTTCGAAACGTTTCGGCGTGTCATCGGTGAACCAGCCTTCGACTTCACCGTCGATGGAAATGCCGTTGTCGTCGTAGAAAGCGATCAGCTTGTCCAGGCCCAGGGTGCCGGCCAGGGAAGCCACTTCATGGGAAATGCCTTCCATCATGCAGCCATCACCGAGGAACACATAGGTGTGGTGATCGACAACGTTATGACCCGGACGGTTGAACTGCGCGGCGAGGACTTTTTCCGCCAGGGCGAAGCCCACGGCATTGGCCAGGCCCTGACCCAGTGGGCCGGTAGTGGTCTCAACGCCGGGGGTATAGCCGTATTCGGGGTGGCCCGGGGTGCGGCTATGCAATTGACGGAAGTTCTTCAGGTCATCGATCGACAGGTCGTAGCCGGTCAGGTGCAGCAGCGAGTAGATCAACATCGAGCCGTGGCCGTTGGACAGCACGAAGCGGTCACGGTCAGCGAACGATGGATTGCTCGGACTGTGCTTGAGGTAGTCGCGCCACAGCACCTCGGCGATATCCGCCATGCCCATCGGGGCACCTGGGTGGCCGCTGTTGGCTTTCTGCACGGCATCCATGCTGAGGGCACGAATGGCATTGGCACGCTCACGACGGCTGGGCATCGCTGATCTCCTGGGTTTGAATAACGAAACTGAAAAAAGGCGTGCATTTTCCCTCACCCACCCGCGCGGGGCAATGACAGATAGTCATCCAGAGCGGTTTTTCCGGTGGATAAATTCGCATTCGCCAGATGAAACCTTTCCGCTGATGGTTTGTAGAGTAAAGCCCGTATCAGGAAGTGCCATCTATCGAGCAATATCAAAACTTTTTGATATTGACCTTGCGATGATCCGGACCCATCACTAGACTGCCGCACTATGAACTTACGCGTGCCGTCCATTCGCCATGAAGACAGCGATGAACTGGCGGCCCTTTGCAAGGCCGGCGGCGATCCGCTGCGGCTCAATGTATTGCGTGCCCTGGCCAACGACTCGTTCGGCGTACTGGAGCTGGCGCAGATCTTCGGCATCGGCCAGTCCGGCATGAGCCATCACCTCAAGGTCCTGGCCCAGGCCGACCTGGTGGCAACCCGCCGTGAAGGCAACGCCATTTTCTATCGCCGCGCCCTGCCCCACTCCGATCTTCTGGGCGGCAAGCTGCACACGGCATTGCTGGACGAAGTGGACGAACTCGACCTACCGACGGATGTACAGGCTCGCATCGCCCAGGTGCACAGGCAACGGGCCGCCGCCAGCCAGGATTTTTTCGCACGGGTAGCGGAAAAATTCCGCGCCCAGCAGGACCTGATCGCGGGACTGCCGCAATACCGTGAGAGCGTCGTGGCGCTGCTCGACAAGCTGAGCTTCGAGCCTGCCGCCACTGCCATTGAAGTTGGCCCCGGCGACGGTGCTTTTCTGCCGGAGCTGGCGCGACGCTTCAGCCAGGTGACGGCGCTGGACAACAGCCCGGCGATGCTCGAGCTGGCGCGTCAGGTATGCGAACGCGAAAAGCTGACTCATGTCAGCCTGCAATTGGCCGATGCCTTGGAGGGTGTGAACCTGCAGGCCGATTGCGTTGTATTGAATATGGTACTGCACCATTTTGCCGCACCGGCCGATGCGCTCAGGCACATGGCCGGCCTGCTGCAACCAGGCGGTAGCCTGTTGGTGACAGAGTTATGCAGCCACAACCAGAGCTGGGCCAGGGAGGCCTGCGGCGATCTCTGGTTGGGGTTTGAACAGGATGATCTGGCCCGTTGGGCCACCGCTGCGGGCCTCGTGCCCGGGGAAAGCCTCTATGTAGGCTTACGTAATGGTTTCCAGATCCAGGTTCGCCACTTTCAGCGACCGGCTGGCGACACTCACCATCGGTAACTTGTAGGAAAACATCGAGATGAGCGAATACTCCCTTTTCACCTCCGAGTCCGTGTCTGAAGGGCATCCGGACAAAATCGCCGACCAGATTTCTGATGCGGTGCTGGACGCCATTATTGCTGAAGACAAGTACGCCCGCGTGGCGTGCGAGACTCTGGTGAAGACGGGCGTGGCGATCATCGCCGGCGAAGTCACCACCTCGGCCTGGGTCGACCTGGAACAGATCGTCCGCGACGTCATCCTGGGCATCGGCTACAACAGTTCCGACGTCGGCTTCGACGGCGCGACCTGCGGCGTGATGAACATCATCGGCAAACAATCGGTGGACATCGCCCAAGGCGTTGACCGTAGCAAGCCGGAAGACCAGGGTGCCGGCGACCAGGGCCTGATGTTCGGCTATGCCAGCAACGAAACCGACGTACTGATGCCAGCCCCGATCACCTTCTCGCACCAACTGGTGCAGCGTCAGGCCGAAGCCCGCAAATCCGGCCTGCTGCCGTGGCTGCGTCCGGACGCCAAGTCGCAGGTCACCTGCCGTTACGAAAATGGCAAGGTGGTGGGTATCGACGCCATCGTACTGTCGACCCAACACAACCCTGAAGTTTCCTACAAAGACCTGCGCGAAGGCGTGATGGAGCTGATCGTCAAGCACGTGCTGCCTGCCGAACTGCTGAACAAGGACACCCAGTTCCACATCAACCCGACCGGCAACTTCATCATCGGCGGCCCGGTAGGCGACTGCGGTCTGACCGGTCGCAAGATCATCGTCGACAGTTACGGCGGCATGGCCCGTCACGGCGGTGGCGCATTCTCCGGCAAGGATCCATCCAAGGTTGACCGCTCGGCGGCCTACGCCGGTCGCTATGTGGCCAAGAACATCGTCGCCGCCGGCCTGGCCGAGCGCTGCGAGATCCAGGTTTCCTACGCCATCGGCGTTGCCCAACCTACGTCGATCTCCCTGAACACCTTCGGTACCGGCAAGATCGGCGACGACAAAATCATCAAACTGGTCCGTGAAGTGTTCGACCTGCGGCCGTACGCCATCACCACCATGCTTGACCTGCTGCACCCGATGTACCAGGAAACAGCAGCCTACGGCCACTTCGGTCGCACGCCGCAAACCAAGACTGTCGGTAGCGACACGTTCACCACTTTCACCTGGGAAAAAACCGACCGCGCCGACGCCCTGCGCGCCGCTGCCGGCCTGTAATACCTGCTGTCATGAAAAAGCCCCTGGCGACTTGGTCGCCAGGGGCTTTTTCATGCCTGGCATCAACTGCCACACCGCGTTTCGTGGCGAGGGGATTTATCCCCCTCGCCACGAAAGTCAGCAGAACCCTCAGGAACGCCGCGCCACCAGCAGGAACGAAGCGGCGCTCGCCAGCAGTCCCGCACACATCCGATTGAACAAACGCTTGCCACGGGGCTGGG
Source organism: Pseudomonas corrugata (assembly GCF_050920615.1). Taxonomy (NCBI): domain Bacteria; kingdom Pseudomonadati; phylum Pseudomonadota; class Gammaproteobacteria; order Pseudomonadales; family Pseudomonadaceae; genus Pseudomonas; species Pseudomonas corrugata. Next base: position 6,273,179 of record NZ_CP130434.1, read on the forward strand.
CAAACAGCTTTCGCGCATAAATACCCATGTAGCAATACAGCCCGACGGCAATGCATTCCAACGCCAGGAACAACCCGCCCAGCACGGCGAATTGCTGGGTGACGCTACCCGAACGGTCAACGAACTGTGGCAGAAACGCGGTAAACAACAGGATCGCCTTGGGATTGCCGATAGCCACCAGGAATTCCTGGCGCGCCAGTTGCCCCACGCCCTTTGACTCCATCGACGCTTCGCTACCGACCTCAGGCCGGGCCCGCCACAGCTGCACGGCGAGGTAGAACAGATAACCGGCACCCACGAGCTTGATCCCCAGGAACAGCAATTCCGAGGTATGCAGCACGGCCGTCAACCCCACCGCTGCCAAGGCAATCATGATGGCGAACGCCAGCAGCCGGCCAACACCACCACTGCAACCCCGGACAAAGCCATAACGCGAGGCGTTGCTGATGGATAACAGGTTATTCGGGCCTGGGGCCATGTTCAGGGCGAAACAGGCCGGAATGAAAACAGCGAGTGTCGTCAGGTCCATCGGGTGCACTCCTGGCAGGGCGGTTCGGGAGGTCTATTCTGCGCCGGCCAGCAATGGGTTCAAGGGACAGTTAGGCGATCAAATCACGCCCCACTGTACCGCCACAGTAGCGCCATCAGGCTCGGCAAAATCCGGTAACCATCCTGCCCTCGCCTCCTCTGTTCCAGTGACTAGCCTTCAGGCACATGAACCAGCAAGGATGCTTCGATGACGCTGCTGTTGTGTGCTCTCGTTTTTCTAATGCTCCCTACTCTCGTCATTGCCGCGCCTTGCCCCGATTGGCCCGACGAACGTGCCAGGTCGGAGGTCGCGGCTCTGCAACAGCAAATCGACGCTTGGGACGACAGCTACTACCGTCTCGGCCGCTCACTGGTCGCCGACGAGCTTTACGATCAGTCCCGCACGCAACTGGGCCAATGGCGCAATTGTTTTGATCTTGCGGCGCCGCCTGACCCGCTGCGCACAGCAAGCGGCAAAGTGCTGCATCCAGTCCCTCATACAGGCCTGGATAAGCTGAAGGATGCCGACGCGGTGCGGGCCTGGCTGCAGAATCGGGCAGACATCTGGGTCCAGCCGAAAGTCGACGGTGTGGCGGTCACCCTGATTTATCGCGCAGGTCGTCTGCATCAGGCAATCAGCCGCGGCGATGGCGTCCAAGGACACGACTGGACGGCAACGGCGCGCAAGGTCGACGCCATCCCCCAGCGCCTGCACAGGCCTTCGGACATGCTCGTTCAGGGGGAGTTGTACTGGCGACTGACTGATCACGTGCAGGCCAGGGAGGGCAGTCTTAATGCCCGGGCAACCGTGGCGGGCCTGATGGCTCGCAAGGACCTGACGACTGAACAAACCTCAAGCATCGGCCTGTTCACCTGGGACTGGCCCGAAGGCCCCGCCACCCTGTCCGAGCGCGAGACCCAATTGCATGCGCTGGGCTTCGCCGACACCCGCGGCTACAGCCACCCGGTGCAAGCAGCCGGCGACGCCGAACGCTGGCGCGACCACTGGTATCGCACACCACTGCCATTCGCCAGCGACGGCATCGTCCTGCGCCAGAGCCGCAGACCGCCTGCCAACCGCTGGCAGGCCAAGCCTCCGTTCTGGGGCGTGGCCTGGAAATACCCTTACGCCCAGTCATTGGCCGAAGTGCGCAAGGTGCATTTCAAGATCGGGCGCACCGGACGCATCACACCGTTGCTGGAACTCGAGCCCGTCATGCTCGACGACCGACAGATCCGGCGGGTCAGCGTCAGTTCCCTCAAACGCTGGGCGGACATGGACATCCGCCCCGGAGACCGGGTCGCCATCAGCCTCGCCGGGCTGACCATCCCGCGACTCGATGGCGTTGTGCTGCGCAGTGTCGAGCGGCCGGTCATCACTGCCCCCGTGGCGGCGGATTATCACCCGCTGAGTTGCTGGCAACCGACGCCCGGCTGCGAAAGCCAGTTCCTGGCGCGCCTGAGTTGGCTCAGCGGCAAGCACGGCCTCGCCCTGCCCAATGTGGGCCCCGGGACCTGGGAAAAACTCCTGGCTGCGGGCCGACTCGACGGATTGTTGGATTGGATGACCCTCGACGCCGCCGAGCTTGCTAACATGACCGGCTTCGGCGAACGCAGCAGCGCCCGCCTGCTCGTCAGTTTGCACAGCGCCCGACGACGCCCGTTCGGTCAATGGCTCAAGGCCCTCGGGCTACCGCCCGCCGGAGCGGCCAGTCTGGATGGACCGTGGCACGTGCTGGCCGAACGGACTACCGACCAATGGCAAGCCGAAGCCGGCATCGGGCCGGGACGAGCCGCGCAATTGAGCGCTTTTTTCCGTGACCCGCACGTGCTGGGGTTGAGTGAAGTATTACGCACTGCCGGGGTCGAAGGTTTCTGACATCGTCCCGCGCAATTGAACCCAAGGGGCGAACATGCGTTCCAACAGCGCATCTGGACCGACCGCTCACGAGCTTTTACGGAGTTGCCATGAATTTCCTGCCCCCCTTTGCCTTGCTGGTCTTGTGCGCCACCCTGGCCGCGCCCCTGATGGCGGACGAACAAGCCCCTGAGCTTACCGGTTGCGCAGCCAAGCGCCAGGGCATCATCAATCAGATCGAACTGGCCAAGTCCCGCGGAAATGCAGACCAGCAGGCCGGCCTGGAAAGCGCTCTGAGTGAAGTCACGACCCATTGTACCGACGCATCATTGCGCAAGGAGCGCGAAACCAAGGTGCTCGACGCCAAGCACGAAGTCAGCCGCCGCCAGGCCGAGCTGGAAAAAGCCATGAAAAAAGGCGACCCCGAGCGGATCAACAAGCGCAAGGACAAACTGGCTGCCTCCCGCAAGGAACTGCAGGAAGCGGTGGATGAGTTGGACAAATAAGCACTGAGAGATCGCAATATTCTGTAGGAGCTGCCGAAGACTGCGATCTTTCAAGAGGCGTCAATGATCCCGAAACTCCTTATGACAGGCACTGCACGCATCCTCGACCTTCTGCACCGCCGGCCCCAGGTAACTGGCGCTGTAGGGCTGGACCTTGCTGGCCGTCACCAACTCTCCAGTAGCCGCTTCAAGGTTGTGGGCCAGTTCCTGGAAGCGCGCCTGTTTCTGCCAGACTTCATCCCGCGCACTGGTATGGTCCTGCTCGCGCACTGGCGGGAAGTGTTTCCACGGTTCGCGGGACAACTGATCGAGCTGCACGGCACCCTCGGCGAAGCGCGCACCGTCGAACGGAACCCGGCCACGCAACATGCCGCCCAACTCTTCGTTGGTCTTGAGCATCTGCTTGAAAATCGCCTTGCGCTGGCCCAGCGGGGAGTTGGGATCGACACCGCCGCAGGCGGACAACATCAGGCAGGCCAGCATGGCCATGGAAAATCGTTTTACAAACATCTTGGCCTCGGGGCAGGGAACGGCGGTTAGTATCCTCGGCTCATCGGAAAAGACCAATGGCCCTATTTACAATACGGGTTATTCGAATGCCTGACAGCGCTCGAATGACCGCAAGGAAAAATTTCATGAACAGCCGCTTCAAGACCTGGCACAAAGTCCTGGCGTTGACCCTACCGCTGATCGCACTGCTGGCTGGCTGTAATCGCGGCGAAAAAGGCGAAGAGCCCCGGACTCATGCCCTCGCCACTTATGTCAGTGCCCCTTGGGAAGCGCTACCGGCGGTCTCCGATGAAGACCTGCTGGCCGGTTTCGGCTCCTGGCGCAGCGCATGCACCCGGCTCAAGGCCGATGCGACCTGGGGCCCCACCTGCGCCGCGGCAGCCAATGTGCCGCAGACCGCTCCCACTGTGCGCAATTTCCTGAAACAGAACCTGGAGGTCTACGGCCTGCGCTCGGGAGACAACAGTCCCAACGGCCTGATCACCGGGTACTACGAGCCGGTCTATCCGGGCAGCCTCACCCAGACCGCCAGCGCCAATATCCCGGTGTACGGTGTACCGGAGGACATGATCATCGTGGCGCTGGACAGCCTCTACCCCGAGCTCAAGGGCAAACGCCTGCGCGGTCGTCTCGAAGGCCGGGTGCTCAAGCCCTACGACGACGCAGCCACCATCGAATCCAACGGCGTGAAAGCGCCCGTGATCGCCTGGTTGACGGACCCGATGAACCTGCAGTTCCTGCAGATCCAGGGTTCGGGCCGTATTCGTCTCGATGACGGTCGCCAGTTGCGCATCGGTTACGCCGATCAGAACGGCCACCCCTACCGCCCCATCGGACGCTGGCTGGTCGAACAGGGTGAACTGAAGAAGGAAGACGTGACCATGGGCACCATCAGTGCCTGGGCCAAGGCCCATCCGACCCGGATACCCGAATTGCTGGGCAGCAACCCCAGCTATGTTTTTTTCAACCGTAACCCCGATAGCAACGAAGGCCCGCGAGGCTCGTTGAACGTACCGCTGACCGCCGGCTATAGCGTAGCGGTGGACCGCAAGGTCATTCCGCTGGGCAGCCTGCTGTGGCTCTCCACTACCCGCCCCGACGGCAGCGCATTGAACCGACCGGTCGCGGCCCAGGACACCGGCGGCGCCATTGCCGGTGAAGTACGGGCGGACCTGTTCTGGGGCACCGGCGAAGCCGCGGGGCAATTGGCCGGGGACATGAAGCAACAGGGGCAGATCTGGATGTTGTGGCCCAAGGGCATGGCGTTGCCGCAAGTGCCACAGGTGGCGAATGCCGTCACCGCCAATCCCTGAGAGAAGGGTTGTCTGTACCGACGCCTTCGCGAGCAGGCTCGCTCCCACAGTTGATCTTCAGTGGACAACGATCTTGTGAACACCCGAAATCAATGTGGGAGCGAGCCTGCTCGCGAAGGGGGCCTCCACGGCCCCGGGACTCAACAGCCAGGCTCAGACAGAAACACAGAAGAAACTGACGATCAGCCCCGCTCCCACGAACCACACCAGCGAACGCAGAATCGCCCAGTCCGCCAGGTAGCAAATGATGTACAGCAGGCGACTGGTGATGAACAACACCGCCAGCACATTGATAGTCACCAGTTCGGCGTTGCCGGCCAAGTGCGCAACGATCACCGCGGCAGCGAATGCCGGGGCAATTTCAAAACTGTTGAGCTGCGCGGCATACGCGCGTCGGGGAAAGCCCTCGAGCGTTTCCAGGAAGTCCCGAGGATCGTGATTGTCTCGCAGCCGGTATCTTCCACCGATCTTGGCGATGGCGATACACAGATAAGGCAGGATGATCGCGATCAAAATACACCACAGGGCAACCGTCATGATGCAGTTCCTTCTTTGAGTTTTACGGGGAAGTCGAAAATCGGGAAGTTGCTCAGAATTTAATCACCAGCATGCCAATCAGCACCAGCCCGCAGGCTAAGAGCCGCGGCCGACCGAAAGGTTCTTTCAGGTAGCGCATACCGAACAGCACCACCAGGATCACACTGATCTCCCGCAGCGCCGCCGCTTCGGCGATCGACCCCAGTTGCATGGCCCAGAGCACCAGAGCGTAACTGAACAAGACGCAGAGCCCGACCGCCAACCCGAGCCGCCACTGTTCGCGCCAGAACAGCAGGAACGCCGGTCGTTTGCTCACCACGGCCAATAGCGGGAATGGCCAGGCGCAGAACAGGGTGATCCAGACCAGGTAGTCCAGCGGATGGGACCAGCGCCGCAGGGCCTGGCCATCGATGTAGGTGTAGCAGCCAATACACAGGCCAATCAGCACCACCACCGGCAGCATCGACCAGGGCAGCCGCTCGCCGCCCCCACCCTGCCATAACAGGCACAGCATGCCGAACGGGATCAGCAAAATGCCGAGGGTCTGCTGAGTCGTCAGCACTTCGCCGGCAAAGATCAGCGTCAGGGCCAAGACCACCAGCGGCGACAAGCCGCGCATCAGCGGATAGACCAGCCCCAGGTCCCCGACCCGATACGCCTGGATCAGCAAGTAGCGATATAGCAGCTCAAAGGCCGCCGATGCCAGGATCCACGGCCAGACTTCCATCGGCGGCAGCGCCACGAAGCCCAGGGCCGACACGGCAAACAGCAGCGCGACGCTGTCCATGCACGCCACCACCAGAAGACGCTCGCCACTGAATTTGATCAACGTATTCCAGGCGGCATGCAGCAACGCAGCCACCAATACCAAAGCCGTTGCAAGCACGGCACACTCCTTATTCCCGCCCGTAGGAGCTGCCGAAGGCTGCGATCCTTTGATCTTTCGCTCAAGACTCAAGCGGCAGCGGAAAGATCGCAGCCTTCGGCAGTTCCTACCCGTCAGCCGGGTGATGAATTTTTCGCGATGCGTCAGCAGGTGTTTATACTGCAAACGACCACGCCGCACTCAGTTGCGCATAAGCCAATTCCAATAATTCTGCCGTTGTCCCTTTCAATCGAGTCAGGGCCACGGCATGCGTATGCCTGATCAGAGCGTCAAGACTACAGACAGAGACCTTGCGCATGCCACTCGCCTTGCTTGCTTTGGCCGTTGCCGCTTTCGGCATCGGCACCACCGAATTCGTCATCATGGGCCTGCTGCCCGATGTCGCCCGCGACCTGGCGGTGAGCATTCCCCAGGCCGGATTGCTGATAACCGGCTATGCCCTGGGCGTGGTGTTCGGCGCGCCGATCCTGGCGGTCGGCACCGCCAACATGCCGCGCAAGGCGACATTGCTGGGCATGACGCTGATGTTCATCCTGGGCAACATGCTCTGCGCCCTGGCACCGAACTACGCCACGCTGATGGCCGCCCGCGTCATCACCGCACTATGCCATGGCGCATTTTTCGGCATCGGTTCCGTGGTGGCAGCCGGGCTGGTAGTGCCGAACAAACGCGCCCAGGCTATTGCAATGATGTTCACCGGCCTGACCCTGGCCAACGTCCTCGGCGTCCCCCTGGGTACTGCGCTGGGTCAATACGCTGGCTGGCGTTCGACCTTCTGGGCGGTGTCGGTGATCGGCGTCATCGCCGCCATCGCCCAATGGGCGTGGCTGCCCAGGGAAATCCCCATGGAGAAGGCCAACCTGGCCAGCGAATTCAAGGTGCTGGGCAAGACCAGCGTGCTGTTGGCCCTGGGGATGAGCGTGCTGGCGTCCACCAGTCTGTTCAGCGTGTTCACGTACATCGCACCGATTCTCCAGGACATCACCGGGATCAGCCCCCACGGCATCACTCTCATGTTGCTGTTGTTCGGGGTCGGCCTGACGGCAGGCAGCTTCCTCGGCGGGCGCCTAGCGGATCGTCGCCTGTTGCCGTCACTGGTAGGCATGGCCCTGGCCGTGGTGCTGGTGCTGGCCGCGTTCAGCCAGACCAGCCGCTCAGTGATGCCGGCAGCTGTCACGTTGGTGCTGTGGGGGATCTTCGCCTTCGCCCTGTGCCCGATCCTGCAACTGCTGATCATCGATCAGGCCCATGAAGCGCCGAATCTGGGCTCGACGCTGAACCAGAGCGCCTTCAACCTGGGCAACGCGGCTGGCGCCTGGATCGGCGGGCTGGTGGTCGGCAGCGGCGTCGACCTGGCCGAGCTGCCCTGGACTGGAGCCCTGGTGAGTGGGTTGACCGTGCTGACAGCCCTGTACTTCATTCATCACCAGCGTCACCTGGGCGCTCCGGTGGGCGTGGCCGACTAGGCGTGCCACTCTCGCTGCGCACTTGCGCATGGCTGAGCAACGCAAAGATGAAGCTGCCACCGATGATGTTTCCCGCCAGGGTCGGCGCGGCGAACACCAGCCAGAAGTCTTCCCACGACAACTGCCCGGCGAATACCAGATACGACACTTCAGCGGAGCCGACGACAATGTGAGTGAAATCCCCGAGCGCCATCAGGTAGGTAATGAGGATGATGATCCACATCTTGGCGCTTTCCATGGAGGGAATCATCCAGACCATGGTGGCGATCATCCAGCCGGAAATGATGCCCTTGGCGAACATCTGGCCGGTGTCGTTCTCCATGACTTTGCGACCGATCTCGAGGAAAGCCAAGTCGGTACGCGGGTCGAAAATCGGCAGATGCAACATCACGTAGGCCACCAGCAAGGTGCCACAGAGGTTGCCCACCAGCACGATGCCCCATAGCCGCAACAGCCGACCGAAATTGCCCAGGGTGGGTTTGCTCATGATCGGCAGCACGGCAGTCAGGGTGTTTTCGGTGAACAACTGCTGACGGGCCAGGATCACCGCGAGAAATCCGGCACAGTAGCCGAAACTGCCAATAACCTTGAAGGCCTCGCCCTCAGGCAATCGGGAATTGAGCAACCCCATCGCCATCAGCGACAGCCCCATGGTCAACCCGGCCGCCAGGGCCGACCACCAGAGCGCGGCGACACTGCGTTCCAGTTCCTGATTGCCCTGGGTGCGGATGATTTCATGCAGCACCGCAGCCCGTGGCGGCTGGTTGCGGTCGACTTCGTGCTTCTCCTGGGCGGAAAGGTCAGGGGTCTTGCCGTCTTCGTGGGTGTCCATAGAGCTCCTGAACCGGTGGCGTGATGAATCTACGACACGTGGCGTTCGGAGCTGTTCAGTGCTGACTCAAGCTTGATTGGGACTTGGGATTTTCAGTGTTTGAACTACCGCTATCGCGAGCAGGCTCGCTCCCACAGGAGAATGGGGGCTTATGTGGGAGCGAGCCTGCTCGCGATGGGTACACCGCCCGTCTCACTCGCTGGCAATATCGTCCTTGAACTGATCCTTCACGTACTTGATCTCGGTCCGCCCATGGGGCGCCGGCAGACCATCCTCGCCAAGGTTGACGAAAACCATTTTCTCCACGGTCAGGATGCTCTTGCGGGTGATCTTGTTGCGCACTTCACAGGTCAGGGTAATGGAGGTGCGGCCAAATTCGGTCGCGGTAATGCCCAGTTCGATGATATCGCCCTGGCGCGAGGCGCTGACGAAGTTGATTTCCGAGATGTATTTGGTCACCACGCGCTGGTTGCCCAGCTGGACGATGGCGTAGATCGCCGCTTCTTCGTCGATCCAACGCAGCAGGCTGCCACCGAACAGCGTGCCATTGGGATTGAGGTCTTCGGGCTTGACCCATTTGCGGGTGTGGAAATTCATGATCGCTCCTGAGCGTCTGGCCAATGAATGCCTGCATCATGGCAGACCGGACAGGCAGGCTCTACGCCGCTGGTTCAATAACAGTCATCGGCAATTTTGATTTGCCGACAGAAACCCTTTTGGAAGATCCGATTAGCCCGCTATAATCGCCCTCGCTTTACCCGGTCCACGCTTTGGACCGTTCCCGCCACCTGTCCGAGGGGCGCTGCAGCAGGCAAGACCTGTCAGGCTCGGATGGGGCGTTGTTCGTTCGGGGCTCCCCGCACGAACACTAAACGCACAACGGCGCCCATTCGCATACATTACGAATGGAGGCTCTTCATGAGCGCTGTTATCACGCCTGCAGATTTTACCGATTACAAAGTCGCCGATATGTCCCTGGCCGCCTGGGGTCGTCGCGAAATCATCATCGCCGAATCCGAAATGCCGGCCCTGATGGGCCTGCGCCGCAAGTACGCTGGTGAACAACCGCTCAAGGGCGCGAAGATCCTCGGCTGCATCCACATGACCATCCAGACCGCAGTGCTGATCGAAACCCTGGTCGCCCTGGGTGCCGAAGTGCGCTGGTCGTCCTGCAACATCTTCTCGACCCAGGATCAGGCCGCTGCCGCCATTGCCGCCGCCGGTATCCCGGTGTTCGCCTGGAAGGGCGAGACCGAGCAGGAGTACGAGTGGTGCCTGGAGCAGACCATCCTCAAGGATGGCCAGCCGTGGGACACCAACATGATCCTCGACGACGGCGGCGATCTGACCGAATTGCTGCACAAGAAATACCCGGCCGTCCTGGACAAGGTCCACGGTGTGACCGAAGAAACCACCACCGGCGTGCACCGTCTGCTGGACATGCTGGCCAAGGGCGAACTGAAGATCCCGGCCATCAACGTCAACGACTCGGTGACCAAGAGCAAGAACGACAACAAGTACGGCTGCCGTCACAGCCTCAACGACGCCATCAAGCGCGGCACCGACCACCTGTTGTCGGGCAAGCAGGCGCTGGTGATCGGCTACGGTGACGTGGGCAAGGGCTCGGCCCAATCCCTGCGCCAGGAAGGCATGATCGTCAAGGTGTCCGAAGTCGACCCGATCTGCGCCATGCAAGCCTGCATGGACGGTTTCGAATTGGTTTCGCCGTTCATCGACGGGATCAACGACGGCACCGAAGCCAGCATCGACAAGGCCTTGCTGGGCAAGATCGACCTGATCGTGACCACCACCGGCAACGTCAATGTCTGCGACGCGAACATGCTCAAGGCCCTGAAGAAGCGCGCGGTGGTGTGCAACATCGGTCACTTCGACAATGAAATCGATACCGCTTTCATGCGCAAGAACTGGGCTTGGGAAGAAGTGAAGCCGCAGGTTCACAAGGTTCACCGCACCGGCACCGGCAGCTTCGACCCACAGAACGACGACTACCTGATCCTGCTGGCCGAAGGCCGCCTGGTGAACCTGGGCAACGCTACCGGTCACCCGAGCCGGATCATGGACGGTTCTTTCGCCAACCAGGTCCTGGCCCAGATCTTCCTGTTCGGCCAGAAGTACGCCGACCTGTCGCCGGCCCAGAAAGCCGAGCGCCTGACGGTGGAAGTATTGCCGAAGAAACTCGACGAAGAAGTAGCCCTGGAAATGGTCCGCGGTTTCGGCGGCGTGGTCACCAAGCTGACCAAGCAACAGGCTGACTATATCGGCGTGACCGTCGAAGGCCCGTTCAAGCCGCACGCTTACCGCTACTGATTGGCATTGCATGCCCCTGATGTGGGGCCTGTGGGAGCCGAGCTTGCTCGCGATGCAGACACCTCGTCCTGTCTGTCGGACCGAGGCGATTCTGATCGCGAGCAAGCTCAGCTCCCACACAAGCCCGCTTCCACATCGTGATGTGCAAGGCTTCCAGGCTTACGAGTTTCCAAGGATATGACCATGTCCCAAGACCGTCGCTACAGCTTCGAGTTCTTCCCGACGAAGACCGATGCTGGTCACGAAAAACTGATCGCCACTGCCCGTCAGCTGGCGAGCTACAACCCCGACTTCTTCTCCTGCACCTATGGCGCCGGCGGCTCGACCCGTGACCGCACGATGAACACCGTGCTGCAGCTGGAAAGCGAAGTCAAAATCCCGGCTGCCCCGCACCTGTCCTGCGTAGGCGACAGCAAGGACGACTTGCGCACCCTGCTGGCTCGCTACAAGGCCGCGGGCATCCAGCGTATCGTTGCCCTGCGTGGTGACCTGCCCTCGGGCATGGGCATGGCCAGTGGCGAGCTGCGCCATGCCAACGACCTGGTGAGCTTCATTCGTGAAGAAACCGGCGAGCACTTCCACATCGAAGTCGCCGCTTATCCGGAGATGCATCCCCAGGCGCGTAATTTCGAAGATGACCTGCGCAACTTCGTCAACAAGGCCAATGCTGGCGCCAACAGTGCGATCACCCAGTACTTCTTCAACGCCGACAGTTATTTCTACTTTGTCGAACGCGTGCGCAAGATGGGTGTGGACATTCCCGTCGTGCCGGGAATCATGCCGATCACCAACTACAGCAAACTGGCGCGCTTCTCCGACGCCTGCGGTGCGGAAATACCTCGCTGGATCCGCAAACAGCTGGAAGCCTACGGCGACGATACGTCCAGCATCCAACGCTTCGGCGAAGATGTAATCACACAAATGTGTGAGCGCTTGTTGCAGGGCGGCGCACCGGGGCTGCATTTCTATACCCTGAACCAGGCCGAACCCAGTCTGGCGGTATGGAATAATCTCAAGTTGCCGCGCTAGTAGCCTTTGCGGTTAATTTGAGTACTCGAATTAGCCACACTGGCCACCAGGGTTAACGTCGTGACAAGCAGGCCTTGGCGGATGCCAGGGCCTTTCACTATCCAATGATGTTCAAAGGATTGCAGTCGATGCCAAACGACCACCGGTCGACGCCCCCTCAACTCATCTATCTGGTCTACGGGGCTGAAACCTATCACCAGGAAGCTGTGTTCAGTATCGCCAGTGCCCTCGCCGGCCTGCGCGAAACCCCCGGTGAAGCGTTGGACATCCAGGTATTCACTGACAATCCCAAGCCCTATCACGGGCTGCCGGTGCGCTTGCGCCCCCTGGACAATGAGACCCGACTGGCCTGGACTGGCCCCCACGGCTATCACTTCCGCGCCAAGCATGTAGTCATGCAGAAAGTGCTCGAGGAAACCGAGCTGGCCCTGCTGATCGACACTGACACCTTCTTCCATTGCTCCCCGCTGGAGCTGTTTCGGCGCATCCAGCCCGGTACGCTGCTATGCAACGCCGTCACCCTGAGCTACGGAGACAACAAGGACGCCGAGCTTTACGTGGCCCTGGCGCAGTTCCTTCAGCAACGCCAACTGGCGGACGACAACATGTTACTGCTCAATTCAGGGGTGATCGGTCTCCATTCAAGCGACGCGGTCGTGCTGGATCGTTCGATTGCTCTGATGGATGAGCTTTTTCCCCTGGCGAAAGGGGCTTACACCCTGGAGGAGTTCTGCCTCTCGGTGGCGGCCTATGATGGAATGAAGGTACGCGAATGTCCGGATCTGATTCACCATTACTGGAGCCGCAAGCAACTGTTTCGCGCCAAGATAAAAGCCTGGCTTGATAAGCACCACGCCAATCCTGTCTGCCTGCAAGCCCTGGACGAAACCCGACAGGTTACCGTCACCCTGCCCCGCCCCCCGACATTGCAGCGGCTGGCCTATAAACTTGTCACTGTGGCGCTGCCCGGCCATAAGCGACAATTCATGCGGGAAATTCTCTACGGCTGCTACCGCCACGCCAATCAGTTCGATCAGGCTTGTGCTCCGGTCTGGTGGGAAAAGGCCCTGGAGAACGTCGAGCACCGCCTGAAAAAGCCGTTGGAAGACCACGAGCTCAAACACTGGCTCAACCATCCGCTGATTCGCCTGGTGCTGGGTCGTCGCCGCAAAGCCATCTATTCGCACCTGATGCAAAAAAAAGACAACGAGTGATCTGTGTGGGTGATTTCTGCGCTCAAACGAACCGCACAGACCACCAGGGCACGCGTTGACCTGTGAGCCAGAGCGCTCTGGCTATTTGGTCCGTACTCATCGTAACCTCAGGCTATGCCCGTCATCGCCCAATTACTGACCGCCCTTCTTTTCCTGTGCCTGAGCCTTGCCGCCCGGGCCGAAAAGTTGCGTATCGTTACCGAACCCTGGGCGCCCTACGTCTTTGAGGAGAACGGCAAGATCCTGGGGCTGGATTACGAGACCACAGCCATCGTATTCAAGCGCCTGGGCATTGATGTCGAATGGCAGCTCCTGCCATGGAAACGATGCCTGGCGATGCTGGAACAAGGTCTGGCGGATGGGGCACTGGACATTTTTCACAGCGACGAACGCGACTCCATGTTGCTCTATCCCAGCGAGCCACTGTCGGAAGTAGAATTCGTGATGTTCCATGCCAACGCCAGGCCCCATCCATTTCACACGCTCGCGGACCTGAGTGGCCTGACCGTCGGCACGTCGCCCGGTTATCTCTACAGCCAGCCATTCCGGGAGTCGACTTTGTTCAAGCGTGAAACCGCGCCCACCCACGAAGCCAACTTCGGTAAGTTGCAACTGGGCCGGATTGATCTGCTCATCACCGATCGCCGGGTGGGCCGACATCTGCTCAAGCAAATGCAACTGGGCGACCAGATCAGCGAAAATCCCACCGTCGTAAGCCGTCAAAGCCAATACCTGGCCCTGCGGCGCAAGGCCGGAATGGATTTGCTGGTGCAACGCTTCAGCGCCGAACTCAAGCGTTTCAAGCGCGAGCCGGCCTATGCCGAGCTGAATGCTCGCTATGACAGCACACCTGTCAATGAGAGGATGAAATAAACCGTTGAGCAGCATGAAAGCGGCGCAGGGCGTTTGCTCTGTTATACTCGCGCCTTCCCGCCAGGCTCACGCCCGGACACCCGGTCTTGCAAAAGGCATCCCGACATCGCTACAGCGCAGCTTCCAGCCAGCGCGAGCCTTGTCCGGAGCTGTCTTCCAGACCCGGCAGGACCGGACGGGATGACGTCTTTTTGAACGTCATTCGCGCCAGGCAAGACTATCCCATTGGGCCAGGCCCTCACTAAAAACAGGATTACTCATGTCCTTTGCTTCCCTCGGTCTCTCCGAGGCTTTAGTCGGCGCCATCGAAGCCGCCGGCTACACCGAGCCTACCCCGGTGCAACAGCGGGCCATCCCCGCCGTGTTGCAAGGTCGCGACCTGATGGTCGCCGCGCAGACAGGTACTGGTAAAACCGGCGGTTTCGCCCTCCCGATCCTGGAGCGGCTGTTCCCCAACGGTCACCCGGACAAATCCCAGCGTCACGGCCCGCGCCAACCGCGCGTACTGGTCTTGACCCCGACCCGGGAACTGGCTGCCCAGGTCCACGAGAGCTTCAAGATCTACGCCCGTGACCTGAAATTCGTCAGTGCCTGCATTTTCGGCGGCGTCGGCATGAATCCCCAGGTCCAGGCCATGGCGCGCGGCGTCGACGTGCTGGTGGCCTGCCCCGGCCGCCTGCTGGATCTGGCCGGTCAGGGCAGCGTCGATCTGTCCCACGTTGAAATCCTCGTGCTGGACGAAGCCGACCGCATGCTCGACATGGGCTTTGTCCATGACGTGAAGAAAGTCCTCGCCCGCCTGCCCGCCAAGCGTCAGAACCTGCTGTTTTCGGCAACGTTCTCCAAAGACATCACTGATCTGGCCGGCAAGCTGCTGCACAACCCGGAACGCATCGAAGTAACGCCGCCGAACACCACGGTCGAGCGTATCGAACAGCGCGTATTCCGCCTGCCAGCCAGTCATAAACGCAGCCTGCTGGCGCACCTGATCACCACCGGTGCCTGGGAACAGGTCCTGGTGTTCACCCGCACCAAGCACGGTGCCAACCGCCTGGCCGAGTATCTGGACAAGCATGGCCTGCCGGCCGTGGCGATCCACGGCAACAAGAGCCAGAACGCTCGCACTAAGGCCTTGGCCGACTTCAAGGCCGGCGAAGTACGGATCCTGGTTGCCACTGACATTGCCGCCCGCGGCCTGGACATCGACCAGTTGCCCCACGTGGTCAACTTCGAGCTGCCGAACGTCGACGAAGACTACGTGCACCGGATCGGTCGTACCGGTCGGGCCGGTCGTTCGGGCGAGGCGATCTCGCTGGTCGCTCCGGACGAAGAAAAGCTGCTCAAGAGCATCGAGCGCATGACCCGGCAGAAGATTCCCGATGGTGATCTGATGGGCTTTGATGCCAGCACCATCGAGGCCGAGAAACCTGAAGTGCGTGAACGTCCGGACGTACGCAACCCGCGCAACCCACGTGGCCCACGCGGTGACGGTCCGAATGGCGGCGGTGGCGGTCGCAAGGACAAGGGTAAGGATAAAGGCAAGGAAAAACCGGCCGGCAGCAGTCGTGGCGAACGCCCGGCGCGCGAGCAAAAGCCCCGCGAAGGCACCCCAGCCCGTGAACAACAGCGCCCAGCCCCTCGTGCCGCCGCTGATCGCGCCCCGGACGAGTTCCTGGACGACGATATCGATAACTTCGGTAACCGCGTCGACTACGTACCGCAGCAGAAACCGGCCCAGGGTCGTGGTCGCCGTCCGGGGGCTCCGGCACAGGGTGCTGGCGCAGGCGCGCCACGCAGCGGCCAATCGCAGGGGCGCCAGAACGGTCCGCGCAACAGCAACGGCTCGTCCACTGGTACCCCGCCAGCCAAGCGCAACGGCCCTCGCAACGGCGGCCCTCGTGATGGTCAGGCGCGCCGCGAAGATGCCCGCCGTCGCCCGGCCCGCGATGACCAGGCGAGCCAGGAACCTGCAGTGCAGACCCCTCGTGGCAACCAGCCGAAAATCATGCACAAGGAATCGAAACTTGATCGCTTCCCGACGCCTGAGCAACTGGACCAACTGCCAAGCCGCCCACGGGGTGAGAAACCTGCGTTGCTGACTCGCAATCGCTGAGTTATTCCAAACCCTGAAAATGCCCCTGATCTCACAACCAGGGGCATTTTTTTGAGTCGACGCAGATCCAAATGTGGGAGCGGGCTTGCTCGCGGAGACGGTGTGTCAGGCAACGTGATTGGCACAGATGCACCGCATTCGCGAGCAAGCCCGCTCCCACAACGGTCTGCGTTACCTTTCGAATTTCGTATGGCAATAAAAAACGCCCCCGATCGCAGGATCGGGGGCGTTTTTTTAGGCGCGAATATTACTTCGCTTTGACACCTTCAAAGGTTACGTACAGCTCGACCGCGTCGGACGATGGCCCCAGGTCTTTTTGTTTGCCGAAGTCGGAACGCTTGATGCTGGTGGTTCCTTCGAAACCGGCACGGTAGCCACCCCATGGATCCTTGCCTTCGCCCAGGAACGTGGCCTTGACCACAACTGGTTTGGTCACGCCCAGCAGGGTCAGGTTACCGGTAACGTCGGCGGTGTCCTTGCCATCGGCGTTCTTGCCGGTGGATTTGACGCTGGTGGAAACGAAAGTGGCCTTGGCGAACTTGCCAGCGTTCAGGAAGTCAGCGCTGGCGATGTGCTTGTCGCGCTCGGCGTTGTTGGTGAACACGCTGGAGGTGTTGACGTTGAACTCAACCTTGCTGTCTTCAGGCTTGGCGGCATCGAAGCTGAACTTGCCGTCGATGTCCTTGAAGGTACCGGTGATGTAGCTATAGCCCAGATGGCTGATCTTGAAGTCGACGAAGGCGTGCTGGCCTTCCTTGTCGACCACATAGTCGGCAGCCATGGCCTGGCCGGCCGACAACAGTGCAGAACCGATTGCCAGGGCGGCGAGCGTCTTTTTCAACATGCTTTCTATTCCTTAGGAGTCGAGGTTGAACATCAGGCTTGGCGCCCCAGCATTCGCTTGAGGGTCGCGTCACGGTCGATAAAGTGGTGTTTCAGTGCTGCCAGTGCATGAAGGCCGGAGAAAATGACCAGCGCCCATGCCAGGTACAGGTGGATCTGGCCGGCGACGTCTGCCTGGTCGGGCAGTCCGGACACCAGCGCGGGGACTTCAAACAAACCGAACACCGGAATCCCGACACCCTCTGCAGTGGAAATCAGGTAACCGGCGCCCATCAAGGCAAACAACCCGAGATACAGGGCACCATGGCCAAGCTTCGCGCCGACACGGGTCATGCGCCCATAGGTTTCCAGAGTCGGTGGCGGTGGGCTGACAAAGCGCCAGATCACCCGCAGCAGCATCACCGCCAGCAGCACCAGGCCGATGCTCTTGTGCAGGTCCGGCGCAGCTTTGCGCCAGGTGCTGTAGTAATCCAGGCCGACCATCCACAGCCCCAGCGCGAACAACCCGTACACCACCAGCGCAACGCCCCAGTGCATGACGATGCTGACCCTGCCATAGCGAGAAGAAGAGTTGCGTAGCTGCATTGCTCATATCCTGTAAAAACTGCGACCAAGACTAGCGAGTTATCTATCGATTTAAAGCGGAAATTTTTGCTTTGAAATATCGAGAAATACGATCATCAGTCTGGGTTGGGTGGGTTAAGGAAAGATTAACGCCAACACGATGCGTGTTAGCGAGGGGCACCAGCAACCATGAAGCGGCTAAACGGATCCCATCATCAGCAAGCTTACCCTCCAAAGGAGCCCTGGTGGACCGTAATTGCGCCCCAAGTATTTGCTTTGCAATATATATGTATTGCCCTTTCGGTTTTTATCCTTGATTAAATGAGCGCTCAACATTCATTTAACAAGGTGAAACACATGGCTGTTCCTTATACTCCATTTCGAGCAAGCGGCTCTCCAATATTGCCTCCCAACCAAACAATGTCAGCAGGGCAGTACCTTCAATCACCTAACGGACGATTTCGACTGGTGTTACAAGCTGATGGGAATTTGGTCATCAAGGACGGAGAGACTATCGTCTGGACCGCAAATGGCAACCAGCTTTACAGCGTAACTTTGCACCCAAAAAGAATGCGCGAGCCACTGCAGTTTGTAATCAGCAACAGTGGTTTTCTTTATGACCCAGCCAGAGGGCGCTTATGGATTGCGGAAAGTACTCATAGCAGGGACAAATCGCTTTGGTACAACTCTTGTATGGTCATGCAGGATGACGGCAATCTGGTCATCCACGACAGGCGAACGGGAAAGCTGTGTTGGGCTCGCTCTGGCTTTGTCCCGGGGCGGCTTTCCAAGCCAAGGCGAGTGAAGGTCCTGTTTGAAGATGTACCGATCCACACATGGACATTTTCATTAGGGCCGTTCTAATAGATATCCACCACCCTATATCTCCTAGTTAACTGAACACTCAGGCTTGTACGGATCCATACTGCATTTAAAAGCTAAACCAGGATCAACTTTGGGAATCATCGGAATCGTAAGAGGGTCTCTGCAGTCACCATATACACAACCAGAAAGTACGATTACTGTCATTAGCATCATTAATAATTTCATAAGCACTCCAGTCTTTTTTTGTTTTGCAGAGACTAGAGCGCAACGCTTGGCACAATCTATCGTTCCCTTCCGACACTGTTGTGGGAAGCATCTGATAAATCGCATGGGCGTGTAGGACCGGAATCGTAAAGTCAGGCGACTCCAGGGCGCGGCATCATGCAACCGGATATTCAATATCTGGATAAACGAGCAAAAAAAAGCGCGACCCTTAGGCCGCGCTTTTTTACACCTGGACGTTACTGAGCCGCGGGCTCAGTGGTTGTCGCCGGTTTGGCCGCTGGCTTCTTCGCCGGTTCAGCCTTTTTCACAGGTGCCTTGGCCGGGGCTTTTTTTGCCGCGGGTTTGGCGGCCGGCTTCTTCGGCGCGGCTTTGGTCGTGGCCTTTTTGGTCGGCTCGGCTTTTACCGGCGTCGCAGGCTTCGGCGCTTCAACCGGCGCTGGGGCCGGGGTTGGCGCTGGAGCAGGGGCCGGGGTCGACGGAGCGACCGGCTCGGGTGCCTTGGCCAGCTCTGGCTTCTTCTCGTCATCCGAACCACCGAACAGGTTGGTGAAGAAGTTGCCTTTCTTCGCCGCCACCGCACCTGCAGCCGCCGCTGTCGCGGCCGGAGCGACCTTGACCGGTTCGAACGACTTGCCCGCCGCCAGGTCCTGCACTTGGCTGGCCGCGCGCTGGCCGCTACGCAACGCGCCTTCCAGGGTGCCTGGGTACAAGGCGTCCGTGTGTTCACCGGCAAAGGCTACGCGCTGCAACGGTTTTTCCCACAGGCGCCAGTACTTGCTGATCTGGCCCGGACCAAAGGCCAGGTACGAACCGGCCGTGGATGGGTCAGTGCTGTAGCGGCGGATTTCATAACCGGTGAAGGCCCCGCGGGCTTGTGGATAAAATGCGTGCAGGCGGATCAATACCTGATCGACCATCTGCTTGTCGCCAAAAGCCTGCATCACTCGGGCATTGTCACCCGAAAGGTTGATGATCACATTGGCACCGCCCTTCATGGCCGGCTCGATCCACATCATGCCCAGGCCGGCATTGCTGAAGATTTCCCCCGACATGCGCGCCTTGCTGTCCCAGACCGGGGTCTTGAACTTGAGCATGATCTGGTCGCGCCAGCCGTAGTTGGTGCCCTTGATGGCGCCAAGGTGCTGGGCATCCAGGGCCGGGGTCAGTTGGATCTTGTTCAGGGCGCGCAGCGGTACGGCCAGTACCACGTAATCGGCTTGGTAGCCGACGCTGCCGACCTTGACGGTCACACCGTCCTTGTCCTGGGAAATGGCTGACACTGGAGAATCGGTCTTGATGGTTTTCAACTGCTTGAGGAAGGCCTGGGCCAGCACCTGGCTGCCGCCGAGCAAACGCGAAGCCCGCAGGTCGCGATCGGACACGCCGCGATTGACGCGGTTCTGCTGTGCGAAATACAGCAGCGACAGGCGCGAAGGTTCGTCGTAACGGGTACGGATCTCCTGATTCACCAGCTGCCGTGCGGTGGCCGGCAGTTGCAGGCGATCGAGCCAGGCGGACACGGTCATCTGGTCCAACGCATGCAAGGTGCTGGTGGCGGTCGGATTCAGCGGGTCTTCGATGGAACGTGCCAGCTCATCCAGGGTGGTTTCGTAGCGTTTGATGGCTTCGGCGGTGGCAGGCTGCTTCGCGGCCAGGTCAGCGGCGGTAAAATAGGTGCCGTCGATCAGATAGCTGGGGGTGCGCACGAACTCGGGGGCCGAGGTGGTACCCAGCTTGAACGTCGAGATGTATTTGTTGAGCACCGGCTGGGTCTTTTCGTTGCCGATCCACTCGCTGGTGGCCATGCCCGAACGACCGCCCACGCTGGGCTTGGCTTCAAGCAAGGTCACCGCCCAACCTTTGTTCTGCAACTCATAGGCCGCCGTGAGCCCCGCCAGGCCGCCACCGATGACGATGGCCGTCGGTTGCTTGTCCTTCGCCAGCGCCGTAACGCTGAAGAGCCCTATCACCACCAGCGCACACGCGCGCAGCCAACCAGCAGACATTCAGCGAACTCCGGAATAAAGCAGGAAAAATTTCAGGTTTCGAGCCAGCCGGCTCAGAGAACGGCGAAGAATACGTCAGCCATCAAAACGCCGCCAGCGACGTCTATCGCCTCGCTCAAAGTAGCAGGAACGACACAATGGGTTGTTCGCAGGGCCGTCATTGCATAGGCTTGCCCGATTGTTTGGCCCGCGCCCGCCGCGAGCCGCCTCGAGGAGACTGTAGATGGGCCTGAACAACCAGTGGATGCAACGCGACCTCGCAGTGCTGTGGCATCCCTGCACCCAGATGAAAGACCACGAACAACTGCCGCTGATCCCCATCAAGCGCGGTGAGGGCGTCTGGCTGGAAGATTTTGAAGGCAAGCGCTACCTCGACGCCGTCAGCTCCTGGTGGGTCAACGTATTCGGCCATGCCAACCCACGCATCAACCAGCGAATCAAGGACCAGGTCGACCAGTTGGAGCATGTGATCCTCGCCGGTTTCAGCCACCAGCCTGTGATTGAGCTGTCCGAGCGCCTGGTGAAAATGACGCCAGAAGGACTGACATGGTGCTTCTACGCCGATAACGGTTCGTCCTGCATCGAAGTGGCGATGAAGATGAGCTTTCATTACTGGGTCAATCGCGGCCGTCCCGACAAGAAGCGCTTCGTCACCCTGAGCAACAGTTATCACGGCGAAACCATCGCGGCGATGTCGGTAGGCGATGTGCCGCTGTTCACCGAGACCTACAAGGCGTTGCTGCTGGACACCCTCAAGGTGCCAAGTCCCGACTGCTACCATCGCCCTGAAGGCATGAGCTGGGAAGAGCATTCACGCACGATGTTCGCCGCCATGGAACAGACCCTCGCCGAACACCACGACACCGTGGCCGCGGTGATCGTCGAGCCGCTGATCCAGGGCGCCGGCGGCATGCGCATGTATCACCCGGTGTACCTGAAGCTGCTGCGCGAAGCCTGTGACCGCTATGGCGTGCACCTGATCCATGACGAAATCGCCGTGGGCTTCGGCCGCACGGGAACGATGTTCGCCTGCGAGCAGGCCGGTATCACGCCGGACTTCCTTTGCCTGTCCAAGGCCCTGACCGGTGGTTACCTGCCGCTGGCGGCGTGCCTGACCACCGACGACGTCTACAGCGCGTTCTACGACGATTACCCCACCCTGCGCGCCTTTCTGCATTCCCACAGCTATACCGGTAACCCGCTGGCCTGCGCGGCCGCCTTGGCGACGCTGGATATCTTCGAAGAAGACCACGTCATCGACAACAACAAGGCCCTGGCCCAGCGCATGGCGAGCGCCACCGCGCACCTGGCCGATCACCCGAACGTGGCCGAAGTGCGCCAGACGGGCATGGTGCTGGCCATCGAGATGGTCAAGGACAAGGCGAGCAAGACCGCTTACCCCTGGCAGGAGCGACGCGGCCTGAGCGTGTTCCAGCATGCCCTGGAGCGCGGTGCGTTGCTGCGGCCGCTGGGCAGTGTGGTGTATTTCCTGCCGCCGTACGTCATCACCCCGGAGCAGATCGACTTCCTGGCACAAGTGGCCAGCGAAGGCATCGACATTGCCACCCGGGATACGGTCAGCGTGGCGGTGCCGAAGGACTTCCACCCGGGTTATCGCGATCCGGGCTGAGCCTGGGCCACCGCCATCGCGGGCAAGCCTTGCTCCCACAGAGAAATGCGAAACCACTGTGGGAGCAAGGCTTGCCCGCGATGAGGCCGGGCGCTTCAACCACGATCATTTTTTTCTTGCAGAGACTCCACATGAGACTGTCCCGCTTCTTCATCGACACCCCCCTGAGCCTCGGCGCTCACGAGTTGCCCGAAGCCCAGGCCCATTACATCGGCCGTGTGCTGCGCATGGCCGAAGGGGATGCGGTGCAGGTGTTCGACGGTTCGGGCCAGGAGTTTCGCGGTAGCCTGGCCGAAGTCGGCAAGAAGCGCGTGCGGGTGCAACTGGATGAGCAATTCGCCGGGCAGCCTGAATCGCCACTGCGCATCCACCTCGGCCAGGGCTTGTCCCGGGGCGAGCGCATGGACTGGGCCATCCAGAAAGCCACCGAGCTGGGAGTCAGCGAGATCACGCCGATTTTCAGCGAACGCTGCGAAGTGCGCCTCAAGGACGAGCGCGCCGACAAACGCCTGCTGCACTGGCGCCAGGTGGCGATCAGCGCTTGTGAGCAATGCGGACGCTCGACCGTACCGGTGATCCATCCGCCGTTGCTGCTGGCCGACTGGCTGAAGCAGACCGATGCCGAGCTGAAGCTGGTGCTGCACCCGGTAGCCGAGCCACTGGTCAGTCATGCCAGACCCTCGACGCTGGCGTTCCTGATCGGCCCCGAGGGCGGTTTGTCCGATGCCGAAGTCGAACAGGCCGCCAGCGCCGGTTACCACGCCGCCCGCCTCGGTCCCCGCGTGCTGCGTACCGAGACCGCGCCGGTGGTGGCGCTGGCGGTGGCGCAGCAGCTATGGGGGGATTTCTAGACCCGTCGAAGTTTCACTTGTGGGAGCGAGCCTGCTCGCGATAGCGGTGTATCAGTCAATCACCTCCTGATTGACACGCCGCCTTCGCGAGCGGGCTCGTTCCCACAATGGTTATTGGCGTTGCCGATTATTGCACCGGATCACTCACCGGCCTGGCGATGATCGCCTTCAGCTCACTGGTCATCGGAAACTCCAGGTTCAGGCCCTTGGGTGGAATCGGTTTCTGAAACCAACGGTCATAGATGGCGTTGATCTCACCTGACTTGTACAGGTCCCCCAGGGCCGCATTGACCAACGCCAGGAATTGCGGATCGTCCTTGCGCACCATGCAACTGTAGATTTCCCGCGACTGTTCTTTGCCCACCACGACCCAGTTGTGTGGATCGCGGGCCTTGGCTCGTTCGCCATAGAGCAGCGCATCGTCCATGTAAAAAGCCGCCGCCCGGCCGGTCTCGAGCATCTGGAACGCCTCGCCATGGTCTTTCGCACTGATGATGAACATGTCGGCCTGATTGTCCTGGTTGTAGCTTTTCAGGAAACGCTCGTTGGTGGTGCCTGCGGTGGTCACCACGTTCTTGCCGCGCAGGTCGGCAAAGCTGTGGATACCGCTGTCCCTGGCCGTCAGCAGTTGACCCTTCACATAGATGAAACCATAGGAAAACGCCACCTGCTTCTGCCGCTCGGCCGTCACGCCGGTGGAGCCACATTCCAGGTCGACGGTGCCGTTCTGCACCAGCGGGATGCGGGTCTGGGAGGTCACCAGGTTGTACTTCACATCCAGTTGCGGCAATGCCAGTTGGGTCTTGATCCGCTCGACGATTTTGTTCGCCAGGTCCACTGAGTAGCCCATCGGTTTGCCGCTGTTGTCACCTATGTAGGAAAACGGCACCGAGGCGTCGCGATACCCCAGGGTGATGCCGCGGGTATTGGCGATTTTCCCCAGCGTGCCGCTCGGAGGGGCTTGTGTAGCCTGGACATGGGCGCTCAACAACAGGCTCAGGGTGCAGCCGATCAACGTGATTTTTTGCATTGTTATTCTCCGTTGCGGGTGGGTCAGGCGGCGCGGGGCGTGAGGCCCTGCAGATCAATGGACGGCGTGCGCTGGCGGATCAGTTCGCTGAGCAGGCGAGCGCTGCCGCAAGCCAGGGTGAAACCCAGTGCTCCATGGCCGAGGTTGAGCCACAGGTTGCGATAGCCGGTGGCGCCGATCAGCGGCACGCCGCTGGGCGTGGCCGGGCGCATGCCGGCCCATTCGACGGCGTGTTCATAATCCCCGGCCAAGGGAAAAGTTTCCCGGGCCTGGCGCTTGATCAAGGCCAGGCGCCGCGGATCCGGCGTCGGGTCGAAGCCGACGATATCCACCATCGCGGCCACCCGCAAATGTTCGCCGATTCGCGCATAAACGATCTTGCGGTCATAGTCGGTGATGCTCAGGTCCGGAGCCCGATGCGCTGCGCCGATAGGCACGGTCAGGCTGTAACCCTTGAGCGGATACAGCGGCATTCGCACTCCCGGTAACGCCAGGGTCGCGCTGCGGTGACCGGCGGCAATCACGAGGCTGTCCACCGGCAAGCGCTGTCCATTCAACTCGATGGCGTGCACCTGGCCATCGGCGTGGCAAATGCCGGTCACCGTCTGCCCCAACAAGAATTCACAGCGCCCCGATGCCTGCAAGCGTGCGGCCAGTTGCTGGCAGAAAGCGTGGCAATCGGCGACCTCCTCGTCCGGCGTGTAGATCCCGCCCACCAACGGCACGCCCGCCAGCGCCGGCTCCAGGCTCGCGCACTCGGCGGGCCCGAGCACCTGCTGGTGCAGGTTGTCCGCCAGTCGCCGCCGGGCATGTTGGAAATGGTTGGCATCACGAAACGTCACCAGCTTGCCGTTGCGCCGCCAGCCGAAGCCATCAAGGCGATCGTCTTCGCGCCAGCCCTGCAAGGTGGCCTGGCTCAGCAGTGCCAGGCGTAACAGGTGGGCGCCGTTGCGTCGGTTGATCGACGTCCGGCACGCCGCGATGAACGCAGCCATCCAGCGCCACTGAGCAGGATCCAGGCGGGGCCGCAACCTGAGTGGCGAATCCCCGCGCAACATCCAGCCGAGTGCCTGCCAGGGCACCCCGGCGTCCGCCAGGGGGGCCACGTAGCGATAGGACAATTGGCCACCATTGGCAAAGCTGGTCTCGCTGCCCAACGCATCCCTGGCCTCCACCAGCGTCACGTCGACGCCGTCGCGAACCAGCGCATAAGCCGTCGCCAACCCGACCACGCCACCGCCAATGATGCACGCCCTTTGCCCCATGCCCGCCTCCTAACCGTTTCCGATCAGTTGAGGTTAGGGGCAGGTGACAGGTCCGGAACAATGAATAAAGATGGAGCGCCTATAAACAAAGGTTATGGACTCGCCAATGCGCCTCCGTCACATCGAGATTTTCCAGGCCATACGCCAGGCCGGCTCCATCAGCGGCGCCGCGCAGTTGCTGCATGTCTCTCAGCCGGCGGTGACCAAGGTGCTGCAGCACGCCGAGCAACAGCTGGGATTTGCCCTGTTCCTGCGAGTGCGCGGCAAGTTGCAGGCGACCCCCGAAGCCCTGGAGCTGGAACGCGAAGTCGACAAGGTCAGCGAAAGCCTGCAAGGCGTGCGACGACTAGCCCAGAGCCTGCGCCGCGAGCCCGGTCACAACCTGCGTATCGGCGCGACCCCGGCCCTGGCCCTGTCACTGCTGCCGGCGGCCATTCACCAATGGACCCGGCGCTACCCGGACATTGTCTGTGAACTGTCCAGCGCCCACAGCCGTGAGCTGGTGCAGAACCTGTTGATGCGTGAGATCGACGTCGCCCTGACCTTGCAGCCGCCTGATCATCCGGGGCTCAAGGCCCAGACCCTGGCCAGCGGCGTGCTGGTGGCGCTGGCCCCAAAGGGGCACTGGAGCGATGCGGCGGTGGGCAAACCGATGTCGTTGCAGGAATTGGCCGGCGCGCCCCTGATCGGCCTGTCCAGCGCCGATCCGCTCTCGGCCAGGCTGGACGGCTATCTCGAAGCAGTGGCCCCTGCGCCGCGCATCAGCATCGCCGTGCAGACCTATTCGCTGGCCCGGGCCATGGTGGAGTCCGGTGCCGGCATGGCCGTGATCGACCCGTTCACGGCCCTTGGCGCCTCGAAGACCTCCACGGCGATCCGACCGTTGTCGCCACCGCTGCCCATCTCGCTTTACGCCGTGACCCGGGCCAATGAAGCGCCGGCGCACACCCTGGGCACCCTGCTGGAGATTTTCGCCAACCAGGCCCAGGGGCAACTGGACGGGCTGTTCACGGCTGGCCGCTAAAGGACATAGAACAGAATCGCCACGAAGTGCAGCAGGCTGCCGGCGATCACAAACAGATGCCAGATGCCATGGGCATGGCGCAATCGGTTATCGAGGGCGAAGAAAATGATGCCCACGGTGTACAACACCCCGCCCGAGGCCAGCCAGGCGAAACCAGTGCTGCCCAGGGTTGCCAACAGCGGCTTGACCGCCACCAGCACGATCCAGCCCATCACCGCGTAGATCACGATCGACAGAATCCGCGCTTCGGACCGCGGCTTGATTTCTTGCAGGATGCCGATCAACGCCAGCCCCCAGACGATCCCGAACAACGTCCAGCCCCAGGGCCCGCGCAGGGTTACCAGGCAGAACGGTGTGTAGCTGCCGGCGATCAGCAGGTAGATCGAAAAATGATCGACCTTCTGCATGATCGCTTTCTTGCGCCCGCGCACGCTGTGGTAGACCGTCGAGGCGCTGTACAGCACCAGCAGGGTGAACCCATAGATCGCCACGCTGACGATCTTCCATGGATCGCCGGTCAGCCCGGCAAGCACCACCAGCCATACCCCGCCGATAAACGCCGCAATCGCTCCAACCAGGTGGGTCCAGGCGTTCAGTCGCTCCCCGTGATACATCGATTCCTACCCCTCCATGATGAAACACGCGCCAAGGCTCAGGCCTGGGGCGCAAAAGTGCAATGGTTTGCTGTGAGTTGCGATCCGCTGTAAATCTCCTCGCTCCCAGGTTCATTGGGGCACAATCGCATGACACGAATAAGAGCCCGCCCCATGTTGATCGACGAAGAATTGACCCTGAAGAAACTCGAGGTGTTCCTGGCCTTCATGCGCACCGGCAACCTGGCGCGGGCGGCGGCAGAGTTGCAGACCAGCAACGTCAGCGTGCACCGGGCCATCCATTCGCTGGAGAGCGCCCTTCGCTGCCCGTTGTTCAAGCACGAAGGCCGCAATCTCACACCGCTGGAAAGCGCCTATGTGCTGGAGGAACGAGCGCAGAAACTGATCCAGGACGTGGTCGAAAGCGTACGCCTGACCCGCGAGGCCGCCGGGTTCTCCGCCGAGCGCTTCAAGCTGGGGTCGTTGTATTCGCTGACAGTCAAGACCGTGCCGCAGTTGATCATGGGCCTGAAGATCCGCCGCAGCGAACTCAACATCGACCTGATCATGGGCTCGAACATCGACCTGCTGTACAAGCTCAAGAACATGGAAGTCGATGCCATCCTGGTGTCCCTGGACGACAGCGTCAACGATCCGGACTGCGAACACATCGCTCTGTTCTCCGACGACATATTCCTCGCCACGCCGGCCGACTCACCGTTTGCCCAACGTAGCGAAGTCGACCTGGCCGAAGTCCGTGACGAGACGTTCATCACCCTGACCCAGGGCTTCGCCACGCATCAGGACGGGATTCGGGTGTTCAGACAGGCAGGCTTCGAACCGAAGGTGGCGATGCAGGTCAACGACATCTTCACCCTGTTGAGCATGGTCAGCTCCGGGGTCGGTTATGCCTTGTTGCCGGGCCGGATTGCGGCGGTGTATGAAAACCGGGTGAAGCTCATCCCATTGCAGGAGAAGTACCGCTTGCAGCAGCACATCGGCGTGGTGTTTCTCAAGGCCAAGGAGCGTGATCCGAACCTGCTGGCGTTGCTTGCCGAATGCCGGATGTATGCCAATCGCCAAGCCATCCCATGATCATCCCCACGCTCTGCGTGGGGATGCAGCCCGGGACGCTCCGCGTCCCAAAAGCGTGACGCAGAGCGTCAAAAGAGGCATTCCCACGCAGAGCGTGGGAACGATCAGAACTGCAGCCTGCAAACTAGCCCATCAGCCCGCGCATGATCAGGAACAACAACGAGGGGCCCAGCAAACAACCCAGCGCGGTATAGAACGCCGCCGTCAGGCATCCATACGGCACCAGCTTCGGATCGGTCGCCGCCAGCCCGCCGGCCACGCCGCTGGACGTGCCCATCAACCCGCCGAAGATCACCGCACTGCGTGGATTGTTGAGGCCGATCAGCGGCGCCACGAAAGGCGTTGCCACCATCACCAGGATCGCCTTGATCAAACCTGCGGCAATGGACAGCGCCATAACCTCGGAGCTGGCGCCGATAGCCGCGCCGGTGACCGGCCCGACGATATACGTGACCGCTCCGGCGCCAATGGTAGTCAGGCTCACCGCATCGGTGTATCCGAACGCCATCGCCACACCCACGCCGGCAATGAACGAGGTGCCCACACCGACAAACAACGCCACCACCCCGACAAAGCCGGCACGCTTGAGCTCCTCGACACTCACCCCAAACGCCGTGGCGACAATGGCAAAGTCCCGCAGCATGGCGCCGCCCAGCAAACCAATCCCGGAAAGCAGCGGAATGTCCACCACCCCCTTATGCCCCCCAGTCATCGCCCCGCCGATATACGACAGTATCAGCCCCAGCAGAATAGCGATGGCCGAACCGTGCAGTCGGCCCTTGGTGAATGTGTTGCTGATCCAGTACGACACCCACATGGTGATGCCGACAACCGCAAAACCACTGATCAGGCCATAGCCGGTAATCACTTTCATCATTGATTCGTACATAGTGATCACCCTACCGTCTTCACGGAAACGTTGGCTTCAGGCCCTTTGTTGCCAATGCGCACCAGCACCGGCACCAACGCAAAGGCAATCACCACCGCCAGGATCCCGGCCAGGATCGCCATCGGCCCGCCCTTGAGCGCGCCATAGACATTTTGCTGGGCTGCCATGGCAACGACGATGGGAATGTAGATCGCACTCCAGAATTCCACGCCGGCCTCGGATTTGCCCTTGAACAGACCGCGTTTGCTCAGATAGCTGCCCAGGCCGATCAACAGCAGCATCGCAATGCCGACTCCGCCGACGTTAGCCGGCACGCCGATCAGTTTGCCCAGCAGCTCACCGATGAAAATACCCGTCAGGGTACAAAAGGCCAGAAACGCCACACCGTAAATAATCATTGTTGTAGTCCTCAAAGTGCATCGTCGAAGTTGTTGTTTTTGTGCTTCGCCAGCTTGAGTCGATGGTCTAGGGTTGGCGGCGTCCCTCCTCTGCGAGCAGCGCTTGCAGGGTATCGAGCCGGGCACCGTCAAAGGCCATGACAGTGCCCTGCTCGAACACCCGGCGTGCCAGGCCGGTCAGCACCGCACCAGGTGGCAGCTCGATCTGCAAGCGCACGCCTCGCTCATAGGCACTTTGCACCGTACCGCGCCAATCGACGACGCGGCACATGTTGAAAGCCAAGTCGTCGCGCAAGGCGTCGGGCTTTGTCACAAGCCGGGCGCGGCTGCCGCTGAGATAACCCAGCGTGGGGACTTGCAGCGGCACGTCGGCAAATGCCTGGGCCAATGTTTGCGCCGGCCTCTCCAGCAACGGGCAATGGGACGGCACGCTCACCGCCAGGCGGCAGGCCTTGCCGGCGCCCTGGCTGCGTGCGTGGCTGGCAACCACCGCCATGGCCTCGTCGCTGCCGGCGATGACCACCTGGTTATCGGCATTGATATTGGCCAGGTAGACCGGCGTTGCGCCGCTGTGCACCTGGGCCAGCAAACCTTCCACGACGGCGAGGTCCAGGCCGATGATCGCGGTCATTCCATAGCCTTGCGGATAGGCCTGCTGCATCAGTTCGCCCCGCAGGCTGACCAGCCGCAACGCATCCTCGAACCCCAGCGCACCCGCCACCACCGCCGCCGGATATGCGCCGATGGACAGCCCCGCCACGTAGTCCGGCGCCGGGGCTTGCTCCAGCAAGCGGCGCGACGCCGCCACACCCGCAATCAACAGGCACAACTGCACGGCGCGGGTCGATTGCAAGGCCTCGGCGCCGTCCAGTTGCAGCACGTCTTCACCGAGCACATCGCTCGCCTCGGCCAACACATGCGGCGCCAGGCCATGGAGCATGCCCGTGCGCTGCGCACCCTGGCCGGGGAATACCAGGAGGCTGCTCATGCGACCTGCTCCAGCGACGGCTGCCAGGGATCGCTCACCAGCCGCGCCTGGAGGTCATCCTTGAGCAGGACCCGACGCGACGGGCCCGCCCACTCTCGCAAGGCAACAGCGCCGAATGGCGTCTGCAACTGCATGTCCACGACGCACACCAAGCCGTCCAGTTGCGCCAGCAAGTCCCTGGCCTGGACGCGATCCATCGGTTGCGGCGTGCGCAGGATCAGGTCAAGGTCGCTGCGCTCATGCAGTGCCTCGATGCCGCTGGCGAGTTCGAACCCGGCGCTGCCGCTGATGCCCCAGGTCCAGCCGCAGGCGTTGAGTATCGGCCGCAGGCGGGACAACACCCGCAGGGCCGGCAAGTTCCGTTGGCAGTCGATGTGGCACAGGTCTTCCGGGCGCACCCGACGCCGGATCGCTGACAGCTGCATCAACGTGGCGTAACGCTGCTCCCGAGCCCGACCACGAACACCCACCGCCACCTGTCCCGGCGCCGTCAGCGCCCGCCGCACCACCACCGGTTGCCCGAGGCCGAGGGCTTGCACAGCCCACGCCGGCGCATCCGCTGGCAACTGCTGCGGGGTCATCCCCCAGAGCAGGTCGTGCGCCAGGAAGGTGTTCACCACTGCGCGCTCAGCAACTGGCGAACTTGGCTGGAAGCGGCCCGATGGGGCGCCCCAAGGCGGCCGCTCAAATTTCGAGGCGCACCGGCCACATCGTTGATCGCTTGCTGCAGGCAATCGGTGACCCGGGCCAGATCGGTCGCCGATGGCTGCTCTATCTGCTCGACCGACAGGGTTTCCCACAACAACCCCAGACTGGCATAGCTGTCGATGTCATAGGCCATCGGCGGCACGCTGGCGGCCAGGGCTTCCAATTCTTCTACACTGCGCAGAGTCACCCGCGCTGCCGAGGCCTTGCCCATGGCGTGGACCATCACCCCAGGATCGCGCAATGCAATCAGCCGGTTGGCCTGGTAGCCGTGGGCCAGGAACGCCCCGGACATTGCCTTGCCCACCAGCAAGCCGATCACCGGATGTCCGGCCAACCGGGCACGGGCATAACTGTCCGCCGCACCGGCCAACGCCTGATGGATGCCCAGGGCCTCCTCCCGGCGACCATAGGCCTGGCTGGGTACATCGACAATGGCGATCAGCGCACGCTTGCTGGACGCCTCGCGGTCAGCCTCGATGGCGTCATCCACCGCCTTGGCCAGGCCCCAACCTTCCAGCAGACCGACCTCTCCGTTGCGCGCCCGGGGAAAACGATTATCGGGATCGGCTACCACCGCCAACAGGCGCACGGTCTGCCCGCCTAACCTGGCATCGGCCGCTTTCACCGAAGCGGGCAATCCCGGCAGCGGCTCGGTGCCACCACTCAAGGCTTCGAACCAGCGCAAGCCTCTCAATGAATACGAACTCATGGGCGTTCTCCCTGATACAACTGGCGAACCGCTGCCGGTTCGATCTGCACGTCAGTGTCCAACCGGGCCAGGCGCTGCAGGAACAACTCGGCCTGGCCGCTGCGGTGTACGGCGGGCACGCCCAGGTGCAACAACTGGCTGACCTGCTGGCGGATCTGCTGCACATCATCGGCGCAATAACGATCCACCAATCCGCTGGCGAAACGTTGCTCGCCACCGGTCAGGCTCCAGATGAACGGGCGGTCCCGGGAGTCGTACTCCTCGATTCCGGCCTCCTGTTCAATCACTTGCGGACCGTTCAATCCCAGCCGCGCCTCCTGGGTCACCAGCAAATAACTGCATAGCCCGGCGGCGATGGACATGCCGCCAAAGCAACCGACACTGCCCGCCACCACACCGACCACCGGCTGGTACTGACGCAGGTCGACAATCGCAGCATGAATCTCGGCAATAGCCGCCAACCCCAGATTGGCTTCCTGCAAACGCACACCGCCGGTTTCCAGCAGCAGTACCGCACGGGTCGCAATGCCCTTGCGGTTGTCCTCGGCGGCCAGCTCCAGGGCGCCGGCGATCTTCGCCCCACCCACTTCGCCAAGGCTACCGCCCTGGAACGCGCCTTCGATGGCGGCGATCACCACCGGCAGGCCGTCGAGGCTGCCTTTGGCAATCACTACGCCGTCGTCGCTTTGCGGTACCACGCCTTGGCGCAGCAGCCACGGCGACATGATTCGCTGGAACGGGTCGAGCAGTTCGCGAAACGTACCGTCATCGAGCAAGGCCTTCGCCCGTTGCCGGGCACCGAGTTCGACGAAGCTGTGCTTGTTGAGCAACGCTGCACTGTCAGTCATGGCCGATCTCCTCGAAACCTTGCTCCAGGCGCAGACGCACCACGCCGGGGGTGGCGCCGAAATCATGGATATCGATGGACAGCGCGGGTGGCGTCTGGCCGTCGAACATCCGGCTGAAGAGATGCTGCCAGCGTTGCTCGCTGCCATTGACCGAGGTCTGCACCTGGATAGTCAGCTTGCCTGCCAGCCCCGGCTCGATCAGCACTTCCAGGTCACCCGAGCCGACACAGCCCACCAGCGCCCGGCCCCGTGGCGGCTGCCCGGCGGGAAATTCAAAGGATAAGGTTTCCATCAGCAAACTCCCTGGATGACGCTATCACCCGACTCGATACGGTCGATGAACAGGCAGGCCGCGAGCAGGTCGGCGGCGCCGCCGGGCGAGGCGTTCAATGCAATCAGTTGTTGGTCCAGTGCGTGCAATCGGCGACGGCCGTCAAGGCTCGCACTGCCACCGGCATCCAGTACCGCCTGGGCACCGGCCTGCATGGCCCGCAAACCGGGTTCGCCGGCGCGGTACAGCACACAGGTGTCCGCCAGTTGGCTCATGATCGCCAGTAAGGCATCGAGCCGGGCGTTCTGCTCGCCATGGGCCTGGGTGCGGCTGCGCCTGAGTTGCGGCAGTGCGCGTTGCATGATCGAAGGAAAGCCAAGCTGCGCTTCTTCCCTTGCACCGCGTGCGCCGTAGCGCTGAGCCACTTGGGCGCCATGACTGAGGGGTCTTGGCGCGTAGCGATCTTCAAGCAGCGCCAGGCGTGCGGCACGCAACGTGACGGCACCGGCGGCGCTGGATTCAGGCTCCAGCGCAGCCGCCGCCACCAACAGGCCCAACGCCCAGATCGCGCCACGATGGGTATTCACACCATCGGTGGTGGCGAGCATCGCCGCTTCGCCTTCACGACCGATGCGCCCGAGGGCTTCGCGCAGCGGCAGACCCACTTCACCGAACGCCAGCGCCGCGTCAGCCATTTCCTTGAAGGCCGGCCACAAGGAAAGCGCCGAGGCGTGCATCAGTCCCAGGTGCAGATCGGTATGGGCGCCATTGCCACGGCGGTCCACCAGCGCCGGTTTGGGCGACAGGTCCGCTTCGTCGATCAGCGCGTCCACCGCCAGGTCCGCCA
Source organism: Pseudomonas corrugata (assembly GCF_050920615.1). NCBI lineage: Bacteria > Pseudomonadati > Pseudomonadota > Gammaproteobacteria > Pseudomonadales > Pseudomonadaceae > Pseudomonas > Pseudomonas corrugata. The sequence continues at coordinate 6,306,781 of NZ_CP130434.1, forward strand.
GCCGTTCGGCCAGGGTCAGGGTTTTCGGTTGCAGGTTGAGTGCGTGCATTACCAGCTCCTGAACTTGGCGGGTGGGTTGTAGAGGCCGCCGGACCACTCCACCAGGTCGGCCACGCTCTTGGCGGCGAGTAATTCGCGGGTGGCGTCGGTGCGGCGGATACCCAAGTCTTCGGGCAACGCGATCAGCCCTTCGCGGCGCATGCGGGCAGTGTCCTTCGGGTCGTGGCGCAGGCCGATGGCGGTGACCCCGGCAACCGCCGCGATCATCGCCTGGCGCTCTTCCAGTGAGCGGGCCTTGTACAGATAGGCGATGCCCTCTTCAGTCAACAGATGGGTAACGTCGTCGCCGTAGATCATGATCGGCGCCAGGGGCATGCCGGCTTTCTTCGCCACGTCCACCGCATCGAGGGTGTCGACGAACGTCGGTTTGCCGCCCTCCTGGAAGGTCTCGACCATCTGCACTACCAGCTTCTTGCCGCGTTCGAGCAACGGGGCCTCGCCGTCGCCGTGGCGCATGTCGAGCCAGGCCGGGGTACCGTGGCGGCGACCACGGGGATCGTGACCCATGTTCGGCGCACCACCAAAACCGGCCAGTCGGCCTCGAGTAACCGTCGAGGAATGACCGTCACCATCCACTTGCAGGGTGGCACCGATGAACAGGTCAACCGCGTACTGGCCGGCCAGTTGGCAGACCATGCGGTTAGAGCGCAGCGAGCCATCGCGGCCGGTGAAGAACACGTCCGGCCGGGCGGCGATGTAATGTTCCATGCCCAGTTCGGTACCGAAGCAATGCACGCTCTCGACCCAGCCGCTTTCAATGGCCGGGATCAGCGTCGGGTGAGGATTGAGGGTCCAGTTGCGGCAGATCTTGCCCTTCAGACCGAGAGATTCGCCGTAGGTCGGCAGGATCAGCTCAATGGCGGCGGTGTTGAAGCCGATGCCGTGGTTGAGGGACTGGACATTGTGCTTTTCATAGATCCCACGGATCGCCATCATCGCCATGAGCACATGCACAGGCTTGATGTGGCGCGGGTCGCGGGTGAATAGCGGTTCGATGTAGAACGGCTTGTCGGCCACCACCACGAAATCCACCCAGGACGCCGGGATGTCCACTCGTGGCAAGTCGCTGACGTCATCCACCAACTGGTTGACCTGGACGATGACGATGCCATCGCTGAAGGCCGCCGGCTCGATCAGCGCCGGAGTGTCTTCGGTGCTGGGACCGGTGTAGATGTTGCCGGCGCGGTCGGCCATGAAACCGGCCGAGAGCACCACGTTGGGAATCAAGTCCACCACCAGCCGGGCGTAGAGTTCGATGTAGGTGTGGATCGCGCCGATTTCCAGCAGACCGTCTTCCAGCAACTGGCTGATACGCAGGCTCTGGGTCCCGGCGAAGGAAAAATCGAGCTTGCGGGCGATGCCGCGTTCGAACAGGTCCAGGTGCTCGGAGCGGCCGACACTGGGCATGATCATGTGCAAGTCGTGCAGCTTCGAAGGATCGGCCTTGGCCAGGGAACGCGACAGGAAATCCGCCTGTTTCTGGTTGTTGCCTTCCAACACCACACGGTCGCCAGGTTCTATCAGAACCTGCAACGCCTCGACGATCCGATCGGTGGGCAATACCACACCATCGACCATGCCCTTCACCTGTTCGAGACGCCGCTGCTTTTCGCCGCGCCGCCGCGTCCAGCGCGAGTCGGGGGATATTGTTGTTGTCATGACCACTCCACGGGTTCGCTGTCGTGAGGATTACCTTAGGAGTGATGGGACGATGGCATCAATCAAGCTCGACGGTGGATCGTTACGCTTGGAGTAATGGTTGAAATGAATTTCGTGTGGGAGCGAGCCTGCTCGCGATGGCGGTGGGTCAGCCTGTATCTGTTCTGAATGGGGCGCCGCTATCGCGAGCAGGCTCGCACACAGGGTTGTGGTGGGCTCAGATTCTGCGGCTTGCGCCAGGATCAGTAGATGTCCATCAATCACCGGACCCGCTCGAGCAGTTCCACAGCACTCTCAATCAGTTGAGCGAGAAGCCCATGATCTTCATCCATGTAGCCTTCGTATTCGGCAAGATTGCGCCGTTCATGGCAAAGCGCAAATATGCGGACCTGAAGCTTGCTGGCATCTGCCGTTTGAATCAGACATTAAAAAACCAGATAACGCTTGTCCGAACGATAGCCGCTCAAGCGCAGTGCCGTAAGCGCCAGGGCATGAGCCGCGTTGTAGGCCAGGTCAAACCGGCTGGCGAATGAAAGAGACGGCGTTTGTGCGTCATTGAGGCGAGCCATTGCCGAGTGCATCAAACCTCGCATTCCTGGCGATCAGGCGGTTCGGCCTTAAGCCCGCCACTACGTAACAGATTCTCCAGGCTTTCCTGGTATCCCATCCTTGGACTCCAAAGGGTCTTCACCCAGCAAGCTGATCTTGTCCTGTTGCGCCACTCGCACCACGAAGTGGTTGCCAGCTGCAAATTTTGCGACCCAGTCCTGAGGCGCGTAGAGCGTAGGGTTGAGAGGTCGGCCCAGTTGCTCTTCCAAGGGCATGAGCCTTGGCGATGGAACCGTAGACGAATGCCCATTTTAGCTGCCCGGAAAAAGGCTCCAATGCTTGGCGAATCGGCTCGGCTATGCCGATGGTTTTGCGAACGATGCCCAGCAGTTCAGCGTAAATCGGGCAGTGTGTATTGGCCTGGTAATGGGTTTTGGTTACCTTGACGAGTCAACCTCAGAACGCCCGAATTCTGCAAGCGCTCCAGCTCGCGCATCAGACTGCCTTTGCCCACTTGAGCCCAGCGAGCAATCTCATTGGTGTAGAAACTCTGATCCGGTTTCCCGAACAACAAACCCAGGATCCGTTGCTGGGTTACCGTAAATAATGCATCGCTGAGAGAGAGATGATTCATGGAGAAACCATAAGTCCCAAAAAGGGACCGATAGGTCCCTTTTTGGGAATTATCAAGTCTTAAGACCTCCAGAGGGGCTAATGAGTCCGGCGGCGATCACCAGTTCTTCCAGGGCCAACAGATCCGGCACCTTCGCCACATGCTCGCCCACCTGCACAGCCGCCTGCTCCAGCCCGCACAACGGCACGTCGACGTAACTCAACTGGCTATCGAGCTTGTAGGAGCGCGGGATGCCCTGCACCAGCAGGGCGATGAACTTCAATTCCGCTCGACCGCCCAAGGCGTTGAGCACGGCGATACGGGCGCGTTCGCCAATCACGGTTTTCTGGTCGCAGGCGGATTCGAAGCTCAACAATGGGATCTGCCGTTCACGCCAGGTGACCCAACCCAGGAACCACGGCGGGGTGTCCATATCGAAGGTGCCGCGCTGATAGTCGATCAGCTCGGCCACGGCCACATTGGGCAACACCAGATGCCGGTCCGCCAGGGGCAACAGCAACCCGGTCAGGTAGCGGGTGCGGTGGTCATGCATGGGGTTTGCTCCAGTGGGCGATGCTCTCGAGCAACACTGACTCCTGATAGGGCTTGCCCAGGTAGTCGTTGACGCCGATGGCCATGGCCCGGTCTCGGTGTTTCTGGCCGGTGCGGGAGGTGATCATGATGATCGGCAGGTGAACCAGGCGCGGATCGTTGCGCACCTGCGTCGCGACCTCGAAGCCGTCCATGCGTGGCATTTCGATATCCAGTAGCATCAGGTCCGGGGTGTGCTCGGCCAGCACCGCCATGGCATCCACGCCGTCTTTGGCAGTCAGGACGTGCATGCCATGTCGCTCCAGCAGGCGGCTGGTGACCTTGCGGACCGTCACCGAATCGTCCACCACCAGTACCAGCAGTGGCCGCTGATGCTCGCCCTCGCCTTCGGCCAGTACCGGGCGGCGTGGGGCCTGACTGGGCATGGCGCGGATCGGTGCCAACAGATCGAGAATCAGCACCACCCGGCCATCACCAAGGATCGTCGCGCCGGAGAGGCCCTGTACCGCCGAGAATTGTGAGCCGAGGCTTTTCACCACGATCTCCCGGGTCCCGACGGTCGCATCCAGCTGTACTGCGATATGCCGTTCGTTGCAATGCATCAGCAACAGGGGCAAGGACTGGCTCTGACCCAGCAGTTTAGGGCGGGGAGCGCTTTTCAACAGCTCGCCCAGGTAGCACAGCTCATAGCGTTGCCCGGCGTAGGTATAGGTCGGTGGATCGAGCTGGTAATAAGCCTCCAACTCGGCAGGCAGCACCCGCACGATGCTTTCGATGGTGTTCAACGGAATCGCGTACAGGTCTTCGTGACATTGCACCATCAGGGCCCGGTTGACCGACACAGTAAAGGGCAGGCGGATGCGGAAGTGCACACCCTGCCCCGGCGTCGAGTCGATCACCATGCTGCCGCCCAGTTGCCGCACCTCTTCGTGGACCACGTCCATGCCGACGCCACGCCCGGAGATCTGGGTGATCTTTTCGGCGGTGGAGAATCCCGGTTGCAGGATGAATTGCAGCACGTCGCGGTCGCTGATGTCGGTGTCCGGTGCCAGCAGCCCGCGCTTGATCGCCTTGCGCCGCACCGCGTCCAGCGGCACGCCGGCGCCGTCGTCACGGATATCGAAAACGATGTCGCCGCCTTCGCGGGACAGGTCGAGGCTGATACGCCCACGGGCCGGCTTGCCTGCGGCAATGCGCACGTCGGCCGGCTCCAGGCCATGATCGACGGCGTTACGCAGCATGTGCTCCAACGGCGCGGCCATGCGCTCCAGCACATTGCGATCCATCTCGCCTTCGGCATTATCGACGACGAACTCCACATCCTTGCCCAGCTCCTGGGCCACTTGCCGGACGATGCGCTGGAGCCGCGGCACCATACGCTCGAACGGCACCATGCGCGTGCGCATCAGGCCTTCCTGGAGCCGGGTATTGATGCGTCGCTGTTGCTGCAAAAGGTTCTCGGCATCATGGTTGCTGCGATCCAGGGTTTCCTTGAGATCGAGCAAGTCCGAGGCAGACTCGAACAACGCCCGGGATAATTGTTGCAGCTGGGAATGACGGTCCATCTCCAGCGGGTCGAACTCTTCGTAGCCCAGGCGCTCGGCCTCCACTTGCTGGCGACTGAGGATCCGCCCCTGGGTCTCGGTGTCCAGGCGTCGCAACTGGTCGCGCATGCGCTCGATGGTGGTTTCCATTTCGCTCAGGGCCACATGCGCATCGTTGACCTGCTGTTCGATTCGGCCACGGAAAATCGACGTTTCCCCGGCGAGGTTTACCAGATCGTCCAGCAGTTCGGCAGACACCTTGACCATGTCCGTACCGTCGCTCGATGCACCTGGCTCGGGCTTGGCGGCCACGGGTGTCGCGACTACCGCCAGGGGCACGGCCGGGGCCACTGAGGGCTCCGGTGCCGGGGCTTCGCTGTGCTGCGGGTGGTTGACCGCCTGGATCTGCGCAATCAGCCGGTCCGCCGGCGGGCATGCCAGGCCGGCCTGCACAGCATCGAGCATGTGGGCCAGGCGGTCATGGCTGCTCTGCAGCAGGACGAACAGCGCCGGCGTCGGTTGCAGCAGGCCTGCGGACAAGCCTTCGTAGAGGTTTTCCAGTTCATGGGCCAGGTCGCCAATGGGCCCGATCTCCACCATCCGCGCACCGCCCTTGAGGGTGTGCAGGTCTCGCAGCAGGGTTTCCACCGCCTGGCGATTCGACGGTTCGGCTTGCCAGCGCAGCAAGGCCGCGCCGGAGCTGTCGAGGATGTCGAAACCTTCCTCCAGAAAGATTTCCAGCAACTCGGGATCGTGACTGGCGGTGTCGCCCGGGATCGACCCGGCGCCCTCGACGGCGTTCGGCTTGTCCTGACGGAATCGGCGGATGGCGTCAATCAGCGAAACCGGATCGCCTAACGTCTGGCCCTGTTGCAATTGTCCAAGCAGCAGGTCGAGGCGTTCGTGACTGCTGTTGAGCATCTGAGCCAGCTCATCGCTGTAGTTGTATCGACGGTCTACCAGGCCTTCGTAGAGGTTTTCCAACTCTTGGGCCAGATCGCTGATCGGCCGGATATCAGCCATCCGTGCGCCGCCCTTGAGGGTGTGCAGGTCCCGTTGCAACGAGGACAGCGACGCCCCGTTGTCCGGGTCGGCCAGCCATCGTTGCAAGGCCTGGGCCGCGTTCTCCAGGATATCCTGGGCCTCTTCGAGAAAGATCGAGGTGATGTCGTCGTCCATCGACGTGTCGGCGGGAACGTCGCGTTCGAGTTCGGCGGTTGCACGACCCAGCTCGCGGATGCTCAAGGTGCGGCTGCCATCGCTGCGGATCAGGCCCGTGGCCGACGGATCGAGTCCGGCCTCGAGCAGGGCGTGCAGGGCCTGCACCCGCTCGGGCCGTGGATGCACATGCTGACCGGCCGCCAACTCATCGAGCATGTCGATCAACGCTTCGTGGGCGCGTTGCGCCTGCTGGAAAAATTCGTCGCTGACCGTCAGGCTGCTTTCTTCAACGGCGCCATAAAGATCGAGCAAGGCTTCGCAGAGTTCGTCCACCGGCTGCAGGTCGGCCAAGTGCGCCCCTTCGCCGAGCGTCGTCAGCTCATCCAGTAACGCACTCAATTCCTGCCCCTCGCCGGGATGCTGTTGCCAGCGTTGCAGCAGGTTTTCGGCGTCCAGCAGGATGTCCATGCCCTGGGACAGGAAATCGTTGATCAGTTGCGGGTCACGCTTGTTCCGCGCGCCATTGTCCGAGGTACCGCTGACCGCCTGCAGGCGCTCGGCCAACAAGGCCTGGGCCCGCAGGATCAAGTCCGCAGCCCCGGAAATCGGCGCCAGCGGATCGCTGTGCAACTGGCGCAGGCCCAGGCGCAGCAGGCCTTCGGCTTCCAGCAGGCACTCGATTTCATCCAGGTCGAGGGGAATCAGGTGCACCCTGTATTCCCGGGCAAGCTGATCCATCGCCCCGGCCAGTTCGGCAATCGGCAGCACCCCGGCCATCGATGCGCTGCCCTTGAGGGTGTGCAGGGCACGCTGCAATTCGTCACTGGCCTGCAAGGGCAAGTGCTCGGCAGCCTGATCGAGAAAACGATTGATGCCGGCGAGATGCCCCTGGGCTTCACTATCGAAGATTTTCAACAGCAGCGGGTCGAGGGCGGCCACGTCCAGTTGGTCTTCGTCAAGCTCATCATTGCCCCTGGCAAGGCCGTGCGCGCGTGCGGCCAAACGGTCGACATCGTCACGCTGGCGCTGAAGATGGGCGGCAAAATCGGCGACCAGGGCGGGCAACAGCCGCACCGTGTCGTCCACCAGTTGCAGGACCGTAGCTCCCGGCTCGACGCTGCGCTCTAGCACCCGGTTGAGCAGGTTCTCCACCGCCCAGGCCAGTTCACTCAGCACCAGTGCCCGGACCATGCGGCCGCTGCCCTTGAGCGTATGGAAGGCCCGGCGCACTTCCCCCAGGGCGACCTGATCAGTGGGGTGAGCGGCCCAGCGCGGCAGGTATTCGTGCAGCGCCTCCAGCACCTCGCCGGTCTCCTCGAGAAAGACCTCACGCAACTCTTCGTCGACCGGATGCTCATCCGCCGGGGGCGGCAGCAGACTGCCGGGCGTGTTCCTGGCCGGCGGATTGACCGCCGAGACCGGGTTGGCCAGCATGTCGGCGAGGGATTGCACGGTCTCTGGATCATCCAGCTCTTGCAGGTCCTGCATGACCTGGGCCTCGTTGGGACTCAGCACATCATCGAGCAACGGTACCCGGGCCTCGTCCGGAAAATAGCCGAGCGCAGCCAGGCTCCCCTCGACCACCTCCAACAGCGCCTCACCAGGTGCCTCCGGATCTTCGCTCAAGCGCTCCAGATAGTACTCAAGGCCGGTGATCACGTCGGCCAGATGGTCAAGCTCTTCCCAATCCGGTCGGGCCTGGTCCGGCAGCAAGTGGTCGCGGATGAATCCGTTACAAGCCTCCACCAGACCGGCAGCGCGGCTCAGGGGGATCATCGCCAACGCTCCGCGGACCTGGGTCAGCAGGGTCGGCAGGGTTTGTAATTGCTCGCTGTTCCAGTCGGCGTCGATGTAGTCGACGATCATGTCCTTGGCCTGTTGCAGGCAGGTGTGGGCTTCCTTGATGACAATCTGGTGGATCTGGGTCAGGTCGGTGGTGGGCAGTTGACTGTCTTCACGACTTTCAGGCTCGACGGTGCCGACCATGCCGGCCAGGTTGGCCTCGACATAGAGCAAGGCACCGGCGACGTCCATGAGGGTCGCGTCATCGGGCTCACGCTGCCCCTGGGAGAGGCTCAGTACCACCGCCAATTGATCGATGATGACCTTGCGCGGCTGGCCGAAACCGAGCACCGCCAGGGTATCGGCGATCTGCCGCAGGGGCGCCAGCAAACTGTCCAGCTCCGAGGCGTGCTGGCGATCGCTGCGCACGAACAGGTCCAACCGCTCCTTGACCCGCACCAGCTCCTCGCAGAGCGCGGTGAGCACCGAGCGCATGGCATCACGGTCGGGCCCGGCCAGGCGCGCACGTTCTTCGTCGAGCATGGCGCTGTCAGGCAGCGCGTCGTCCAGTGAGTAGCGTTCTTTCATGATCTGCATTTGCCCGCTGGGATGTTCGGCCTTGGCAATATAGAACAACAAGCTCTTGAGCAGGTGTGGCGGTGCCGGTTGATTGATGCCAGGCATGCCGTGCTCCAGCAGGCGCTTGAGTTCCTTGTCGGCTTCCTTGAACAGGCTGCGCAACGCCGGGCTGTTGGCAATGCGCCCGTCACGCATGCCTTCGACCAGCGCCGAAGCCACCTGCCACAGGGCATTGAGCGGCGCCCCGGCGCAGAGCCCTTCCAGACGATGAAAGACCTTGGCCAGGTAACCAAGATGGGTAGCGTCATCCTGCTCGCGCAACAGTCCCACCAGAGCCACTTGCAAGGTCTGGCGCAACTTGCGCAAGGTGCCGGGCAGGTCCGCCGGTTCGAGCCGCTTCAGTGCCGCATCGCCGAGGGGAGCGATGTCGGGCAGCTCCGGGCTGAACAGGCTGGTCTCCGACAGCAGGCCCTCGCCCCGGGCACTGCGCAGGTCGTTGATCAGCGGCAAGACCACCAGCGGCAGGTCGCGGCGGGCACCCTGGATGCGGTCCAGGTAGATTGGCATCTGCCCCAGGGCCTGGCTCAACAGGCTGATGGCTTCTTCGCGATGAGCAATGTGGTTGTCCTGCAAGGCGCTGCACAGCTGCTCCATCTCTTCGGCCAGCAACGCCGCGCCATAGAACTCAACCATCTGCAGGCTGCCATGCACCTGGTGAATGCAGGCCAGGCATTGCTCAAGGGCGTCCACCGCCTGCGGGTCATCCACCAACCGGTTGAGGGCCAGATGGGCCTGCTTCAGCGTTTCGGCAATCTCGCCCTTGACCCATTCCAGGGCCACATAGTCGTGCCGATCACCCATAACCGCTCCAATCCGGCAAATACACGCTCCTTGTGGCGGGAGGACTCAGCTGTGGGAGCAAAGCTTGCTCGCGATAAAGGCAACTCGATCTCCGGCCTGACGCGTCGCTCTCATCGCGGGCAAGCCTTGCTCCCACATGATTCCCCTCGCCCCGTATACCGCCTCCAACAATCAAGACTTGTCCTCATCCTTAGCCGCCGGCAACGTGAACCCGGATACCGACCGACGCAGTTGGCTGGCCATTTTCGCCAGGTTGCCAATGCTCTCTGCTGTAGCGGTGGAGCCGGACGATGTCTGTGTGGTGATCTGCTGGATCACGTTCATCGTCAGGGAAATCTGCCCCGCCGAGGTGGTCTGCCGCTGCGCCGCGTTGGAAATACTCTGGATCAGCGCGGCCAGGGTCTTCGACACGCCCTCGATCTCCTCCAGGGCCACGCCGGCATCCTGGGCCAACCGAGCGCCGCGAACCACTTCGCTGGTGGTCTGCTCCATTGAGATTACCGCTTCGTTGGTGTCGGCCTGGATCGCCCGCACCAGCGTTTCGATCTGTCGGGTCGCCGCCGAAGAGCGCTCCGCCAGCCGCTGCACTTCATCGGCCACCACCGCGAACCCGCGTCCCGCATCACCGGCCATGGACGCCTGGATCGCGGCGTTGAGGGCCAATATATTGGTCTGATCGGCAATGTCGTCGATCAGGCTGACGATGTCGCCGATTTCCTGGGACGACTCGCCCAGGCGCTTGATGCGCTTGGCGGTGTCCTGGATCTGCTCCCGGATGTTGTCCATGCCATGAATGGTGTTGTGCACCACCTCGTTGCCCTTGTTGGCGATTTCCACGGAACGCTCGGCCACCGCTGACGACTCGGCGGCGTTGGCCGATACCTGATCGATGGACTGAGCCATTTCATTGATTGAAGTCGAAGCTTCGCTGATCTGCTGGGCCTGATGCTCGGAAGCCTGGGCCAGATGCATGGCGGTGGCCTGGGTTTCCTGCACCGCGGCGGCGACCTGGCCGGCGGTGAGATTGATGGTGGCGACCAGGTCGCGCAATTGATCCACCGAATAATTGATCGAATCGGCGATGGTGCCGGTGAAGTCCTCGGTGACCGAAGCGGTGACGGTCAGGTCTCCATCGGCCAGATCGGCGATTTCGTCCAGCAGGCGCATGATCGCGTTCTGGTTACGCTCGTTCTTCTCTGCGGTCTCGTACAACTGGCGGTTGGTTTCACGCACCATCACCAGGCCGATCAGGATGATCGACATCAATGCCAGCAGCCCCAGGACGTAACCACCAATGGCGTGAACGGAGCGGCCACCGGCCAGGTTCTCCAGTGCCGTGGTCAGGTGCGAGGCTTCGTCCAACAGGGTCTGTGACAGATTGAAGATGTTGCCCGCCGACTCGCGGACCTTGAACAGCTCCGGCGAGGTTTCGAGGATTTCGTCCACCGAGCCCGAGACGAACTCGAACAGTTCGCTGATTTCGCTCAGGCGTGTCCGGGCATCGCGATCCTGGACCTGGGAGATCTTCAAGGCCGGGTCGCCTTGCAACATCCCGTTGAGCACCTGGCCGAAACGTGCGGCATCGCGGCCAAAGGTATCGGCGGCCTGGCTGGCGTTTTCATCTCCCGCCAACACGGTATTCACCGCCCCCAATATACGCTCGGCCAACAAGGATTGGCGCTGGGCCATGGCCACCTGGGCGGCAGGCGCACCCCGTTGCAGCAGGATCTCGACGACTTTTTCGTATTCGACCTGCAACTGCGGCACGGTCTCGGCCAGGGTCGCCGCCACCTGATGCAGCGACAGCACGGTCTGCTCGCTGGACAGGATGGCATCAGTGTTCTTGAGCAGTCGTTCCCAGTCCAGTTGCACGGCGCGCATCTGCGGCCGCAGAGTCGAGGGCGCCGGAGGCAGGCCGGTCACTGGGTCACCTTGCTTGAGGTAACCCCAGCGCTGGGCAAAATCGTTGCGTGCATCGCTCAGCAACTTGAACGCCGCAGCCTTGCCGGCGGCGGCCTCGGTGGCATTCTTGGCAATGCGCTGGGACAGCACCCGCAACTCACCGGCATGACCGATGTACTGTTTATCGTAGGTAGACTGGGTGTTGAGGTACGCGAAATTGGCGAACAGCAGCATGATGAAAACAATCAGCGCAACGAACAGCACGATGATCTGCGAACGACTGCGCGACGCTTCCAGTGGCTTGCCTGTGTTTGCTTTGATCATCGATTTTCGCCTGTACTGCCCAATCCAACTCGCCATTGGTGACTGATCTCAGGGCGGCGCTGTGGGAGCAAGGCTTGCCCGCGATGAAAACAACACGGTTTGCTGCCGACCCAGGCGTCTGCATCGCGAGCAAGCTTTGTTCCCACAGGCTCGCTCCCACAGGAGGCTGCGCGGTGTCTGTTAAATAGCCACATCCATGAACCCCTCCGACTGCGTCAACGCAAAAGGGCTGAATACCTGCCACTGCCGCTCGCCACGAAACCGGCCCTTGACGAAGGCGGCTTCCGGATAGTCGCGGTCGCCCGCTTGCATCGGCTCCAGGTTGTCCTGGGTGAAATGCTGCAGCCCGAGGACCTCATCGACCAGCAACCCGGCGAATACCTCGCCATGATCCACCACCAGCACCCGCCGCTGCTTGCGCACCGTCGACAGTTCATGACCGAAAAAACCGCACAGGTCCATCAACGGCAACAATCGTCCGCGCAGGTTGGCCACGCCACGTACCCACGGCTTGACCCCTGGCAAATGCGTATGGCGCGGCTCGTGAAGCAGTTCGCTGACCTCTTCCATGGGCGCCACGTACCAACGCTCGCCCAAGCGAAAACCGATACCGCTCCAGGCATGACGGTGGGTCGGCTGGGACGGCAGGTCCGCCGCCAACGACCGGCAGCGTCGATCGATCTGCAGCAACAGCTCGAAAGCAGTCAGGGATGGGCTCATGGCCGCGCTTTCAACCCGCCAGTACGTTGTTCAGGGTCTTGATCAGGGTTTCTTCGTCGACCGGCTTGGTCAGGTAGTCCTTGGCGCCCTGGCGCGTGCCCCAGACTTTGTCGGTTTCCTGATCCTTGGTGGTGATGATGATCACCGGGATGTGGCCGGTTTCCGGATCCTTGGTCAACTGGCGCGTGGCCTGGAAACCGTTGAGACCGGGCATGACGATGTCCATCAGCACCGCGTCGGGTTTCTCCTGGCGGGCCAGGGCCACGCCGTCGGCGCCGTTCTCGGCCTTGAGGACCTGATGACCGTGTTTTTCCAGCATGCCGGTCAGCTTGTACATTTCAGTCGGCGAATCATCGACGATCAGAATTCGTGCCATGGTGTTCCCCATACTTGTCGACCCCCAGGCTCTGCGGCCGGATGTCATTAATGTGCCTGGTGCGGCTGGACGGCGGCAAAGCCCGGAACATGAGCTTGTATCGCGCCCAGCAGTTCTTCCTTGCTGAAAGGCTTGGTCAAAAACTGATCGGAACCGACAATGCGTCCCTTGGCCTTGTCGAACAACCCGTCCCGGGACGACAGCAGGATCACTGGCGTAGCCTTGAAGGCGCTATTGTTCTTGATCAGGGCGCAGGTCTGATAGCCATCCAGACGCGGCATCATGATGTCGACAAAGATGATGCCTGGATGATGGTCGGTAATCTTGGCCAGGGCATCGAAGCCGTCGACCGCCGTGATCACCTCGCAACCCACATTGCGCAGCAAGGTTTCGGCGGTACGGCGGATGGTCTTCGAATCATCAATGACCATGACCTTCAAGGCGCTGGGTTGCTGCGTAGGATGCTCTGCCATTGCCACTGCGAACCGGTTTTAAACGCGTAAATGCGACCGACGGCGCAAGCCCTTGATGTTCAAGGCCCGCGCGCCACATGGCAGCCTTTTTAGCACAGTCTCCAGCGCCGGGCTATCGGCCGGGCGGCACGGTGGTTTTTCCTTGACCGCGAATCCGGCGGACGCCACTCTGACGCCACTTTTTCACGCCATTTGTGCCCATCATATTCGAGGAACCAAGCCATGAGCGTACGCGTCGGCATTGTCATGGACCCTATCGCCAGCATTTCCTACAAGAAGGATAGCTCGCTGGCCATGCTGCTGGCCGCTCAAAAGCGCGGCTGGGAGTTGTTCTACATGGAACAGCGCGACCTCTACCAGTCCGAAGGACAGGCCCGGGCGCGCATGAAGCCGTTGAAAGTATTCGCCAACCCGGAAAAGTGGTTTGAACTGGGCGACGAGAACGACGCGCTACTGAGCGACCTGGACGTGATCCTGATGCGCAAGGATCCGCCCTTCGACATGGAGTTCGTGTATTCCACGTACCTGCTGGAACAAGCCGAAACCGCTGGTGTACTGGTGGTCAACAAGCCCCAGAGCCTGCGCGACTGCAACGAGAAGCTGTTCGCCACGCTGTTCCCGCAATGCACACCTCCAACCATCGTCAGCCGCCGCCCGGATGTACTGCGCGAGTTCGCCGATCATCACGGCGACGTGATCCTCAAGCCCCTGGACGGCATGGGCGGTTCTTCGATCTTCCGTCACACCGCCGGCCATCCGAACCTTTCCGTGATCCTGGAAACCCTGACCCTGCACGGCAAGCAGCAGATCATGATCCAGGGTTACCTGCCAGCCATCATCGATGGCGACAAGCGCATCCTGATGATCGACGGCGAACCGGTGGACTATTGCCTGGCGCGTATTCCGGCAGCAGGCGAAACCCGCGGCAACCTGGCCGCCGGCGGCCGTGGCGAAGCCCGTCCGCTGACCGATAAGGACCGCTGGATCGCGGCTCAGGTTGGCCCGACCCTACGGGAAAAAGGCCTGCTGTTCGTGGGCCTGGACGTGATCGGCGAGCACCTGACGGAAATCAACGTCACCAGCCCGACCTGCATCCGCGAGATCGACAATGCCTTCGGTACCGACATCGGGGGGATGCTGATGGATGCCATAGAGAAGCAGCTGCAAGCTACGAGCTTCAAGCGGAAAGTTTAATGCGTACAGCTTGTCGCCTGCCGCTTGAAGCTTGCAGCTAAAAACCAACATTGCGCTATCATGCCGGGCCCTGAAAAAAGCGATGTTGGTTTTTGCCGCCATGACATTACCGTCCGATCTGCCCCGAGAGCTCGCCCACCGTGGCGTGCGCCCGGCTGATCGCCTCGGCTTTACCCTGTTCCTGGCGGCGCTGATCCACCTGGCCCTGCTACTGGGCGTCGGGTTTGCCACGGTCGAGCCCAAGCAGATCAGCCAGACCCTGGAAATCACCCTGGCCACCTTCAAGAGCGAAACCAAGCCGAAGCAGGCGGATTTCCTCGCCCAGGAAAACCAGCAGGGTAGCGGCACCCTGGAAAAAAAGGCGGTTCCCAAGACCACCGAGATCGCGCCATTCCAGGACAATCAGGTACAGAAAGCCAGCCCTCCCCCGGCGGCCAAGCCCGAAGTGCAGGAAACGGCGCCCAAGGCGGCCGTGACCACCGTGGCACCGAAACCGAAAAAGGCGCCAGTCAAGGAGGAGGTCAAGCCAGACCCCAAACCCAAAGCCCCGGCGCCGACCTTCGACAGCTCCCAGTTGTCCAGTGACATCGCCAGCCTGGAAGCCGAACTGGCCCAGGAACAGCAGCTCTATGCCAAGCGTCCGCGTATCCACCGCCTGAGTGCCGCCTCGACCATGCGCGACAAGGGTGCCTGGTACAAGGACGAGTGGCGCAAGAAAGTCGAGCGCATCGGCAACCTCAATTACCCCGACGAAGCACGACGCAAGCAGATCTACGGCAACCTGCGGCTGATGGTCTCTATAAACCGCGACGGCTCGCTGTATGAAGTGCTGGTGCTGGAGTCCTCCGGCCAGCCGTTGCTGGACCAGGCAGCCCAACGCATCGTGCGCCTGGCGGCGCCGTTTGCGCCGTTTACCGGGGATTTGTCGGACATTGACCGGCTGGAGATCATCCGCACCTGGAAATTCTCCCGGGGTGATCGGCTTTCCAGTAACTGACCCACTGCCCAAGCCCCTTGCGGGAGCGGGTTGTGTGGGAGCAAGGCTTGCCCGCGATGAAAACTCCGCGGTCTTTTGAGGACCGCAGCGCCTGGATCGCGAGCAAGCTTTGCTCCCACAAAGCCCGCGCCCATGATTTGACCGGTGTCGCCGACCAGATCGAGGTATTTCCTGCACATCCCCAGCTTGTCAGTTCGCCCCTGCGCCGCCACACTATCGCCTATGAAAAACGTCAGCCCCACCTACCTCAAGCATCATTTCCTGATCGCCATGCCGCACATGGCCGATCCGAACTTCGCCCATACCTTGACCTACATCGTCGAGCACACGGCCAATGGTGCCATGGGGCTGGTGATCAATCGCCCGCAGGAGCTGAACCTGGCGGATATTCTCGAGCAGTTGCGCCCTGAGGTAGAGCCGCCAATCCTGTGCCAGCACGTGCCGATTTTCATCGGCGGGCCGGTGCAGACCGACCGCGGTTTCGTGCTCCATCCGTCAGGGCCGAGCTACCAGGCCACCGTGGACCTCAATGGCGTGTCGCTGTCGACTTCCCAGGACGTGTTGTTTGCCATCGCTGACGGTGTCGGTCCGGAAAAAAGCCTGATCGCCCTCGGCTACGCCGGCTGGGAAGCCGGGCAACTGGAGGCCGAACTGGCCGACAACGCCTGGCTGACCTGCCCGTTCGACGCCGACATCCTGTTCAATACCAGCAGTGAACTGCGCCTGGAAGCGGCGGCCAACCGTCTGGGGATCAACCTCAGCCTGCTCACCAGCCAGGCAGGACACGCCTGATGGCCCTGCGCCTGCTGCTGGGTTTCGATTACGGCACCAAACAGATCGGCGTCGCGGTCGGCCAGGTCGTTACCGGCCAGGCCCGCGAGCTGTGCACCCTCAAGGCGCAGAATGGCGTTCCGGACTGGAACCAGGTCGAAGCGCTGATCAAGGAATGGAAACCCGACGCTGTAGTGGTCGGCCTGCCGCTGAACATGGACGGTTCGCCCAGCGACATGTGCGTGCGCGCCGAAAAATTCGCCCGCCGGCTCCATGGGCGCTACAACCTGCCCTTCTATACCCACGACGAGCGCCTGACCACCTTCGAAGCCAAGGGCGAACGTCTGGAACGTGGCGGGCAGAAAGGCAGTTACCGCGACAACCCGGTGGACGCCATCGCCGCCGCCCTGCTACTGCAGGGCTGGCTCGATGCCAATAGCGCCCTGTTCGACACCTGATTTTGAGAGCGCCGCCAAGGCGCTTTCTTTTAGCGATAGACCGGGCCTTTCACCGCCGGCCCGGGAACCTGAGGAGCCAGCATGAGCCTGCCCAATCCTGCCGACCTGATCAGCCAGATGGCGATCCGTCTCACGGCACACCTGGAACAACGCGGCATCAGCGAACCGCGCTACATCGGCATTCGTACCGGCGGCGTCTGGGTCGCCCAGGCCTTGCTTGAGGAACTCGGCAGCCAATCGCCACTGGGCACCCTGGATGTGTCCTTCTACCGCGACGACTTCAGCCAGAACGGCCTGCACCCACAGGTACGTCCTTCGGCGCTGCCGTTCGAGATCGAGGGTCAGCACCTGGTCCTGATCGACGACGTGCTGATGAGTGGCCGGACCATCCGCGCAGCCATGAACGAATTGTTCGATTACGGCCGCCCGGCCAGTGTGACCCTGGTGTGCCTGCTGGACCTGGACGCCGCCGAGTTGCCGATCCGCCCGAACGTGGTCGGTGCGACGCTGAGCCTGGCCGCACACCAGCGGGTCAAGCTTTCCGGCCCCGCGCCGCTGCAACTCGAACTGCAAGACCTTGCCCTTTAACTGCCCTTGTAAGAGTCCATCGCGATGACGCCTCTCGAAACCAAGCGCCCGCTGCAGCTCAACGATCAGGGCCAGCTGCAGCACTTCCTGTCCCTCGACGGCCTGCGCCGCGAGCTGCTGACGGAAATCCTCGACACCGCCGACTCGTTCCTTGAAGTCGGCGCCCGGGCCGTGAAGAAAGTCCCGTTGCTGCGCGGCAAGACCGTATGCAACGTGTTCTTCGAAAACTCCACCCGTACCCGCACCACCTTCGAACTGGCGGCCCAGCGGCTGTCGGCGGACGTGATTACCCTCAACGTGTCGACATCCTCGGCGAGCAAGGGCGAAACCCTGCTCGATACACTGCGCAACCTCGAAGCCATGGCGGCAGACATGTTCGTCGTTCGCCACGGTGACTCCGGCGCCGCACACTTCATTGCCGAACACGTCTGCCCGCAGGTGGCGATCATCAACGGCGGCGATGGCCGTCATGCCCACCCGACCCAGGGCATGCTGGACATGTTGACCATCCGCCGACACAAGGGCAGTTTCGAGAACCTCTCGGTGGCCATTGTCGGCGACATCCTGCACTCGCGGGTGGCTCGTTCGAACATGCTCGCCCTCAAGACCCTCGGTTGTCCGGACATCCGCGTGATCGCGCCGAAAACCCTGCTGCCCATCGGCGTCGAGCAATACGGCGTGAAGGTCTACACCGACATGACCGAAGGCCTCAAGGATGTCGACGTGGTGATCATGCTGCGCCTGCAGCGTGAACGCATGACCGGCGGCCTGCTGCCCAGCGAAGGCGAGTTCTACCGCCTGTTCGGCCTCACTACCGCCCGCCTGGCCGGGGCCAAGCCGGATGCCATCGTCATGCACCCGGGACCGATCAACCGCGGCGTGGAGATCGAGTCGGCGGTGGCCGACGGCCCTCATTCAGTGATTCTCAACCAGGTGACCTACGGCATTGCCATCCGCATGGCCGTGCTGTCCATGGCCATGAGCGGGCAAACGGCCCAGCGCCAACTCGACCAGGAGAACGCCCAGTGAAACTCAGCATTCTCGGCGCACGCGTGATCGATCCGGCCAGCGGCCTGGATCAAGTGACTGACATCCATATCGACGCCTGCAAAATCGTCGCCCTGGGCACCGTCCCGGCCGGCTTCGTGGCGGTCGAGACCCTCGACGCTCAGGGCCTGGTGGCCGCACCCGGCCTGGTCGACCTGAACGTTGCCCTGCGCGAACCCGGCTACAGTCGTAAAGGCAGCATCGTCAGCGAAACCCGGGCGGCCGCCGCCGGTGGCGTGACCAGCCTGTGCTGCCCGCCACAGACCAAACCGGTGCTGGACACCTCGGCCGTGGCCGAACTGATCCTCGACCGCGCCCGCGAAGCCGGCAACACCAAGGTCTTTCCGATTGGGGCGTTGAGCAAAGGCCTCGACGGCGAACAACTGGCGGAGCTGATTGCGCTGCGCGATGCCGGTTGCGTGGCGTTCGGCAACGGCCTGAACAGCTTTCGCAATACCCGCACCCTATGCCGCGCTCTGGAATACGCAGCCACCTTCGGCTTGACCGTGATTTTCAACTCTCAGGATCACGACCTGGCCGAGGGTGGCCTGGCCCATGAAGGCCCGACCGCCAGCTTCCTCGGCCTGCCGGGCATACCGGAGACCGCCGAGACCGTGGCCCTGGCCCGTGATCTGTTGCTGGTGGAGCAAAGTGGCGTGCGCGCGCACTTCAGCCAGTTGACCAGCGCTCGTGGCGCGGCGCTGATCGCCCAGGCCCAGGCCCGCGGCTTGCCGGTGACCGCCGACGTAGCGCTGTACCAACTGATCCTGACCGACGAAGCGCTGATCGATTTCAACAGCGTCTATCACGTCCAACCGCCATTGCGCACACGCACCGACCGGGATGGCTTGCGCGAGGCGGTGAAGTCCGGGGTGATCTCGGCCATCTCCAGCCATCACCAACCCCATGAGCGCGATGCCAAGCTGGCACCTTTTGGCGCGACCGAACCGGGCATCAGCAGCGTCGAATTGCTGCTGCCGCTGGCAATGACCCTGGTGGAAGACGGCCTGCTCGACCTGCCGACCTTGGTGGCGCGCCTGAGCGCCGGCCCGGCCCAGGCCCTGCAACTACCGGTCGGGAAACTGGCGGTGGGTGCGGCAGCGGACCTGGTGCTGTTTGATCCCTCCGCCTCCACCGTGGCCGGGGAAGCCTGGCGTTCCAGGGGCGACAACTGTCCGTTCCTGGGCCACAGCTTGCCGGGCGTGGTGCGCTACACCCTGATGGATGGGCGGGTCACGCACCAGGCCTGATACCGCGTCGCATCTATCGCGAGCGGGCTCGCTCCCACATTGGATTTCAGGTATTCACACCATCGGTGTGCGCTGAAGATCCCTGTGGGAGCGAGCCTGCTCGCGATGGGAGCAACCCGGTTTTACTGAAAAGCCCCACGCTTCTGCGCATTGCGAATCGAAACCTGGTCGTTCAGCGTCCAGAAGTCATACAACACCCCCAGGAAGAACACCCCGCCAGTCAGCAGGTAGATGATCCCGCTGAGCCATTTGCCCTGATACATCCGGTGCACGCCGAACACCCCGAGAAACGTCAACAGGATCCATGCCACGGTGTATTCGATGGGACCTGGGGTGAAGCGCAAGTCCGCTTCGCGATCCATGACAGGAATCAGGAACAGGTCGATCAGCCAGCCAATGCCCAGCAGGCCAAAGGTGAAGAACCAGATCGTGCCGGTGACCGGCTTGCCATAGTAGAAACGATGGGCTCCGGTGAAACCGAAAATCCAGAGCAGATACCCAATGATTTTGCTGTGGGTATCGTGGGGGGCGTCCAGCTGATAGCTGTTCATGAATGGTCTCTTTTGCCTCGATAGATAAATTTGTTCGGATTTTTTGTGACTTTTGCGTGTCTGGCCGACAAGCGGTTCGCGACACCTTGAGCGCAGCAAAGCCCCGTAAACCGGGGCCTGTGTCGGACAAACGGGCCAAAGTATCGCGATTTCATGGATCGCTCGCGGGATTTCCAATCGACAAACGGCCTCGGAATCACCAAAAAAGCTGTTATAAAGTTGCGCGCTAACCTTTAAGAGCCCTGCCTAATGCGTCCATTTTTCAAGACATGGCTGACCATTTGCCTATTATTGCCACTGGCCGCCCACGCCACCAACCGTGAGCAACGTCTTCCCAACGTCAACGGCTACACCCCGAAATCCCATGTTTCTGCTCCTTCGAGCAAGAACAAGCCCAGCGTCCAGTATACGAACACGGGCAACAGCAAGCTGGTTCCGCCCATGGCGACCAAAGCGAGCAGCAACGTATTGAGCCGTGCCGTGAATGTACTCGGCACACCTTATCGTTGGGGCGGCAGCAGCCCAAGTAAAGGCTTCGATTGCAGCGGCCTGGTGAAATACGCTTTCAACGACGCTACCTTCGATCTGCCACGCACCTCGAATGCAATGGCGGCCGGTCACGGTGAGAAAGTCGAGCGCAAGGACCTCAAGCCCGGCGACCTGATCTTCTTCAAGCTCAAGAGCCGCCGCGTCAACCACGTGGCCATCTATCTGGGCAACGACCGCTTCATCCACGCACCACGTCGTGGCAAGTCGGTGACCATCGACACCCTGAACAAACCGTACTGGAACACTCACTACGTGGTTGCCAAGCGGGTGTTGCCGAAAGAGCCGGGCGGGATGCGGGTCGTCCAGCGCTGATGATCGTTCCCACGCAGAGCGTGGGAACGATCGGAAAATCCCTCAGAAATTATCCGGCGTACGCGCCCGCTCCCGCGCGTGCTCCCGGCTGATCAATCCCTTGGCCACCAGGTCCTTCAAGCACATGTCCAGCGTCTGCATCCCCAGCGAGCCGCCGGTCTGGATCGCCGAGTACATCTGCGCCACCTTGTCTTCGCGGATCAGGTTACGGATCGCCGACGTGCCCAGCATGATTTCATGAGCGGCGACCCGGCCGCCGCCGATCTTCTTGACCAGCGTCTGGGAAATCACCGCTTGCAATGATTCCGACAACATCGAGCGCACCATGGACTTTTCGTCCCCCGGAAACACGTCCACCACCCGGTCGATGGTCTTGGCCGCCGAGGTGGTGTGCAGGGTGCCGAATACCAGGTGCCCGGTTTCGGCGGCGGTCAGCGCCAGGCGGATGGTTTCCAGGTCGCGCATCTCCCCCACCAGGATCACGTCAGGGTCTTCCCGCAGGGCCGAACGCAAGGCTGTGGAAAAACCTTGGGTGTCGCGGTGCACTTCGCGCTGGTTGATCAGGCATTTGCGCGGCTCGTGGACAAACTCGATAGGGTCCTCGATGGTGAGGATGTGGTGGTGCTTATGGGTGTTGAGGTAGTCGATCATCGCCGCGAGGGTGGTGGATTTGCCTGAGCCGGTCGGCCCGGTCACCAGCACCAGCCCGCGGGGGGCCTCGGTCACTTTGCGAAAAACCTCGCCCATGCCCAGATCTTCCATGGTCAGGACTTTCGACGGGATGGTCCGGAATACCGCCCCCGCGCCGCGATTCTGATTGAACGCGTTGACCCGGAACCGTGCGACCCCGGGTACATCGAAGGAAAAATCGGTTTCCAGAAACTTTTCGTAATCTACCCGTTGCCGGTCGTTCATGATGTCGTAGATCAGTTCATGAACCTGTTTATGGTCCAGTGCCGGCAGGTTGATCCGCCGCACATCGCCATCGACCCGGATCATCGGTGGCAGCCCAGCGGACAAGTGCAGGTCCGACGCTCCCTGTTTGGCGCTGAACGCCAGCAGTTCAGTGATATCCATAGCGCTCCTCAATTCCAGTAGAATGCCGCGAACCTCAGACCGCTGGCGCTTCTTTATGTCCACGATAGCAGACAACATCGCTCAGGTTAGATCGCGCATCCGCGCTGCGGAGCAAGCCGCCCACCGCGCCGCAGACAGCGTCCAATTGCTGGCGGTGAGCAAGACCAAGCCCGCCCAGGCCCTGCGTGAAGCTTATGCCGCCGGCCTGCGGGACTTCGGTGAGAACTACCTGCAGGAAGCGCTGGGCAAGCAGATCGAACTGACCGACCTACCCTTGATCTGGCACTTCATCGGCCCCATTCAATCGAACAAGACGCGCGCTATTGCCGAACACTTCGACTGGGTGCACTCCGTGGATCGCTTGAAAATTGCCCAACGCCTGTCCGAGCAGCGTCCGGCCGGGTTGCCGCCGCTGAACATCTGCATTCAAGTCAACGTCAGCGGGGAGGCCAGCAAATCCGGTTGTACCCCGGAGGATCTGCCGGCCTTGGCCGACGCCATCAGCGCGTTGCCACACCTGACGCTGCGCGGACTGATGGCGATCCCCGAGCCGACCGAAGAGCGCGCCGCCCAGGACGCAGCTTTCGCCGCCGTCCAAGGTCTGCAAGCCAGCCTGGCCCTGCCGCTGGACACGCTATCCATGGGCATGAGCCACGATCTCGAATCCGCCATTGCCCAGGGCGCCACCTGGGTCAGGATCGGTACCGCCTTGTTTGGTGCTCGCGACTACAGCGCCAACCAACCGTAAGCCATGTCGACTCAACTCCTCAATCAAGGACCTGTCATGAGCAACACGCGTATTGCCTTTATCGGCGCCGGCAACATGGCCGCCAGCCTGATCGGCGGCCTGCGGGCCAAGGGCCTGGACGCTGCGCAGATCCGCGCCAGCGATCCGGGTATCGATACCCGTACCCGGGTGAGCAGCGAGCACGGCATCGAGACCTTTGCCGACAACGCACAGGCCATCGATGGCGCGGACGTCATCGTGCTGGCGGTCAAGCCGCAAGCGATGAAAACCGTGTGCGAAGCCCTTCGCCCAAGCCTAAAGCCCCATCAACTGGTGGTGTCGATTGCCGCCGGCATCACCTGCGCCAGCATGAACAAATGGCTCGGCGACCAGCCCATCGTGCGCTGCATGCCCAACACCCCGGCGCTGTTGCGTCAGGGCGTCAGCGGCCTGTTCGCCACCCCACAGGTCAGCGCCGAACAACGCCAGCAAGCTGAAGAGCTGCTGTCGGCCGTCGGTCTGGCGCTGTGGCTGGAGACCGAGCAGCAGCTGGACGCGGTCACTGCCGTTTCCGGTTCAGGCCCGGCGTACTTCTTCCTGCTGATCGAAGCCATGACCGCCGCCGGCGAAAAACTTGGTCTGCCCCGTGAGATTGCCGCGCAGCTGACCTTGCAGACAGCCCTCGGCGCAGCCCACATGGCGACTTCCAGCGACGTCGATGCCGCCGAACTGCGCCGGCGCGTGACCTCACCGGCCGGCACCACCGAAGCCGCCATCAAATCGTTCCAGGCCGGGGGATTCGAAGCCCTGGTGGAAAAAGCACTCGGCGCCGCCGCGCACCGCTCGGCCGAAATGGCCGAACAACTGGGCCAATAAGGAGCCATTCATGATTGGATTGAACACTGCAGCGGTCTACGTGCTGCAAACCCTTGGCAGCCTGTACCTGCTGATCGTGCTGATGCGCTTCGTGCTGCAACTGGTCCACGCCAACTTCTACAACCCGCTGTGCCAGTTCGTCGTCAAGGCCACCCAGCCGCTGCTCAAGCCCCTGCGCCGGATCATCCCGAGCCTGTTTGGCCTGGACATGTCGTCGCTGGTACTGGCGATCCTCGTGCAAATGGCGCTGATGGCCCTGACCCTGCTACTGACCTACGGCACCACCGGCAACCCGCTGCAACTGCTGATCTGGTCGATCATCGGCATCACCGCGCTGTTCCTGAAGATCTTCTTCTTCGCCTTGATCATCAGCGTGATCCTGTCCTGGGTCGCCCCGGGCAGCCACAACCCGGGCGCCGAACTGGTAAACCAGATCTGCGAACCGGCCCTGGCCCCGTTCCGTCGCATCGTACCGAACCTCGGCGGCCTGGACATCTCGCCGATCCTGGCATTCATGGTGCTCAAGCTGCTCGACATGCTGGTGATCAACAACCTCGCAGCAATGACCATGATGCCGGAGATCCTGCGCGTCCTGATCTGACTGCATCATCGTTTGTCGCGGGCAAGCCATGCTCCCACATTGGATGCATTCCCCTGTGGGAGCATGGCTTGCCCGCGATAGCCACGCTTCGGTCTGGCAGGAAACCTTCAAGCCAGACCTTTGCTTGCCGCTAACCCCAGCGGTCTTTAGACTTACGCCTCATTTCAACGAGAGCAGGGTCGATGCCAGCTGCCTTTCCCGCCGATTCCGTTGGTCTGGTGACGCCGCAAATGGCGCATTTCAGCGAGCCCCTGGCCCTGGCCTGCGGTCGTTCGTTGCCAGCCTATGACCTGATCTACGAAACTTATGGCACGCTCAACGCCACGGCGAGCAATGCCGTGCTGATCTGTCACGCCTTGTCGGGGCATCACCATGCCGCTGGCTATCACAGCGTCGACGACCGCAAGCCAGGCTGGTGGGACAGTTGTATCGGCCCCGGCAAGCCGATCGACACCAACCGGTTCTTCGTGGTCAGCCTGAACAACCTCGGCGGCTGCAACGGCTCCACCGGCCCCAGCAGCCTCAACCCGGACACCGGCAAGCCCTTCGGTGCCGATTTTCCGGTGCTGACCGTGGAAGACTGGGTCCACAGCCAGGCCCGCCTGGCCGACCGTCTCGGCATCGGCCAATGGGCGGCAGTGATCGGCGGCAGCCTGGGCGGCATGCAGGCCCTGCAATGGACCATCACCTACCCGGACCGCGTACGCCATTGCCTGGCAATCGCCTCGGCTCCCAAGCTGTCGGCACAGAACATTGCCTTCAACGAAGTGGCGCGCCAGGCGATCCTCACCGACCCGGAGTTCCACGGCGGCTCGTTCCAGGAGCACGGCGTGATTCCCAAGCGCGGATTGATGCTGGCGCGGATGGTCGGGCACATCACCTACCTGTCCGACGATTCCATGGGCGAGAAATTCGGCCGCGGCCTCAAGAGCGAAAAGCTCAACTATGACTTCCACAGCGTCGAATTCCAGGTAGAAAGCTACCTGCGCTACCAGGGTGAGGAGTTCTCCGGACGCTTCGACGCCAACACCTACCTGCTGATGACCAAGGCCCTGGACTACTTCGATCCGGCGGCGAACTTCGACGATGACCTGGCGAAAACCTTTGCCAACGCCACGGCCAAGTTCTGCGTGATGTCGTTCACCACCGACTGGCGCTTCTCCCCGGCTCGCTCACGGGAACTGGTGGACGCGCTGATGGCCGCGCGCAAGGACGTCTGTTACCTGGAGATCGACGCCCCCCAGGGCCACGACGCCTTTCTGATTCCGATCCCGCGCTACCTGCAGGCGTTCGGCAACTACATGAACCGTATTACGCTGTGAGGACGCCATGAGAGCCGATCTGGACATCATCCAGGAATGGATCCCCGCCGGCAGCCGCGTGCTGGACCTGGGTTGCGGCAACGGTGAGCTGCTGACCTGGCTGCGGGACAACAAGCAGGTCACCGGCTATGGCCTGGAAAACGACCCGGACAACATCGCCGAGTGCGTCGCCAAGGGTATCAACGTGATCGAACAGGACCTGGACAAGGGCCTGGGCAATTTCGCCAGCAACAGCTTTGATATCGTGGTCATGACCCAGGCCCTGCAAGCGGTTCACTACCCGGACAGGATCCTCGACGAAATGCTCCGGGTCGGCCGCCAGTGCATCATCACCTTCCCCAACTTCGGGCACTGGCGCTGCCGCTGGTACCTGGCGAGCAAGGGGCGCATGCCGGTCTCGGAGTTCCTGCCCTACACCTGGTACAACACGCCGAACATCCACTTCTGCACCTTCGAGGATTTCGAAGCGTTGTGCCGCGAACGCCAGGCCAAGGTCATCAATCGCCTGGCGGTGGATCAGCAGCACCGCCACGGGTGGGCCAGCAAGCTATGGCCTAATCTATTAGGTGAAATAGGCATCTATCGGGTCAGCAGCCCAGGCCTTGCCAATCATCAGGTCGCCGTGTGAACCCCGACCCTGTTCCCAGGAGCACAACATGAAACGTCTCGCGTTGTTCCTCATTACCGCTTGCCTATGCACCGGCGTCATGGCCGCCGACGCCATCAAGGCCGAGCGCAAGGAAGTGTTCGGTGACGTCACCGTGCACTACAACACCTTCAATTCCACCTTCCTGACATCGGACATCGCCAAGGCCGCCAAGCTGGTCCGCAGCAAGAACCAGGGCGTGATCAATGTGTCGGTGATCAAGGATGGCAAGCCGTTGATGGCCCAGGTCAGCGGCACGATCAAGGACCTGACCAGCAAGACGATCCCTCTGACGTTCCGCCAGATCAGCGAACAAGGCGCGATCTACTACATCGCCCAGTATCCGGTAGAACAACAGGAAACCCGCACCTTCGAGATCAAGGTGCAGACGGGCGACAAGATCAACACCCTCAACTTCAACCAGGAACTGTTCCCCGGCGAATGATGAACTTCACCCAACTCGTACTCGCCAGCCATAACGCCGGCAAACTCAAGGAACTCCAGGCCATGCTCGGCGGATCGGTGCAACTGCGCTCGATTGGGGAGTTCAGCCAGGTGGAGCCGGAAGAAACCGGCCTGTCGTTCGTTGAAAACGCCATCCTCAAAGCCCGCAACGCCGCGCGCATATCCGGCCTGCCGGCGCTGGCAGACGATTCCGGGTTGGCGGTGGATTTCCTCGGCGGCGCGCCGGGCATCTACTCGGCCCGTTACGCCGACGGCAAGGGTGACGCGGCGAACAACGCCAAGCTGCTCGACGTTCTCAAGGACGTACCTGAAGCCGAGCGCGGCGCGCAGTTCGTTTGCGTCCTGGCGTTGGTGCGACATGCCGATGATCCGCTGCCGATTCTCTGCGAAGGCCTGTGGCAGGGACGCATCCTCACCGAGGCCAGCGGCGAGCACGGCTTCGGCTACGATCCGCTGTTCTGGGTGCCGGAGCGCAACTGTTCCAGCGCCGAGCTGGGCCCGGTGGAAAAGAACCAACTGAGCCACCGCGCCCGCGCCATGGCCCTGCTGCGTCAACGCCTGGGCCTGCAATGAGTAATGATTCTCCCGCGTCGCTGATTCATGGCGGCGCACACACGCCTCGGGCGCCGCTGCCAGTGCTGCCGCCCTTGGCGTTGTACGTCCATATCCCATGGTGCGTGCGCAAATGCCCGTATTGCGATTTCAACTCCCACACCGCCAGCCCCCATCTGCCGGAAGAAGAGTACGTCGACGCCTTGCTGGCCGACCTCGACCAGGATCTGCACGGGACATATGGCCGCAAGCTGAGCTCGATCTTCTTCGGCGGCGGGACCCCCAGCCTGTTCAGCGCCCGGGCCCTGGGCCGGCTGCTCAAGGGTGTCGAGGCGCGGATCGCCTTCGCCGACGACATCGAAATCACCCTGGAGGCCAACCCCGGCACCTTCGAACAAGAGAAATTCGTGGCTTACCGAGCCTTGGGCATCAATCGCCTGTCCATCGGTATCCAGAGCTTCCAGCAGGCCAAGCTCGAAGCCCTGGGCCGGATCCATAACGGTGACGAAGCAGTACGGGCCGCCGGCATGGCGCGCCAGGCCGGGTTCGATAACTTCAACCTGGATCTGATGCATGGCCTGCCCGACCAGTCCCTCGACGATGCCTTGAGCGACCTGCGCCAGGCCATCGCTCTGAAGCCGACCCATCTCTCCTGGTATCAGCTGACGCTGGAGCCGAACACGGTGTTCTGGAACCAGCCGCCAACGCTGCCGGAAGACGATACATTGTGGGACATCCAGGAGGCCGGACAAGCGCTGCTGGCCGAGCACGGCTACGCCCAGTACGAAGTGTCGGCATACGCCCAGCCAGGTCGGGCGGCGCGGCACAATCTCAACTACTGGAGCTTCGGTGACTTCATCGGCATCGGTGCAGGCGCCCATGGCAAGCTCAGCCACCCGGACGGGCGCATCGTGCGCACCTGGAAGACTCGCCTGCCCAAGGACTACCTCAACCCGGCCAAACGCTTCCTGGCCGGCGAGAAAACCCTGGCCAACGAGGAACTTCCCTTCGAGTTCCTGATGAACGCCCTGCGCCTGACCGAGGGAGTGCAAGCGCAGCTATATCCGGAACGCACCGGACTGTCGCTGCAAAGCCTGACCGAAGGCCGGCGCGAGGCCGAACAAAGCGGGCTGTTGCAGGTCGAACCGTCACGTCTGGCGGCCACCGAACGCGGACAGCTGTTTCTCAATGACTTGCTGCAGAAATTTCTGAGCTGATCAACACAAGGAAATCGAATGGATCTGGTACTCGACCTGCTCGCCACCGTGTCCCGCTGGAGCCGCAGCAACCTGTCGGAAATCTCCCTGGCACTGGTCGGCTGCCTGCTGGTGCTGTTCGGCGCAGACATCAAGGCCTGGGTCGAACAACGCCTGGGCAGTATCGCCGGCGCGTTGCGCGTCCCGTTGATCGCCTTGCTGTGCATGATCGGCAGCGGCGCGGCGTTGATCTACGCCACGCCGTGGGTGGTGCGTGGGCTGAGCCAGTTCAATAACTACAGCCTGGCGCCGGTGCTGTTGGTGGTACTGGTGTTGATCGGGGTGGTGGCGGATCGGCGCTGATAGCCCAGATACACCTGCGGGAGCAAGGCTCTGTGGGAGCCTTGCTTCCACAAAGCTCGCTCCCACAGCTATCGCCTAGGACTGCTTCTCGAACTTCAGATCCCAAACCCCATGCCCAAGCCGTTCACCACGGCGCTCGAACTTGGTGATCGGTCGCTCGGCCGGACGGGGTACGCACTTGCCGTCTTCGGCGAGGTTGCGATAACCCGGGGCGACGTTCATCACTTCCAGCATGTATTCGGCGTAAGGTTCCCAGTCGGTGGCCATGTGCAGCACACCGCCGACCTTCAACTTGCTGCGCACCAGCTCGGCGAATGACGCCTGGACGATACGACGCTTGTGGTGACGGCTCTTGTGCCATGGGTCCGGGAAGAACAGCATCAGCCGGTCCAGACTGTTGTCGGCCACGCAACGGTTGAGTACTTCGATGGCGTCGCAATCGTAGATCCGCAGGTTGGTCAGCCCTTGGGTGAGTACACCATTGAGCAGCGCGCCGACACCGGGACGATGCACTTCCACGCCAATGAAGTCCTGCTCCGGCGCAGCGGCGGCCATTTCCAGCAGCGAGTGGCCCATGCCAAAGCCGATTTCCAGCGAGCGCGGGGCCGAGCGGCCAAACACCTGGTCGAAGTCCACCGGCGCATCGGCCAGCGGCAGGACGAACAGCGGCGCGCCCTGCTCCAGGCCGCGCTGCTGGCCTTCAGTCATACGCCCGGCGCGCATCACGAAACTCTTGATGCGGCGGTGTTGGCGCTCTTCACCTTCGTCCGGCTGGACAGGCGTGTCGTTCGATTCAGTCATCAATGGCTCTTACTTGATCAGACCATCCAGCGGCGAGGAGGCGCTGGCGTAAAGTTTCTTCGGCATGCGGCCGGCGAGGTAGGCCAGGCGCCCGGCCACAATGGCGTGCTTCATGGCTTCGGCCATCAGTACCGGCTGCTGGGCGTGGGCGATGGCAGAGTTCATCAGCACCGCTTCGCAGCCCAGCTCCATGGCAATGGTGGCGTCGGACGCGGTACCGACGCCAGCATCCACGAGCACCGGGATCCTGGCCTCTTCAAGGATGATCTGCAGGTTGTAAGGGTTGCAGATCCCCAGGCCCGTACCGATCAGGCCGGCCAACGGCATGACTGCGATGCAGCCGATTTCCGCCAGTTGCCGGGCGATGATCGGATCATCGCTGGTGTACACCATGACGTCGAAACCTTCCTTGACCAGCGTTTCGGCGGCCTTGAGGGTTTCGATGACGTTGGGGAACAGGGTCTTCTGGTCGGCCAGCACTTCCAGCTTCACCAGATTGTGGCCGTCGAGCAGTTCCCGGGCGAGGCGGCAGGTGCGCACGGCTTCGATGGCGTCGAAGCAGCCGGCGGTGTTGGGCAGGATGGTGTAGCGATCCGGCGGCAGGATATCCAGCAGGTTCGGTTCGCCCGGGTTCTGGCCGATGTTGGTCCGACGCACGGCGACGGTGACGATCTCGGCACCCGAAGCCTCGATAGCCAGGCGGGTTTCTTCCATGTCGCGGTATTTGCCGGTGCCTACCAGCAAGCGCGACTGGTAGGTACGACCGGCCAGGACGAAGGGCTTGTCGTTACGAACGATGCTCATGGGAAATCCTCTGTTGGGGTGAGGTTCTTGCAAAAATGTTGCGAAACCGCAGGTATCTAGCCGCCACCGATGGCATGTACGACTTCAACCTGATCACCCTCGTTGAGGGCGGTGTCGGCGTGCTGGCTGCGCGGGACGATATCCAGATTGAGCTCCACCGCGACACGGCGTCCAGTGAGATCCAGACGGGTCAACAGGGCCGCAACGGTCTCACCGTCGGGCAATTCAAAGGGTTCGCCGTTCAACTGAATGCGCATGCCGGATGCCGCCATCATTTTTAGGGGCTGGCATTCTAGCCCGATCAGTCTGGGGGACCCAAGCCCCTTGGTCAGCTACAAGCTTCAAGCGGCAAGTTGCAGGCGCCAGGCCGCTATCCCCAGGCAGAGCCAGCCGACCAGGAACGCCAAACCGCCGAACGGGGTGATGATGCCGAGTTTGCTGATACCGGTCAGGGTGAGCAGGTAGAGACTGCCGGAGAACAACAGGATACCGATCACGAATGAGATTCCGGCCCAGGTGACAATGCGGCCGGGGATGTGCGTGGCCAGCAGCGCAACGCCGAACAAGGCCAGGGTGTGCACCAGTTGGTAGGTGACGCCGGTGTGGAAAATCGCCAGGTAATCGGCGCTCAGGCGGTTTTTCAGGCCGTGGGCGGCAAAGGCTCCGAGCGCCACGCCGGTGAAGCCGAAAAAGGCAGCCAGCATCAGAAAGCTACGCAGCATGAGAACTCCAGTCAGACTCGGTGGACAGGGTCTGTATAATGGCCCGCTCGACGGGTTCGGCCAAGCCATCTCTATGCTGCGTACATTGTTTCGACGATTCTTCAAAGCCCTGTTCTGGTTCGCCGTCGGCAGCGTTGTTCTGGTGCTGCTGTTTCGCGTGGTGCCGCCGCCGTTCACGGCGCTGATGGTCGAGCGCAAGGTTGAATCCTGGTTCGACGGCGAACCGATCGACCTGCAGCGCACCTGGCAGCCCTGGGACCAGATATCCGACAGCCTCAAGGTCGCGGTGATTGCCGGCGAAGACCAGAAATTTCCCGAACACTGGGGCTTCGACATCGACGCGATCCAGGCTGCATTCGCCCATAACGGCCGCGGCGGTTCGATTCGTGGCGCCAGCACTCTCAGCCAGCAAGTCTCCAAGAACCTGTTCCTGTGGTCGGGCCGTAGCTGGCTGCGCAAGGGCTTCGAAGCCTGGTTCACCGCGCTGATCGAGGTGCTCTGGCCCAAACAGCGAATTCTTGAGGTGTACCTCAACAGCGTGGAGTGGGACGACGGGGTGTTCGGTGCCGAAGCCGCAGCGCGACACCATTTCCGCGTAGGCGCCGATGCCTTGTCCCGCCAGCAGGCAAGCCTGCTGGCGGCGGTACTGCCCAACCCTCGGAAATGGAGCGCCAGCCGGCCAAGTCCATATGTATTGCGCCGGGCAAGCTGGATACGCCAGCAGATGAGCCAGTTGGGAGGCGACAGTTACCTGCTGGGACTCAATGATTCGCGGCGGGCGCCCTGGGCCCAGTAGCGGCCCTGTGGGAGCGAGCCTGCTCGCGAACGCGGTGTGTCTGTCAGCAGTCATGGGGCAGGTATACCGCTATCGCGAGCAGGCTCGCTCCCACAGGGGGAATCTCCGGCAGGGGGATAATTTGGATCTGGAATGAAAACGCCCCGATCATCGCTGATCGGGGCGTTTTTTATTGCGTTGGACGGTCAAGCCGCAATCGACAGCTTGAGCTTGTTCATCGCGCTTTTCTCAAGCTGGCGAATCCGCTCCGCCGACACGTTGTACTTCTGCGCCAGGTCGTGCAGCGTGGCTTTTTCCTCTGCCAGCCAGCGCTGGTAGAGAATGTCACGACTGCGCTCGTCCAGCACTTCCAGGGCTTCGTGCAGGTTGGTGTTGGAGTTGTCGCTCCAGTCGGCATCTTCCAACTGACGCGCCGGGTCATACCGGTGGTCTTCCAGATAGTTGGCCGGCGATTGGAAGGCGCTGTCGTCGTCGGCTTCGGCGGCCGGGTCGAAGGCCATGTCCTGGCCGGTCAGGCGACTTTCCATCTCGCGGACTTCACGAGGCTCCACACCCAGGCTTTCGGCCACACGATGGACTTCTTCGTTGTTCAGCCAGGCCAGACGCTTCTTCTGGCTGCGCAGGTTGAAGAACAGCTTGCGCTGGGCCTTGGTGGTCGCGACCTTCACAATGCGCCAGTTGCGCAGGATGAACTCGTGGATTTCCGCCTTGATCCAGTGCACCGCGAACGATACCAGGCGCACACCCATTTCGGGGTTGAAGCGCTTGACCGCCTTCATCAGGCCAACGTTACCTTCCTGGATCAGGTCGGCCTGGGCCAACCCGTAGCCGGAATAGCTGCGGGCGATATGTACGACAAAACGCAGGTGGGCGAGCACCATTTGCCGAGCCGCCTCAAGATCCTGCTCATAATAGAGACTCTCGGCCAGTTCACGCTCCTGCTCGGGTGTCAGCAAGGGAATGCTGTTCACCGTGTGCACATAGGCCTCCAGGTTCGCACCCGGGACCAGAGCATACGCAGGTTGCAAAGAAGTGGTCATACGAAAAAAACCTCCGACTCACATAACTCGTGCAGTTCAGCACTGCGAAAATTGACCGGAAACCATAGGACAAGTTCCCACAAAAACTGAAAGGTCAATACGCGCAAAATGACTCTATTTTGGTGCAAGCTCACGCAAGTGGCGTGCGACCGCAATCCATGCACCGATATAACCCAACAGCACCGCGCCAAGCAAGAGCGACAGACCGTCGGCGACTGGCACTCCAGCCAGCGCGAAATCACTGCCATACAAACCGGCCAGCCCCACTACCGCATCATTCAACCAGTCCAGGCCGAACGCCAATACTCCCCAGGACAGGATTCCGGCACCGAAGCCATACAGCGCGCCCATGTAAAGGAAAGGCCTGCGCACATAACTGTCCGTGCCGCCGACGAGTTTAATCACTTCTATCTCGGTGCGGCGGTTTTCAATATGAAGACGAATGGTATTGCCTATCACCAAAAGTAATGCGGACACCAGAAGCACCGTCAGACCGAAGACAAACCGGTCGCCGAGCTTGAGGATCGCCGCAAGACGCTCGACCCAGACTAGATCAAGTTGCGCCTGTTGTACCTTCGGCAACTCGGAAAGTCTTTGTCTTAATGCTTCAAGGGTCGGCTTGTCGACTTCCTTCGGCGTCACCAGCACCACGCCCGGCAATGGATTTTCCGGCAGTTCCTTGAGCGCCTCGCCCAGGCCGGACTGTTGCTGAAATTCCTCGAGCGCCTGATCGCGGCCGATGTATTCGGCATCAGCCACGCCTGGCATGGCTTTGATCTGCTCGCGCAACGCCTGACCTTCGCCCGGCGTCGCCTCCAATTGCAGGTACAGGGAAATCTGCGCCGCGCGCTGCCAGGAGCCCCCCAGGCGCTCCACATTGTTCAGCAGTAATGACAGCCCCATCGGCAGGCTCAGGGCTACCGCCATGACCATGCAGGTGAAGAAACTGCCGATCGGCTGCTTGCCCAGGCGACGCAGGCTGTCGAGCAAGCTGGCACGGTGGCTTTCGAGCCAGGCATGCAGCAGCGTACTGAAGTCCGGGCCGTCGTCCTCGTCGCGTTTTTTCTTTTGCGGCTGCGGATCGGAGGCCTTTGGGGCCACACGCTCGGCCACTTTCGGGCTACGGGTTGCGCTCATACACCAGCCTCCCCGTCACCGATCAAACGACCGCGCTGCAAGGTGAGCATGCGGTGGCGCATGCGTGCGATCAGGGCCAGGTCGTGACTGGCGATCAGCACACTGGTACCCAAACGGTTGATATCTTCAAATACGCCCATGATTTCCGCCGCCAGACGCGGGTCGAGGTTACCGGTAGGTTCGTCCGCCAGCAGCAAGGCCGGGCGGTGAACAATGGCGCGGGCGATACCGACACGTTGTTGCTGGCCGGTGGACAGGTCGCCCGGGTAAAGATCAGTCTTGTCCGACAGGGCCACGCGTTCCAGGGCCGAATCCACCCGCTTGTTGATCTCGGCCTTGGACAGGCCAAGGATCTGCAAGGGCAACGCCACGTTGTTGAACACGGTGCGATCGAACAGCAACTGGTGATTCTGGAACACCACGCCAATCTGCCGCCGCAGGTAAGGGATCTGAGCATTGCTGATGGTGCTCAGGTCCTGTCCGGCCAGCAGCAACTTGCCGGTGGTAGGCCGCTCCATTGCCAGCAACAGGCGCAGCAATGTGCTTTTACCCGCGCCGGAATGGCCGGTGACGAACAGAAACTCACCTCGACGTACCCGAAAGCTCAGTTCATGCAGGCCGACGTGACCGTTCGGATAGCGTTTACCGACCTGTTCGAAACGAATCATGAATGCTCCCGCTCGGCAAACAGTGCCTGGACAAAGGGCTCGGCTTCAAAGGTACGCAGGTCGTCGATGCCTTCGCCCACGCCAATGTAGCGAATGGGCAGGCCGAACTGCTTGGCCAGGGCGAAGATCACTCCGCCCTTGGCGGTGCCATCGAGCTTGGTCAGGGCCAGCCCGGTCAGTTCGACGGTCTGGTTGAATTGCTTGGCCTGGTTGATGGCGTTCTGGCCAGTACCGGCATCCAGCACCAGCAGCACTTCGTGGGGCGCGTCGGCATCAAGCTTGCCGATCACCCGGCGAACCTTCTTCAATTCTTCCATCAGGTTGTCTTTGGTATGCAGGCGACCGGCTGTGTCGGCGATGAGCACGTCGATGCCACGGGCCTTGGCGGCCTGCACGGCGTCGAAGATCACCGAAGCGGAATCAGCGCCGGTGTGCTGGGCGATCACCGGGATCTTGTTGCGCTCGCCCCACACTTGCAGTTGCTCGACAGCAGCGGCGCGGAAGGTGTCGCCGGCGGCGAGCATGACCTTCTTGCCTTCGAGTTGCAGCTTCTTCGCCAGCTTGCCAATGGTAGTGGTCTTGCCGGCCCCATTGACGCCAACCACCAGGATCACGAACGGCTTGTTCTGTGAAGCGATCACCAGCGGCTGCTCCACAGGCTTGAGCAGGTTGCCCAGCTCGCTCTGCAGGGATTTGTACAATGCGTCGGCATCGGTCAGTTGCTTGCGCGCGACCTTCTGGGTCAGGCTCTGGATGATCACCGACGTCGCCTCGACGCCGACATCGGCGGTCAGCAGGCGGGTTTCGATGTCATCCAGCAATTCGTCGTCGATGACTTTCTTGCCCAGGAACAGGCTGGCCATGCCTTCGCCAATGCTGGCACTGGTCTTGGACAAGCCTTGCTTGAGGCGGGCGAAGAAACCGACCTTGCCTGGCTCAGTGGAAGGTGCGGGCGCGACGGTGACCGGCGGGGCTTCGACAAGCGGCTCCACAACGGGAGCCGTCGGGGCAGGAATCGGCGGCGTGACATGGGGAGCCTGTGCATCCTCGACCAATGCCACCGGCTCTTCCGCCACCGGCAGGGTCAGCCACGGGGTTTGCCCGACAGGTGGAGTCAACGGTTGCTCGGCCGCCGGTGCGGCAACGGGTTCGGGCTCGGCCGGTTGCAGCACCGGTTCGGCCAGCGGCAGCACGATCGGCGCAGCTTCTTCGGCCACCGCCTCGGTGGCAGGTTCTGTGGCAGGCTCGGGCAGCGGTTGCGGCTGCTCGACGACGGTTTCCTGCGGCTTCTTGCGCAGCCATCCGAACAGGCCTTTTTTCTCGCCAGCCTCAGCTGGGGTCTTCTTGTCGTCGTTGGAACCAAACATGGAGGACGGCTATCTCACGGTAGCGACGCGCCACGAGGGCGCATCGGTGATGAATATTCGATGTTGAACAGACTGCGTTTCATCCAGCTTGTTCACGCGCAACAGATTGTCGAAATGTCCCAGGGACACCTCATCGTCGATTCTTTCGAAGGACTAGCAAGGTATCGTCGGCGAAAACGCAGGGATCCACGAAAAAAACCGACGCTTCTGCGCAAAACCCGGACAACCCTGGACCGATAAAAGGCCCGATAGGCGTGGCCGCCAGTAAAACGGATCAGTATCCTAGCACCCTCTCGCCCGCCGACGCTAAGACCTAGCGGGCAGCCCAACAGGTTTAAACACGAATGAATGCTCTTGCCCGCCGCGTTGCAGGCCTGCTGTTCAGCACAGTTTGTCTGCCCCTTTCAGCCTTGGCTGCCGATCCACAACCCACCCATGAATTCACCCTCGACAACGGCCTGAAGGTCGTGGTGCGCGAAGATCATCGGGCGCCGGTGGTGGTTTCCCAGGTCTGGTACAAGGTCGGTTCCAGTTATGAAACACCGGGCCAGACCGGTTTGTCCCACGCCCTGGAACACATGATGTTCAAGGGCAGCGAAAAAGTCGGCCCCGGTGAAGCGTCGCTGATCCTGCGGGACCTGGGTGCCGAGGAAAACGCCTTCACCAGCGATGATTTCACTGCGTATTACCAGGTGTTGGCGCGGGATCGCCTGGGCGTGGCCTTCGAGCTGGAAGCCGACCGCATGGCCAGCCTGCGCCTGCCGCCTGAACAGTTCAGCCGCGAGATCGAAGTCATCAAGGAAGAGCGCCGCATGCGCACCGACGACAAGCCGATGTCCAAGGCGTTCGAGCGCTTCAAGGCCATGGCTTATCCGGCCAGCGGCTACCACACGCCGACCATCGGCTGGATGGCCGACCTGGACCGCATGACCGTCCAGGAACTGCGCCACTGGTACGAATCCTGGTACGCGCCGAACAATGCCACCCTGGTGGTGGTTGGCGACGTGACGCCGGACGAGGTCAAGGCCCTGGCCCAACGCTACTTCGGCCCGATTGCCCGGCGTAACGTGCCGACGGCGAAGATTCCCCTGGAACTGGCCGAACCCGGCGAACGCCAGATCACCTTGCATGTGCAGACCCAACTGCCCAGCCTGATGCTGGCCTTCAACGTGCCAAGCATCGCCACTGCGACAGACAAGCGCTCGGTCAACGCCCTGAGGTTGATCTCGGCCTTGCTGGATGGCGGCTACAGCGGCCGGATTCCGACCCAGCTGGAGCGTGGGGAGGAGCTGGTATCCGGCGGTTCGTCGAGCTACGACGCCTACACCCGTGGCGACACGCTGTTCACCTTGTCGGCGGCGCCCAATACCCAGAAGAAAAAAACCATCGCCCAGGCCGAAGCCGGCCTGTGGCGCTTGCTGGACCAGTTGAAAACCACCGCCCCGACCGCCGATGAACTGGAGCGCGTCCGCGCCCAGGTGATCGCCGGCCTGGTGTACGAGCGCGATTCGATCACCAGCCAGGCCACCGCCATCGGCCAGCTGGAAACCGTCGGGTTGTCCTGGAAGCTGATGGACACCGAGCTTGCCGAATTGCAAAGCGTAACCCCGCAAGACATCCAGAAGGCAGCCCAGCTGTATTTCACCCACTCGCGCCTGAGCGTTGCGCACATCCTGCCCGAGGAGAAAGCTCATGAGTGAGCGCAAATCATCACGCCTGCTGCTGATCGGCCTGGTGGTCATCGCCCTGGTCGCAGCCTTGGCCTTCTACCTGTCTCCTGCCACTGACGTCACTGCCAGCCAGGCCCTGGACAACGCCAGATCCGGCAACAAGCTGCAATCGCTGGCGGAACTTGACGGCAAGGCCCCCGGCCATCGTCAGCTCGACGTGCAATCCTGGAAAACCGCTGACGGCGCCAAGGTACTGTTCGTCGAAGCTCGCGAACTGCCGATGTTCGACCTGCGCCTGACCTTCGCCGCCGGCAGCAGCCAGGACGGCAACGCCCCCGGCCTGGCCCTGCTGACCAACGCCATGCTCAACGAAGGCGTGGCCGGCAAGGACGTCAGCGCCATCGCCGAAGGGTTCGAAAGCCTTGGCGCTGACTTCGGCAACGGTGCCTACCGGGACATGGCCGTGGCCTCCCTGCGCAGCCTCAGTGCGGTGGACAAGCGGGAGCCGGCACTGAAACTGTTCGCCGAAGTGGTCGGCAAGCCGACCTTCCCCGCTGACTCCTTCGCCCGCATCAAGAACCAGATGCTCGCCGGCTTGGAGTACCAGAAGCAGAACCCCGGCAAACTGGCGGGACTGGAACTGATGAAGCGCCTGTACGGTGACCACCCGTACGCGCACTCCAGCGACGGCACCGCACAAAGCATTCCACCGATCACCCTGGCCCAGGCCCGTGACTTTCACGCCAAGGCCTACGCTGCCGGCAACGCGGTGATTGCGTTGGTGGGAGA
This sequence comes from Pseudomonas corrugata, assembly GCF_050920615.1. Classification (NCBI taxonomy): domain Bacteria; kingdom Pseudomonadati; phylum Pseudomonadota; class Gammaproteobacteria; order Pseudomonadales; family Pseudomonadaceae; genus Pseudomonas; species Pseudomonas corrugata. The sequence continues at coordinate 6,345,272 of NZ_CP130434.1, forward strand.
CCTCTCCCGCGCCGAGGCCGAGGCGATCGCCAACCAGGTGTCCGCCGCGCTGCCCAAGGGGCCCGCGCTGGCAAAAACCCCATCACCAGTAGAACCGAAGGCGAGCGTCAGCCACATCGAGTTCCCGTCCAAACAGACCAACCTGATGCTCGCGCAACTGGGCATCGACCGGGATGACCCGGACTTTGCGGCCGTCTCCCTGGGCAACCAGATCCTCGGCGGCGGTGGTTTCGGCACGCGATTGATGACTGAAGTACGGGAAAAACGTGGCCTGACTTATGGAGTGTACTCTGGCTTCACGCCGATGCAGGCTCGCGGCCCGTTCATGATCAACCTGCAGACCCGAGCCGAGATGAGCGAAGGCACACTCAAGCTGGTGCAGGACGTATTCGCCGAGTACCTGAAGAACGGTCCGACCCAGAAGGAGCTCGATGACGCCAAGCGTGAGCTGGCCGGCAGTTTCCCACTGTCCACCGCGAGCAACGCCGATATTGTCGGCCAACTCGGGGCCATGGGTTTCTACGACTTGCCGCTGAGCTACCTGGAAGACTTCATGCGCCAATCACAGGCGTTGACGGTAGATCAGGTCAAGGCAGCGCTGAACAAGCACCTGAGCACCGACAAGATGGTCATCGTCACCGCCGGCCCGACCGTGCCGCAAAAGCCGTTGCCGGCCCCCACTGACAAACCTGCCGAGCAACCGCTCGGGGTCCCGGAGCACTAATGGCCCGTCCATCGAATTCCAGCAAGAAACCCGCTCACAACGGGATCAACCAATTACGCATCATCGGCGGTGAATGGCGCAGCCGGCGCCTGAGCTTCCCAGACGCTCCGGGCTTGCGACCGACACCGGACCGGGTGCGTGAAACTCTGTTCAACTGGCTCGCACCTTATGTGGCAGGCGCCCGGGTACTCGACCCGTTCGCCGGCAGTGGCGCGCTGTTTCTCGAAGCCCTGTCCCGTGGTGCTGCCATGGGCCAGGCACTGGACGCCAGCAACCTGGCGGTTTCCAGCCTGAAAGAACACCTGGGCACCCTGCGTTGCACGGTCGGCCAGGTACAGACAGCCGACGCCTTGCGCTATCTGGACAGCCAACCGGCCAGCCCTTTCGACCTGGTGTTTCTCGACCCGCCGTTCAACCAGAACCTGTTGCCGACGGTCTGCGCGCTGCTTGAGGAACGCCAGTGGCTGACCGAGGATGCCTGGGTCTACACTGAAAGCGAGACCGCTCCGTCGGTCCTCGGCCTGCCGGGCAATTGGCGCTTGCATCGCGAGCAGAAATCCGGACGGGTGTACTACGCATTGTGGCAACGTATGGCAGAAGCCGTTGGCTGACGGCTGGCCGCAGCATCGAGAACAATAATAATGGCCTCTGCACCTGAACGATTCATCCCCGCCAGAGGCCTTGGCAACCCGCACTTGCAAACCCTGTGGGGCCCGCTATGGCGCAAGACCACACACATCCCTCGCCAACGCGAGCGTTTGTGGCTGGACGACGGTGATTTCCTCGACCTAGACTGGCATGGCCCCCACAGCGCCAAGGCGCCGCTGGTGTTGGTGCTTCACGGACTGACGGGCTCCTCCAACTCGCCTTACGTGGCCGGCTTGCAACAAGCCCTTGGCCATCAGGGCTGGGCCAGTGTCGCGCTGAACTGGCGCGGCTGTTCAGGCGAACCGAACCTGCTGCCCCGCAGTTACCACTCCGGCGTCAGCGAAGACCTGGCCGCCGTCATTGCTCACCTGCGGACGCGACGGCCCCTGGCGCCGCTGTTTGCGGTGGGTTATTCGCTAGGCGGCAACGTACTGCTCAAACACCTGGGAGAAACCGGCAGCGACAGTCAACTGCTCGGCGCCGTGGCCGTTTCGGTGCCGTTTCGACTCGATCAATGCGCCGATCGCATCGGGCAAGGGTTTTCCAGGTTTTATCAGGCGCATTTCATGCGGGAGCTGGTGGCTTACGTGCGCAACAAGCAACGCCGGTTCAAGCACGATGGACGTCACGAAGGGCTTGCCACCCTGGCGGCGCTGGGTCCATTGGAAAACATGCGCACCTTCTGGGATTTCGACGGCCGCGTGACCGCCCCGCTGCACGGCTTTTCCGACGCCTCGGACTATTACCGTCGCGCCTCCAGCCGCTATTACATGAGCGAAATCAACACCCCGACCCTGGTCATCCAAGCTGCCGACGACCCTTTCGTATTCCCCCACAGCCTGCCCCAACCCGACGAGCTGTCCGCCTCCACCCAGCTGGAACTGCATGCCCAGGGTGGGCACGTGGGATTTGTCGAAGGGACCTTGCGCTCACCCGGATACTACCTGGAGCGACGTATTCCCCAGTGGCTGGCGAACCTGGGTCACGGATGAGCCACCGCCAACACACACCCCTGTGGGAGCGAGCCTGCTCGCGATAGCGGAGTGTCAGTCACTTCAATGCTGCTGACCCGCCGCTATCGCGAGCAGGCTCGCTCCCACAGGGACTAGCGCCAGCAGGAAGAAACAGGCCGACTGCAAGGCCTCGCCCCGCCTCGCTTTGCTTTTGCTTTTGCTTTTGCTTTTGCTTTTGCTTTTGATCTTCAGGCCCCGTTAACCACGCTGGCCGAACGCAGGCATTGCGTAGTGGGCAACCCGGCATGGATGCCGGGTTAGCCGCGCTGGGCCATGGATGGCCCTTCGCGGCGGGCCCACGGAGCAATGCCGGAGTGAGGGCACACCGAGCCTAGGCGAGGTGCCGAGTGGTGGGGCCAAGCCTTTTTTGCTTACTTTTTTTGGCGTTTGAAAAAAAGTAAGCCGCCGTAAGGGCGGAACCCTAAGCCGCCGTTACCGCAGCAATGGATATGTACCCGGTCAAAAACACCAGGTGAGAGTGTCAGGTCGCCATTCGCAGCTATTCACCCTTCGCCACCCCACGCCCCGAATCATTAATCCACTCACTCCACGACCCAGCATACAACCTCCCCAACGGATACCCCGCCAGGCACAAGGCAAACAGGTTATGACACGCCGTCACCCCGGAGCCGCAATAAGCCACCAGCTCAGTCGGCGAACGCCCCCCCAATTTTTCGGCGAAACGCTGCTTGAGTCGATCTGCCGAAAGAAAACACCCATCAGCGCCAAGGTTGTCGGTAAATGCCGCACATTGCGCTCCCGGGATGTGTCCGGCCACCGGATCGATCGGCTCGACTTCGCCCTTGAAGCGCGGCAACGCACGAGCATCCAGAAGCGTCATCTCCGCTTGGCCGAGGCGCTGTTGCAGCGCCTCGGCGTCGAGCAACAGGGAATCATCCGGCGAACCGCTGAACGTCCCACGGTTGCCCGTCGGCGGATCGAGACTCAAGGGCAAACCATTGGCGTGCCAGGCCTTGAGTCCGCCATCGAGCAGGTATACACCCTCGCGTTTGCCCAACCAGGCCAGCAACCACCAGGCCCGAGCCGCATAGGCACCGGGACCATCGTCGTACAGCACGATGTCGCTGTCGTTGTCGATGCCCCAGGTCCGCAAGCGCTCCATCAACGCGCCGGGCTCCGGCAGCGGATGACGCCCGGTAACCCCCTTGATCACCGGGCCACTCAGGTCGCGCTCGAGGTCCGCGAACGACGCACCGGCGATATGCCCCTCGGCGTAGCTGCGCTGGCCATAATCCGGATCTTCGAGGGCAAAACGGCAATCGAGGATCACCAGCCCGGGCTGTGCCCTCCTTTGCTCGAGGGCTTGAGGGCTGATGAGTTGCGCGATAGGCATGGCGAGCTCCTGTGACGGAATGAGTGGCCGGTATGGTTCAGTTCCGATTCCTACTGCCCTTCCTCCAGGGTCTGGGGCAGGGGGACGTAATATTCCTTGAACAGTGCATCCACCGCTTCGCGGGCCTGGTCGGTCACGAAACCGGCCTCCAGCACCAACACCTGATACACCCCGCGCTTGATGGCCTGTTCACTCAAATGATTGGAGTTTTCCCGAGTGGTGCAAAGAAACCGCACCCAAGACGTCAGGATGATCCAGGCATTAAGAGTCAGGGACTCGATCTGCACGCGATCCATCTTCAGGATGCCGGCCGCGACGAAGCCCTCATAGATGGCGGTCCCGTGGATCAGGCAGCGCTGGGAAAACCGGCGATAGCGAGCCGCAAGGTCGGGATCGCTGTCGAGCAGATGCTCCAGGTCCCGGTGAAGAAAGCGATAACTCCACATCGCCGACAGCAGCTCCTGGAGATAGAAGCGCTTGTCCTCCACCGTAGCCGCCCGGCCCTGGGGAGGCCGCAGGAAACTGTCCACCAGGTTTTCGTATTCACTGAACAGCACGGCGATGATCGCCTGCTTGTTAGGGAAGTGGTAGTAAAGGTTGCCCGGGGACATATCCATATGGGCGGCAATGTGGTTGGTGCTGACACTGCGCTCGCCCTGCTGATTGAACAGTTCGAGGCTGTTTTGCACGATGCGCTCGCTGGTTTTCATTCGCGTGACCATGGCTTGGGCTTTAATTCGACGAAAGCATTGCGGCATCTTACGACCTATCGCCCGGAGGACAAACCCAAAGCCACCCAGGATGTCATTTGACTTTATAGAGCATAAGCTCTAGAAAACACCCACACTTATAAGAACTGGTGCCTGACGATGCCTGCCGACATTGCTTATCTGCGCGATTCCCAACGGCAACTGGATGAGCTGCAGTCATTCTTCGAGACACAGCGTCAGGCCTATGCCGCTCATCCAATGCCCCCCGCCGAACAGCGTCGGCAGTGGCTCAAGTCCCTCCGAGAGGTGCTGAGCAATGAACGACAGGCTCTGATCGATGCCATCAGCGAGGATTTCAGCCACCGCAGCGCCGACGAAACGCTGTTGGCCGAGCTGATGCCGAGCCTGCACGGCATCCATTATGCCAGTCGACACCTCAAGAGCTGGATGAAACCCTCCCGGCGCAAGGTAGGCATGGCCTTCCAACCGGCATCGGCCAAGGTGATCTATCAACCTCTGGGCGTGGTCGGGATCATCGTGCCGTGGAACTACCCCTTGTTCCTGGCCATCGGGCCATTGGTCGGAGCATTGTCGGCGGGAAATCGGGTGATGCTCAAGCTCAGCGAAGCCACACCTGCCACCGGACTGTTGCTCAAGCAGTTGCTGGCGCGAGTCTTTCCCCAGGATCTGGTGTGCGTGGTGCTCGGTGAGGCAGATGTCGGCGTAGCCTTTTCCAGGCTGCCGTTCGATCACCTGTTGTTTACCGGCGCTACCAGCATCGGCAGGCACGTCATGCGTGCCGCCGCCGAGAACCTGACCCCCGTCACCCTGGAGCTGGGTGGAAAGTCGCCCGCAGTCGTGTCCACCGACGTATCTCTGAGCGATGCCGCCGAGCGCATTGCCTTCGGCAAGATGCTGAATGCCGGGCAGACCTGTGTGGCGCCAGATTACGTGTTGGTGCCGCAAAACCGCGTCGGCGAATTCGTCGATGCCTACCGTGAGGCGGTTCGCAGGCTTTATCCGACCCTGGCTGACAACCCGGACTACACTGCGATCATCAACGAACGACAACTGGCACGGCTCAACGGCTACATCAGTGACGCTACCAGCAAGGGCGCATTGCTGATCGAGTTGTTCGACCGAGGCCAGGGACGCCGCATGCCCCATAGCCTGCTACTCAACGTCAACGACGACATGACCGTCATGCAGCACGAGATCTTCGGCCCGCTGCTGCCTATCGTGCCCTACAACGACCTGGACCAGGCGTTTGCCTACATCAATCAACGGCCTCGTCCGTTGGCTCTCTACTATTTTGGCTACAACAAGGCCGAACAGAACCGCGTACTCCACGAAACCCATTCCGGCGGCGTCTGCTTGAACGACACTTTGCTGCACGTTGCCCAGGACGACTTGCCATTCGGTGGCATCGGTCCTTCGGGGATGGGGCATTACCATGGGCACGAAGGGTTCCTTACCTTCAGCAAAGCCAAGGGTGTGCTGAGCAAGCAACGCTTTAACGCCGCCAGGCTGATTTATCCGCCCTATGGCAAACCGCTCCAGAAGTTGATTCAGAAGCTGTTCGTCCGTTAACAGGTCCCGGAGCGGGTGATCACAGTAATGAACCCAAGCCTGACCGATACACCCGTGCTGTCACGGCGCGGACTACTGAAATTCAGCCTCGGCGCCAGCGTGTTCCTGAGCACCGTTGGGCTGGGGGCCAGCCTGAGCGGTTGTTCGCCAAGCCAACCGGCCAAGGGCCTTGCCGCCCTGCGGGATAGCGACCTGCCATTTTTACGCGCGCTCATTCCCGTGATGCTGGAGGGCGCCGTGGCCGCTGAACAACGCAACGCCGCTGCTGATGCCACCCTGGAAAGCCTGGATACAGCCCTGGCCCACCTTTCCCCACCCATGCTCAAGCTCACTCGCCAACTGTTCGACGTACTCACGCTGGGCATTACCCGTGGACCGCTGACCGGCGTCTGGGGCTCTTGGGAAACCGCCAGCGGCGATGAGATCCGCCAGTTTCTCGATCGCTGGGAAAACAGCTCATTGGACTTGCTGCGCCAGGGCCACAGCTCATTGCTGCAAATGGTGATGATGGCGTGGTACAGCCGGGCCGAGGCTTGGACACATTGCGGGTATCCAGGGCCGCCCACGGTTTGAATATGCAGATGAGAGTCATGTGTGCGGGCTTGCTCGCGCCCACAGGAGGTCTATTGCACATCCATAACAACAAGAGAGCCTGAACATGCCCGTACCCGACCCCTTCCGCGAGGGTCTTGCCCGCGGCTGGACCACCTACAACGGTGCTCGACTGAGCCAGGACCTGACTCTGGAAGCAGACGTGGCAATCATTGGCAGCGGCGCGGGTGGCGGTACCACTGCGGAAATCCTCAGCGCGGCCGGCTATAACGTGTTGCTGATCGAAGAAGGCCCGCTCAAGACCAGCAGCGACTTCAAGCTGCTCGAGGACCAGGCTTACACCAGCCTGTACCAGGAAGGCCTGGGGCGCATGAGCAAGGATGGCGCCATCACCATCCTCCAGGGCCGGGCCGTGGGTGGCACTACCTTGATCAACTGGACCTCGAGCTTCCGCACTCCGGATCAGACCCTGGATCACTGGGCGGCCGAGCACAACGTCAAAGGGCACAGCTCCGCCGAAATGGCGCCCTGGTTCGAACGAATGGAACAACACCTGGGCGTGGCACCATGGCTGATTCCGCCGAATGCCAACAACGATGTCATCCGCAAAGGCTGTGAACGATTGGGTTATCGCTGGCACGTCATCCCGCGCAATGTGCGCGGCTGCTGGAACCTGGGCTATTGCGGCATGGGGTGCCCGACCAACGCCAAGCAGTCGATGCTGGTCACCACCATCCCGAGCCTGCTCGACAAGGGCGGCGCATTGCTTTACCTGGCGCGGGCCGAGCGCCTGACCCTCAAAAACGATGCGGTCGTCGACCTGCAATGCCTGGCCATGGACGAGCGTTGTGTGGCGCCGACCGGGCGGCGCATCACTGTGAAGGCGCGCCATTACGTACTGGCCGGCGGCGGCATCAACAGTCCCGCCTTGTTACTGCGCTCCGATGCACCTGACCCTTACGAACGCGCGGGCAAGCGGACATTCCTGCATTTGGTGAACATGTCGGCCGGGCAGTTCGACGAGGTCATCAACCCGTTCTACGGCGCGCCCCAATCGATCTATTCGGATCACTTCCAATGGCAGGACGGCGCTACCGGCAAAATGTCCTACAAACTCGAAGTACCGCCCTTGCACCCCGCCCTCGCGGCCACGCTGCTGGGTGGTTTCGGCACACAGAACGCCGATCGCATGGCGCAACTGCCCCATACCCACGCCATGCTGGCCTTGCTGCGCGACGGCTTTCACCCGGACAGCCCCGGCGGCAGCGTCGAGTTGCGCAGCGACGGCTCTCCGGTGCTCGACTACAGTGTGTCACCCTATGCCTGGGACGGTTTGCGTCGCGCATTCCATAGCATGGCCGAGATTCAGTTCGCTGGCGGCGCCAGGGCGGTCATGCCGCTGCACAGTGACGCCCGCTACGTAAAAACCCTGGCCGAAGCCCGAAGCCTGATCGACGGGCTGGAGCTTGCCTTGTATCGCACGCGCCTGGGCAGCGCTCACGTGATGGGCGGTTGCGCGATGGGCGAAACGCCGCAAACCGCTGTCGCCGACAGCCTCGGTCGTCATCATCAACTCAGCAACCTTTCGATCCACGACGGCTCGCTGTTTCCCACCAGCATCGGTGCCAATCCGCAATTGTCGGTGTATGGGCTGACGGCCAAACTGGCGACATTCCTGGCCGAACGTCTGAGAAATCCATGAATATCCAGATCATTCGCAGCGTCTATAGTGCTTTCTTATCCCACAGCCGACTTGGCCGACCGAGAAGGCTGCGATACCATCCGACTCCCCAACGGACTCCCGCCAGGACGACGCGATGAACCGAGTGTTGTACCCAGGTACCTTCGACCCTATTACCAAGGGCCATGGCGATCTGGTCGAACGCGCCGCGCGCCTGTTCGATCATGTGATCATCGCCGTTGCCGCCAGCCCGAAGAAAAATCCGCTGTTCCCGCTGGAACAACGGGTGGAACTGGCCCGTGAAGTCACCAAGCATCTGCCCAACGTGGAAGTGGTGGGTTTCTCGACGCTGCTGGCGCACTTTGCCAAAGAACAGAACGCCAATGTGTTCCTGCGCGGCCTGCGGGCGGTTTCGGACTTCGAATACGAGTTCCAGCTGGCCAACATGAACCGCCAGTTGGCCCCGGACGTCGAAAGTCTTTTCCTGACGCCGTCGGAGCACTACTCGTTCATCTCATCGACCCTGGTGCGTGAAATTGCTGCCCTGGGCGGCGACATCACCAAGTTCGTCCACCCGGCCGTGGCCGATGCGCTGACCCTGCGCTTCAAGAAGTAGTCCCGCTGGCTGCGATTCACTTCGCGGCAGGGTGAGCGCAGTCCATCGCACCCACGTGCACTGCGCTCGCCAATGCGGCACAATTGCGCATATCCGTTTTCAGATGCCCGGGCACAACGCCCCGGCAGGAGCCTGCATGTCCCTGATCATCACCGACGACTGCATCAATTGCGACGTCTGCGAACCCGAATGCCCGAACGAGGCCATTTCACAAGGCGAAGAGATCTACGTCATCGACCCGAATCTGTGCACCCAGTGCGTCGGTCACTACGACGAGCCCCAGTGCCAGCAGGTCTGCCCGGTGGATTGCATTCCGCTGGACGAAGCACATCCGGAAACCGAAGAACAGTTGATGGCGAAATATCGCAAGATCACTGGCAAGGCTTGAGCCAGATGGTTTTGTAGCGCCTGCACCGGCCTCATCGCGAGCAGGCTCGCTCCCACAGGGGATCTGCCATGTTCATAACAGGTGTGCCTGGTCCAAATACCTTGTGGGAGCGAGCCTGCTCGCGATGAGGCCATCAGCGCCACCGCAAGACTCACTCCTGCTGTTCGAACCCTTCCCCAACACACCCCAGGCACCGCACGAAGGTGGCCTTCGCCGGGTCCACCACCAGCGCCTTCCCGGCATCACCGACTCCGCCGCCCAGCGCGGTAAAGGGCAACGACACCACGAACGCCCCCGCACCGATCACGGTGGCGGCGAGCAGCAGCGGCCGGGCGATCAACAAGTCGCCGATCATCGCGAAAGCTGGCGGATTCTGGATGGTGTAGCGCGGATCGCCACTGCCGGTATTCGCCAGGGTGGCCAGACTCATGGTCAGCAGCAGCGTTAGAACAACAGGTCGAAGCAGTCTCATGGAGGTCGATCCTTCGGCTGATCAGTATGACTACTGACTATAGACCGTAGGACGAATCAGCTTTGGCAACGCGGACACCAGACACTCGCACGCTGCCCCAGACGAACTTCCCGCAAGCCCGTGCCACAGACTTTGCACAACTCCCCGCCCCTGCCGTACACGAACAGTTCCTGCTGGAAATAGCCGGGCTGGCCGTCGCCACCAATGAAATCCCGCAACGTGGTACCGCCGCGCTCGATGGCATGGGCGAGGATGCGTTTGATCTCGATGGCCAGTTTCAGGTACCGGGCCCGGGAAATGCCTCCGGCCGCCCGACGCGGGTCGATGCCGGCGGCGAACAGCGCTTCAGTCGCATAGATATTGCCCACCCCCACGACCACCGCGTTGTCCATGATGAAAGGCTTGACTGCCATGGAGCGCCCACGTGAGAGCTGGAACAGGCGCTCACCGTCAAACAGATCGGTCAGCGGTTCCGGTCCGAGGCGAACCAGCAATTCATGGTTGAACGGGTCGAGGCTCCAGAGCATCGCGCCAAAGCGTCGCGGGTCGGTGTAGCGCAAGGCAAGGCCAGACTCCAGCTCGATGTCTACATGCTCGTGCCTGGCAGCAGGCATGCCCACCTCCACCAGCCGCAGGTTGCCGGACATGCCCAAGTGGCTGATCAAGGTGCCGACCTCGGCATTGATCAGCAAGTACTTGGCTCGTCGCTCCACCTGCACGATGCGCTGGCCCGAAAGCCGCACATCGAGGTCTTCCGGAATCGGCCAGCGCAGGCGGCGGTCGCGCACGATCACACGGCTGACCCGCTGCCCTTCAAGATGTGGCGCAATTCCGCGGCGGGTGGTTTCGACTTCCGGCAGTTCTGGCATGAGGCTCTCGAGTCAGGCGAACCGGGCACTCAACGAGTGGCAAGATCGCGGATTTCCTGTTTCTGGGTCTGGAAGTCATATTCCGACAATCCGATGTAATCGAGCACCAGGGCACCGACACAATCCCACTCGTGGTCTTCGGCCTGATTACCCAGAACCCGGTGGGACGCACAGATGTTCTCGGACATTTTCAGGATCGCCAGCAGGTTCTTCAGCGAGCTGTTGTTGCGTGAGGACTCGTCACTGAAAACCGCCAGGGCATTGTGGTGATTGGCGATGGCCTGGCTGACATGATCCGGCAGTCGCCAGGATTTTGAGGTGTAGTAACCGACGACCGCGTGGTTGGTATTGAACACGCGGTTCTCTGTGTCCACCACCCGGCATTCGGCGCTTGCGCTGGCGTACGCCTCCTCGAGCACGCCCATGTAGTTGGGAAACTGCTTGAGCATCAGCGGCACACCGCAATCGTGGAACAACCCCAGGGCATAGGCTTCGTCGCCATTCTCCAGGCCAACCCGCTTGGCCAGGGTCAGGCAGGTCATCGCCACATCCTGGGCCGTATCCCAGAAGCGATTCAAGGTGACGATGGCATCGTCGTGCAACTCACCCTTGATCGACTGCGCGTTGATCAGGTTGATGATCGAACGGCTGCCCAACAGGTTCACCGCGCGCTGGATCGAGGTGATCTTGTTGCGCAGGCCGTAATACGGCGAGTTGACGATCTTCAGCAAGGCCCCCGAAAGCCCCGGGTCCTGGGAGATCAGCTTGGCGATGGTTTCCAGGTCCGGATCGGGCATGTACTGCTCCATCTGCAGATCCACCATGATCTGCGGCTGGGGCGGCACGCTGATGCCTTGCAGGGACTGTTGGATCTGTTCGGTGGAAAGCTCGTTGGACATGGGCACACACTCTGGGACAGGCAAGGATTCTAACCCTGAAAGACGGGTCCGACACACCGCCCGGTTGGATCGACGAAACTTTCATGGAGACTCAGGCCTGAATCGGCAGCGACTCCATTGTGCTTGAGCTGTTTTTTGTGCCGACGGTCCGGTTGCCGCATATCGACCTCCAGGCCCGCCGACCACCTCAACACGGTATACTCCCGCTCTTTTTTTCGGAGCGACGTCATGTCCCTGCCCAGCCTGCGCCTCAAAGCCAACGCCGACCGTCGCCTGCGCGCCGGCCACCTGTGGGTCTACAGTAACGAAATCGACGTGGCCGCCACCCCGCTGCATGGTTTCAAGGCCGGCGACCAGGCGATCCTCGAAGCCGCCGGCGGCAAGCCGCTGGGCATTGTCGCGATGAGCCCCAACAACCTGATCTGCGCCCGCCTGCTGTCCCGTGACGCGAAGCTGCCGTTGGACAAGTCCCTGCTGGTGCATCGTCTCAACGTAGCGCTGTCGTTGCGCGAGCGGTTGTTCGACAAACCTTTCTATCGCCTGGTCTATGGCGACTCCGACCTGCTGCCGGGCCTGGTGGTCGACCGCTTCGGCGACATCCTGGTGGTACAGATCGCTTCCGCCACCATGGAAGCCCACAAGGATGACGTGATCGCTGCTCTGACCCAGGTGCTCAAGCCCAGCGGCATTCTGTTCAAGAACGACTCCGCCGCCCGCGATGCCGAAGGCCTGGAGCGCTACGTCGAAACCGTGTTCGGCCTGGTGCCGGAATGGGTTGCCCTGGAAGAGAACGGGGTAAAATTCGAAGCACCGGTCATGGAGGGCCAGAAGACCGGCTGGTTCTACGACCACCGCATGAACCGCGCACGTCTGGCCCCCTACGCCAAGGGCAAGCGCGTCCTGGACCTGTTCAGCTACATCGGTGGCTGGGGCGTGCAGGCGGCGGCATTCGGCGCCAGCGAAGTCTTCTGTGTCGACGCCTCGGGCTTCGCCCTGGACGGTGTCGAACGCAACGCAGCACTGAACGGCTTTGCCGAAAAGCTGACCTGCATCGAAGGCGACGTGTTCGAAGCCCTGAAGGAGCTCAAGGCCAGCGAAGAGCGTTTCGATGTGATCGTGGCCGACCCGCCGGCCTTCATCAAGCGCAAGAAAGACCTCAAGAATGGTGAAGGCGCCTATCGCCGTCTCAATGAACAAGCCATGCGCCTGCTCACCAAGGATGGCATCCTGGTCAGCGCTTCGTGCTCGATGCACTTGCCCGAAGACGACCTGCAGAACATCCTGTTGACCAGCGCCCGTCACCTGGACCGCAACATTCAATTGCTTGAACGCGGCGGTCAGGGCCCGGACCATCCAGTTCACCCAGCCATCCCCGAAACCCGCTACATCAAGAGCATCACCTGCCGGCTGTTGCCCAACAGCTAACGGATCGCGGTCTCAGATCCTGCGCCCAGCTCATCGGTATCCAGTCAACACCCCAATCGCAGCTTCGGCTGCGATTGTTTTTTGTGTACGAAAAGTTACCTGACATTGAAGTTAATACCACTACCTGCTTTTTTTGTAAGAACCCTCTCACATTATTACTGGAGCTTTCCTACTCAATCTCCTCTTGCCAAGCATTCATTAAAAACTATGATTGAACAGTCACTGCACAAGTGACAATCATTCAAGACACAACACTTGTTTAACGCAAAGGAGCTGCATCATGAAAGCAATCAACCTGGAAGCTGACAACATCGCAAACCTGGCGGGCCTGATTGTTCCAAAGAACCGCTAAGCCAGTAAACGCTTGAAGTAGACGATGGACTGAGGAGTGCCGGCGCCTCAGTCCCATCCAGACACTTTGCCCTAGCGGAATCCATTTGCATGCATATAAATCCGTGCCTTTTCGTTCTTGCCCGCCCGCCACACCAAATTGTATGGAACTACGAGCGACATACCCAATTCGAACTCGACCTGCACTATTCGACGCGACTGGCACAACTTATAGCCAACCCACTGCAATTCGATATTCAGAATCCTATCGATGCCAGATTCCTGGAGGCAGAAATATTCATCGAAGAATCGAAAAAGTCCATTGAGTGGAACTGGGATGAGTTATCCAGGATATTCCATATCGGTACAAAGAATATTCCTTGCGCACAGGTCCCCATGGATGTGAATGAATGGGCGACCGTGTATTTGCAACATTGCAATGAAGTACTGGCTTCGCCGGCACCTCCCGTCCGGACAGCGACATACCCCGTCGAGCGAATCGTTCTGGCTCCCTGCACGTTGATCGATATGCCCGACGTTTCAGTGTCACAGACCCTGATCGGTCGGAGCACATCCCGCTCATTCAGCGAACAAGCCATCTCGATCGAGCAGGTCGGCACGCTCCTGTACCTGACCCTTGGCTACCTGAACGAACGCCAGGGCATTCAGGAGGCCTCCTGTCCCGATGCGCTGGGCGCGAGACGCAGCAGCCCCTCGGGCGGCGGCCTGAATGCCTGCGAGGGTTATCTGTATGTACGCAACGTGACCGACCTGGCCCCCGGCATCTACGCCTATCATCCGGACGCACATGCCCTGAGCCTGATCCGGTCCCTACCCGATGACCGCCTGGGCGATCTGTTGTGCGGTCAGCACTTCATCAATCCCCTGCCGTTCGGGCTGTTCCTCACTTCACGCTTTGACAAGCTCTGGTGGAAATACCCGCACTCTCGCGCCTACCGGATGGCTTTCGTCGAAACAGGTCATGTGTCCCAGACCTTCCTGATGGTTGCTACTGCATTGGGCCTCGATACCTGGCTGACCGGAGCACTGGCCGACCGTGAGGTCGAACACCTGCTTGGCCTTGAAGGCGCGAGTGAGCAACCGTTGTTTTTTGTCGGCTGCGGTCATGGCAACGGACAGGTGCACTGCAAGGAGCTGATGGCGCTGATCGACCGACAGGAGATCGTGCCATGACCGATTCAGCCTCCAGCCGAACGCCTCATTACACATTGGGCGACTGGGATCACAAGGCCGCCGTACGCGTTGGTAAAGGCGACTATCGTCTGCCGGCAAACCTTGAACAGCAGCTCTGCAGTCGAGACTGGTTTCCATCAGCCTTTATTCCCTATGTCGAACATCCGTTGATCCACGAGGCGGGTCGCTCGATTGCCCAGCGTCTGGCGGCCAACCACCTGGTGCATTTCCTCGACTACACCACGCTGCTCGAACACCGGGTCGTCAATCGCGCCGTGGAAACCCTCGTCCATGGTGAACTGGCCTTGCCGATCCCCCAACCGATGAAAACCGCGGCGCTGCAGCTCTATACCGATGAGGGCTATCACGCACTTTTTTCCAATGACGTGGCCGAACAGGTCGCAGCCCTCTACGGTATCAGCGACCGGCCACCACCCAGGCGTATCCGGCGCCTGCTGGGCATGATCGATACCATCGCCCCTGGGGATCGCCCCCTGGCGTGGTTTCTGCTGGGCTTCGTCTCCGAGACGATCATCGCCAAGGAATTGCTGGCCATTACCCGCGACACCCTGGTGTGCACCGTAAACCGGATGCTCAGGAGCCATCTCGAGGACGAGGCACGCCACAGTCGCTACTTCAGCGAAGTGTTCCAGTACCTGTGGACCGCCCTGGATCCCATGCAACGCGATCTGGCCGCGAGCATGCTGCTGCAGATCATCGGCCTCTATTTCGAGCCTGACATACCCTGGCTGATGCGCAGCCTCGCCAGCGTCGGCTTCAACGAACGGCCTGCCCTACGGATCGTTGCCGATTTCCTGCAGCCGAACACCCATGGCCAAAGAGTGCGCTCGGGTGCGGTGTCGACGTTCGCGGCCATGCGCAAGGCAGGCTTTTTCGACAACGAACACCACCGACAGCTTTTCGCCCAGGCAGGGTTTATCGATGGATGATACCAAAGGCCTTCCAGGCCCCCGTAAACCCGCAGCCGTCGGCTTATTGCTATCGTTGACCTTGCTCGGCGTGTTCCCGATCGACGTCGTACTGCCCTCATTCCCGGCATTGTCCGAACATTTCGAGCGTTCCTCGTCCGACATAGCCCTGTCTGTCAGCCTGTTCGCAATAGGCATTGCCCTTTCGCAACTGCTGCTCGGCCCGCTTTCCGACACCATGGGGCGGAAAAACCTGCTGTTGATCGGAATCACCGTTTCAGCCGTCGGCGCCACAGGTTGCGTGCTCGCCGACGACTATGGGGTATTCCTGTTCTTCCGCATCGTCCAGGCGTTGGGATGTGGTTGCTTCGTGCTCTCCCAGGCATTGATCCAGGACCTGTTCAGCGGTCTGGAGCAGCAGCGACTGCGCATCTTCCTGGTCACCTGCGGTGGCATCTTCATCTCCGTTTCCCCCCTGGCCGGTACCGGATTGCAGCACTGGCTGGGCTGGCGCGGCAGCTTCCTGGTGTTCATCGTCCTGGCAGCCGGAGTATTCGTGAGCGCCTGGCTTTTATTAAGCCGATCCACGGCGAGCAGCCACGCCATGCGCCTGGACTTCATCGGCGCCTATCGAAAGGTATGCGGCGATTTCAGCTTCATGGCCTACTGGCTGACCTCGGCACTGGCTTTTTCCTGCCACTTTTCATTCATCGTCGTTTCACCGCTGTTGTTCATCGACCAGCTACAGCTCTCACCCGAGATTTTTTCCCTGGCACTGCTGGGCTACGGATTGGCCTACATCGGCGGCGGCGCGCTGGCGACGGTGTTGAGCAGCCGACTCGCCCCACAGACGCAGATCATCACTGGCCTGAGCCTGATCCTGCTGGCGGGCGTCGTAATGTTCGGGCTTTCCAGCCATCTCGGGTTGACGGTTGTCACCGTATTGCTGCCCATGATTGTCTGTACCGCAGGCACCACCATCGCCCGTGCGGCGGCCCATACCCGGGCCATGAATCTGTTCCCTGAGCAGGCCGGCACCTCCGCTTCGGCCGGCAGCGTGCTGATCTTCATCGTCGGCGGGTTGACCAGTGCCGCGATCAGCCTCACCCCCCTTGCCCTGCAAACCACCCTGGCGTTGTGCCTGGTGCTGCTCAGCCTCCTGGGATTGGCGCTCAACGGCCTGCTCCGGCATCGGCACCGGGAACTGTTGACCGATTGAGCGCCGCCGGTCGTCATTCCGACCGCGACATTGGCATCCGATCAGCGCTTTGCGTCATTTCATCCTGGCGCCAGCGGTGTAGAATCGCGACATTCATCGCCATTCATCCCCGGCGGGTTTATGAGCTCATGCTGAGGCGCGCAGCGATCCTGCACAGTCATCGGCCACTTCCGGACACACGACCAAACCCGGTGTCCCAGAGGTCAACAGAAGCTCACTTTCCCCTTGATACCTGACTAGTACCTGTTTTAGCCGCCCGGAGTGCTCCATGCCCGATTACCGCTCGAAAACATCCACCCACGGTCGCAACATGGCCGGCGCCCGTGCATTGTGGCGCGCCACGGGGATGAAGGATGACGACTTCAAGAAGCCGATCATTGCCATTGCCAACTCCTTCACCCAGTTCGTACCCGGCCACGTACACCTCAAGGACCTGGGCCAACTGGTTGCCCGCGAAATCGAACGCGCCGGCGGTGTGGCCAAGGAATTCAACACCATCGCCGTGGATGACGGCATCGCCATGGGCCACGACGGCATGCTTTATTCGCTGCCAAGCCGGGAGATCATCGCCGACTCCGTCGAATACATGGTCAACGCCCACTGTGCCGACGCCATCGTGTGCATTTCCAACTGCGACAAGATCACCCCCGGCATGCTCATGGCGGCCCTGCGTCTCAACATCCCGGTGATATTCGTGTCCGGCGGTCCGATGGAAGCCGGCAAGACCAAGCTCGCCAGCCACGGCCTGGACCTGGTGGATGCCATGGTCATCGCAGCCGATTCCAGCGCCTCTGACGAGAAGGTCGCCGAATATGAGCGCAGCGCTTGCCCGACCTGCGGTTCGTGCTCCGGCATGTTTACCGCCAACTCGATGAACTGCCTGACCGAAGCCCTGGGCCTTGCCCTGCCGGGCAATGGTTCGACCCTGGCCACCCACAGCGATCGCGAACAGTTGTTCCTGCAGGCCGGCCGGACCATCGTCGAACTGTGCAAGCGTTATTACGGCGAGAACGACGAGTCGGTGCTGCCGCGCAACATCGCCAATTTCAAGGCGTTCGAAAACGCCATGACCCTGGACATCGCCATGGGCGGTTCCACCAATACCATCCTGCACCTGCTGGCCGCTGCCCAGGAGGCCGAGATCGATTTCGACCTGCGCGACATCGACCGCCTGTCCCGGAACGTACCGCAACTGTGCAAGGTTGCGCCGAACATCCAGAAGTACCACATGGAAGATGTGCATCGTGCGGGCGGGATCATCAGCATCCTCGGCTCCCTGGCCCGTGGCGGGCTGTTGCACACCGAGCTGCCGACAGTGCACAGCAAGACCATGGCCGATGCCATCGCCAAGTGGGACATCACCCAGACCACCGACGAAGCCGTGCACCACTTCTTCAAGGCCGGCCCGGCGGGTATTCCTACGCAAACCGCATTCAGCCAGTCGACTCGCTGGGAAACCCTGGACGATGACCGTGAAAATGGCTGCATCCGCAGCGTCGAGCACGCCTACTCCAAGGAAGGCGGCCTGGCCGTACTGTACGGCAACATCGCCCTGGACGGCTGCGTGGTGAAAACCGCAGGCGTCGACGAGTCGATCCACGTGTTCGAAGGCAACGCCAAGATCTTCGAAAGCCAGGACAGCGCCGTGCGTGGGATCCTCGCCGACGAAGTGAAGGCCGGCGATATCGTGATCATCCGCTATGAGGGGCCGAAAGGTGGCCCAGGCATGCAGGAAATGCTCTACCCCACGTCCTACCTGAAGTCCAAGGGCCTGGGCAAAGCCTGCGCCCTGCTGACCGACGGCCGTTTCTCTGGCGGCACCTCGGGCCTGTCCATCGGCCACGCTTCGCCTGAAGCGGCCGCTGGCGGCGCCATCGGCCTGGTGCGTGACGGCGACAAAGTGCTGATCGACATTCCGAACCGCTCGATCAACCTGTTGATCAGCGACGAAGAACTGGCCGCGCGCCGCGTCGAACAGGACAAGAAAGGTTGGAAGCCGGTGGAAGTGCGTCCACGTAAAGTGACCACCGCACTCAAGGCCTATGCCCTGCTCGCCACCAGCGCCGACAAGGGCGCGGTGCGCAACAAGGCGATGCTGGACGGGCTGTAAGCCTCCAGCGCCGCAATAAAAAGCCCCGCAAGTGCGGGGCTTTTTATTGCCTGATATCCCGTGGCAAATGGTGATCAACTGTGGGAGCGAGCCTGCTCGCGATAGCGGTGGATCAGCTGCATCGATGTGCCTGACACACCGTTATCGCGAGCAGGCTCGCTCCCACAAGGGTTACTGGGCTTACTGAATGTCCTCAGGCTTCACGATCACCCAGTTCTTGTCCGCCGTAACCGGCAGCCCTTCCTTGGCCTGGGCCGCAGCGTGCTTGGCCATCATGCCGTTGATCTGGGTCATGTACTTGTCCTTGCGGTTGACCCACAGGTGGATACCGCCCTTGGCCACATCCACATCATGGAACAGCATGTAGCCGTCGCTGCTCGGCGTATCGCCACCCACCAGGACCGGTTTCTTCCACTCATCGATGTACGTCAGGATCGCCGCATGCTTGCCGGCCATCCAGGTCGCCGGGGTCCACAGGTAAGGCGTGTATTCCAGGTCCAGGTTGGCCTTCTCGTCATACTTGCCGGCGGTGATCTGCTTGCGAGCGGTGGTCAGCTCGCCGGTCTTGCGATCCTTGAGCAGCGTGGTCACGCCGATGACGTTCTGCGGCTTGAGGTTGTAGCCGTATTTCGGATCGGCGGCGACCATACGCACCAGCTCTTCCGACGCCGCGGTCATGACATAGACCTCGATGCCGTTTTCCATCAGTTTGTTGTACAGCTCGGCCTGGCCAGTGAAAACTTTCGGTGGGTTGACGTTGTAGTTGACCACCTTGTCGCCGTCGTAATACGTGGTCGGTACAGGCTTGCCGGACGCCATCAGCTCGTCGACGTAGCCCTTGAGTTCCTTGAGAGTGAAACCGGAGAACACTTGGGCTACCCATGGATAGCAGACCATGTCGTCCACTTCGCAGAGGCGGTAGTAGTAACTGAACAGGCTTTCCTTGTGATCGGCGGTGTCCTTGAACGGAATCAGCTTCAGGGAAGGATCCAGGCTTTCCCGGGTGATGAGGCCCTTGTTCTCCATGAACGGCAGCAACGACTCTTCCAGGTCATAGCGGTAACTGGTGTTGTCCATGTCGAACACCGCAAAGTTACCCTTGTTGGCGTTGGCCGCGATCATCGCATCCAGCGCCTTGGCCTGTTCCGCCGGCCAGTGCTTGAGTTCGGTGGCAAGTGCCTGGCCGGCGAGACCAAGGCTCAAGGCAACAGCGAGAAAACGAGGTACGAGCTTCATCGGCATTTCTCCCAGGTTCAAAGAACCCGACGCTAACAAATGCTTGTGACAGTCCTCGCCTGTCCACGACCGCTTGCGTCTCGATAGCGCCAGCGACGTGTCTGCAAACGCCACGTCCTTATTCCATAAGCGACATTCAACATGCTTTTCTAATATTAATTCATTAGTTTTCAGGCTATTAGGCTTCCCTGCTCGCAGTCGCAGCTTCAGGCGACTGGCAAGTCTTAACGGAGCTCTTTTTGATGAATCTGCCGCTGTTCCTCAATCTGCTGGTGTTCCTCGCCTTGCTGTTCGGCCTGGCGCAAACCCGTCACCGCAACTGGAGCCTGGCGAAGAAGGTGCTGCTGGCGCTGCTGCTCGGGGTGGGGTTCGGGATAGCCCTGCACACGGTCCATGGCGCCGGCAGCCCGGTGCTCAAAGCCTCCATCGGCTGGTTCGACCTGGTGGGCAACGGTTACGTACAGTTGCTGCAAATGATCGTGATCCCGCTGGTCTTCGCCTCGATTCTCAGCGCCGTGGCCCGGCTGCATAACGCCTCGTCCCTGGGCAAGATCAACTTCCTGACCATCGGCACCCTGCTGTTCACCACCGCCATCGCGGCCCTGATCGGTATCGGCCTGACCAACCTGTTCGGTCTCACCGCCGAAGGCCTTGTGGCTGGCACCCAGGAATTGGCACGCCTGCAAGTGATCCAGAGCGATTACGCCGGCAAGGTCGCCGACTTGAACGTCCCGCAATTGCTGCTCTCGTTCATTCCGCAATGTCGAGAAAGGTCAGAAAGTGATCAATGCCATTGACACCCTGCAAAGCTGGGTCACGCGCCTGGTGCGTCTGGTGATGAAGCTGACTCCGTATGGTGTGCTGGCGTTGATGACCAAGGTGGTGGCCGGCTCCAACCTGCAGGACATCATCAAGTTGGGCGGTTTCGTGGTGGTGTCCTACCTGGGCCTGGGCCTGATGTTCGTGGTCCATGGCCTGCTGGTGTCCGCCGCCGGGATCAACCCCCTGCGCTTCTTCTGCAAGATCTGGCCGGTGCTGACCTTTGCCTTCACCAGCCGCTCCAGCGCCGCGACCATCCCTCTGAGCATCGAAGCCCAGACCCGTCGCCTTGGCATTCCCCGAGCCATTGCCAGCTTCAGCGCGTCATTCGGTGCCACCATCGGCCAGAACGGTTGCGCCGGACTCTACCCCGCCATGCTCGCTGTGATGGTTGCGCCAACGGTGGGCATCAACCCGTTGGATCCGGTGTGGATCGCAACCCTGGTTGCCATCGTGACCTTGAGCTCGGCCGGTGTGGCCGGCGTCGGTGGTGGTGCGACGTTCGCCGCGTTGATCGTGTTGCCGGCCATGGGCTTACCGGTTTCGCTGGTGGCGTTGCTGATTTCCGTCGAGCCTCTGATCGACATGGGCCGCACAGCATTGAACGTCAGCGGCTCGATCACCGCAGGGGCGATTACCAGCCAGGTGATGCAGCAGACCGACAAGGCGCTGCTGGATGCCGATGAGCATGGGGAGTTGGTGCACGCTTGATGCTTGATTGATGCCTGATGCCTGATGCCTGTGGGAGCAAAGCTTGCTCGCGATGACGGTTATGCGGTTTGACCAATAGACCGCATCGCCTGAATCGCGGGCAAGCCTTGCTCCCACAACCAGCTCGGCACTTTGCTTGGAGCCTGAACTTTAAAGCTTCTCCCACACCTCAAAACTGTACGCCGGCTTATCCCCCTCTGCCGGGTTCGGCTGGTTCGAAACCAGTTCCCACCGGCTCGAATCAAACTCCGGAAACCACGCATCCCCTTCCGGGCTTAACGCCACACGGGTCAGGTACAGCCGATCCGCTTGCTCCAGGGCCTGGGCATACAACTGGGCACCGCCGATCAACATCAGCTCATCGACGCCTTGCGCGAGCGCCCACGCCTCGGCCCGCTCCACCGCGGACTCCAGCGAGGAGAAGACTTCCGCGCCCTCGAGCACCAGGCCCGGTTGACGACTGACCACGATGTTCAAGCGCCCCGGCAGCGGTCGGCCGAGGGAGTCCCAGGTCTTGCGGCCCATGATGATCGGCTTGCCCAGGGTGGTGGCCTTGAAATATTTGAAGTCCCCCGGCAAGTGCCAGGGCATGCTGTTGTCGATGCCGATCACACGGTTTTCACCGAGGGCTGCGATCAGGCTTAAAGGAAGAGTTTTTTTCATGGTGCCGAGGATAGCAGAGGCTCAACGTACCCTGACAGGCGCCCCAGCGGTTATCCTCAACGCTCATTTGCGACGGAAGCGCCCGTGACTGCTCCCCTGACTGAACTGCAGAACCTCTGGCTGACCGAGACGGTACGCCTGCGTGAAGAACACGCGGGCCCGCTCCAGGACCAGGAAGCCAATCGCCAGGCCCGCGCGGCGGGTGGCGATCTATCGACCCGCATTCACCATCGCGCCCGCCGGCTGGCCGAGCGTGACGGTCTCACCGAAGCCCTGCGCCACTGGCTGCAAGGGGCACGCCTGGCGCTGATCGTCCTGGCAGTCTTCGCCATCTTCAGCGGTGCCGGCCTGGGATTTGCCGCCCTCGGCGACGGTCAAACACCCGTCAACGTATTCTGGGCCCTCGGCAGCCTGTTGGGGCTGAACCTGATCCTGATCATCGGCTGGGCCTTGGGCCTGGTATTCGCTGGGGAACAAGGCGCGATACTGGGACGCCTGTGGCTGTGGCTCAGCGAAAAACTCGCCCGCGATGCCAAGGCGGCCCAGCTGGCGCCGGCCTTGCTGCTATTGCTGCAACGACACAAGCTCAATCGCTGGGCACTCGGCATGCTGGTCAACGGCGCGTGGTTACTGGCGATGCTCAGCGCGCTGGTCATCGTACTGCTATTGATGGCGACCCGACGCTATGGTTTCGTCTGGGAAACCACCATCCTCGGTGGCGAAACCTTCGTCTCCCTGACCCGCACCCTTGGCGCGTTGCCCGCGCTGTTGGGCTTCAGTGCCCCGACCGTCGAAATGATCCGCGCCAGCGGCGACGGCGCCCTGAACATCGAAAGCGCCCGGCAGGCCTGGGCCGCGTGGCTGGTGGGCGTGGTGCTGGTGTATGGCGTGCTGCCACGCCTGGGCCTGGCACTGCTGTGCCTGTGGCGTTGGCGGCGCGGCCGCGCCACCCTGGGCCTGGATTTGAATCTGCCGGGCTACGCGCAACTGCGCGAACACTTGATGCCCAGCAGTGAACGACTGGGGGTCAGCGACGCCGCGCCCGGACAACTGCATCCGATCGAGCACTCGGTCGGCACGCTGGACAGCACGGGAGCGCTGCTGGTGGCGATCGAACTGGACGAGCGACCCTGGCCGCCGAAGCTGCCGGACTCAGTGAAAAACGCCGGCATCCTCGACAGCCGCGAGTCGCGTCACAAACTCCTCGAGCAGTTGTCGCGCTTCCCTCCGGCGCGCCTGGCGATTGCCTGCGACCCACGACGGTCACCGGACCGCGGCAGTCTGGCATTGATCGCCGAACTGGCCCGCAGCGCCAGTGCTACCCGTGTATGGCTGTTGCAGGCGCCCCCCGGCGAGGCCCTGGACGCCGAGCGCCTGGGCGACTGGCACAACGCATTGCAACAATTGCAGTTGCCCTTCGCCGATTGTGCGCCTCTGAACTGGCTGGAGACCGGCCATGACTGAGCCCTTGAAACCACTGAAACTGGCCGTGGTCGGCCATACCAACGTCGGCAAGACCTCGCTGCTGCGCACCCTGACCCGGGACGTCGGCTTTGGCGAAGTATCCCATCGCCCGAGCACCACCCGGCACGTCGAAGGGGCGCGCTTGTCGGTGGATGGCGAAGCGCTGCTGGAGTTGTATGACACGCCGGGCCTGGAGGATGCCATCGCCCTGCTCGATTACCTCGAACGCCTGGAGCGCCCCGGTGAACGCCTGGACGGCCCGGCGCGCCTGGCCCGTTTTCTGAAGGGCAGCGAGGCGCGACAGCGTTTCGAGCAGGAAGCCAAAGTGTTGCGGCAACTGCTTGCCAGTGACGCCGGGCTCTACGTGATCGATGCCCGGGAGCCGGTGCTGGCGAAGTACCGTGACGAACTGGAAGTCCTCGCCAGCTGCGGAAAACCGCTGCTGCCGGTGCTGAATTTCGTCAGCAGCGCCCAGCACCGCGAACCCGATTGGCGCGAGGCCCTGGCCCGCTTGGGGTTGCACGCCCTGGTGCGCTTCGACAGCGTTGCCCCGCCCGAGGATGGCGAGCGGCGCCTGTATGAAAGCCTTGCGCTGTTGTTGGAAAATGCACGCGGCCAACTGGAACGATTGATCGCCGATCAACAGGCCCAACGCCTGGCTCGCCAGCAGAGCGCGGCACGCTTGATCGCCGAGTTGCTGATCGACTGCGCCGCCTGCCGACGCAGCGTGACCAGCGACACCGAGCAGGAGCACCAGGCCATCAGCGAGTTGCGCAAGGCGGTGCGCCAGCGGGAACAGCGCTGCGTCGAAGCCCTGCTCAAGCTCTATGCCTTTCGTCCCCAGGACGCCGCGGCCAGTGATCTACCGCTGCTCGATGGACGCTGGGGCGACGACCTGTTCAACCCTGCAACCCTCAAGCAACTGGGCGTACGGGTCGGCGGCGGAATCGCGGCCGGAGCTGCGGCCGGGGCTGGAGTGGATTTGCTGGTGGGCGGCCTGACCCTCGGTGCCGCCGCTCTGGTCGGCGCTATAGCCGGCGGCGCCCTGCAAACAGCCCGCGGCTATGGCAACCGGTTGATGGGAAAACTGAAGGGCCAGCGAGAACTGACCGTGGACGACAGCGTGCTGCGTCTGCTGGCCCTGCGCCAACGACAACTGGTGCAAGCCCTGAACCAGCGCGGCCACGCGGCGCTGGACAGCATCAGGATCGATACGCCCCAGGACAAGAGCTGGCGCGAAGGCAAACTGCCCGAAGCCTTGAACAAGGCTCGGGCGTATCCGCAGTGGTCATCGCTCAACGCCCATCCAAGGTTGAATCAGGCCGAGCGACAGGAGCAGATCGAGCAGTTGGCCGCGCAGTTATAGACGAGCCGGTCCCTGTGGCGAGGGGATTCATCCCCGCTGGGGTGCGAAGCGCCCCTGAAACCTGGCACCGCGGTGCGTCAGGTAGACCGCGTCAATCCTTTTGGGGGCGCTGCGCACCCCAGCGGGGATAAATCCCCTCGCCACAAAAAGCGGTTGTGTCAGGTAGGGATTCAGCCATCGAGCAAGATTTCGAGCGCCGCCGCAGCCTCAGCCAACTCCAACTCGCTGAACACCCGCACCCCGTGACGCTTGAGCAACGCCGCCGTCACACCCTCGCCACGGACCTTCACCCCGCCGAATGTCCCATCATAGGTCAGCAGGTTGCCGCAGGACGGACTGTTGGCCTTGAGCACAGCGACCCGGATACCGTGTTCACGCACCAGCTCCAGGGCCTGGTACGCACCCGACAGAAACTGCGCACTCACATCCTCCCCCTCGGACGTCATCACGACCGCCTGGCCATCGAGCACCTGTGCGCCCTGCCCGCCGGGGATTTCCGCTGCCGCCCGAGGCGTGGGCAAACCGCCAGCGACTTCCGGGCACAGTGGCACGACACGGCCTTCATCGACCCACCGCTGGAGTTGCTCGAACGGCCCGCTCGCACCTGCGTCGTAACGCACGCGATGTCCGAGCAGGCAACGACTGACCAGGATCTTGTCCATTCAGAACAACTCGTTGCCACGGCGTCGGAACCAGCCGGTCAAGGACAGGCGATCCCGCGTGGCTGGCAGAACTTCATGGGGGATGTTTCCCGACAGGAATACCACCAGACAGCCGCCGGTGGGCACCACGTCCTGCTCCCTGCCTTCATCCAGGTACATGCGCAACTGGCCGCCATGCTCCGGCAACCAACCGTCATTGAGGTAGAGCACTGCCGACACCATGCGCCGGTCGTCATCACGGAAGCGATCGACATGCTTGAGGTAGAACGCACCGGGGGGGTACAGAGCGAAGTGACTTTCGAAATCCTCCAGACCCAGGAATAGCCCACGATTCAACGCCTCGCGCAGGCTGTCCATCAGTCCCAGGTAACGGTCGCAGGCCTCGGCCTGGCCGGGTTCGATCCACTGGATGCGATCACCCCGTATGCCTTCGCGGATTTCTGAAAACAAGCCGCGCCCGACCGCAGCCGGAGCCAGTTCGCCTTCGGCGGCACGCTGGCGACACTCGGCCGCCAGGGCACGGGTCAGCGCATCCGGCAGGAAGATGTTCTGCTGCGACCAGCCGCGCTCGGCCAGGTCATCGACAATACGTAACAGCAACGGGTGATCAGAAGGTATTTGCATGGCGCGCATAGTATGCCTGTGCCCGCAAAACCGACAGCGCCACGCAGCGGGTTTGCAGCGCCAGGTGGCACCGCCGTACGAACTTGATACGAATTCTCGACAAGTTCCCACACCCCACGGAGAATAGTCGGCTGCTGACAGGAGTCCCTATGCGCCGTTTGCTTTTCTCACTGTTGATGTTCTGCGTTTTGCCCGCTTGGGCAGACAGCTACGACCAGTTGTACAAGGTCGCCGGCTGGCCGGAACAGCGGGCGCATTTCAACGATGCCTTGAGCGCCGCGCAGCAGCGTTACCAGAACAGCCTGCCGCCAGCGGTGTTCCAGGCCCTGGTGAGCAACAGCAATCAGCGTTTCGCCCCCCAGGCCATGGACCAGCGGGCCAAGGCGCAGATGCGCAGGAATCTTCGTGATCCGAACCCGGCCCTGACGTTCTTCCAGTCGCCGCTGGGACGCAAGGTCGTGGCCGCCGAGCTACTGGCAACCCGTCGCGACCAATTGGCAAAGAACGCCAAGGGCCTGCCCAAGATGCAGGCCAGCGATAACCGCCTGCTGATCATCGGCCACCTGGCCCAGGCCCTGCCCGCCCGCGAGGCTGGCGCCGAAGTCAGCCTGGCCATCGCTGGCGTGGCGGCCGACAGCCTCAGCTCGATGATCCCCGGCCTGCTGGGCGGTGGCCAGGCCCAGGGCATGCTGAACGGCCAGCGCCAGCGGTTGATGGATCAGATCGGCGCCGACCTGAACAACACCCTGCTGTACGTCTACCGTGACCTGACCGATACCGAGCTGGAGGAGTTTTCCACGTTTGCCGAATCGGCCGAGGGCCAAGCCTATTACCAGGCGGCCCTGGCGGCGATCCGGGCGGGGTTGGCGGTGGGGCAGAACCTCGGGCAGTAAAAACTTCAGCGCCTGAGATTCCGCCATCGCGAGCAGGCTCGCTCCCACAGGGAATCGGGTGTGTACACGGATTTTGTGACCCGCCGAGATTCATTTTGGGAGCGAGCCTGCTCGCGACAGGGCCCTGAAGTCACCGCCGGATCCGGCTCATCCGCTTGGTCAGGAACCCAAACATCTCTTGCCGCATCGCCAGCACTTCATTTGCCAGGTGATGGCGGCCCTGGGGCAGCATCAGTATCTGGGGCCGGTCGAACTTGCTGTGCAGCACTTGCAGATTATGTTTCCAATCCACGGTCATGTCCGCCTGCCCCTGCACGATCAGGGGCCGGCGCGGGCTGCTCGGGGCAGCTTCGATACGCTTGATCCACCGCCCCAATGCACCCACCCAGGCGGTAGGCAGGCGTAGCGGCTGCAGTGGGTCGGCTTGCAGGAACGGCAGGAACTGCGGGTCAGTGGAGTTTTCGCTGAAGCGCCGGGCGATGCCGGTCACGAAGGGCTTGAGCAGGTGATAACTCAGCCGTGACCAGCCCCAGGCCCGAGGGCGCACCAGGGGCGACAACAGGATGACCTGGCCCTGGGCCGGGCTGTTCGCCCCCTGATTAAGCACATGATCGACCACGATTGCGCCGCCGGTGCTTTGCCCACAGAGGTGCCACGGCTGCGGCAGCCCCAGCTTTCCGGCCTCGGCCAGCAAGCCCTGCAATGTGGCCTGGTACTCGGCGAAATCGCCGATGCTGGCGCGTTCGCCGCTGGACAGCCCATGACCTGGCAGGTCACAGGCGATCACCGCAAAATGCTGCTCCAGGCCCCATTCGACCAAGTGCCGGTAGAGTCCCATGTGATCGTAGTAACCGTGAAACACGAATAACGTTGCCACGGCTTTTTCCGGCCACCAGACCTGATCGACCAACTCATATCCATCGATCTCGAAACGTCCAAGCCCCTTGCGCAAGGTCCGCTGGGGAAAATCCAATCCATAGAATTGTTGATAGGCCTGGGCCTGCGCAGACAGCGGCTGCCACTGGTCCAACGGTTGCAGGCTGGCACGCAGATGATCGGGGTCGAAAGTGGCAGGCATCAATATTTCCAGGCAAACGCACAAGGCGCGAAAACAGACTTTGTAGACCTGCGATATTCATCTGTCGCGACAGGCATGGCAAGCTACGCGGCTTCAGAGGATGAATCCATGCGCCAGTCCCACCGCACGACCCT
Source organism: Pseudomonas corrugata (assembly GCF_050920615.1). Taxonomy (NCBI): domain Bacteria; kingdom Pseudomonadati; phylum Pseudomonadota; class Gammaproteobacteria; order Pseudomonadales; family Pseudomonadaceae; genus Pseudomonas; species Pseudomonas corrugata. The sequence continues at coordinate 6,373,645 of NZ_CP130434.1, forward strand.
GCTTGCCAGTCTGCTTGCCCTTGGGTGCGCAGTCGTGCTGTGGGTCGCCTACGACTGGTTCCAGGGACGTTTCCTGCGAGCTTTCAGCCAACACACCGCGGTATTTTCCGGCGATCCCCTGCGCCTGCCGCCCGAGCTGGCCGGGCCCGGCCCGATCCGCCTGGTGCACTTCTGGGACCCGGCCTGCCCGTGCAACGTCGGCAATCAGCAACACCTGTCCGAACTGGTCGATAAATACGCACCACAAGGTGTCGAGTTCTATGCGATACAGAAAAGCGGCACTCAAGGCCAGCTACCGACCACGCTGAGCAGCCTCAAGCCGCTTGCAGCATTGCCCGGTTCGGAGCAGATTCCCGCCAGCCCGGCCGTGGCGATATGGAGTCGCACCGGCGAACTGGCCTACTTCGGTCCCTACAGCGAAGGCTTGACCTGCAATTCGAGCAACAGCTTCATCGAGCCGATTCTCGAGGCCTTGAACGTCGGCCGCGCCGTCAATGCAACCCACACACTGGCGGTGGGCTGTTATTGTCAGTGGGGCAAGGACGCATCATCCGAATAAGAGAGCACCATGAAACGCAGCCTCATTGCATTCCTGTCATTGGTCGTCACCGCCATCATCGTCACCGGTGGCTACCTCTACAGCAAGCAGCCCACCCGCCAAGGCACGGTGCAGTTGCAGGGGCTGCAGGGCTCGGTGACCGTGCGCTACGACGAGCGCGGCGTGCCCCATATCCGCGCCGAGAACGAAACCGACCTGTACCGCGCGCTCGGTTATGTCCAAGCCCAGGACCGGTTGTTCCAGATGGAGATCATGCGCCGCCTCGCACGTGGCGAACTCGCCGAGGTACTGGGGCCGAAACTGCTCGACACCGATAAACTGATGCGCAGCCTGCGAATCCGCGAGCGCGCCGCCCGCTACGTGGCGGAACAGGATCCACTATCCCCGTCCTGGATCGCGATGCAGGCTTATCTCGATGGCATCAACCGCTACCAGGGCAGCCACGTCCGTCCGATAGAATTCGATGTGCTGGGCATCCCCAAGCGCCCATTCACCGCAGAAGACACGGTGAGCATCACCGGTTACATGGCCTACAGCTTCGCCGCCGCCTTTCGCACCGAACCACTGCTGACCTACGTACGCGATCAGCTAGGCACTGACTACCTGAGTATCTTCGACCTCGACTGGCAGCCCAAGGGTGCGCTGGGGGAACACCGCAGAACCGCCCTGCCCCTGGCCGACGTCGACTGGAAAGGCCTCGATGCCCTGGCCCGCTTGAGTGATAAGGCCCTGGCCGGAAGCGGCCTGCCACAGTTCGAGGGCAGCAACGCCTGGGCCGTTGCCGGAAGCCACACCCGCAGCGGCAAACCTTTGTTGGCGGGAGACCCGCACATACGCTTTTCCGCCCCCTCGGTGTGGTACGAGGCGCATCTCTCGGCGCCGGGATTCGAACTCTATGGGCACTATCAGGCATTGATGCCGTTTGCGACGCTGGGCATGAACAAGGATTTCGGCTGGAGTATCACCATGTTCCAGAACGACGACCTGGACCTGATTGCCGAGAAGGTCAACCCGAACAACCCCGAACAAGTCTGGTATCGCGACAAGTGGGTCGACATGACCCACAGCGAACAGCAGATCGCGGTAAAAGGCCAGGCACCCGTGACGCTGGTGCTGCGCCAGTCGCCCCACGGCCCGATCGTCAACGATGTGCTCGGCGCCAATGCCGGCCATACACCGATTGCCATGTGGTGGGGTTTCCTGGAAAGCCGCAACCCGATCCTCGAGGCGTTCTACCAGCTCAACCGTGCCGACACACTGGCCAAGGCGCGCGGAGCGTCAGCCAAGATCCATGCACCGGGGCTGAATGTCGTCTGGGCCAATGCCAAGGGGGATATCGGTTGGTGGGCCGCCGCCCAACTGCCCAAGCGACCGGCCGGTGTGAAACCCGGTTTCCTGCTCGACGGCAGCAGCCCTGAGGCGGAGAAGGAAGGTTTCTACCCCTTCAGCAATAACCCCCAGGAGGAGAACCCTGCCCGCGGCTATATCGTATCGGCGAATTTCCAGCCGGTTTCATCCAGCGGTATCGAGATTCCGGGCTACTACAACCTCCCCGACCGTGGGCAGCAACTCAATCTCCAGCTCAGCGACAAACAGGCAAAGTGGGACATCGAAAGCACTCGCAAGCTGCAACTGGGCACCACCACCGCCTATGGCCCGCGCTTGCTGGCGCCTTTGCTGCCAGTGTTGAGAGAAGTGGTCAGCGACCCGCAGGAACGCAAGTGGGTGGAACAACTCGCACAATGGCAGGGCGATTATCCCCTGGATTCCGTCAGCGCCACGCTGTTCAACCAGTTCCTGTTCAACCTCGCGGATGCCGCCCTGCACGATGAACTGGGAGACGGCTTCTTCGACACCGCGCTGTCGACCCGGGTGATCGATGCCGCACTGCCGCGCCTGGCCGCCTCGGTGGATTCGCCCTGGTGGGACAATCGCACGACCCTGAGCAAGGAAACCCGTAGCGACATCGTCAAAACAGCCTGGAGCAAAAGCCTGGCGCACCTGAAGGCCACCTTCGGTGACGATGCCACGCAATGGCAATGGGGCAATGCCCATACCCTCACACACGGGCACCCATTGGGCATGCAAAAACCGTTGGACCGGATTTTCAATGTCGGCCCGTTCGCCGCACCCGGTACCCATGAAGTGCCCAACAATCTTTCCGCCAGGATCGGCCCGGCTCCCTGGCCGGTTACCTACGGCCCGTCCACCCGGCGCATCATCGATTTCGCCGACCCGACCCACAGCGTCACCATCAATCCGGTCGGCCAGAGCGGTGTGCCGTTCGACAAGTATTACGCCGATCAGGCCGAGGCCTACATCGAGGGCTTGTACCACCAGGCGCACTTGGCCGAGGAGGAAGTGACCGCCAACACCCATGACACCCTGAAACTGTTGCCAGCCAGGACCGCGCCCTGAGTCGGACGGCACTCATTTTTTCCGTCACCGACAGGCTTGATCATCATTGTTGGTCAAGACTACAGGGGGTTTTCCCCGTCCCTCACAATGGAGTCATAGCGATGTTCAATAACTGGTCCGAACTGCTGCCCACCATCAAGAGTGCCTTTGGTGCCCTTGGCAAGAGCAACCCGAAGATGGTCAAGGCCTATATGGCCCTGGATGAAGCCGCTGCCGAGAACAACGTGCTCGATGCCAAGACCCGGGAGCTGATTTCCATCGCCGTGGCAATCACGACCCGCTGTGATGGTTGCATCGGCGTACACACCGATGCGGCCATCAAGGCCGGCGCCACCCGCGAAGAAATCGCCGCGACCCTAGCCACTGCGGTGTCATTGAACGCCGGCGCAGCTTACATCTACTCGCTGCGAGCGCTGGAGGCCCATGACACGCTGAAGAAATGAGGGATGGCGTGGCATGTTCATCGACTGGCGCACCGCTATCGTCGGATCGCCGCCCGGAGCAGGCTCGCTCCCATATTTGTTCCGTGGTGAGTCACGGATGTGCGAACAACTATGTGGGAGCGGGCTTGCTCGCGAAGACGGCCTCACAGTCAACCTCTGTGCCCACTGATTCATAGCTTTCGCGAGCAAGCCCGCTCCCACAGTGAATTTGTGGCAGGCCAACGAGCTGTGAGCGACAGAAAACCCTGTGGCGAGAGAGCTTGCTCTCTCGCCACACTGTCACCTTCAGACCTATGCAGCCGCCGCCCGGCGGACTTCCGGCTGCTTCCACGAATCGGCGGCGCTTTCTTCGATGGCTTGCTGGATCGCCCGCTTGCGATTCTCTTCGGCGCGGCGGCTGAAATACCAGACCAGAAAGGTGACCACCGAAACCGCCAGCAGGATCAGGCTGGCCACGGCGTTGATCTCCGGCTTCACGCCCAGTCGCACCGCCGAGAACACTTCCATCGGCAAGGTCGTCGAACCCGGGCCCGACACGAAGCTCGCCAGTACCAGGTCATCCAGGGATAGCGCGAACGACATCATGCCCCCCGCCGCCAGCGACGGCGCAATCATCGGGATAGTGATCAGGATAAACACCTTCCACGGGCGCGCACCGAGGTCCATGGCCGCCTCTTCGATGGACAGGTCCAGCTCACGCAAGCGTGAGGAGACCACCACCGCCACATAGGCTGCGCAGAACGTAGTATGGGCAATCCAGATCGTGACGATGCCACGCTCCTGGGGCCAGCCGATCATCTGCGCCATGGCCACGAACAGCAGCAACAGCGACAGGCCGGTGATCACTTCCGGCATCACCAGCGGCGCGGTGACCAGGCCGCCAAACAGCGTACGTCCCTTGAAGCGGGTGATACGGGTCAGCACGAAGGCCGCCAGTGTACCCAGGGCCACCGCAGCGATTGCCGTATAGCAGGCGATTTCCAGCGAACGCAGCACCGAGCCCATCAACTGGGTGTTATCCAGCAGGCCGACGTACCACTTGATCGACCAGCCGCCCCACACCGTCACCAGCCTCGAGGCGTTGAACGAATAGATCACCAGGATCAGCATCGGCGCATAGATGAACAGCAATCCCAGCACCAGCATCAGGCTTGAAAAACTGAAGCGCTTCATTCCTTGCCCTCCATTTCCTTGGCCTGACTGCGGTTGAACAGGATGATCGGCACAATCAGGATTGCCAGCATCACCACCGCCAGGGCGGACGCCACCGGCCAGTCACGGTTATTGAAGAATTCCTGCCACAGCACTTTACCGATCATCAGGGTTTCCGGGCCGCCCAGCAGTTCCGGGATCACGAACTCGCCCACCACTGGAATGAACACCAGCATGCACCCGGCGATGATGCCGTTCTTGGACAGCGGCACGGTGATTTTCCAGAAGCTGTTGAAGGTACTCGAACCCAGGTCGGAAGCGGCCTCCAGCAGGCTGGGGTCATGTTTGACCAGGTTGGCGTACAACGGCAGGATCATGAACGGCAGATAGGAATAAACCACGCCGATGTAGACCGCCAGGTTGGTGTTGAGTATCTGCAGCGGTTCGTTGATCCAGCCCATGCTCATCAGGAAGCCATTGAGCAGACCGTTGTTGCTGAGAATGCCCATCCACGCGTAGACGCGAATCAGGATCGCGGTCCAGGTCGGCATCATGATCAGCAGTACCAACACCGTCTGCTTATCTTTGCGGGCATTGGCGATGGCATAGGCCATCGGATAACCGATCAGCAGGCACAGCGCGGTGCTGATCAGGGCCATCTTCAACGAGCCCAGGTAAGCGGCGATATACAGCTCGTCCTCGCTGAGCAGCACGTAGTTGGCGAAGTTGAGCAGCAGTTGAAGCTTCTGGTCGACGTAGCTGTAGATCTCGGTGTACGGCGGAATCGCCACGTCGGCTTCAGCGAAGCTGATCTTCAGGACAATGAAGAACGGCAGCATGAAGAACAGGAACAGCCAGAGGAAGGGCACCCCGATGACCAGTTGACGGCCACCGGGCGTTATTCGATCAAGTCGGCGTTTGAATTTGCGCATGTTCATGAGCGAAGCACCACGCCGCTGTCGTCTTCCCACCAGACAAACACCTGATCGCCCCATGTCGGCCGCTGGCCACGGCGCTCGGCGTTGGCGACGAAGGACTGCACCAGCTTGCCGCTCGGCAGCTCGACGTAAAACACCGAGTGCCCGCCCAGGTAGGCGATGTCATGGACCTTGCCGCTGGACCAGTTGTGCTCGCAGGTCGGCTGCTCGACGGTCACCAGCAGTTTTTCCGGGCGAATGGCGTAGGTCACCGACTTGTCCTGCACCGAGGTGCTGATGCCGTGACCCACGTAGATGTTGCGGTCCAGGTCCTTGCAGGTCAGCACCGCGTGGCCTTCAGCGTCGTCTACGACCTCAGTCTCGAAGATGTTGACGTTGCCGATGAACTCGCAGACCAGGCGGCTGGTCGGGGTTTCGTAGATATCGATCGGGCTGCCGATCTGGGCGATCCAGCCCAGATGCATGATCGCGATACGCTCGGCCATGGTCATGGCCTCTTCCTGATCGTGGGTCACCATGACGCACGTCACGCCGACACGCTCGATGATCTCGACCAGCTCAAGCTGCATTTGCGAGCGCAGCTTCTTGTCCAAAGCCCCCATCGGCTCGTCGAGCAGCAACAGCTTCGGACGCTTGGCCAGGGAGCGGGCCAGGGCCACGCGTTGACGCTGGCCGCCGGAGAGCTGGTGCGGCTTGCGCTTGGCGTACTGGCTCATCTGCACCAGCTTGAGCATATCGGCCACGCGGGCATCGATGTCGGCCTTGGGGATCTTGTCCTGTTGCAGGCCGAAGGCGATGTTCTGCGCCACGGTCATGTGCGGGAACAAGGCGTAGGACTGGAACATCATGTTGATCGGCCGCTCATAGGGCGGCATATCGGTGATGTCCTCACCGTCGAGAAAAATACGCCCCTCCGTGGGCCGCTCGAAGCCGGCAAGCATGCGCAGCAAGGTGGATTTGCCCGAACCCGAACCGCCGAGCAAGGCGAAGATTTCGCCTTTCTTGATTTCCAGGGACACATCGTCCACGGCAATCGTCTCGTCGAACTTCTTCGTGACCCGGTCGATTTTGACCAGCACCTGCTTGGGTGTCTGGTCGCCCTCGAGGGCTTTCTTATAGGCGCCGGAGGCAACAGCCATTTACGAAACTCCCACAGAATTTACAGTTCGCCCCGTACGGGCGAACCTTGGTTAGAGCGGTTATTTACCCGACTTGATCCTGGTCCAGCTGCGAGTCATCAGTCGTTGGATCTTGGGCGGCAACTCGGAGTTGACGTAGAGCTTGTCGACAACTGCTTGCGATGGGTAAACCGCTTCGTCGGTACGGACTTTCTGATCCATCAGTTCGCCAGCCTTGGGGTTCGGGTTGGCATAACCGACGGTGTCACTGACCTGGGCGATAACCTCAGGCTTGAGCAGATAGTTGATGAATGCATGGGCTTGCTTGACGTTGGCGGCGTCGCGCGGGATCGCCAGCATGTCGAACCAGAGGTTGCCACCTTCCTTGGGGATCACGTAGGCGATGTCGATACCTTTGTCGGCTTCGCTGGCACGCTCCCGGGCCTGGAAGATGTCGCCGGAGAAACCGGCAGCCACGCAGATCTCGCCATTGGCAAGGTCGGAGATGTACTTGGAGGAGTTGAAGTAAGTCACATAAGGCCGGATCTTGAGGAGCTGGGCCTCAGCCTTCTTGTAGTCCTCGGGGTTTACGCTGTTGGGGTTCAACCCCAGGTAATTGAGCATCGCCGGGATCATCTCGTCACCCGAATCGAGGAACGAGACGCCGCAGCTGGAGAGTTTCTTGATGTTCTCCGGCTCGAACAGCATGGCCCACGAGTCGATCTTGTCGACACCCAGGACCGCCTTGACCTTCTCGACGTTGTAGCCGATACCGTTGGTACCCCACAGGTATGGCACGGCGTATTGGTTGCCCGGGTCGTTACGCTCCAGGCGCTTGAGCAGCACGGGGTCGAGATTGGCATAGTTGGGTAACTGTGCCTTGTCGAGCTTCTGGAAGGCCCCGGCCTTGATCTGCTTGCCGAGGAAGTGGTTGGACGGCACGACCACGTCGTAACCGGTATGACCGGCCAGCAACTTGCCTTCCAGGGTTTCATTGGAATCGAACACGTCGTAGACCGGCTTGATCCCGGTGGCTTTCTCGAAATCCGCCAGGGTGGTCTCGCCGATATAGTCCGACCAGTTATAAATATGCACGGTGGAAGCCGCCTGGACGCCGACTGCGAGCGTCAGGCCTGCACCGACCAGCAAGGCGTTGCGTAACAAAGAAAAGACTGGCACGTGGAGGTCCTCTTAAATAGTCGGGCCCAAGTTGCCCCCGTTGCCTGGCCGCGCTGGGCCCTGCAACAAAACCGGCGCGCAACTTACCCTCGATAAACCGATCCAGCAAAACTTTTAGTTATTTAATTGCTCCTGTTGCCGCCGCCGTGATGACCGCGACAACAGGAAGATGCCTCAGGCCGGTTTATCTACCGGATTTGATCTTGGTCCAGCTGCGGGTCAGAAGCCGCTGGGTGGCCGGCGGCAAGTCGCTGATTGCGTAGAGCTTGGCTTTTACTTCGTCCGACGGATAGATGTTCGGGTCACCGGAGATTTCCTTGTCCACCAACGCCGTGGCAGCCTTGTTGCCGTTCGGGAAGCGCACGTTGTCAGTGATCTCGGCCATGATTTCCGGCTTCATCAGGAAGTTCATGTACTTGTAGGCAGCCTCGACGTTCTCGGCATCCTTTGGAATAGCGACCATGTCGTAGAACGAGCCGGCGCCTTCTTTTGGAATGGCATAGGCCACCTTGACCTTGCCGCCCGCTTCGGCCGCACGGGACTTGGACTGCTCGATATCACCCGAGTAACCCACGGCCACGCAGATGTTGCCGTTGGCCAGATCAGAGATGTACTTGGACGAATGGAAGTAGCTGATCGAAGGACGGATCTTGAGGAACAGGGCCTCTGCGTCAGCCAGTTGTTTCTTGTCCTGGCTGTCGGTCGGGTAACCCAGGTAATGCAATGCCACCGGGATCATTTCGGTCGGCGAATCGAGGAAGCTCACACCGCAGCCCTTGAGCTTGGCAATGTTTTCCGGCTTGAGCAGGGTGTCCCACGAGTCGATCTTGTCGACGCCCAGAGCGGCCTTGACCTTCTCGGGGTTATAGCCGATGCCGATGGTGCCCCACATATAAGGGAAGGCGTGCTGGTTGCCCTTGTCGCTGGCATCGCCCACGGCCTTGAGCAGGTCGGTGTCGAGGTTCTTCCAGTTCGGCAACTTGGACTTGTCCAGTGGCTGGTAGACGCCGGCCTTGATCTGCTTGGCCAGGAAGTTGTTCGACGGGACCACGATGTCATAACCCGACTTGCCGGCCAGCAATTTGGCCTCCAGGGTTTCGTTGCTGTCGAACACGTCGTAGACCACCTTGATCCCCGACTCTTTCTCGAACTTGGCAACCGTGTCCGGTGCGATGTAGTCGGACCAGTTATAGACATGCAGCACTTTATCGTCCGCCTGAACGGCACTCGCCATCACGCCCATCAGGGACATGGCGAGGAGGGTCTTGCCAGCTATCTTCATACCTATTGCCTTCATGGATGATGCTCCAGTTATTCTTTTTAGCCACAGTTCAGCAGCCGGCTCGCGGGCAACCTGAACAACGGTAGTCTGGCAAGTTACAGGGCAGGCTTTCAACACAAGCCCGACCTTTTGTTCAGACTGTGCGAGGCCCTTGGAAGCGCCTCGCACAGAGCCTAGCACTTAGCCTTGCAACGCACTGAGGGTCAGGTCCAGGCACTGCCGTGCCTTGGTCACCAGCTCATCCACCTCGGCCTTGCTGATCACCAGCGGCGGCGCAATGATCATGGTGTCGCCCACGGCACGCATGATCAGCCCGTTATCGAAGCAGAACTGCCGGCAGATCATGCCCACGCCCTTGCCTTCGTAGCGCTGGCGCGTGGCCTTGTCCCGGACCAGTTCGATCGCCCCCAGCAGACCGACACCGCGCACTTCACCCACCAGCGGGTGGTCGTTCAGTTCCCTCAGGCGTTTCTGCAAATAGGGTGCCGTTTCGCTGTGGACCCGCTCGATAATCTTTTCTTCACGCAGGATGCGGATGTTTTCCAGCGCCACCGCAGCGGCCACCGGGTGACCGGAATAGGTGAAACCATGGTTGAAGTCGCCGCCTTCATTGAGCACCTCGACCACATCATCACGCACTATCAGGCCGCCCATGGGGATGTAGCCGGAGGTCAGGCCCTTGGCGATGGTCATCATGTGTGGCTTCAAACCGTAAAAATCGCTACCGAACCACTCACCGGTACGACCGAAACCGCAGATCACTTCGTCAGCCACGAACAGAATGTCGTACTTGGCGAGAATCTCCTTCATGCGTGGCCAGTAGCTGTCCGGCGGGACGATCACGCCGCCTGCGCCCTGGATCGGCTCGGCGATGAAGGCCCCGACGTTGTCAACGCCGATCTCCAGGATCTTCTCTTCCAATTGATTGGCCGCCCACAGCCCGAACTCCTCGGGGCTCATGTTGCCGCCTTCGCCGTACCAGTAAGGCTGGGCGATGTGGACGATGCCCGGAATCGGCAGGTCGCCCTGCTCATGCATATAAGTCATCCCGCCCAGGCTCGCGCCGGCCACGGTGGAACCGTGATAACCGTTCTTGCGGCTGATGATGACTTTCTTGTTCGGCTGCCCCTTGATCGCCCAGTAGTGGCGGACCATGCGCAGCATGGTGTCGTTGCCTTCTGAGCCGGAACCGGTGAAGAACACATGGTTCATGCCTTCAGGGGCAATATCGGCAATGGCTTTGGACAATTCCAGCGCCGGCGGGTGGGCGGTCTGGAAGAACAGGTTGTAGTACGGTAACTCGCGCATCTGCCGGCTGGCGGCATCGGCCAATTCATCGCGCCCATAGCCGACGGCCACGCACCAGAGGCCGGCCATGCCATCGAGAATCTTGTTACCTTCACTGTCCCAGAGATAGACACCCTTGGCGCGAGTGATGATGCGCGGGCCTTTCTCTTTGAGCTGCTTGAAATCGCTGAACGGGGCCAGGTGATGATCGCTGCTCAGGGCCTGCCACTCACGGGTTTGCGGGTTGTTGCGGGTCATGCGAATTCTCCTTTATATCGGTGGGGGCGAGGCTGCCGAAGGCAACCCCACCCGGCGCCTCAGACGGCAAAGAGCAGGAATTCCCGCTCCCACGAACTGATGACGCGCTTGAAGTTTTCATGCTCGGCCCGCTTGACTGCGACATAGCCTGTGATGAATTTCTTGCCCAGGTATTTCTCGATGGTGCTGCTGTTTTCCATTCGCTCCAGGGCGTCTTCGATGGTCAACGGGAGGCGCAGGTTGCGACGCTCGTAACCGCGGCCCACCACAGGTGCGCTCGGGTTGATGCCTTCGACCATGCCGATGAATCCGCACAACAGGCTGGCGGCGATCGCCAGGTACGGGTTGGCGTCGGCACCCGGCAGGCGGTTTTCCACCCGACGGTTCTGCGGTCCGGCATCCGGCACCCGCAGACCCACGGTACGGTTCTCTTCACCCCACTCCACGTTCACCGGCGCTGACGTATCCGGCAGGAAGCGGCGGAACGAGTTGACGTTAGGGGCGAACAGCGGCAGCAGCTCGGGAATGAATTTCTGCAGGCCACCGATGTGGTGCAGGAACAGCTCGCTCATGGTCCCGTCTTCATTGGAGAAGACGTTCTTGCCGGTCTCCTTGTCGATGATGCTCTGGTGCAGGTGCATCGCACTGCCCGGCTCGCCGGTCATGGGCTTGGCCATGAAGGTAGCGGCTACGTTGTGCTTGAGCGCCGCCTCGCGCATGGTGCGCTTGAACACCAGGATCTGATCGGCCAGGGACAGGGCATCGCCGTGACGGAAATTGATTTCCATCTGCGCCGTACCGTCCTCGTGAATCAGGGTATCGAGGTCCAGCTCCTGCAATTCGCACCAGTCGTAGACGTCTTCGAACAGCGGGTCGAATTCGTTGGCCGCCTCAATGGAGAAAGATTGGCGTCCGGTTTCCGGGCGACCGGAACGGCCTACCGGCGGTTGCAGCGGGAAGTCCGGGTCGTCGCTACGCTTGGTCAGGTAGAACTCCATTTCCGGCGCCACGATCGGCTGCCAGCCCTTATCGGCATAGAGTTTGAGCACCTTCTTGAGCACGTTGCGCGGCGACAGCTCGATGGGGTTGCCCTGTTTGTCGTAGGAATCGTGGATCACCTGAGCGGTGGGCTCGATGGCCCAGGGCACGAGGAACACTGCGTTTTCGTCCGGGCGGCACATCATGTCGATGTCGGCAGGGTCGAGCAGTTCGTAATAGATGTCGTCTTCGACATAGTCGCCCGTAACGGTCTGGAGCAGGACGCTCTCGGGCAGGCGCATGCCTTTTTCGGCAATGAACTTGTTGGTCGGTGAGATCTTGCCCCGGGTGATACCGGTCAGATCGCCAATCATGCATTCGACTTCTGTGATCTTATGGTTTTTCAACCAATCGGTGAGCTGGTCGAGGTTGTTACTCATAAATGCCTCTAGGCGTGAGTTTCCTGACTGCGTTCAGTAGCCAGGCGTTGTTTGACGCATCGGCGTCGCATTGTGTTGCCCTTGCCCGACAATCAGCCGGAAAGGTTCTAAAGTTGAAGGAGAGCCGCTAAAGAGAAATTCGTCCAGAGCGTCCAGAATATTGGACGATGATGACGACTGATACGCCGGGAGCGACATCAGCATGGGCAAGCGCTTGGCGGCCGTCGTCGTGGCCGGGGAGCAGATGCCATCACTGATGCGATGAGCATTGCGACGAGCGTGCCAACCGATCTGCTGGAACAGTTGGTGAGGCCGTTGGTACGGCAGGCGAGACATGAAGCACCCCGGTATTATTGCTGTTATGGGTTTGAATCGAGCTTAGCCTTGTTCATTTTTTTACACAACACCCCCGTAAAAAATACAACACGGCCCGCTCAAGCTTGCGGGCGCCAAGTCCCTCAAAGGAAAAAAACGCCCCAAACTGCCTCAAAAAAGCCTCGCAAGTGCTTTTTTAGGGCAAAAAAGGCCCTGCTTGACTTCGGCATGCCGTTCGGGTTGACTGGCTTTCGAAGAGATCAATGATTGATATTTTTAACAACAAAGGTGTTGCATCATGTCGGTACCCCCGCGTGCCGTTCAGCTTAACGAAGCGAACGCGTTCCTTAAGGAACATCCTGAGGTTCTGTACGTTGACCTTCTGATTGCGGATATGAATGGTGTGGTGCGCGGCAAGCGCATCGAACGCACCAGCCTCCACAAGGTTTACGAGAAAGGCATCAACCTGCCGGCCTCCCTGTTTGCCCTGGATATCAATGGCTCGACGGTGGAAAGCACCGGCCTGGGCCTGGACATCGGCGATGCCGATCGGATCTGCTATCCAATCCCGGGCACCCTTTCCAACGAACCCTGGCAGAAGCGCCCTACCGCGCAACTGCTGATGACCATGCACGAACTGGAAGGAGAGCCGTTCTTCGCTGACCCTCGCGAAGTCCTGCGCCAGGTCGTGACCAAGTTCGACGAGCTGGGCCTGACCATCTGCGCGGCATTCGAGCTGGAGTTCTACCTGATCGACCAGGAGAACGTGAATGGACGTCCACAACCGCCCCGTTCACCTATCTCCGGTAAACGCCCGCACTCGACCCAGGTCTACCTGATCGACGACCTGGACGAATACGTCGACTGCCTCCAGGACATCCTGGAAGGTGCCAAGGAGCAGGGCATTCCCGCCGACGCCATTGTCAAGGAAAGTGCCCCGGCGCAGTTCGAGGTGAACCTGCACCATGTGGCCGACCCGATCAAGGCTTGCGACTACGCGGTATTGCTCAAGCGCCTGATCAAGAACATCGCCTACGACCATGAAATGGACACCACCTTCATGGCCAAGCCGTATCCGGGCCAGGCAGGCAACGGTCTGCACGTTCACATTTCGATTCTGGACAAGGATGGCAAGAATATCTTTGCCAGCGAGGATCCCGAGCAGAACGCCGCGCTGCGTCACGCGATCGGCGGTGTGCTCGAGACCCTGCCCGCGCAGATGGCGTTCCTCTGCCCGAACGTGAACTCCTACCGTCGTTTCGGCGCGCAGTTCTATGTGCCGAACTCGCCGACCTGGGGCCTGGACAACCGCACCGTGGCCCTGCGCGTGCCCACCGGCTCCGCCGACGCCGTACGCCTGGAACACCGCGTGGCGGGTGCCGATGCCAACCCATATCTGCTGATGGCCGCCGTGCTGGCGGGCGTGCATCATGGCTTGGTCAACAAGATCGAGCCGGGCGCACCGGTGGAAGGCAACAGCTACGAGCAGAACGAGCAAAGCCTGCCGAACAACCTGCGCGATGCCCTGCGCGAGCTGGACGACAGCGAAGTCATGGCCAAGTACATCGATCCGAAGTACATCGATATCTTCGTGGCCTGCAAGGAAAGCGAGCTGGAAGAGTTCGAGCACTCCATCTCCGACCTTGAGTACAACTGGTACCTGCATACCGTTTAAGCGGTTGCAGTAATGAGAAACGCCGCCGCCCTCAGGGCCGCGGCGTTTTTTATGGCCATTGTGGCGAGGGGATTTATCCCCGCTGGGCTGCGCAGCGGCCCCAGAAAAGAAGGGCCGCTTCGCGCCCCAGCGGGGATAAATCCCCTCGCCACAAAAGCGTATGGATCATCGGCCTGCTCTGCGTACAATGCGCGCAGCCCTGCAGGAGAGCCCCATGACACGCACCGCCACCCCTCGCAAACCTCGCGCACGCAGCCAGGCCCGGATCGACTCGATCCTCGATGCCGCCCGCACGCTGCTGGCGGCGGAAGGCGTGGCCAGCCTGTCGATCTACAGCGTGGCCGAGCGCGCCGACATCCCGCCCTCCTCCGTGTATCACTTTTTCGCCAGCGTTCCAGCCCTGCTCGAAGCGCTCACTGCTGACGTCCACGCCGCCTTCCGCGCCTGCCTCCAGGCACCGATCGATCACGACGCGCTGCACCATTGGCACGATCTGTCGCGGTTGGTGGAACAGCGCATGCTGACGATCTACGATCAGGACGCCGCCGCCCGCCAGTTGATCCTGGCCCAGCATGGGCTGACCGAAGTCACCCAGGCCGACCGCCAGCACGACCTCGAACTCAGTGATCTGATGCACAAAGTCTTCTCCCGGCATTTCGAACTGCCGACACTGCCCAATGACGTCGACGTCTTCGCCCTCGCCATGGAGCTGGGCGACCGGGTCTACGCCCGCTCGGTGCAACAACACGGCCAGATCACCCCGCGCATGGCCGAAGAAGGCATGCGAGTGTTCGATGCGTACCTGGGGTTGTACCTGCCGCCGTACCTGCCCAAGCGCGAAGTGGTCTGATCTCAGACTTTCATACGCATGGCGCCCATTGCGCCTAGAGCGAGATCCAGCTCGGCGCCATTCAGGTGGCAACCGTAATGGGCGCCAAGCTCATCTTCCCACCCGATCACTTCGTCCAGGACATTGGCTGCCTGCTCGGGCGTCAGGCGAAGTGCTTACAGTGGCTGAGCAGGTTTTCGCGGGTGATGGCTCGTCCACTCCGACCGACCGCCATCGAAAGATAGGGCGGCGAAGAACCATCGAGTCCTGGCACCACGTCGTACATCGGCGCCAACCGCCATCGCCCTTCGAGCCAAAGGATTGCATGGTTTTTCGGATGATCGTCGTCATTGCCAACCAACGCGTTAAAACACATGCGCTTGAATAGCTCACGCAAGTCGTCATCCGGAACGCCCCGTCGCTTCATTTCATTCGAAATACCCGACAGGGCTCAGATCCGTTCGATGAAGGTCCCGCAAAACGCGCTCCCCCAACTATCAGGCATTGCATCGTTGATGAAACCCGGTACGCCACGGTTAGCGGTGATGCCAACAAAGGGTTGGACACGAAGTGGATAACGGATCGGGTCAGGTACCCAGACATGGCCGGCGACATAATCGGGGTCGTAAATAAACTCCCCTTGACCATTGTCGATGCTCAACCGGCCCAGTGTATGAACCTCTCCAGTTTCGGGATCTTCCACATAGATGTAAGCCCTGGACATCAAAAGTCCCCCTTGCCACCGGCCAGCCGCACGCGGGCTTTGTGTGGTGCTTGAACGGACGCAAGGGATGAGGCTTCGATTTGCTGGCGGCTCTGAAACACTTCCTGGGTCAACCCCAATTGCCACAGAACCAGCATGAATGATCGCAATTCCACGGACGGGTCACCGGCCTCAATCTTGCGTACCGTCCTTTCCGAAACGGCCAATGACGCGGCGAGATCTTTTTGTCGCTGTCGGTTTTGCAGGCGCCTGCTTTTTACCAATACTCCAATGGCGTGGAGGCTGTCGGCACAGTCAATAGGGAAAAACTCATTCATAAACGGCGCTCAGAGGCTGCTAAGGCATGCTAAAGCGAACTATAGCACCGCTTAAATGCAATAGACGTTAAAGAAGCTCAGGGATTAACATCCTTATAAGTCTCTTTACCCAATATAAAGTGCATTTAAATACCTTTTATAATCATTCCTACGCTCTGCCTGGGAACGGAGCCAGAGACGCTCCGAGCCCCAAAGACTCGAACACAGAGTGTCCGTAGGGGCACTCCCAAACCAGAGCGTGGGAGCGAGCCCCAAAAGGCCAACGCCGTTCGGGGCATCGGGTGATGCACCGCTCACAATTTGGCGATAGACACCTCAGTGGATTTGACGAAGGCGATCACTTCGCTGCCGATCGCCAGTTCCAGCTCTTTGACCGAACGGGTGGTGATGACCGAGGTGACGATGCCGGAGGCGGTCTGGACGTCGATTTCCGAGAGTACGTCGCCTTCGACGATTTCCTTGATGATGCCTTTGAACTGGTTACGCACGTTGATGGCTTTGATGGTCATGGTGTCGATTCCTATCTGGGTGGTGTTATTGCGCCCAACGCAGTTGCGTGGGCAAGGGTGAAACGGGTTCGGGTTCCGGCGGTTGGCCGGGCAGGGACAGCACGCGGTTGAGGACTTCGGTCTCCAGGGTCGCCAGGCGATGGGAGCCGCGAACCCGCGGGCGTGGCAGGTCGATGGGCAAGTCGAGACCGATCCGGCCGTCTTCGATCAGGATCACCCGGTCGGCGATTGCCACCGCTTCGCTGACGTCGTGGGTCACCAGCAGCACGGTCGGCCAGACCGACGGCGTCCAGCGCCTGTAACGCCTGGACTCGCCAGTTGCCTTTGAGCCCCAGGCCGACGTTGTCGATGACCTTTTTCCAAGGCAACAGGCGCGCTTCCTGGAACATCAAGCGGGTGTCCTGTTGCGCAGCGCTCAACGGCGCCGAGCCTGCCAGCAGTTGACCATCCGAGGGCTGATCTAGACCGGCCAACAAACGCAACAAGGTGCTTTTACCGCAGCCGCTGCGACCGACCACTGCCACGAATTGTCCGGCCGGAATGTGCAGGTCGATGTCCCGCAGCACTTGGCGCGAGCCGAAGGTTCTCTGCAGTTTGCGCACCGCCAGCGGAATGCCTCGCAACAGGCGCGGGAGTTGTTGGGCGGTCATGGGGCATTCCCCTTGTTCACCTGATACGCCGGATGCCAGCGTAGCCAGACTCGCTCAAGCCCGCGGGCCGCAAGGTCGGCCAGCTTGCCGAGTACGGCGTACAACAGAATCGCCACACCACCACGTCAGTCTGCAGGAACTCCCGGGCGTTCATCGCCAGGTAGCCGATGCCGGAGCTGGCGGAGATGGTTTCCGCAACGATGAGCGTCAACCACATGAAACCCAACGCAGACCGTACCCCCACCAGGATCGAAGGCAACGCGCCGGGCAGGATCACCTGGCGAAACAGACTGAAGCCGGACAGACCGTAGCTGCGGGACATTTCCACAAGCGCCGGATCGACATTGCGGATGCCGTGGTAGGTGTTGAGGTAGATCGGAAACAGCGTGCCAAGCGCCACCAGGAAAATCTTCGCCGACTCATCGATGCCGAACCACAAGATCACCAACGGAATCAACGCCAGGTGCGGCACGTTTCGCACCATCTGCACCGAACTGTCCAGCAAGCGCTCACCCCATTTCGACAGACCGGTGATAAAGCCCAGCACCAGCCCGATACTCCCGCCGAGCAGGAAACCAACCGTCGCCCGCCAACCGCTGATCGCCAGGTGGGTCCAGATCTCCCCGCTGCGCACCAGATTGACCCCGGCCTCGATCACGGCCACCGGAGCAGGCAGGATTCGCGTGGACAACCATCCCGCCGATACCGACAGTTGCCACACGGCCAGCAACAGCAGCGGCAGTGCCCAGGGTGTCAGGTTGTGGATAAGTTTCTTCATGGCCGCCTCAGCTCTGGGATGCGGCTTTGGGGAGGATGTCATAGGCGACCATTTCCCCGAACGGGCTCACATAGCCCTGGCTTTTCGGCTGCTCCGGGCGCTCCACGTCCAGGTGTGGAAACAACAGCTCCGCCACGCGATACGACTCTTCGAGGTGTGGATAACCGGAGAAAATAAAGGTGTCGATCCCTAGTTCAGCGTATTCCTTGACCCGCGCCGCCACCGTCGGGCCATCGCCCACCAGCGCTGTACCGGCACCGCCACGCACCAGCCCGACGCCGGCCCAGAGGTTGGGGCTGACTTCCAGCTTGTCACGCCGCCCCCCATGCAGCGCGGCCATGCGTTGCTGGCCCACCGAGTCGAAGCGCGCCAGGGAAGCCTGAGCGCGGGCGATGGTGTCGTCGTCCAGATGGGAGATCAACCGATTGGCGGCCTGCCAAGCTCGCTGGATGGGTCAAACCATAGCAGGGGCCTTTATATATCCATAAATCATATTTATTCATTTATTTATTCAATATAGAAATATGCAGGCATTTCTTTTTCAAAGCATAAAAAAGGCCGTCGAAACGGCAAAAACCCTTGGTGCATGGAGAACCTGTGGGAGCGAGCCTGCTCGCGATAGCGGCGTGTCAGTCAGCATGAATATGGCTGATCTATGGCTATCGCGAGCAGGCTCGCTCCCACAAAGGTTTTGCGTCAGCGATTAGGCTGCGGAGTAAGGCGCAAGTACGGCTTCACCGCACGATATCCTTTGGGGAAACGCTGTTTGAGTTCTTCTTCATCCTTGAGCGACGGCACGATCACTACCTCATCACCGTCCTGCCAGTTGGCCGGCGTGGCAACCTTATAGTTGTCGGTCAACTGCAAGGAATCGATCACCCGCAGGATTTCATTGAAGTTGCGCCCGGTGCTGGCCGGATAGGTAATGGTCAGGCGAATCTTCTTGTTCGGGTCGATCACGAACAGTGAACGCACGGTCAAGGTATCGCTGGCATTGGGGTGGATCAGGTCGTACAGGTCCGACACCTTGCGATCGGCGTCAGCCAGGATCGGGAAGTTGACGACGGTATTCTGGGTTTCGTTGATGTCGTCGATCCATTTGTGGTGCGAGTCCACCGGGTCGACCGAGAGAGCAATGGCCTTGACGCCGCGCTTGGCGAATTCATCCTTGAGCTTGGCGGTGAGGCCCAGCTCGGTGGTGCAGACCGGCGTAAAGTCCGCCGGGTGAGAAAACAGCACACCCCAGCTGTTGCCGAGCCACTCGTGGAAGCGGATTTTGCCGGCGCTGGATTCCTGTTCGAAGTCGGGGGCGATGTCGCCCAGTCTGAGGCTCATGGTACGGCTCCTGGATGAGATCTTGTGGAGCCTGACTGTGCCTCGGTTGTGGCGGTTTTAAAAAGAATGAATATCGATCTCTCTAGATTTTTTGTGAATATAAAAAACTGTTCACTGGCCCAGACGTACCTATGAGTCCAACATCTTCGACGAGGTTTCGAGAAGGCCTCGAGTTGCTGTAAAGAGGAGAAACTTCGAGAAAGGCTTCAGGGGTGGGCCTGACCCGAAAACGCAAAAGCCCCGCCCGGCGTGTGCCGGGCGGGGCTTTTTTATAGCTCTACGTCTTACATGAAGTTGTAAGTGTAGTTGAAGATCAGACGGGTCTGGTCCTGGCTGTCGCCAGCACCGCTGCTGCGGTAGGTACCCTGACGCAGGGTAGTGCCGAAGCCTTTCAAAGCGCCTTGCTGGATGACGTAATCCACACGCATGTCGCGTTCCCACTCGGAGTAATCGCTTCCGCCAGCAGTGGCGGATTTGACATCGTCACCACGCAGGTAGGAAACCGAGGCTTTCAGGCCTGGAACGCCCAAGGAAGCGAAGTCGTAGGAGTATTGACCGAAGCTGGTATTTTCACCGGCACGGACAAACCCGTTGATCATGCTGTCGGTGAACAGGTAGAAGCTCGCGCCACCCGCACCTTCGGGACGACCGTCGCCGTTAACCACGTTGCCCTGGTTCAGGTAGACGAAGCCACCGTCATCACCGACTTGCTGGTGACCCAACAGGAAGGCGCTGCCACCCAGTGTGTAGGTGAACATGGCGCTCCAGGTCTTGTTATCGACCTCGCCCGAGTGCTTGGCATAGCCACCGTTGTTGTTGAACTGATAACCGGCATCGCCATTACGGCCATCCGAGCTGCTGTCGAAGTAGCGCAGGTCGGTCTTGAACGATTGGCCTTCGCTGATCGGGAAAACGTGCACCGCACCCAGGAAGTGCTGCTTGTAGTAATCCTGCAGGTTGGCGTAGTAGTACTGCAGGGTCAGGTCTTTGGTGACCTTCCAGTCAGCACCGGCAAAGCGGAACTGGTTACTGTCCTCGGTACCACCGGCCACTGCCAGGCCAGTGCTGTTGCTCGATGCACGGCCAGTGGCGTGCTCCAGCTGACCGGCATTGAAGGTCACATTGTCGATTTCCTTGGAGGTGATGGTGCCACCTTCAAAGGTCTGCGGCAGCAGACGGGAATCGTTGGCGACCAGGATCGGCAGGTTCGGTGCCAGTGCACCACCTACGTGAGCCTCGGTCTTGGAGAACAGCGCCTTGACGTTGCCCGACAAACGGCTCCAGTCATGTACTGCCGCACCATCGGTATCGCTTGGCATAAAGGAGCCGGCGTTACGGCCCCTTCCACCATCGAGACGAATACCCACCAGCGCCTGAGCATCGATACCGAAACCCACTACACCTTGCGTGAAACCAGACTTGTAGTCGAACTTGAGGCCGGTGCCCGTTTCGCGCAGGTCTTCTTTGCCTGTTTCATGGTTATCGTTATTGAAGTACAGCGTACGAGAACTGACGGACGCCTTGCTGTCTTCGATAAAACCGGCGGCGCCTGCCTGCTGCGCCAGAACCCCAACGGCCACAGCCAGGGCCAAGGTGGACTTGTTCATGCTTCGCTCCTCTCGTTTTCTAATTCTTGTGTTTCTTTGGTTCTGGATCGAACGTCCGGAATCCGCGGATGCGCGATTAGCGCCAGACCGTGACCGACAAGTCAATCGTAACCATTTATGACTACGACCAAGGTCTAACCCCACGACACCGGGCGGGAGAATAATGGATTATTCATAAGTCCAAAAAGAATTGTTTCATAAGTTTTCAGTCGATTTGGACATATAGGTGCCAGCAATGCTTCTTCACCGCAGACCTGGCATATCGGCCAGCCTTGCGGATTACTGAATGGCTATTTTTTGTGCAGTTTTCAGGACAAAGAACGTAAATGTCGAGGCTCGCCATGCAAGCCTCGATGGCTCTGTCTCAGTGCGTCCGGAGCAGCATAGACCACAATCGTGAAGGTTTTGAGACAGACACTTCATTGTCTGAAATCAAAAAGAGTGCAACCTGTCGCACATAGCGGGGTTCACAGAGGGTTACCGGATCTACAGGGCTTTCTCGAAGATCTTCGAATTGCGTTGATAGTTGTACAGCGAAGCCCGAGCCGCCGGCAGACGTTCAACGCTGCTCGGTTCGAAGCCCCGTTCGCGGAACCAGTGGGCGGTACGGGTGGTGAGGACGAACAGGGTCTTGAGTCCCTTGGCGCGGGCACGGGCCTCGATCCGCTCCAGCAACTCGTCGCCCCGTCCACCGTGGCGGTACTCAGGATTCACCGCCAGGCAGGCCAGCTCCCCGGCGTCCGAATCGGCGATCTGGTAGAGCGCCGCACAAGCGATGATCATGCCCTCGCGCTCGACCACGCTGAACTGTTCGATTTCCCGCTCCAGCACTTCGCGGGAGCGACGCACCAGGATGCCCTGCTCCTCCAGTGGGCTGATCAGGTCCAGCAAGCCACCGACGTCTTCGATGGCCGCTTCGCGCACCACCTCGAATTGCTCTTGAGCGACCAACGTACCGCTGCCATCGCGAGTGAACAGCTCGGCCAGCAGCGCACCGTCTTCGACGTAGCTGACAATGTGGCTGCGAGCGACGCCACCACGGCAGGCCTGGGCTGCAGCATCCAACAGTTCGGCCTGATAGTCGCTGCCCAGGCGTTGCATATGGGACGGGACCTGCTGTGGGCGCAACTCGCGCACCAGACGCCCGTCCTCGCCGATCAAACCCTGCTCGGCACCGAACAGCAACAGCTTGTCGGCCGCCAGGTCAATGGCGGCCCGGGTTGCGACATCTTCACAGGCGAGGTTGAAGATTTCTCCGGTAGGCGAATAGCCCAACGGCGACAGGAGGACAATGGAGCGCTCATCCAGCAGGCGATTGATACCCTTGCGGTCGACCCGGCGCACTTCGCCGGTATGGTGATAGTCCACGCCTTCCAGCACGCCGATGGGCCTTGCGGTGACCAGGTTGCCGCTGGCGACCCGCAACCGCGAGCCCTGCATCGGCGAAGAAGCCATGTCCATCGACAGGCGGGCCTCGATTGCAATGCGCAACTGGCCAACCGCATCGATCACGCATTCCAGGGTCGCGGCATCGGTGATGCGCATGCCGTGGTGATAGTGCGGGGTCAGTCCCCGCGCGGCGAGGCGGGTTTCGATCTGAGGACGCGAACCATGGACCAGCACCAGCCGCACACCGAGACTGTGCAGCAGCACCAGGTCATGGACGATGTTGCCGAAATTGGGGTGTTCTACTCCGTCGCCGGGCAGCATGACGATGAAGGTGCAGTCGCGGTGGGCATTGATATAGGGCGAAGCGTGACGAAGCCAATTGACGTATTCGGGCATGAACCTGGACCTGTAATAAATAACAGCCGAAAAAAGACGAAACGGACGCACAGCAGGCTGATGGTTATCGTCGGAACAGGCTTGGCGACACGCGCGCTCTCCTTATGAATACGGGTCTGGATATAGGCAATCTAGTAGCCGGCGGCCGGTG
Source organism: Pseudomonas corrugata (assembly GCF_050920615.1). Classification (NCBI taxonomy): domain Bacteria; kingdom Pseudomonadati; phylum Pseudomonadota; class Gammaproteobacteria; order Pseudomonadales; family Pseudomonadaceae; genus Pseudomonas; species Pseudomonas corrugata. The sequence continues at coordinate 6,396,372 of NZ_CP130434.1, forward strand.
TCAGGCAATAGTGTTCGATCAACTGCCGTAACAATTGCACAGTAGGTTGCAGTCGTGACATTTCAAGGTGCTCGCCCGGCTGGTGGGCACAGGCGATATCGCCAGGGCCCAGCACCAGGGTTTCGCAACCAAGGCGCTGAAGATAAGGCGCTTCGGTGCCGAACGCCACTGCTTCGGCACGATGGCCGGTGAGTCGCTCGGCCACGCGAACCAGTTCGGCGTCCTCGGACTGCTCGAACGGCGGCACTTCGGGAAACAGCGGGGCATAGTCGATCTTGACCTTGTGCCGCTCGGCGATGGGATCGAGCTTCTGCAAAATGGCCGCACGCAATACTTGCGGATCCATGCCCGGCAAGGGACGCAAGTCGAATTCCATCGAGCATTGGCCGCAGATCCGGTTGGGGTTGTCGCCGCCATGGATACAACCGAAGTTCAGGGTCGGTTGCGGCACCGTGAATTGCGGGTTACGGAATTCACGCTGCCATTGCAGGCGCAGGCCGCGCAGCTCGCCCATGGCGTCGTGCATGGCTTCAAGCGCGCTATGCCCCAGGCTCGGATCGGAGGAATGACCGCTGCGCCCGAGAATGTCGATGCGCTCCATCATCACGCCTTTGTGCAGGCGAATCGGCCGCAGGCCGGTCGGCTCACCGATGACGGCGGCGCGTCCCAGAGGACGTCCGGCATCGGCCAAGGCGCGGGCGCCGGCCATGGAGCTTTCTTCATCGCAGGTGGCGAGGATCAGCAACGGTTGCTTGAACGGCTGATCCAGCAGTGGCTTGAGCGCTTCGATGGCCAGGGCGAAGAAGCCTTTCATGTCGCAACTGCCCAGCCCGACCCAGCGCCCATCGACTTCGGTGAGCTTCAGCGGGTCGGTCTGCCACAGTGCACCGTCGAACGGCACCGTATCGCTATGCCCGGCCAGCACCAGGCCACCGGGGCCGCTGCCGAAACTTGCCAGCAGATTGAATTTGCCGGGACTGACCTGCTGGATATCACAGGAAAACCCGAGGTCGCCGAGCCAGCCCGCCAGCAGTTCGATCACGGCGCTGTTGGACTGGTCCAGCCCAGGCTGCGTGCAACTGACCGAAGGCGCGGCGATCAGGGCAGCGAACTGATCTTTCATGGACGGCAAAGGCATCGCTGGCTCCGGACTCACAAGTTGACACCCATCATAGAACCATCCGGTGCTGGTGTCCTGCATCACAAATACTGTTCTTTTTTGACGGTGTCTGTTGCCGTGATGCTGCGTTGCCGCTCCTCGCCATAGCGGGCTATAACTCGTCGCGGCGCGTAGGACGGAGGACTCCTGTACACTGCACGGCCTTGGCAGCCACACCTTCCCCCGGCTGCGCACCCGATCCCTGGATTTTCCGGCCATGCAGAAAGAAACCGAAATCAAACTCCGCGTCAGCCGCGAGACCCTGGCAGCCTTGCGCGAGCATCCGCTGCTGAAAAAACGCAACAAAGGCGGCTGGGAACGCCGTGAGCTGATGAACCAGTATTTCGACACGCCGGAGCGTGACCTGGCTCGGGCCAAGGTCGCCCTGCGCCTGCGCCGCGACGGTGAAGAGGTGATTCAGACGCTCAAGACCCGTGGCCAGAGCATCGCCGGCCTGTCCGAGCGCAACGAATACGACTGGCACCTGCCCAAAGCCAAGCTCGACCTGAAGAAACTCGATGGCGAATGCTGGCCCGAGGCCTTGGCCGAACTGGACAAGAAAACCCTCAAGGCCATCTTCACCACCGATTTCGTCCGCGAGCGCGCCGAAATCGCCTGGGGTCGCGGCAAAAGCAAAGTGGTCATCGAAGCCGCGCTGGACCTGGGCCATGTCGTGGTCGGCAAGCAGAAGGAAGAAATCTGCGAGCTGGAGCTGGAACTGCGCGAAGGCGAGCCCGCCGCGCTGCTGGAGCTGGCCGCCGAACTGGCCGCGACCCTGCCCTTGATGCCCTGCGACATCAGCAAGGCCGAACGTGGCTACCGCCTGTACGATGCAAACAGCTACGCCCTGAGCCTGCCCGCCCCGCAATTGACCGCCGAGATGCCGCTGGACGACGCCTTCGCCGCGCTGAACTGGCATTTGCTGGGCAGCAGCCAGCGCCTGGCCGAGCAGTACCGCTTCAATGGCCACTGGCGCCTGCTGTTGGATTGGGTAGAGAACCTCGCCGAACTGCGAGCCTTGCTCAGCAGCCTTGGCCAGGCCGCACCGCGTCAATCGACCCACGACTTGCGCGTCGCCCTGGACGCCCTGCTGGAAGACTGGCGTCCACTGGTCCAGGCCGGCCTGGACGACGAAGACGTGCGCAAGGCGGCACCGGAGCAGTTCCTTGAGGAGCTGCAGGACCCGCGTTGGGGCCTGTTCTCCCTGAACGCTTCGCGCTGGCTGCTGGCCCGCGGCTGGACGACCGAGCGCAATACCCGTGGCAATCGCCAGGGCGCGGCGCAACTCAATAGCTGGCTGCCTCGACTGCTGGGCGAGGAAGCCTCGTCCCTGCAGTTGCAACGCTACCAGCAGCAACCTGAAGACCTGGCCGAACAACTGCCTCGCATCGAGCGCATCCAGGTCTGGCTGCACCATGCCCGTGCGGTGCTGGAGATACCGGAGATGGACCGCCTCTACGGCGAGCTGAACAAACTGGCGCAACTGGCCAACGAGCCCATTACCGACGAAGCCCTGGATGCACGCAAGCATCAGGCGATTGCGGTTTATCAGAATCGGGCCTGGAAGATGTTGTTGCGTCTGTAATACCGCCATCGCGAGCAGGCTCGCTCCCACATTGGATCTTCAGCGGACACAATTGATGTGTACGAACATGGCATCAATGTGGGAGCGAGCCTGCTCGCGATGGGGCCGGAGCAGACACAGCAGACGTCAGCGCATCACCGGTAAACTCGTCGTGGACTTGATCTCCGATAGCGCCACGATCGAGTTCACTTCCTGTATCCCCGGCACCAGCGACAGCTTCTCGAAAAAGAATCGCTCATACGCCTCGATGTCCGCCGTGACGATGCGTAGCAGGAAATCCACCGACCCCATCAGCACATAACACTCCAGGACTTCGGGAAAGCCGCGAATCGCCTCGGTGAATTCGGTGAAGTTCGAACGCCCGTGGGCGTTGAGTTTGATTTCGGCGAAGATCTGCGTGTTGAGTCCGATTTTCTTGCGGTCGAGCAACGTTACCTGACCGCGAATGATCCCCTCCTCCTTCATTCGCTGGATCCGTCGCCAACACGGCGACTGGGACAGGCCTACCTGTTCGGCGATCTGCGCGCTGGACAGCGACGCATCCTCTTGCAGCAACGCCAGTATCCTGCGGTCGTAACCATCCAGCTCGCTATGCATAAATAAACTCTTCAAGAACAAAATAAAGAATCATACGATTCAACATGATGGCTAATTTGTGCATTTTAGATAAGAAATTCCCCTTCGCGCATGTAAACATTCCTCTCCACTCAAGGAGATCGTCCATGCCCTCGTTCGAAACCGTCGCCCCGCGCGCCGATGTCTGGCATACCGCCAACGCCCATTGTCGCGTGAAGTACCGGTTGCTGGCCGAAGCCGAAGCCGATTTGCTGTGCCGGGCCCTGAATCTGTTCGCCCTGCAGGGCTTGATGCCAGAGCAGGTCCACGTCGAACGCCAGGATGAACTGCTGACGATGGAGATCCTCATCGAAGGGCTGAGCTGGCACCGTGCCCAGGTGCTTGCGGAAAAATTGCGCAACCTGATCAGCGTGTGCTCGGTGGATCTGCAAAGCGCCGATACCGCCTGGGCTGCGCCGGTCCAGGCGACGGCTTGAGGGGTATCAGGCAAGAATTCGAAACGCATTGGTCGGGTAGTGGCCCAACGGTTCACCGGGTCGGGACTATTCTTTTGCAGACCGACTCAGGACGCGCAAGCGTCTGTATCGCGGCTTTGCTGCAATTGTTCAATAGGAACCCACATGTCCACCAAACACGCCACTCAGGACCGCTGGCTGGACCTCAATGATCTGCTGCGCCAACTGGTCACCCAAGGCTTCATCAGCCAGGATTCGGCCGAAACCGCGCTCAACGCCCGGCGACGCCACAACACCAGCAGCCAGTTGCACCCGCTGGAGTTCATCGCCAACCAACATCTGGACGACCTCAGCCGCCCCGGCAAGCGCCTGGACCTGGAGAGCCTGACCCTGTGGTTGTCCCAGCAGGCCGGCCAACCGTACATGCGCATCGACCCGCTGAAGATCAATGTCGCGGCCGTTACGCCACTGATGTCCTACGCCTTTGCCCAGCGCCACAAGATCCTGGCGGTGGCAGTCGATCGCGATACCGTCACTGTCGCCAGCGCCCAACCGTACGTCAGCAGTTGGGAATCGGACCTGACCCATGTGCTCAAGCTGCCGATCAAACGAGTGGTCGCCAACCCCGTGGACATCCAGCGCCTGAGCGTGGAGTTCTATCGCCTCGCCAAATCTGTCAGTGGCGCCACCACGACCGAGCAGCAACCGAGCAACCTCAGCAACTTCGAACAATTGCTCAACCTGGGCGCCAGCGACCAGGAGCCGGACGCCAACGACGCGCATATCGTCAATATCGTCGATTGGCTGTTCCAGTACGCCTTCCAGCAGCGCGCCAGTGATATCCACATCGAGCCACGTCGCGAGCAGGGCACGGTGCGGTTTCGCATCGACGGGGTGCTGCACACCGTCTACCAGTTCCCGCCCCAGGTGACGATGGCGATCATAAGTCGCCTGAAGAACCTTGGACGGATGAACGTCGCGGAGAAGCGCAAACCCCAGGATGGCCGGGTCAAGACCAAGACCCCTGACGGAAACGAGGTGGAGTTGCGCCTGTCGACATTGCCTACGGCGTTCGGCGAAAAAATGGTCATGCGGATCTTCGACCCCGAAGTCCTGCTCAAGGATTTCGACCAGCTCGGATTCTCCGCCGACGACCTGCGCCGCTGGCAGGACATGACGCGCCAGCCCAACGGCATCATTCTGGTGACCGGCCCCACCGGTTCCGGCAAGACCACCACCCTCTACACCACCCTCAAGAAGCTGGCGACGCCGGAAGTGAACCTTTGCACCATCGAGGACCCGATCGAGATGGTCGAGTCGTCCTTCAACCAGATGCAGGTGCAGCACAACATAGACCTGAGTTTCGCCGCAGGGGTGCGCGCGCTCATGCGGCAGGACCCGGACATCATCATGATCGGCGAAATACGTGACCTGGAAACCGCCGAGATGGCGATCCAGGCGGCACTCACCGGGCACCTCGTGCTCTCGACGCTGCATACCAACGATGCACCGAGCGCCATCAGTCGCCTGCTTGAGCTCGGCGTGCCCCACTATCTGATCAAGGCCACGGTCCTCGGAATCATGGCTCAGCGCCTGGTGCGCACACTGTGTCCTCATTGCAAGGCGCCCCTGGCCCTGGACGAGGAAGACTGGCAAACCCTGACCCGGCCCTGGCAAGCCCCCTTGCCGAGCAATGCCCAACAAGCCGTCGGTTGCCTGGAATGCCGTGATACCGGTTATCGCGGCCGCGCCGGGGTGTACGAAATACTTCAACTGAGTGACAGCATCAAGGGACTGATCCATGCCGATACAGACCTGCTGGCAGTACGCCGCCAGGCATTCAAGGAAGGCATGCGCAGCTTGCGGCTGTCCGGTGCTCAGAAAATCGCCGCAGGGCTGACCACTGTCGAGGAGGTGCTGCGGGTAACGCCGCAAAGCGAGCACAAATGAACCCGGTATCGCTTGACCGATAAGTCACGGAACTGAATCCAGACGCAGGTAATCCAAAGTCATAGTTAACCCAGTGGAGTCACCATCATGCGTCTCAAACTTGCTGTCGCTACCCTAGCCTTGCTGTCTCTTCCTGTTGGCTCGGCAATGGCCGACACGTTTTGGCGTAACGTCATCTCGTCCGGTGCAACCACCGGTTCCACCTACCTGACTTTCAAGGATCACAAACTGATCGTCGCCGCCCAGGACGACGCCGGTAGCTTCGTCGCCAGTGACGGCAACATCCGCGGCCCTTATCTGGAAGCGGCAATGCAGAAGGTCCGTGCCGATAACCCAGGCCTGCAGGCCACCGACATGGAACTGGCCAACGCGATCCTGGCGAAAAACGCCGTCGCCCAGGACTGATCCGGCCCCATGAAAAATGCCGCTCGATCGAGCGGCATTTTTTTGCCTTGCAAGTCATCTCTTGTGGGAGCGAGCCTGCTCGCGATAGCGGTAGGTCAGCAATATTCATGCTGACTGACACACCGCCATCGCGAGCAGGCTCGCTCCCACATTAGCGGTTCATCATTCGCCGATGGCGGCCTTGTAGCCAGCCGCATCAAGCAGCTTGCCGAGATCAGCTGCGGCATTGGAAGGCTTGAGCTTGAAGATCCAGGCGTTATACGGCTCGGAGTTCAACAGTTCCGGCGAACCAGCCAGCTCTTCGTTGACAGCGATCACTTCACCGCCGACCGGGGCATAGATGTCCGAAGCGGCCTTGACCGACTCCACCACGCCCGCTGTCTCAGAGGCGTCAAAAACCTTGCCTAGATCCGGCAGCTCGACGAATACCACATCACCCAGCGCTTCCTGGGCATGGTCGGAAATGCCCACGGTAACGGTACCGTCAGCCTCCAGGCGCGCCCACTCATGGCTTTCAGCAAAACGCAGTTCGGCAGGGATATCACTCATATTCTGTGTCCTCAAGAGAAAGTGTCAGCGGCCAGCGGCCCGCCGTGAAAGGTTAAATCAGGGTTTTGCCATGGCGGACGAAGGTCGGTTTGACCACCCGTACCGGGTACCACTTACCACGAATTTCTACCTCGGCACGGTCGGCGGTAGCCATCGGAACACGTGCCAGGGCGATCGACTTGCTAAGCGTAGGAGAAAAACTGCCACTGGTGATCTCACCTTCGCCCGCATCAGCAATGCGAACCACCTGATGGGCGCGCAAGACGCCGCGCTCTTCCAGCACGAGACCAACCAGTTTGTGCTGCACGCCCCCCGCCAACTCGGCTTCCAGCGCACTGCGCCCGATGAACTGCCGGCTCGCCGGCTCCCAGGCAATGCTCCAGGCCATGTTCGAGGCCAAGGGCGAAATGTCTTGGTGGATATCCTGGCCGTAGAGGTTCATGCCGGCCTCCAGGCGCAAGGTATCCCGAGCTCCGAGGCCAATGGGCGAAATGCCCGCCCCCACCAGATCGTTGAAAAAACTCGGCGCTTCGTGAGCGGGCAGGACAATCTCCAGACCATCTTCACCGGTGTAGCCCGTGCGTGCGATGAACCAGTCACCGTCGGCGCGCCCCTCGAAGGGCTTGAGTTGCTGGATCAATTGACCGCGCGATTGCGAGACCAGCTCGGCAATCCTGTGCCGGGCCTGTGGCCCCTGGATGGCCAGCATCGCCAGCTCGGAACGTTCGCGCAGTTGCACGTCGTATTCCCCGAGCTGCACCTGCATCCAGGCCAGGTCCTGATCCCGGGTCGAGGCGTTGAAGACCAGCCGGTAACCATCGTCTACGCGGTAGACGATCATGTCGTCGACGATGCCACCCTGCTCGTTGAGCATGGCACTGTAGAGGGCACTTCCCGTGTCCTGCAAGCGATCGACGTCGTTGGCGAGCAAGCGCTGCAGCCAGGCCTTCGCCTGGGTACCGGCGACGTCGATTACCGTCATGTGGGATACATCGAATACACCGCAATCGCGACGCACCTGGTGGTGCTCCTCGACTTGCGAGCCGTAATGCAGAGGCATATCCCAACCGCCAAAATCGACCATCTTCGCGCCGAGGGCGAGATGAAGGTCATACAGAGGCGTACGCTGTCCCATGGGTTTCTCCTTCCGGGCTTGGCGAAGATGCGGACTGTCCGACAGACGGAGCGCACCGAATGCGGCGCATTGTAGCCGCATGATCCGCTGTCCTGTATCACCAATACTGTTCTTTTTTGACGGTGCCCATTGCCGTCATGCTGCGTTGCCGCTCCTCGCCTGACGACAATAACCACTCGTCAAAAAAGGAACGTATTGGCGAAACAGCACACTCGGACTGACACCTGGGGACTCGTTTTATCAGCTCCGATGAGCCGAACGTCGTATCAATCCGATGACCGGCAACAGTCCCACCAATACCAGGGTCAGCGCCGGCAGCGCGGCCCGGGCCCACTCCCCTTCGCTGGTCATTTCGAAGATCCGCACTGCCAAGGTGTCCCAACCGAACGGGCGCATGAGCAGGGTCGCGGGCATTTCCTTGAGCACATCCACGAACACCAGCAACGCCGCACTCAGTGTGCCGGGCAGCAATAGCGGCAGATACACTTTGAAAAACAGTTGTGGCCCACTGACACCGAGACTGCGTGCAGCTTCAGGCAACGATGGGCGGATCCGTCCAAGACTGCTTTCCAGGGGCCCGTATGCCACGGCCAGGAAACGCACCAGATAGGTCAACAGCAGGGCCGACAGGCTGCCCAGCAGCAGGGGCTTACCCGCGCCGCCGAGCATGCTCGACAACGGGATAACCAGCTCACGGTCCAGATAGCTGAAAGCAAGCATGATCGACACCGCCAGCACCGACCCAGGCAAGGCATACCCCAGGTTCGCCAGCCCCACGCCGCCACGAATGGCACGGGTCGGGGCCAGGCGCCGGGCGAAAGCCAACAGCAAGGCCACGCAAACGGTGATCAGTGCCGCCAGGCCACCCAGGTAAAGGGTGTGGACAATCAACCCGGCATAGCGCTCATCCAGATCGAAACGGCCGCGCTGCCAGAACCACACCACCAGTTGCAGAACCGGGATGACGAATGCGCAGATGAATACCAGCAGGCACCAACCAGTGGCCGCTGCGGCCTTGAGACCACACAAGGCATACAAAGCCCTGGCCCTGGGCCGTTCGTTACTGGCCCGCAGGGCACCCCGGGCCCGGCGTTCGCCAAAGAGCACCAGCATCACTGCCAGCAACAACAGGCTGGCCAGTTGGGCAGCACTGGAGAGGCTGAAGAAGCCGTACCAGGTCTTGTAGATGGCCGTGGTGAAGGTGTCGAAGTTGAACACCGACACCGCCCCGAAATCCGCGAGGGTTTCCATCAATGCCAGCGCCACGCCCGCCCCGATGGCCGGCCGGGCCATCGGTAATGCCACGCGCCAGAACGCCTGCCACGGCGACTGCCCGAGCACCCGGGCAGCTTCCATCAACCCCTTGCCCTGGGCCAGGAACGCACTGCGCGCCAGCAGGTACACGTAAGGGTAAAAAACCAGGACCAGCACCAGGATCACCCCGCCGGTAGAGCGGACCCGGGGCATGCGCAGGCCGCTGCCGAACCAGTCACGCAACAAGGTTTGCACCGGGCCGGCAAAGTCCAGCAGGCCCACGAAGACAAACGCCAGCACGTAGGCCGGAATCGCGAACGGCAGCATCAATGCCCAGTCGAGCCAACGCCGGCCCGGAAACTCACAAAGACTGGTGAGCCAGGCAAGACTGACGCCCAGCACCGTCACCCCTGAACCCACGCCGACAACCAGCGTCAGGGTATTGCCCAACAGACGCGGCATCTGGGTGTCCCACAAATGGGACCATATCTGCGAGTCGATGCTTTGCCAGGACAGCAGCAGCACACTCAAGGGCAACAGGACCAGCGCGGCGATGGCGAAGACCAGGGGGTACCAGCGGCGTTGGACGGGGTGGGTCAAGGAAGGCGCTCGTTCAAATGATGCGTGGGCAGGCTCACAGAAAACCCGTGGCGAGGGGATTTACCCCCGCTCGATGGAAGCCATGGTATGTCAGGTGGACTGAGTTGTTTTCCACGGGCTTGCTTCGCAAGCCAGCGGGGATGCATCCCCTCGCCACAGGGGACCTCGCCCCGTATGTCAGTTCCAGCCCGCCCGATCCATCATGCGAATGGCTTCGGCCTGGCGCTTGCCTGCCACCTCCACCGGCAGCGTATCGGCTTTGAACTTGCCCCAGGCTGCGACTTCCTTGGACGGCTCCACTTGCGGATTGGCTGGAAATTCCTGGTTGACGTCGGCAAAGATACTTTGAGCTTCTGGCGTGGTCATCCATTCCACCAGTTTCTTTGCCGCCTCCGGGTGCGGTGCGTGCCGGGTCAGGCCGATGCCCGACAAGTTGATGTGCACACCCCGGTCTGCCTGGTTCGGCCAGAACAGCTTCACTTTCAGGTCCGGCTTCTGCTGGTGCAGACGACCGTAATAATAGGTGTTGACGATGCCGACGTCGCACTGCCCGGCGTTGATCGCCTCGAGCAATGCGGTGTCGTCGGAAAACACGTCGGTGGACAGGTTCCTGACCCAGCCCTTGAGAATCTGCTCGGCTTTTTCCGCACCGTGGGTTTCGATCAGGGTGGCGGTGAGGGACTGGTTGTAGACCTTCTTGGAAGTGCGCAGGCACAGGCGACCTTCCCATTGATTGTCCGCCAGTGCTTCGTAGGTGCTCAGCTCGTCGGGTTTTACCCGGTCAGTGGAGTAGGCAATGGTCCGTGCCCGCAGGCTCAAGCCGGTCCAGGCATGGGAGGACGCACGGTACTGAGACGGGATGTTGGCGTCGATTACCGGGGATGTGAACGGCTGGAGAATGCCCATCTGCTCGGCCTGCCAGAGGTTGCCGGCGTCGACGGTGAGCAGCAGGTCGGCGGTGGCATTTTCACCTTCGGCCTTGATGCGCTGCATCAACGGCGCTTCCTTGTCGGTGATGAACTTCACCGATACACCGGTCTTTCTGGTGTAGACATCGAAGACCGGCTTGATCAGCTCATCGATGCGCGAGGAGTAGACCACGACCTCATCGGCGGCCTGCACGGCAGTGGAGCCGATGAGGGTCAGGGCGAGGGCGGACAGCAGGCGCTTGGATACCAACATGGAAGCGGTCTCTCGGTGGGTGAGCGAGCGCAAATGATAAAGACTCACATTTGGCAGCTCAATCAAACAGTGGGTGGAGACATTTCCAAATGTTGCCGTACTGGTAGGCTAGCCGTGCAACCGTCATCGCGGGCAAGCCTTGCTCCCACAAGGACAGCTCACTTTCACAGATCCAGACCAACCTGCTCTGTGGGAGCAAGGTTTGCCCGCGATAGGGCCATCTGCCCCACCATAACGCTCAGGCTTTGGCCAGATCCGGCAGATCCCCGATCAACCCCAGCGCTTCGCGCACGAACAACGCCTTGGCCTCGGGCAGGCGGTCCACCAGCTTCAACCCGGTATTGCGCAACCAGCGTACCGGCAATGGATCAGCCTGGAACAGCCGCTCAAAACCTTCCATCGCCGCCATCAGCGCCAGGTTATGGGGCATGCGCCGGCGCTCGTAGCGGCTCAACACCTTGATATCCGCCAGTCGCTCGCCCCGTCCGGCTGCCTGCAGCAGCACCTCGGCCAGCACCGCAGCGTCGAGGAAGCCCAGGTTCACGCCCTGCCCGGCCAGCGGGTGGATGGTGTGGGCCGCATCGCCGATCAAGGCCAGGCCTTCGGCCACATAGCGCTTGGCGTGACGCTGGCGCAGCGGTACGCACAGGCGCGGGTCGGCGCTGACTACCTGACCGAGCCGGCCTTCGAAGGCTCGTTCCAGCTCGGTACAGAAACCGGCGTCATCCAGTGCCATCAAGCGCTGCGCCTCGCCAGGGGTCGTGGACCAGACAATCGAACACCAGTCGTGCCGGCCGTCGCGTTCCAGGGGCAGGAAAGCCAGAGGACCGTTGTCGGTGAAGCGCTGCCAAGCTGTCATTCTATGGGACTGGGCGCTGCGCACGCTGGTGACAATGGCATGGTGCAGGTAATCCCATTCGCGAGTGGCAACTCCCGTCAGGCGGCGTACGGCGGAGTTCGCGCCATCGGCGGCGATGACCAGCGGCGCCCGCAGGATGCGACCATCGGCCAGGGTCAGCAGCCAGTCATCGCCGGAGCGGCGCATCTGCTCGAGTCGCGCGTTGGCGAGCAGGCCCAGGTCGCAATCATGCAACCGGTCCAGCAGTGCGTCCTGCACCACCCGGTTTTCGACAATATGCCCCAGGGTGTCGGCATGCAGGCTTTCAGCGGAAAAATGAATCTGCCCGGTGCCACTGCCATCCCAGACGTGCATGTCGGTATAGGGACTGGCGCGGCGGGCGGCGATCCCGTCCCAAACGCCAAGGCGCTCGAGGATCCGCTGGCTGGCCGTCGACAGGGCACTGACCCGAGGCTCGAATGCCGCCTGGGGATCGAAGGGTTTGACGCTCATCGGGCTGCCGTCGAGCAACAGCACCTGCAAGCCGCTACCTTGCAACGCCAGCGCCAGGGCACTTCCGACCATACCGGCGCCGACAATCAGCAGATCTGCACGCAATACCATGCTTCAAGCCTGTTTTGCGGGCGACATGAGCCGCCCATGAAAAGAATGTTCAACCCCACGCCTACACATCGGGTCGGGTCCCAAGGCCCATGGCCTGGCGGGCGAACCAACGCTTGGCGGGGGGCAACGCGTCGAGACCGAGCAGACCGAGGTTACGGGCCACCGACACCAGCGGCAGGCGACTGCTGAACAGTCGCGTGACCTGGTCGGAGAAACCCACCGTCAAGGCCTGGTCCATCCGCTGGCGCTCGCGATAAGCCTGCAGCACGGTAAAATCCCCCGGTTCACTTGCGCTGTCCAGCAATGCATCGGCCAGCGCCCGGGCATCGCGCAGCGACAGGTTGAAGCCCTGCCCGGCAATCGGATGCAGACTGTGGGCGGCGTTGCCCAGGATTGCCAGATGCGGGCGCACCTGCTCCTCGGCCTCCACCAGTGCCAACGGGTACAGATGTCGTACGCCCACCTGTTTCAATGCACCCAGGCGATAGCCGAACACACTCTGCAATTCGCTGAGGAAGCTACGCTCGTCAAGGTCCGCCAGCCGCTGCGCATCCATGCCCTGACGGGTCCAGACCAGAGCACAGCGGTTTTCCGGCAGCGGCAGCAAGGCCATCGGGCCGTCATCAGTGAAGCGCTCGAAGGCCATGCCGTTGTGGGCTTCGCTGGGGGTGATGTTGGCGATCAACGCGCTCTGGTCGTACGGGCGATTGCGCACACCGACACCCAATTGCTCCCGAAGGCCGGAACGACCGCCGTCGGCCAGCACCGCAAGGTCGCATTCCAGGAGTGTTTCGTCATCCAGGGTCAGGCGATAACCGTCAACCAGCGGCTCCATCCGAGTGACTTGCGCCGGGCAACGCCAACTGACCACGTCCTTGTCCAGGCCCTGCCACAGGCACTGGCCAAGCCAGGCGTTTTCCACCACGTAGCCCAAGGCCGGGACACCTTCCTCGCTGGCCGACAGCCGAGCCGTGGAAAACCGTCCGCGATCAGACACATGGATCTGTTTGATGGGCTCGGCACGCTGGGAAATATCCTGCCAGAGCCCCAGGCGCTGATAGATCTGCCGGGAGCCGAAGGACAACGCAGAGGAGCGGGCATCGTAGCTCGGTTGCCAGGCATGGCCGGGGGCAAAGGGCTCGATCAGGACGATCTTCCAACCCCGGGCCTTGGCACCCGCTTGCAGGGCCAGGGCCAGGCTTGCACCGACCAGGCCACCGCCGATGATCGCCAGATTGACCCGACTCATGCCACTTGTTCCCGTGCGGCGGCCATCAGGGCCTCGATTTCGGCAACGGTCTTGGGTACACCTCGGGACAGGATCTCACATCCGCTTTTGGTCACTACCACGTCATCCTCTATGCGCACGCCAATGCCGCGCCATTTTTTCGCTACATTGCGGTTGTTCGGCGCAATGTAGATGCCAGGTTCCACGGTCAGTGTCATGCCGACTTCCAATACTCGCCATTCACCGCCGACCCGGTATTCGCCCACATCATGCACATCCATGCCCAGCCAGTGGCCGGCACGGTGCATGTAGAACGCCCGGTAGGCTTCGCTGGCGATCAACTCGTTCACCTCGCCCTCAAGCAGCCCAAGGCGCACCAGGCCCCCGGTAATGACCCGGACCGTCGCCTCATGGGCCTGGTTCCAGTGCTTGTCCGGCGCAATCTCGGCAAACGCCGCTTCCTGGGCCTCCAGTACCAACTCGTAGATTGCCTTCTGTTCGGGGGAAAACCTGCCGTTGACCGGCCAGGTGCGGGTGATATCACTGGCGTAGCAGTCGATTTCACAACCGGCGTCGATCAGCACCAGGTCGCCATCCTTGAGCAGCGCGTCGTTCTGCTGGTAATGCAGGATGCAGCTATTGCGGCCGGACGCGACAATCGAGCCATAGGCCGGCATTTTCGCCCCACCCTTGCGGAATTCGTAATCCAGTTCGGCTTCCAGGCTGTATTCGTAGAGCCCAGGACGCGCCGCCTGCATCGCCCGGATATGCGCCTGGGCAGAGATCCGCGCCGCTTCACGCATGACCTTCACTTCCGCTGCCGATTTATACAGGCGCATGTCGTGCAGCAAGTGATCCAGGGCAACGAATTCGTTCGGCGGCTGGGCACCGAGGTTGGCCTTGGAGCGAATCACGTTGATCCACTCCATCAGGTGCCGGTCGAATTCCGGATTGCTGCCCATGGCCGAATACACCCGGTCGCGGCCTTCAATCAGGCCCGGCAGGATGTCGTCGATATCGGTGATGGGGAATGCGTCGTCGGCACCATAATCGCGGATCGCGCCTTCCTGACCGGCGCGCAGGCCGTCCCACAACTCGCGCTCGGCGTTGCGCTCGCGGCAGAACAGGATGTATTCGCCATGGGCCCGGCCGGGCATCAGCACGATCACCGCCTGCGGCTCGGGAAAGCCGCTGAGGTACTGAAAGTCGCTGTCCTGGCGGTAGACATGCTCGACGTCGCGGTTGCGGATCGCAACGGCGGCGGCGGGCAGGATTGCGATGCTGTTGGGCTCCATCTGCGCCATCAGGGCCTTGCGGCGACGGCTGTATTCCGATTTCGGGATATGAATCATGGGCAGACGGTGTTCCCTTTCAAGCAATCAGTGCAAGGACGGTCTGGCCGCTGGCTCGGCGGTTTTCTTCGTCTCGGTGAACAGCAGCAGCGGCGCGACCCGCAGGTATTCCATCACTTCCATGTAGTCGCTTTCGCCGTCATCGGACTCTTCCAGGGCATCCTGGACCTGCGAGATCGCGGCCAGATCCTGCAATACCTCGTTGGCCTCGGCGCTCAGCGCATAGGCGCGGCGGGTCAGCCCAAAGCCGGCGAGGAAGCCCTGGCACCACTGGCCCAAGGCAGCGGCGCGCTCGGCCAGTGGCGCGTCGTCGGTGGGCAGCAGCAGGACGACGGTCATGTCGTCGCTGGTCAGCTCGCCCTTGACCATTTCCTGCAGGCCGATGAGGGCATTGCGGACGTTGTCCGCCGGCTCGCCTTCGAGCAGCTCGGCAGCATCGGCCAGCCAGCCTTCGGCGTCGAAACCGGCACCCGCGCAACTGCGGCCGAGCAACAGGCCATGCAATTCGGCAGGCGATACGGGGTGGCCGCTGGTGCTCAGCAGGGTGGCGAAAGCTTGATACGGGGAATTCTGAATGGGCATGGGCAGCTAGGCGCCAGACGGCGCTATGTCTAGAATGGAGGCCTTGTATCCTACATCGACAGACTCGCCAAGACTATCAGAGGCTGTGCGACACACCTCCCCCATCAGACACAATCTTCAGTGGACACAATGGAAGACACCGACCTGCAAGCGCTGATGGCCAGACTCGAATTGCTAATTGACCGGGTCGAGCAACTAAAAAGCCAGAACGGACTCTTACTAGCTCAGGAAAAAACCTGGCGCGAGGAACGCGCTCACCTCATTGAAAAAAACGAAATCGCCCGGCGTAAGGTCGAATCGATGATTTCGCGCCTCAAGGCCCTGGAGCAAGACTCATGAGTTCAAGCAATAGCGTTACCGTGCAGATCCTCGACAAAGAATATTCGATCATCTGCCCCCAGGAAGAGCGCAGCAACCTGGTGAGCGCCGCCCGTTACCTGGACGGCAAGATGCGCGAGATCCGCAGCAGCGGCAAAGTCATCGGCGCCGACCGCATCGCCGTAATGGCTGCCTTGAACATCACCCATGACCTGCTGCATCGCCAGGATACGCCGGATGTGCAGGTCAGCGGATCGACCCGTGAACAGGTGCGCGACCTGCTGGAACGGGTGGATCTGGTGTTGGCCACCGATCCGGACGTCAGCAAGGGCTGATTCGCGGAGCTGCCTGGGGTATACTTGCGTCACTCCCTGGGGTGCTTGCCAGCTGGTGATGTCCCTGAGCCGATACGCACAACCACGGGGGTTGCACGTTGGGGCCGGTGTGCATGTCCGCTTGACGGAAAGCCTTAACGCCTCCTGCAACTTCCACCTTGAACTCTCGGGTTCAAGGGCTAAGCCGGCAGCGGTTCATCCGGGGAGCCTGATTTTCCAGACAATGCCAGTCTCCAGGACTGGCATTGTCGTGTCTGGCACAGGCATTTCTGACTGGATCGTTTGCGGTTACGCTGTGTCATCCCAGCCAGACTCGAAGCATCGACCATGTCCGAACCCGCGTTGCTGCCCCGCCCCCAACTTCGGCGCCTGCTGCGCCAGGCCCGTCGCGCCCTGACGCCCGCCCAACAACGACAAGCCGCTCAAGGGCTCTACCGGCAACTGGCCCAGCATCCAATGTTCCGCCGCGCGAGACACATCGCGCTGTACCTGCCCAACGATGGCGAGATCGACCCTCGATTGCTGCTGCGCGCAGCCCAGCGCCGGGGCAAGGCCACTTACCTGCCGGTGCTCAGCCCGTGGCCACGGACCAAGATGGTTTTCCAACGCATCCGCCCTGGGGAACAACTGCACCCCAATCGCTTTCGGATTCTCGAACCACGGATCGATGTCGCCCGGCAACGCAAGGTCTGGACATTGGACCTGGTGTTGCTGCCACTGGTGGGGTTCGACGATGTGGGCGGCCGCCTCGGCATGGGAGGCGGGTTCTATGACCGCAGCCTGGCGTATCTGGCGCGACGCAAACTATGGCGCAAGCCAACGTTGCTGGGGCTGGCCCATGAATGCCAGAAAGTCGAAAGACTGGCGCAGGCGAGCTGGGACGTACCGCTGCAAGGAACGGTCAGTGACAGGCATTGGTATATCGCAGAGTAGGCGCCGCGAAAATCGGCGGCGCCCGGAAGACGGTTTCAGCGTTTAAGCGATGGCGCGGGTTGGGTGACATCCATCGGCGCCTCGGTCTTGCTGGCCCACAGGCTCTGGGCGTACCCCGTGGTTACAACACCCAGTCCGAACAGAATGACCAGAATCCACAACAAATCCGGTTTGCGTTTCATCGATTGCCCCCCTCAAGGCATATCACACACGATGACAGCAGCGGTTTTCTTATTGGCCGTGCAGCAGCGTCAAGCTTGGAAGGCCGGCATTTTGCGACAACCTTGACCGTCACGCAAACGCTGGCGTCAACCGACTGTCGGTTTGTCATAAAATCGCTGAACTATTTTTAGCACATCGCCCAGGAGTAACAGTCATGGCCTATTGGCTGATGAAATCCGAGCCCGACGAATTGTCCATCCAAGGCCTGGAAAAGCTCGGTCAGGCCCGCTGGGACGGGGTCCGTAACTACCAGGCGCGCAATTTCCTGCGGGCCATGGCGCAAGGTGACAGTTTCTTTTTCTATCACTCGAGCTGTCCGGAACCAGGGATTGCCGGGATCGGGAAAATTGTCAGGACGGCCTACCCGGACCCCACGGCGCTGGAGTCCGACAGCCACTACTTCGACCCGAAGGCCAGTCCGGATAAAAACCCCTGGACCGCGATCGACGTCGCCCATGTCGAAACCTTCTCCCGCGTGCTGAAACTCGACTATCTCAAACAGCAAACCACCCTGGCCGAAATGCCGCTGGTGCAGAAGGGCTCGCGCCTGTCGGTGATGCCGGTGACTGCGGAGCAGTGGGCAGCGGTGATGGCGCTGAAACCCTAGCGCTATCGCCCCCCCTCGGTCCGCCATCGCGAGCTGGCTCCACGCCGGATCTCCATTCAATAAGATCCCCTGTGCGAGCCTGCTCGCGATGAGGCCCGCCCAAACAGCACAAGACTTACTGGATGATCAGGTTGTTGAACAACAGATCATCCACCATCGGCTTGCCGGTTTCGTCGTTCATCACCTGCTGGGTCTGCTTCAACGCTTCCTGGCGCAACTTTTCCTTGGCCTCAAGGTTGTTCATGGTTTCGGTGGTCTGCTGGGCGAACAGCGCAACCAACTGATTGCGAATCAGCGGTTCGTTGGCCTTCACTGCAGCTGCAGCGGCATCGCCGGTCACGCGCAAGGCCACGTCGGCTTTGTAGACCCTGAGTTTCGCCGAGCCATCCAGACCGTAGTTGCCCACGAAGGGCGGGCTCAGGGTGATATAGCTGACCTTCGGGGCCTCACCTTCTTTTGCTTCCTTGGCTTCTTCGGCCATCACTGCCGCAGGCAGCAGCAGGGCCAACATCAATACGATCCACGCTTTCACATTCGACTCCTCATCCGGTTTTGCGGCCCAGCATACCGACCCGCCGTTCAAGCACAAGCTTATGGCCGGCTATCAGGGCGGGGCATGCTCGTTGACCCGTTGACTCTCACACCTACACTTATCGGCCATCACTCCCAAAGGAATAGCCCTGATGAAAGCCGTGCTGTGCAAAGAATTCGGCCCCGCCGAGTCGCTGGTGCTGGAAGACGTCGCCAGCCCCGTTGCGAAGAAGAACGAAGTGCTGCTGGACGTATACGCCGCGGGGGTGAATTTCCCCGACACGCTGATCATCGAGGGCAAATATCAATTCAAACCGCCCTTCCCGTTTTCTCCCGGCGGTGAAGCGGCGGGAGTCGTCAGGGAAGTGGGTGAGAGGGTCAGCCACCTCAAGGTCGGTGACCGGGTGATGGCGCTGACCGGCTGGGGCAGCTTTGCCGAACAGGTCGCGGTGCCAGGCTACAACGTACTGCCGATCCCAGCGTCCATGGACTTCAACACCGCCGCGGCCTTCAGCATGACCTACGGCACCTCGATGCATGCCCTCAAGCAGCGGGCCAACCTGCAACCAGGCGAGACCCTGCTGGTGCTCGGCGCCTCAGGCGGCGTAGGCCTGGCGGCGGTGGAGATAGGCAAAGCCATGGGCGCACGGGTGATCGCCGCCGCCAGCAGCGCGCAAAAGCTTGCTGTGGCCAAGGCAGCCGGCGCCGATGAACTGATCAACTACAGCGAAACCAGCCTGAAAGACGAGATCAAACGCCTCACCGACGGCCAGGGCGCGGATGTCATCTACGATCCGGTGGGCGGCGATCTCTTCGACCAGGCCATCCGCTCCATCGCCTGGAATGGCCGGCTGCTGGTGGTCGGCTTCGCCAGCGGGCGCATTCCCGAGCTGCCGGTGAACCTGGCCCTGCTCAAAGGCGCTGCTGTGGTGGGCGTGTTCTGGGGCTCCTTTGCCCAGCGCCAACCCCAGGACAACGCCGCCAACTTCCAGCAACTGTTCGGCTGGTTTGCCGAAGGCAGGCTCAAGCCGCTGGTCTCGCAGCTGTATCCACTGGACAACGCCGCCCAGGCCATCAACGACCTCGCCCAGCGCAAGGCGGTTGGA
Source organism: Pseudomonas corrugata (assembly GCF_050920615.1). Classification (NCBI taxonomy): domain Bacteria; kingdom Pseudomonadati; phylum Pseudomonadota; class Gammaproteobacteria; order Pseudomonadales; family Pseudomonadaceae; genus Pseudomonas; species Pseudomonas corrugata. The sequence goes on from NZ_CP130434.1 coordinate 6,415,898, forward strand.
AAGGTGGTTGTGCAGGTGCGTTGACTGCATTGATGCGGCCCCGACGCCCATGGCGTCGAGGCCGCGACTCCATAGTATCGAAGCGCTTGCAGCGCCAAGACCCACGACGTCGCCCGCTTATGCCTCGGCGACGCGTTCGTTTATGAACATCTCTCCGGCAACATTTCCCCTGTGCAGCGCAAAACAAGCGATGCTATTTTCGGTAACGAAACTGTAACATTCGCATTCGCAGCCATAACAAGAAACCGGAGTCCTTGAATGTTTGCTTTCTTTCGTCCTGCCGCACACCAGGCACCCCTGCCTGAAGAAAAAATAGACAGCACCTACCGACGCCTTCGTTGGCAGATTTTCGCCGGGATCTTCATTGGGTATGCGGGTTACTACCTGCTACGCAAGAACTTCACCCTGGCATTCCCGGACCTGATTGCCCAAGGCTATACAAAAGGCCAGCTCGGCGTGGCGGTGTCGGCAATTGCGATCGCCTACGGTCTTTCCAAATTTCTGATGGGCATCGTGTCCGACCGCTCCAACCCCCGCTACTTCCTGCCCTTTGGCCTGGTGATGTCCGCCGCGGTGATGTTCGTTTTCGGTTTCGCACCGTGGGCGACGTCCAGCGTGGCCATAATGTTCATCCTGTTGTTTATCAACGGTTGGGCACAAGGCATGGGGTGGCCGCCGAGCGGGCGGACCATGGTGCACTGGTGGTCGCAGAAAGAACGCGGCGGAGTGGTTTCGGTATGGAACACTGCGCATAACGTCGGCGGTGGCCTGATCGGTCCGCTGGCGATCCTCGGCATGGGGTGGTTCAACGACTGGCACAGCAAGTTCTATGTACCGGCTGCCGTGGCCTTGCTGGTGGCTGCATTTGCTTTCATTGTCATGCGCGATACCCCGCAATCAACGGGATTGCCGCCCATCGAGAAGTACAAGGACGATTATCCGGAAGGCTACGATGCCAGTCACGAGAACGAATTCAGCGCCAAGGAAATCTTCGTCAAATACGTGCTGCGCAATAAAATGCTCTGGTTAATCGCACTGGCCAACGTCTTCGTCTATTTGCTGCGCTACGGAATCCTGGACTGGGCGCCGACCTACCTCAAGGAGGTCAAGCACTTCGACTTCGACAAGACGTCCTGGGCTTACTTCCTTTACGAATGGGCAGGGATTCCCGGTACGCTGCTGTGCGGCTGGATGTCAGACAAGATCTTCCGTGGCAACCGTGGCCTGACGGGCATGGTGTTCATGGCGCTGGTAACGGTAGCGACCCTGGTGTATTGGCTGAATCCACCGGGCAACCCAATGGTCGACATGATCTCGCTGTTCGCGATCGGCTTCCTGATCTATGGCCCGGTAATGCTGGTGGGCCTGCAGGCACTGGAGCTCGTGCCCAAGAAAGCGGCCGGTACCGCTGCCGGTTTTACCGGTCTTTTCGGTTATCTGGGTGGTTCAGTCGCAGCCAGCGCCTTGATGGGTTACACGGTGGACTACTTCGGCTGGAACGGCGGCTTTATCCTGCTGATCGCCGCATGCCTGCTGGCCATGGCTTTCCTCGCCCCGACCCTGGGGCACAAGCAAGTCAGCAGTCAGAGCCGCGAAGCGGTGGCCTGATCGAGGGCTGAACTGCAACGCTTGAGCCGCGCCTCCAGATTCCGATCCGGGATGGCGTGGCTACGCAGGGCGTGTATGGTCTGCTCGACATAATCGCGAGTGGTGCCGAAACGCCCGCAGGCACTTTCAAACACCTGGCTCAGAACATGGTCCGGCAGATTGCCGGCATAGCTGGGCAGGTGACGCTCCAGCACAAAGCCCAAGGCTTGCACGCGGTTGCCATTCTCAAGGCGGCAACTGAGCCAGTGCGGGCGATAGGACGGAACGGGCATTTCCCGCTGCCACAAGGCGAACAACGAGTCCTCGAGATTCTCCTCCGGCAATCGGTAGGCGAAACCGCTGCATGACCCACCGCGGTCCAGTCCGAACACCAGCCCCGGCAATTCCGGCGTACCGCGATGCTCGTGGGACCACAGGTACAAGCCGCGATGATAGCCATGGACCCGCCCCCGCATCCGTTCCACTGCCGTGCACTCCGGCCGCCAGATCAACGAGCCGTAGGCGAACAGCCAGACCGGACCGCCCTGGTGAAGGCTCATGGTCGATTGCATCGAGGCGAGCAATTGCTCTCGGGTCAATTGCGCGCCCAGGTCGAGTCGTGGCGGATACAGGGCGCAGCTAATGGCGGTTTCGATAGCGGTCATGGCCGGTAGCGGAAGGCTCCTCGCGAGGATCGGAAAATGGATAGGCACGCGTCATGGGACTGACGCTTGTCAGAACCCAGGCAAGTTGGATGCCACTGACACCTATGGCACTGGAAAACACCTGTGGCGAGGGGATTTATCCCCGTTGGGCTGCGTAGCAGCCCTAAAACCTGAGCGCTCGGTGGGTCAGATAAATTGATGGGGCTGCTACGCAGCCCAGCGGGGATAAATCCCCTCGCCACAAAAAAAACGCCATCCAGAATCGTTCAAGATCAAGGCTCAGGCACGAGGTGCGTAGGCAAACACGTCGGCGCGCATCTGGTGGGCGTCCATCCCGGCTTCCACCAGCGCGTCGAGGGTGGCATAGATCATGGCCGGTGAGCCGCTGGCGTAGACGTGCACACCCGACAGGTCGCTGATGTCCTCGCATACCGCTTCGTGGAGCATGCCACAGCGCCCTTCCCAACCACACAGGTCGCTGACGACCTTGTGCAGGAACAGATTCGGCAGTTTTTTCCACTCTTCCCAATGCTCGATTTCATAGAAATCGTCCGGTCGCCGCACGCCCCAATAGAGATGTACCGGATGCTTGAAGCCTGCTGCCCGGCAGTGCTCGATCAGGCTGTGCATCTGCGCCATGCCGGTGCCGGCGGCGATCAACACCAAGGGGCCATCGGGCAATTCGGACAAGTGAGTATCGCCGAAAGGCATTTCGACATGAACGTTGGGGTTGCGTTGCAGTTGCTCCAGCAGCGCCTTCGCACTGTTTTCGCGCACCAATACATGCAATTGCAGATCGCGCCCCGAATGCGGCGCCGAAGCCAGGGAGAAAGCCGACTTATCGCCATTCTCCCGCTCGACCATCAGATACTGCCCCGCGTGATAACGCGGCGGCTTGCCCGCCGGCGCACGCAGACTGACCCGCCAGACATCCCCACCCACATCGGCGCACCCGGTGACCTGGCACGCCAGGCGACGCACCGGCAACTCGCCCGGCGCCAGCACCCCATCCCACAACACCACACAGTCCTCCAGGGGCTCTGCGATGCAGGTGAAGATCTCTCCGTGATCACGCACCTCACCTGCCTGCTCCACGCGGCCTTCCACCAGCAACGCCCCACAGACATGGCAGTTGCCGTTGCGGCAGCTTTGCGGGCATTCATAGCCCAGGCGCCGCGCACCATCGAGAATTCGCTCGGCGGGCTGTATCTCCAGCACCGCGCCGGACGGCTGCAAGGTCACACGCATCAATCTATTCCTAACTGATTCCAAATGGCATCGATCCGTTGGGTAACGGCTTCATCCTTGACGATAACCCGGCCCCACTCACGGGTGGTTTCACCGGGCCATTTATGCGTGGCATCGAGTCCCATCTTCGACCCCAGGCCGGAGACCGGCGAAGCGAAGTCGAGGTAGTCGATCGGCGTGTTCTCAATCATCACCGTGTCGCGCTTGGGATCCATGCGCGTGGTGATGGCCCAGATCACGTCGTTCCAGTCCCGTGCATTGATATCGTCGTCAGTGACGATAACGAACTTGGTGTACATGAACTGTCGCAGAAACGACCAGACCCCCAGCATCACCCGCTTGGCATGCCCTGGATACGACTTCTTCATGGTCACCACGGCCATACGGTAGGAACAACCCTCCGGTGGCAGATAGAAATCAGTGATTTCCGGAAACTGCTTCTGCAGGATAGGCACGAAGACTTCGTTCAGCGCCACACCGAGAATGGCCGGCTCATCGGGCGGACGGCCAGTGTAGGTGCTGTGGTAGATCGGTTTGATCCGATGGGTGATGCGCTCGACGGTGAACACCGGGAAACTGTCGACTTCGTTGTAGTAGCCGGTGTGATCGCCGTACGGACCTTCATCGGCCATTTCGCCGGGATGGATCACGCCTTCGAGGATGATCTCGGCGGTGGCCGGAACCTGCAGGTCGTTGCCGCGGCATTTCACCAACTCGGTACGGTTGCCACGCAGCAGGCCGGCGAACGCGTATTCAGAGAGGCTGTCCGGCACTGGCGTAACGGCGCCGAGAATGGTTGCCGGGTCCGCGCCCAGGGCCACGGAAACAGGGAAAGGCTGGCCGGGATGCTTTTCGCACCACTCGCGATAGTCCAGCGCACCGCCACGGTGGCTCAGCCAGCGCATGATGACCTTGTTGCGGCCAATCACCTGCTGGCGATAGATACCGAGGTTCTGGCGGTCTTTGTTCGGGCCTTTGGTGACGGTCAGCCCCCAAGTGATCAACGGCCCCACATCGCCCGGCCAGCAGGTCTGCACCGGCAGCATCGCCAGGTCTACATCCTCACCCTCGATCACCACTTCCTGGCAGACCGCGTCCTTGACGACCTTCGGTGCCATGGAAATGATCTTGCGGAAAATCGGCAGCTTGGACCAGGCGTCCTTCAGGCCCTTGGGCGGCTCGGGCTCCTTGAGAAACGCCAGCAGCTTGCCGATCTCGCGCAGCTCGCTGACAGCCTCGGCGCCCATGCCCAGGGCAACGCGCTCCGGCGTGCCGAACAGGTTGCCCAATACCGGTATGTCGTAGCCTGTTGGGTTCTCGAACAATAACGCCGGACCTTTGGCACGCAGGGTGCGGTCGCAGACCTCGGTCATTTCCAGCACAGGAGACACCGGTACCTGGATGCGCTTGAGTTCGCCGCGCTGCTCCAGACCGCTGATAAAGTCGCGTAAATCGCGATACTGCATGCAAAAGCCTCATGGTGACCGTGGCGTTCGGGGGCCCGAGTTTAACGCCGACCGTTCGAAATAGTGAAATGTACAGATAGCAAAAAGCCGGGTTTCCCCGGCTTTGCTGGACCCATCGATTTACTTGCGCTTCATCGACAGGAAGAACTCATCGTTGGTCTTGGTCGTCTTCAATTTATCGACCAGGAACTCGATGGCAGCCACTTCATCCATCGGATGCAGCAGCTTGCGCAGGATCCACATGCGCTGCAACTCGTCATCGGCCGTCAGCAGCTCTTCACGACGAGTGCCCGAACGGTTGATGTTGATGGCCGGGAACACGCGTTTCTCGGCGATGCGACGGTCCAGGGGCAGCTCCATGTTGCCGGTGCCCTTGAATTCCTCGTAGATCACTTCGTCCATCTTCGAACCGGTTTCAACCAGTGCGGTGGCGATGATGGTCAGCGAGCCGCCTTCTTCGATGTTGCGCGCGGCACCGAAGAAACGCTTCGGCTTCTCCAGGGCGTGGGCATCGACACCACCGGTCAGCACCTTGCCGGAGCTCGGGATCACGGTGTTGTAGGCACGGGCCAGGCGGGTAATGGAGTCCAGCAGGATGACTACGTCCTTCTTGTGCTCGACCAGACGCTTGGCCTTTTCGATCACCATTTCGGCAACCTGCACGTGACGGGTCGGCGGCTCGTCGAACGTCGAGGCGACCACTTCGCCGCGTACGGTACGTTGCATCTCCGTCACTTCTTCCGGACGCTCGTCGATCAGCAGCACGATCAGATGAACTTCAGGATTGTTGCGGGCGATGTTGGCCGCGATGTTCTGCAGCATGATCGTCTTGCCCGCTTTCGGCGGCGCCACGATCAGGCCACGCTGGCCTTTGCCGATAGGTGCGCACAGGTCGATGACACGACCGGTGAGGTCTTCAGTGGAGCCGTTGCCGGCTTCCATCTTCATGCGCACAGTCGGGAACAGCGGGGTCAGGTTTTCGAAAAGAATCTTGTTCTTCGCGTTTTCCGGACGATCGAAGTTGATCGTGTCGACCTTGAGCAGCGCGAAGTAACGCTCGCCTTCCTTCGGAGGGCGGATCTTGCCAACGATGGTGTCACCGGTGCGCAAGTTGAAGCGACGGATCTGGCTCGGCGAGACGTAGATATCGTCCGGGCCGGCGAGGTAGGAAGCGTCCGCGGAACGGAGGAAGCCGAAGCCGTCCTGGAGAATCTCCAGCACGCCATCACCGGAGATTTCCTCGCCGCTCTTCGCGTGCTTCTTGAGCAGGGAGAAAATCACGTCCTGCTTGCGCGAACGGGCCATATTTTCTATGCCCATCTGTTCGGCCAATTCGAGCAGTTCGGTAATCGGCTTTTGCTTGAGTTCAGTCAGATTCATATAGGAATGACGTAATCATTTATGGAGGGGAAATTAAGCTTTTGGCTTAATGAGGCCGCGCCGCAGAGAAGGCGACAGGATCGCGTACTTATTCGAAAGGAGTGCGTCGGCGACGGCTTGCAGGGGGCAATGGAGAAACCAGTGCGGGGCCGAATGTAACACCTGGATTTGCGAGCGTCTAGCCCCGAATAACGAAAAAGCCCCGCGATTGGCGGGGCTTTTTCAATGGCATTCGGCGCTTAGATGTTGGCGTCGAGGAATGCAGCCAGCTGCGACTTCGACAGCGCACCGACCTTGGTGGCCTCGACGTTGCCGTTCTTGAACAGCATCAGCGTCGGGATACCACGCACGCCGTGCTTGGCCGGGGTTTCCTGATTTTCGTCGATGTTCAGCTTGGCGACGGTCAGCTTGCCCTTGTAGGTCTCGGCAATTTCGTCCAGGACAGGAGCGATCATCTTGCAGGGACCGCACCACTCAGCCCAATAGTCGACCAGTACCGCGCCTTCGGACTTGAGTACTTCGTCGTCGAAGCTAGCGTCGGTAACGTGTTTGATCAGATCGCTGCTCATGGAAATCTCCGGGGTTGTCAGCAAAAAAACGTGGCCCATCATAGCTGCCCTTCCCGGGTTCAGGAAGCCACTGTTGATTGAGTCTCGCTATGGCGCCGGACGCATTTGGACATGACTCAGGTCATGAAGCACTCGGGGCGACGAAGCCGATTCCGGTGCGCAGCGCGGCGTTACGGACATGTTCCTGCATGGCTTTCTGGGCGGAGCCAGAGGCTCGCCGAGACAGCGCCCGGAGGATTTTTCGATGTTCCTGCCAGGTTTCCATGGCCCGCTCCGCCCTGATGAACGGTAGTTTCTGGCTCTCCAGGAAGATCTCTGCGCTGGCGGTGAGGATGTTCAGCATCGCCTGGTTGCCGCTGGCCTGCAGGATCCGCCGGTGAAACTCGAAATCCAGCCGCGCCGCGGCGTCGAAATCCCCTGATTTCAGTTCCCGGCGCATAGCCTCAACGTTGTCGCCCAGCACATCCAGTTCATCGGGGCTCAGCGTCACCGCCGCCATTCCGGCCGCGAAGCCTTCCAGGGCATAGCGCAACTGGAAGATATCCAGTGGCGAGACCTGGGCCGCGAACGGCCAGCCCGGTGTCGACTCATTGTGCGAAACCTCCACTGACGATTGTACGAAGACCCCTTTGCCTGGCTGCACGCTGATCATTCCCAACGCGCTCAACGACGACAGTGCCTCGCGCAATGACGCCCGGCTCACACCCAGTTGCAGCGCCAGGTCCCGTTGCGACGGCAACGCATCCCCCGGCCCGAAGCCTTCATCGGCGATCAGTTTGCGGATGCCTTGCAAGGCCACTTCGGGAACGGCACGGGAGATGGAATTCATGTTTTTTCGGGTATATCAGGCCAGTGAGCGACTAGTTGTAAAGCTATTCGCGGCGCCCGGCAAGTCGTGCCCCAGCAGGGTTCGGCGGCCAATACCGACGCTCGATAACGGTGCGAAACACGACCCAACTGTTCAGACCAGTCAGACCGAGCCCCGCCAGCAAATCCGCGGCCTTGGCGGGTTTGAAATCGCGTTGGCATGGCCTGTGCTCTGTCCGAACGCAGAAATCACATCACCGACCGCGGAGATTCGCCATGATCCAGCGTTGCAGCGCCCTGCTCACCGTCCTGTTTGCCAGCCTGATGCTCTGCCAGTTACCCGCCCACGCCGACGGGCTGGAAGACGTGGTCAAGCGCGGCACACTCAAAGTCGCGGTGCCCCAGGATTTCCCGCCGTTCGGCTCGGTAGGCCCGGACATGAAACCCCGCGGCCTGGACATTGATACTGCCAAGCTGCTGGCCGACCAGCTCAAGGTCAAACTTGAACTGACCCCGGTCAACAGTACCAATCGCATTCCGTTCCTGACCACCGGCAAGGTCGACCTGGTGATCTCAAGCCTGGGCAAGAACCCGGAACGCGAGAAGGTCATCGATTTTTCCAGCGCCTACGCGCCGTTCTACCTCGCGGTATTCGGCCCACCCGAGGCCGCCATCAATGGCCTGGACGACCTCAAGGGCAAGACCATCAGCGTCACCCGGGGCGCCATCGAAGACATCGAACTGACCAAGGTCGCCCCGGAAGGCACCACCATCAAGCGCTTCGAAGACAATAATTCGACCATCGCGGCCTACCTCGCCGGCCAGGTGGATCTGATCGCCAGCGGCAACGTGGTGATGGTCGCCATCAGCGAGCGCAACCCCAAGCGTGTCCCGGCGCTGAAAGTGAAACTCAAGGACTCGCCGGTGTATGTCGGCGTGAACAAGAACGAGCCCGCGCTGCTGGAAAAGGTCAATCAGATCATCGCCACGGCCAAGACCGATGGCAGCCTGGAGAAAAACGCCCAGACCTGGCTCAAGCAGCCGCTTCCGGCCGATCTCTGACCGTCATTTGAGAGGCTGAGCATGGCTTATCAGTTCGATTTTCTGCCGGTGATGCAAAACACCGAGCTGCTGTTGCGCGGTGCGCTGTTCACCCTGGAACTGACAGCCATCGGCGCGCTGCTCGGGGTTGGCCTGGGTATCGTCGGCGCCGTGGTGCGAGCCTGGAAGATTCGCCCGTTCGCGGCGATATTCGGGGTGTATGTGGAGCTGATCCGCAATACGCCGTTCCTGGTGCAGCTGTTTTTCATCTTCTTCGGCCTGCCGTCCCTGGGCGTGCAGATTTCCGAATGGCAGGCGGCGGTCCTGGCCATGGTGATCAACCTCGGCGCCTACTCCACCGAAATCATTCGCGCCGGCATCCAGGCTGTCCCCCACGGGCAACTGGAAGCCGCCGCGGCCTTGGCGATGAGTCGCTTCGAGGCCTTTCGCCACGTGGTGTTGTTGCCGGCGCTGGGCAAGGTCTGGCCGGCCCTGAGCAGTCAGATCATCATCGTGATGCTGGGCTCGGCGGTCTGTTCGCAGATTGCCACCGAAGAATTGAGCTTTGCCGCCAACTTCATTCAGTCGCGCAATTTCCGCGCCTTTGAAACCTATGCACTGACCACGTTGATCTATTTGTGCATGGCGCTGTTGATCCGTCAGTTACTGAACTGGGTGGGCCGTCGCTGCCTGTACAAGAGCAGCGCCAGGAGCGACCAATGAGCGACTTCACTTTCTGGGACGTGGTGCGCAACCTGCTCACGGGCCTGCAATGGACCCTGGCGCTGTCGCTGGTGGCGTTTATCGGTGGCGGCGTGATCGGTTTGCTGGTCATGGTGATGCGCATCGCCAGAGGTCCCCTGCCCCGCCATGTTGCCCGTACCTACATTGAGCTGTTCCAGGGCACGCCGCTGTTGATGCAGTTGTTCCTGGTATTTTTTGGCGTGGCCCTGGCCGGGGTGGAGATATCACCGTGGACGGCGGCGGCCATTGCCCTGACCCTGTTTACCAGCGCCTATCTGGCGGAGATCTGGCGCGGCTGTGTCGAAGCGATCTCCAATGGCCAATGGGAGGCGTCCTCGAGCCTGGCGCTGAACCGGCTGGAGCAGTTGCGCTACGTGATCCTGCCCCAGGCCCTGCGCATCGCCGTGGCACCGACCGTGGGCTTCTCGGTACAAGTGGTCAAGGGTACGGCAGTCACCTCGATCATCGGCTTTACCGAACTCACCAAGACCGGCGGCATGCTCGCCAATGCCACGTTCGAACCCTTCATGGTCTATGGCCTGGTTGCCCTCGGCTATTTCCTCCTCTGCTACCCCCTGTCCCTCAGCGCGCGCTACCTGGAAAGGAGACTGCATGCCTCTGCTTAGAATTTCCGCCCTGCATAAATACTATGGCGATCATCATGTGCTCAAAGGCATCGACCTGACCGTCGAAGAAGGCCAGGTGGTCGCGATCATCGGCCGCAGCGGCTCGGGCAAATCCACCTTGCTGCGCACGCTCAATGGCCTGGAGTCGATCAACGACGGCGTGATCGAGGTGGACGGCGAGTACCTCGATGCCGCTCGTGCCGATCTGCGCAGCCTGCGGCAGAAAGTCGGGATGGTGTTCCAGCAGTTCAACCTCTTCCCGCACCTGACCGTTGGCGAAAACGTGATGCTCGCGCCTCAGGTTGTACAAAAAGTATCCAAGACCAAGGCGACTGAACTGGCGCGGCAGATGCTGGAGCGGGTCGGGCTCGGTGAAAAATTCGACGCTTTCCCGGACCGTCTGTCCGGCGGTCAGCAGCAACGTGTGGCGATTGCCCGAGCCCTGGCGATGTCACCCAAGGTACTGCTCTGCGACGAGATCACCTCGGCTCTGGACCCGGAGCTGGTCAATGAAGTGCTCGGCGTGGTGCGGCAACTTGCCAAGGAAGGGATGACGCTGATCATGGTCACCCACGAGATGCGCTTTGCCCGGGAGGTGGGGGACAAACTGGTGTTCATGCACCAGGGCAAGGTGCATGAGGTGGGAGAGCCCAAGGTGTTGTTCGCCGCTCCGAAGACGGCCGAACTGGCGAATTTCATCGGAATGGTCGAGCCTGCCTGATCCACACTGCCAAGGGCGCTTCCTCGCCACGAGGACCCGCGCTGGCTCAAGGGTTTGGTTCAGGCGCGTTGGCGTAAGCGGTTGATCGTGGCAGGATGGCAGGGTTATCGACCGAGACCTTCAGACATGCCGCCATCCCAAGCCAAGAATCTGTCCCTGATCGCCGCCATAGACCTGGGCTCCAACAGTTTTCACATGGTTGTCGCCAAGGCCCAGAACGGGGAAATCCGTATTCTTGAGCGGCTCGGTGAAAAGGTGCAGTTGGCGGCCGGCATCGATGAAGAACGCAAACTGAGCGAAGAATCCATCCAGCGCGGGCTCGACTGCCTCAAGCGCTTCGCTCAACTGATCAACGGCATGCCACTGGGCGCCGTGCGGATCGTTGGCACCAACGCCCTGCGCGAGGCGCGCAACCGCGGCGAGTTCATCCGCCGCGCTGAAGAGATCCTCGGCCATCCGGTGGAAGTCATCTCCGGCCGGGAAGAGGCCCGCCTGATCTATCTCGGCGTCTCCCACACCCTGGCCGATACACCCGGCAAGCGGCTGGTGGCGGACATCGGCGGCGGTAGTACCGAGTTCATCATCGGCCAGCGCTTCGAGCCGCTGTTGCGCGAAAGCCTGCAGATGGGCTGCGTCAGCTATACCCAGCGCTATTTCCGCGACGGCAAGATCACGCCGGCCCGCTACGCCCAGGCCTACACTGCGGCGCGCCTGGAAATCATGAGCATCGAGCATGCCCTGCACCGCCTGACCTGGGATGAAGCTATCGGCTCCTCAGGCACCATTCGCGCCATCGGCCTGGCCCTCAAGGCCGGCGGCTATGGCAGTGGCGAGGTCAACGCCGAGGGCCTGGCCTGGCTCAAGCGCAAGGTGTTCAAACTCGGCGAATCGGACAAGATCGACTTCGAAGGTATCAAACCCGACCGTCGGGCGATTTTCCCCGCAGGCCTGGCGATTCTCGAGGCCATTTTCGACGCCCTCGAGCTGCAGCGCATGGATCATTGCGAAGGCGCCCTGCGTGAAGGCGTGTTGTATGACCTGCTGGGGCGCCATCACCACGAAGACGTCCGCGAACGCACCCTGGGATCGCTCATGGAGCGCTATCACGTCGATCAGGAACAAGCCGTGCGGGTCGAGCGCAAGGCGTTGCATGCCTTCGACCAGGTGGCCGACGACTGGGACCTCAACGACGGGGTCTGGCGCGAATTGCTCGGCTGGGCCGCCAAGGTCCATGAAGTCGGCCTGGACATTGCCCACTATCACTACCACAAGCACGGCGCCTACCTGATCGAGCACTCGGACCTGGCGGGTTTCTCCCGGGAAGACCAGCAGATGCTTGCCCTTCTGGTACGCGGACACCGACGCAACATTCCCAAGGATAAGTTTGCCGAGTTCGGCGCTGAAGGCACCAAGCTGATTCGCCTGTGCGTGCTGCTACGGTTCGCGATCCTGTTCCACCACATCCGCGGCACCCAGGAAATGCCCCAGGTGGCATTGCACGCCGACGGTGACCAACTGGATGTGATGTTCCCCGAAGGCTGGCTGGAAGAAAACCAACTGACCCAGGCCGACTTCGCCCAGGAGGCGGAATGGCTGACCCGGGTCGGGATTGTGCTGAATATCCACTGATCGGACAGCAACAGAGATCTTTTGTGGTGAGGGGATTTATCCCCTCGCCACAAAAAGCTGAGCTCGCCGTTCCTTAATTGACCGCCAACACCGGGCTGCTCAGGCGATCCAGCAGCGTCGCCTGGGCGCTGCGCGGGTTCTGGTTGCCGGTCGGCGTGTTGCGGATGTAGCGACCATCCGACTGCAGGCTCCAGCTGTGAGTGTTGTCGGTCAAGTAGCTTTCCAGCTCCTTCTTCACCCGCAGGATCAGCTTCTTGCCCTCCACCGGGAAGCAGGTCTCGACGCGTTTGTCGAGATTGCGCTCCATCCAGTCGGCGCTGGAAAGGAACATCTGTTCCTCGCCACCGTTGAGGAAGTAGAACACCCGCGTGTGCTCCAGGAAGCGCCCAATGATCGAACGTACGTGGATGTTATGGGAAACCCCCGGAATACCTGGCCGCAGGCAGCACATGCCGCGCACCACCAGGTCGATTCGCACGCCCGACTGGCTGGCCTTGTACAGCGCGCGGATGATCTTCGGGTCGGTCAGCGAGTTGAACTTGGCGATGATGTGCGCCGGCTTGCCGTCCAGGGCGAATTGCGTCTCCCGGGCGATCATGTCGAGCATGCCCTTTTTCAGGGTGAATGGTGCATGCAGCAATTTCTTCATGCGCAAAGTCTTGCCCATGCCGATCAACTGGCTGAACAGCTTGCCGACGTCTTCGCATAAGGCATCGTCTGAAGTCAGCAGACTGTAGTCGGTGTACAGGCGAGCGTTGGCAGCGTGGTAGTTGCCCGTGCCCAAGTGAGCGTAACGCACGATCTCGCCGGCCTCGCGCCGCAGGATAAGCATCATCTTGGCGTGGGTCTTGAAACCGACCACACCATAGATCACCACCGCACCGGCTGCTTGCAGACGGCTTGCCAGTTGCAGGTTGGATTCCTCGTCGAAACGCGCGCGCAACTCGATCACCGCCGTGACTTCCTTGCCGTTTCGCGCCGCATCCACCAGGGCGTCGACGATTTCCGAATTGGCGCCGCTGCGGTACAGGGTCTGGCGCACTGCCAGGACATGAGGGTCCTTGGCGGCCTGGCGCAGCAGGTCGACCACCGGCGTGAACGACTCGAACGGGTGCAGCAACAGGATGTCCTGCTTGCTGATCACGTTAAAAATGTTCTCGCTGTTCTGGAGCAGCTTCGGGATCTGCGGCGTGAACGGCGAATACTGAAGCTCCGGATGACTGTCCAGGCCGGTGATGCTGAAGAGCCGGGTCAGGTTGACCGGACCATTGACCTGATACAGCTCGGTTTCATGCAGGTTGAACTGCTTGAGCAGGTAATCGGACAGGTGTTTCGGGCAAGTGTCGGCTACCTCCAGGCGCACCGCGTCGCCGTAGCGACGGGAGAACAGCTCGCCGCGAAGGGCGCGGGCCAGGTCTTCGACGTCCTCGGTGTCCACCGACAGGTCGGCGTTACGCGTCAGGCGGAACTGGTAGCACCCCTTTACCTTCATGCCCTGGAACAGGTCATCGGCGTGGGCGTGGATCATCGACGACAGGAACACATAGTTGTCGCCAGGACCGCCGACGTCTTCCGGTACGCGGATGATGCGCGGCAGCAAGCGTGGCGCGGGGATGATCGCCAGGCCGGAATCGCGGCCGAAGGCGTCGATGCCCTCCAGCTCGACGATGAAGTTCAGGCTTTTGTTGACCAGCAGCGGGAACGGGTGCGTCGGGTCGAGGCCGATCGGCGTGATGATCGGAGCGATCTCGTCGCGGAAATAGCGGCGCACCCAAGTCTTGAGCTTGGTGGTCCAGTAGCGGCGACGGATGAAGCGGACCTGGTGCTTTTCCAGCTCCGGCAACAGGATGTCGTTGAGGATCGCGTACTGGCGGTCGACGTGACCGTGGACCAGTTCGCTGATACGTGCCAGGGCCTGATGGGGTTGCAGACCATCGGCACCGGCCTGTTCACGGGCGAAGGTGATCTGCTTCTTCAGGCCGGCGACGCGGATTTCGAAGAACTCATCCAGGTTGCTGGAGAAGATCAGCAGGAACTTCAACCGCTCCAACAAGGGATAGGACTCGTCCAGCGCCTGCTCCAGCACGCGGATGTTGAACTGCAGTTGCGACAGCTCGCGATGGATGTACAGACTGCTGTCATCCAGGTTGGGGATCGCAATCGCCGGGGCCGGGGCGGGTTCGGCGACAACCACCGGTGGAGCGGGCTCCAGCTCCGGTGGTGTTTCGGCGATTTGCTCGACGACGGGTTGAGCGTCTTTTACGGCGACTTCAGAGAGTCCTTCGGTATTCATCGCAAGTTCCTGGGAGGCTATTTCTGCTCTCGTAACAATTGGGCGGCGCGTACGGCAAAGTAAGTCAGGATCCCATCAGCACCAGCGCGCTTGAAAGCGGTGAGGGATTCAAGGATGACGCCTTCGCTCAACCAGCCGTTCTGGATCGCCGCCATGTGCATGGCGTATTCGCCGCTGACCTGATAAACAAAGGTCGGCACTTTGAATTCGTCTTTGACCCGGCAAAGGATGTCGAGGTAAGGCATGCCTGGCTTGACCATGACCATATCTGCCCCTTCTGACAAGTCGGCCGCCACTTCGTGCAAGGCTTCCTGACTGTTGGCCGGGTCCATCTGATAAGAGGCCTTGTTGGCCTTGCCCAGGTTCAGGGCCGAGCCGACCGCATCGCGGAACGGGCCGTAATAGGCACTGGCGTACTTGGCCGAATAGGCCATGATGCGCACGTTGACGTGCCCGGCCACCTCGAGGGCTTCGCGGATCGCCTGGATGCGGCCATCCATCATGTCCGACGGCGCCACCACCTGGGCACCGGCCTCGGCATGGGACAGAGCTTGTTTGACCAAGGCGTCGACAGTGATGTCATTCTGTACATAGCCTTCTTCGTCGAGAATGCCATCCTGTCCGTGGGTGGTGAACGGATCCAGCGCCACATCGGTGATCACCCCCAACTCAGGGAAGCGTGCCCGCAGGGCGCGGGTCGCACGCTGGGCAATGCCGTCCGGGTTCCAGGCTTCAGCGGCATCCAGGGACTTGAGGCCCGGCGGCGTCACCGGGAACAGCGCCAGCGCCGGAATGCCCAGCTCCACCCATCGGGCAGCTTCTTCGAGCAGCAGGTCGATGGTCAGGCGCTCCACCCCGGGCATCGATGCCACCGCTTCGCGCCGATTCTCACCGTCCAGCACGAAGACCGGCAGGATCAGGTCATCGGTGGTCAGCACGTTCTCACGCACCAGCCGACGAGAGAACTCATCACGGCGATTGCGACGCAGACGGGTGGCAGGGAACAGACGATTGGCGGGGGTAAAGCTCACGGCAGACTCCTGAGCCCACTGACGGGCGAGCGTGACAGTTATAAGCGGCCATTATGACTAACGTATGACAGTTATGTGCACCTGTGACCTGTCGTCGCAGTTATTGTGGTTGTAGGAAATGTTCACGTCGAGACACATTTCGACACTTTCCTGAATGTGCCCGAAGGGTTAGGCTGCGCGTTCATTTCGCCAGCACCCAGACAATGCTCCAGCAATTTCTACATGACTTCGGCTATCTTGCCCTTTTCATCGGCACGTTCTTCGAAGGCGAAACCATCCTCGTGCTCGCAGGTTTCCTGGCGTTCCGTGGCTACATGGACATCAATTTCGTGGTGGTCGTGGCGTTTTGCGGTAGCTACGCGGGTGATCAGCTGTGGTATTTCCTGGGACGCAAGCATGGGCGCAAGCTGCTGGCCCGCAAGCCTCGCTGGCAACTGATGGGTGATCGTGCGCTGGAGCACATCCGCAGGCACCCGGACATCTGGGTCCTGAGCTTTCGCTTCGTCTATGGCCTGCGTACGGTGATGCCGGTGGCCATCGGCCTGTCAGGCTACCCACCGGGGCGTTACCTGCTGCTCAACGGCATTGGCGCAGCGATCTGGGCGACCGCACTGGCCGCCGCCGCCTATCACTTTGGCGCTGTGCTCGAAGGCATGCTGGGCAGTATCAAGAAGTATGAATTGTGGGTACTCGGCGCGTTGCTGGTGCTGGGCTTGTGCCTGTGGTTGCGTCGACGGATCAAGAATGCGCGATTGGCGAAGAAGGTCCTCGAAGCCGAGCGGCTTGAACGCACAAGCTCTGGTGAACCTACGACGCCAACCGAGCAAACCGGTTGCGACAGTAATAGAGTCCCATGACGCTGAACAGGCTGTAGCTGAGCAAGCCGACCCAGGCCAAGGGGCCTACCGGCCACAACCCGGCCAGCGGCGCCAGCCACACCAGGGGCAGATTCGAAGCCAGCCGCAGCAGCTCCAGCCTCAGCGCCCACGGGCGATTCTCCAGGGCCACACCCAATACGAACAGACCGAACGCCACCGCCCCCCAACCCAGTACAAGGGCTGCGACGGGCAGGCTGCTCTCCAGATTCATCAGATAACTGCCCAGCGCGATGTACAGGCAGAACTGCAGCGCCACGTATCCCTGTTGTCGCCCGTCCAGCGGCACTTCGAATTTGCGGAAACGGCTCAGGTCCGGTTTGTCCAGCGGGTATCTCACCGCCACATCCGCCGGTCGCCAGCCCGTGGGCATGAACCAGATTCGCAGCTTGTCCCACCACCGTCCGGCCCGTCGGGCATCCGTCCATAACTGCACATAGAACTGCAGATTCGCCCACAACGGGTTCCAGCTCGCCAACGGCGTGGTGACGCCGAAAATCACCGGTTCGCAGTCCTCTTCCTCTTGGAAGGTGCCGAACAGACGGTCCCAAATAATGAACACCCCGCCGTAGTTGCGATCCATGTAAAGAGGGTTCTGCGCATGGTGGGCACGATGATTGGACGGCGTGACGAAGCACCATTCCAGCCAGCCAAGCTTGGGAATGTGCTGGGTGTGAACCCAGAACTGGTACAGCAGGTTCAGCGCCGCGACGCTGACGAACACCGTCAGCGGCACGCCCAGCACGGCCAGCGGCAGGTAGAACACCCAGCTCAACAGAAACCCGGTGCTGGTCTGGCGCAGCGCCGTGGAGAGGTTGTAGTCCTCGCTCTGGTGATGCACCGAATGGGCGGCCCAGAGGATATTGCGCTCATGGCCCATGCGATGCAGCCAGTAATAGCAAAAGTCATAGAACACGAAGGCAAATATCCAGACCCAAGCCTGGTCGACAGGCATCCGGACAAGAGCAAGATGTTTCAGGGCAAAGGCGTAGGTCACCAGCCCCACGCCCTTGGTCAGCAGACCGGTAGTGGTGGACAGCACGCCGGTGCTCAGGCTGTTGATCGCATCGGCCATGCGGTAATGACTCACGCCACGCCAGCGGTCAGCCAGCAGCTCGACGGCAATCAGCACGAAGAAGAACGGCACGGCATACAGAATGAAATTCATGATGCGACCCGGACAAAAGATAGTCGGCAGATTAGGTTTAGCCGCCGGATAACCCTATGGCAACGAGTGACAAATTAGTGGACATTTAACGCCATGAATCTGGAGAAAAACCCATGAGCAAAAAAGTTGCAGTGATCCTTTCCGGCTGTGGCGTGTACGACGGCGCCGAGATCCACGAAAGCGTGATCACCCTGCTGCGCCTGGACCAACGCGGTGCGCAGGTCCAGTGCTTCGCCCCCAACATTGCCCAATTGCATGTGATCAATCACCTGACCGGTGAAGAAATGCCCGAAAGCCGCAACGTGCTGGTGGAGTCGGCGCGGATCGCCCGCGGTAACGTGAAGGACCTGCGCGAGGCCAGGGCCGAGGACTTCGACGCCCTGATCGTACCCGGCGGCTTCGGTTCGGCGAAGAACCTCTCCAACTTTGCCGTCGAAGGCGCTGATTGCACCGTCCAGCCGGAGTTCCTGGCGCTGACCGAGGCCTTCGCCGAGGCCGGCAAGCCGGTGGGGCTGATCTGCATTTCCCCGGCCCTGGCGGCGAAAATCTACGGCCCTGGCGTGACCTGCACCATCGGTACGGATGTCGACACCGCCGCTGCCGTGACAAAAATGGGTGGCACACATGAAGACTGCGCCGTCACCGACATTGTCGAAGACCGCGCCCGCAGGTTGGTCAGCACCCCGGCCTACATGCTCGCGCAAAACATCAGCGAAGCGGCATCCGGGATCAACAAACTGGTGGATCGGATACTCGAGCTGACCCACGAGAACGATGCCTGAGCAACACCCAGCCAATGTGGGAGCGAGCCTGCTCGCGATAGCGTCGGTTCAGTTGATACTTTGGTTAGCTGACACACCGTCATCGCGAGCAGGCTCGCTCCCACAGGGGAACTGTCAGGCTCAGGACATCCGGCTCAAGCGCGTGAGGATCCGATCCAGCGCATTGGCGAACCCTTGCTTGTCCCGCTCGCTGTAGGCCGCAGGACCGCCGCCCATCTGGCCCTGATCACGCAAATCGGTGAACAGGTTGCGCACCGCGAGACGATCGCCCATGTTCTGTGCGTTGAACTCCTTGCCTCGCGGGTCCAGGGCCGCCACGCCCTTCTTCACCAAACGGTCGGCCAGGGGTACGTCGCTGCAGATCACCAGCTCACCCGGCCCAGCGTGTTCCACCAGATAGTCGTCCGCCGCATCAGGGCCGCTGGGTACCACGATCAACTTGACGCAGGCCAGGCCGGGCTTGATCTGCGGTTGCCCAGCCACCAGCACCACCTCGAACCGGCGCTTCAAGGCGAACTTGACCACCAGTTCTTTCGCCGCCTTGGGGCAGGCGTCAGCGTCGATCCAGACACGCATCAGGACACCTGCACCCTGCGCTTCTCCGTCACCCAGCTACGGCCGTACAACACGACAATCGCCAGGATTGCGATCACTTGAGCAGCCAGCGAATAGGCATCGGCGTGAATACCCAGCCAATCGAAGTCGAAGAACGCCACCGGACGGGTGCCGAAGATCCCGGCTTCCTGCAGCGCTTTCACGCCGTGTCCGGCGAAGACCACCGACAACGCGCACAGCAACGCGGCGTTGATACTGAAGAACAGCGCCAATGGCAGTCGCGCCGACCCACGCAGGATTACCCAGGCCAGTCCTACCAGCAGCACCAGCGCCGTCGTGCCACCGGCCAGTACGGCGTTATGCCCGGCTGGGCCTGCTTGCAGCCACAGGGTTTCGTAGAACAGGATCACTTCGAACAGTTCGCGATAGACCGAGAAGAACGCCAGGACGGCGAAACCGAAACGGCCACCACCGCCGACCAGGCTGCTCTTGATGTAATCCTGCCAGGCCGCCGCGTGACGGCGGTCGTGCATCCACACACCCAACCACAGCACCATCACACTGGCGAACAACGCCGTTGCACCTTCAAGCAACTCACGCTGGGAACCGCTGACGTCGATCACATAGGCAGCCAGGGCCCAGGTTGCCAGACCGGCCAGCAGCGCCAGCCCCCAACCCGCGTTGACGCTACGAACCGCCGACTCCTGGCCGGTGTTGCGCAGGAACGCCAGGATCGCCGCCAAAACCAGGATCGCTTCCAGTCCTTCGCGCAATAGAATCAGCAAACCCGAGATGTAACTCAGCGACCAGCTCAGACCATCTCCGCCCAACAGTCCCGCCGACGCTTTCAGCTTGGCCTTGGCCGCATCCAGGCGCTGTTCGGCCTGCTCCACCGGCAAACCGTCCTGCAGAGACTGACGATAAGCCATCAGGGCCTTTTCAGTGTCCTTGCGCACAGTGGCATCGACGTTATCCAACGAGCTTTCCACCAGCTCGAAGCCCTCCAGGTAAGCCGCTACCGACAAGTCATAGGCCTGGTCGTGATCACCGGCACGATAGGCCGCGATACTTTTATCAAGGGTGGCAGCGGTGTAGTCGAGCAACTGCGCCGGGCCACGCTGCACCTGCGGTGGCTGGGCACGCTGGGCGCGGAAGGTTGTCGCCGCAGCGGGGCCCTGGGCCGCCAGCACTTCAGCCGGGGTCTGGCGGGCCAGATCGGCAAGGTTGAAGGTCTGTTCGCTCTTGGTCGCCGCCGGATCGGCACTGAAACCGGCGATGTAGGCTGCCAGGTCCCAGCGCTGCCGCTCATCGAGCTGATCGGCGAAAGCCGGCATGTCGGTCCCTTCGATGCCCATGCCGAGGGTGTTGTAAATCGCGTAGAGACTCAAGTGATCGAGACGCCGACCGTCGCGCAGGTTGGAGGGCGCAGGCTCCAGACCGACACCGGCAGGGCCGTCGCCGGCGCCACTGTCACCGTGACACACCGAGCAGTTCTGGGCATACAGCGGCGCGCCACGGGCCGGGTCCGGGGTAATGACCGGCGCCTGGCTGACTTCATAGGCCACTGCCAGCTTCGCCCCCAGTTGACGTGCCAGGCGGGCGACATCGCCGCCATCCTGATGCAGGGTAATCGCCTGGCGCAAGGCACCGATACCCTGTGTGAGCTCAGCCTTTTGCGGCTTGGTCGGCAGCGCAACGACCAACCCTTCCAGGACGTGGGTGAATTCCAGCTGCTCGCGATACTCGGACTCGTCGATAACCTTGCCCGCTTCGACGGTTTCCGGGTAGTCGGCGCCAATGTAATCCAGCAAGTGCAACGCCTGGGAAGCGCCTTCGACAGTATTGGCCAGCAATTGATTGCTGCACAGGGCGAGCAACGGCAGTGCAAGCCAGGCCAGAAAACGAAGCGGGGCAATCATGAATGACTCTCAATTGGAAATAAGAAGTAACACATTGTTCACTTACACGGACTTTGGCTCAAGAGCGAATGTGTTTCGGCGGCACATTTTCATCGGATTTTCATGCTTTGGAAGTGATGTCACAAAAACGTCGTTTCGAGATTGAAAAGCCATTACATAGCCAACGGCCATGTCTATAATCGCGCCGCCTTATTATAAGAACTTGGCATAAAAGCTCCTCTGCTTATGAGGAACCGATAGCGTCCCGACGCCGTCCGTGGATCGACCCAGCCCGACCCGCCCACCTGGCTGCTACTCAGGGAAGAAATGTTCATGGCCTCCCGTGCCGTTTTTTCGGTCGCCCTCGGTGCGATCACCTTGCTGTCCGGCTGCTCGGTTTTTCGCAACTACGACAGTGAACTGACCCAGACCAATCAAGAGCTGGCGTCTGGCAATGTCGATGCCGCGTTGACCCTGCTGGAAAAGAACAACACCGGTCAAGACCGGGATCTGTTGTATTACTTTGAAAAAGGTGAGCTGCTGCGTGCCAAAGGCGATCTGTCTGGCAGCCAGACAGCCTGGACCAGCGCCGATCAGCAGGTCGGCCAGTGGGAAGATGCGGTCAAGCTCGACACCGCCAAGTACGTGGCGCAGTTCGGCAGCTTCCTGGTCAACGATAAAGTCCGGCGCTATGAGGGCTACGACTACGAAAAGGTCATGCTGACCACACAGATGGCCCTGAATCTGCTGGCCGTGAACGATTTCGACGGCGCCCGGACCCAGATCAAGAAAACCCATGAACGCGAAGCGGTGATTGCCGATCTGCGGGACAAGGAATACCTCAAGCGCGAAGAAGAGGCCGAGCAGCAAGGGGTCAAGACCGAGTACAAGGACCTTCAGGGTTATCCGGTCGCCAGCCTCGACGCGCCCGAAGTGGTGGGTCTGAAAAACAGCTACCAGAGCGCGTTCAGCCATTACCTGGCCGGTTTCGTCTACGAGGCCCTGGGGGAGAAAGGCCTGGCCGCACCGGGTTATCGCAAGGCAGCAGAGCTGCGCCCCAACACACCCTTGCTGGAACAGGCATTGCTCAACCTGGACAAGCCTGCAGCCAAGAATGATGACAGCGACATCCTGATCGTGGTGCAAAGCGGCCTGGCACCGTCCCGCGACTCGATCCGCATCCCCCTGCCGTTGCCTATCAGTGGCCACATCGTCATCACGCCACTGTCGTTCCCGGTGATCAAGCCTGACACTTCCACCGTGACCTTCGCCCAGATCGATGTCGATGGCCGCCAGATGGATCTGACCCCGCTCAACAGCGTCACCGCCATGTCCCGCCGCGCCCTTCGCGACGACATGCCCGGCATCATCCTGCGCACCACCGTGCGAGCCGTCACCCGTGGCGTGGCGCAAAAGCAGATCAACGACACCAACCCGTTGGCCGGCCTGGCCGTGGGCCTCACGTCGGCCGTGCTCGAAGGCGCCGATACCCGGACCTGGCGCACCCTGCCGGATTACACCCAAGTGGTGCGCCTGCGCCTGAAGAAGGGCGAGCACCAGGTCATCCTGCCCAACGCGGTAGGTGGTTCGGTGGTCAAGGTGGTGGTCGACCAGCGCTACCAGGTTGTCACTCTGCGGGCCGTGGGCAATCAGGTCTTTGCCGGGGGCCTGGCCGCCCAGGTGATGCCGAGTGGCAACCCGACCGCCGTCGCCAGCCTCAAACAACCTTAAGAACGGAGTCTTGTTCACATGCGTTCAAAACTGATCGTCGTCTGCGCCCTGGCCTTGCTGGCCGGTTGCGCCACCCCGCCACCCCCTGAGCCGGGCAGTGCCGCCAGCAAGGTCGTAGCGATGGGCAAGACAAAGAACATCGTGGTCGGCGCCATGCGCGTGGCCCGGGAAAACGGCTACATGACCGTCAATGTGCAGCTGAGCAACACCAGTTACAACAACAAGACGATGTACTACCGCTTTGCCTGGCTGGGGCCTGAAGGCTTTCCGATTGCCGAAGAGGAAACCTGGAAAAGCCTGACACTTTACGGCGAACAAACCAGCTTCCTGCCAGCCATCGCGCCGACCCCCAAGGCCGTGGACTTCCGGTTGGAAATCAATACGCCGTAGGAGCCGCCGAAGGCAGCTCCTACGGCGCATTCCAACCTAAATAATTCTGCTGCCAAGAATCCTTTACGCAGTTACTCGAGAGCGCTTCCATGTTCACACGCGTTGCATTCATCACCCTCGCCGCCCTGCTGGTCAGCGGCTGTGCCAACAACTCCCCGGTACTGGGCAACAAGAATATTACCTATGGTGACACCAAGGCCGTGGAAACCGTGACCAACGAGTTCGGCTCCACCGACCTGCAGATGATTGCCGAGTCCATGACCCGCTCACTGGCCCAGTCCGGTGTCCTGCACGGTCGTCCGGTGGTTCAGGTCTATGACGTGAAGAACAAGACCAGCGAGTACATCGATACCCGTGAAATCACCACCAGCATCAAGACCCAGCTGATGAAGACCGGCGCGGCGCGCTTTGCCAGCGACAACAACGCCATGGACAGCCAGGTCGACCAGCTCAAGCTGCAGAACCAGAGCGGACTGTACAAGAAGAGCACCGTGGCCAAGACCGGCAACATGATCGCCGCCAAATACCGCCTCGAAGGCTCTATCAGCTCGATCGTCAAGCGCAGCAGCGACTACAAGGACGTCTTCTACAAATTCAGCCTGCAATTGATCGACGTCGAAAGCGGTCTGGCCGAGTGGATGGACGAAAAAGAAATCCGCAAGACCACGGAGCGCTAAGCCATGCGCACATGGATAGGCATCATGGCCCTGGCCTGCGCGTTCGGCGCGCAGGCGGCCCCGAAAGTCGCCGTTACCGACCTGGCCTACCAGCAACGGGTGGAGGAATACATCCACACCGTTTCGGCCCAGAGCAACTTCCAGGCGAATACCTACAGTGCCAGCGCGTCGTCGAGCTACGACGAGATGGAAGCCACCAGCAGCTATATCGAGCAAGGCGAACTGCGCAAGTTCACCGGTGACATCAAGGGTGAAATCCTGCGCAGCGGCATGTTCCAGCTAGTACAGGGCACGCCTCACACCGAGTCCTCCACCGGCGACGTCTACGATGTAATCAAGCGCATCAGAGCCGGACGCTTCAAGGGCGCCGACTACGTGCTATTCGGCACGGTATCGGACATCGATTTCACCCGAGACATCAATGAACTGGCCAACACCGACAGCTACTCGGCGGTGCTAGGACTGACCCTGGTGGCCGACTTCAGCCTGATCAACACCCGGACCTTCGAAATCACCTCGGCGTTCACCGCCATGGGTGAAGGCCAGGACACCAAATTGCTGAACCACCGGGACGCACGCATCAGCCTCAACCGCCCTCGCGTGGTACGCGACGTGTCCAAGTCCTTGGGCGAGGACGTGGCGCGACAACTGAGCGAGCAGCTCGGCGGTCCAAGCCATGAGCCGCCCGGCGAGCCGGTACCACGCAACAACCTGCCACGGGACACCGCACCGGTAATCCTGCGCTAAGCACCGGAGCCCCTGCTCCCCAACCCTGGGACAGAGGCTCCTGCGGCGCCATCAAGCGTCTGCCTGAGCCGTCCCAAGCAGTCGCTCTCCGGCTTTCTCACAGATTGAATCGCGTCCAGCAACGGTTGCCACCTGTGACTATCCGCCGTCTGTTCATTCAGCGGTGTTGGGGACGGCAAGGCTTGGGCCAGCTTCAGGACATTTCCGACTTGCCGCGTGTAAGCACGAACCTCATCGAGCCCCTCGTCTAATGGCAGTGCGATACCGGTGGCGCTATCAAAGGCCTCGATCGTCGGAACGATGCCAAGCTTGCCACGGAGCACCGGGATGCCGAGCCCCGGCATCAACAGGCCCACCAACAGGCGTGGATCTCGACGGCTGACACTCAAGCCAACACTGGCGAGCACCACGGCCACGCCGATGACCTGCCCGGCCGTCGCCAACAGCGACAAGCGCTTATTGGACTCCTCATCGAAAAAAATCGCTCGATATCGGAAGTAGTCACTGAATACTTCCCGCTCGTTCAGCGCCGCGTTCATGAACCAGGCGCGAGAATCGTGGACATGTTCATCGAACAACCGCACCAGATCCCAGGCTTCATCATCGCGAGGCGCCAGGTCCTCACCGAACCAGCGCACCACTTCCCGATTGCCGGCCCGGCGCAGGTCACGGTATTCCTCCGCTTCATCCTGCTCGTTGAGCAGGTAGACCAGGCCGCCAACCGACGCATTGATGAGGCGACCTTGACTCAGGCCGGGGTCGAGGGGACTCAGGTTCCACTCAGGAATGTAGTCGCGGCGAAAATCCAGCATGGCGCCGTGCAACTGACGTTGATCCAGGCTCGGCTCAAACGTTTTTGCTGTATTGAGAGCAATCTCACCCACACCGGTCCGTTGTTCATAAGTGCGCTTCAGGGCCGAATGTCTTTCATGATCAGCGGAAGCGGCGGGAGGCTCCTTGCCGGCACGCAGGGCGGTATTTTTCTCCTGTTGTCGCCGGTGCAGCGTGGAGAAGGCCGAACGTTCCTCGTCGCTCATGTCCTTGCCCTGCACGTGGGCCCAGGCCGAGGTGGTGCGAAAGAGAAAATTGGCGTAGCGGTTGATGCGCCAACCGGTAATCAGCCCGGCTTCTCGGGCCATAACCTCTTCGAGGGGCCCATTGTCCTGGGCATCGAGCCAGATATTGAAGCGACGGATCAGCGTTGGGGAGACATCGAAAGCGTCGTAGGTCCCGCCATCCATGACCAACCACGGCCAGCGCTCTTTCTGCTCATCGCTGAGGGCACTGGCAGGTGCCTGCAAGGGAGCGCCGACCTGATAGGCCTCATGAAACATGTGCTGCAAGGGCAATTGGGACAGCAGCTCATGACTGCCTCCCAACGCCTTGCCCTGCTCTCCCGGCGGATAACCTCCGCCAACATCCGAATGCACCCCCGGATAGAGGTATTCAAATGTGCCCGTGCGATAAGTGGATGGACAATCGGGGTCGTCGGGATCGGCTTTTCGACGAATCGAATCCAGGGGGAAACTGCCCCGCTGCTCATGGGCTGCCACCAGGTGTACACAACGCTCCAGGAGTATCTGCGAATCGGGCAGCCGCAACGCTCCCTCCGCCCAGCCCATGTGTCCGCTGACAAAGGGCGCCAGATCCGCCATGCCCACCGACGCCACCGTGTCAAACAGACCGAGGAAACCGATGCTGATGGGCACACCGGCGAACAGGTGGCAGGTTTCGCCGTTCGCCCCGACTTCGGTCAGTTGACGTAACCACTGTGTAAACGTCCGGGCCTGGGCGGCGCCACGGGAGAAGCCATAGACATACAGGCGCAGGAACTTGATCCGTGGGATCGAGTGACTGGCGTGCAGACGCTCAACCGTCTCACGCAAGCCTATCAATGGCTCTTCCAGCACAGCACGCCTGCGCGCTTGTGCGGTATTGAGTGCATCCCCCACGCAACTGCTCATCTGCCGGACCCAGGCAAGGGCTTGCGCCGGTTCCAGGTGCGACTCCCCACAGTGTCGACGCAAAGCATCGATCAGCCGCGTCAGGCCCCAGTTGATGCGATTTTCGCCACCACGAGCCGCCACCAGCCCCATGGCGTCAGGTTCAAACTCACCGACTTCCGGAAACTCGGTGCCGACACCCTGCATGTAATAGGCATAGAAACCTGCCTCATTGGCCCGGCTTTGCCCCGGACCGGTGCCGCCACCCAGGCTGGCGTGATACAGGCGCGCGACGTTGCTGGTGGTCGGCGGGTGGTTCCGCTTGTCTGTGGGTTCGTGGTTATTGGTGCCGTCAAAACACAACGTGACATGCAACACGTCCATGCAGGGTGGGCCGGAATAGGGAATGTCTGCCGCCCTGCAAGCCGCTCTGTAAATGTTCGCGGCCTCGGTCAAGGTTTTCTGCTGTTCGACATGGTTGTGCGCGACGTCTTTAGGCGTTCGCGGCAACATTCCCTCTTTGGCAAAAAACGGCGTCACGGCCAGGGGCTGCGGCCTGCTTCTCAATGTACCGGGCATGGCGACAGCGCCTCCATCCTGCGGGGAAAACCAAAGGGATAACCGGGCATGCCCGGCAACGTCACCACCGCGGACACGGCGACTTGATCACAAGGCAGGAAATGCACGTCAACCACACCGAGCCGCTCGTAGGGCGCCACCTCAACCCAGACGCTGTGCCGGCTGTAGCCGGCCCGATGGGCTTTCATCCGCGTCCGCCATTCATCCGTGTGCCGTCGCTCCGGCCAACTGCCATAAGCGTGGGGCGCCGGATCCTTTTCCCACTCCACCAACACCTTCAGTCCCGGACTCCATTGGGCAGGCATCCCGACACAACAGTTCTGCTTGCCGCCACCGCCATAAGGACCGATGCCCGGCCCACCGTTGCGGTTGACGCTGAAGTGATGGATGGCCGCCGACGTATGGTTATAGCCTTCGATGGGCGTGCCGATCAGGCTGGTCTGCGCAGGCATGCAACCGCAAAGAGCACTGAAGACCGACAACCCCCATGTCCCTGGACGCGTCATTGGCCGATACCTCGTTTGCCCTTAGCTTGGGCGGCACACTCCACGAGCCATTCCTCGAGGAACTGCTCCCGCGCCGCTCCCATCAGCCGCTGACGGTCCGCATCGACATGAACGCGAAAAGCCTGGTGGATGAACGTCTCGAACGAATCGAAACCGTAAGGGCCCGGTAGGATTTCCTGCCGGGCACACCACTGTTGCGCATCGCTGAGGACGCCCACTTCGGCGATTTGCTCATCGCTCAACCGCAACACCGGTGCGCCCTGCCCCACATCCCTCTGCCGGACATCGAATCCCGCCATCTGGCAGGCCTTGCCATCGCGGTCGATCCACTGCCAATTGATGACGCCCTCATGGAGCATCCTGAGCTGGTCGGGATCGAGCAGTTCGCACAAGAGTCTGAACAAGCGGGTGTCGTAGTAGCGCAGCACACCGCTTTTGTGGCCCTGATCCCATTCAGCCTGGGTGCACCGTCCCAGGCGTTCGCCAAGGGCATCGAACGACCAGCGGCTGAACAGCGCCAGCACTCGCGAATGGCGGTAGCACATCTGGATGAAGTCCTTCAGCCAGAGCTGCTGCACGGCATCGAAGAGCAGAACCCGCACCAGCACCGGTCCCTGGTCAGCGAAAGCCCGTTCGGGAGAATCCCGGAGCAGAAGCCGATAGCGCGGCGACGGCGCGAGCTCGTCCAAGCGTTGCAACAGCGGATAGTCAAACAGCGCGCAGTTGATCAGCAGATCCACATGAGTGAGGCCGCAGGCCTTGGCCTGAGCGTATAGATGTTGCAGCCATTGCAGGGCAGTTGGAGACATGATCATCCTTGAAAGTTGACCCGCTCAGAGACGGGCGGCCAAGCCTCTGACCTGGGCTTGGGCCTGTTGAAAGCAACGTTTGCACAGCACGCCGATCGACAGGGGCGCTCTACCCGCCGGCGGCCCGGTCGCGTCTTCACTTATCGCAACGACGCCGGTCGAAGTGGCTGCGCGTCCGGCCACTGGGTCATCGGTTTCCCCCGGCCGGCGGGCAGACTTGTTCTGCAAAGTCGCTCCAGGACCCGGACCGCCTCCCGGTTCGATGGGAGTGCTGCTGAAAATGCCGTCGGCACCAATACGCAGAAAATGGCCACCGCCTTCCAGGGTCAGCTGCGATCCGGACTTGACTGTCAGCGCACCCGCGCATTCGATCTGCAGGACCTGCCCGGCGCGAATCACCAGGGTCTCACCGGCCTGTGCATGGAGGCTGCCGTTGATGTTGAGAAAATCGTCGGCATTCAGTTGCGTTACGCGATGCCCTCCAACGGTGTGGTGCTCCTCGCCCCGTATTTCGCTGTAGTGCTGACCGGCCAGGGTAATGCGCTGGTCGCGGCCGATCTCCAGCGTGTGGTCATTGCGCACGTTGGCGAACAGGTCGCGTTCGGCCCGCAGATAGATCCGTTCGGCCCCCTTTCTGTCTTCGATGTGCAACTCGTTGCTGCCATCCCCTCCCGGTGAACTCCGGCTCTTGAAGACACTGCGGGTGTCGTTGAGGGGTAAGCCATGGGGAACCGGATTGGCCTTGTTTGGCACGCAACCGGTGATCAGCGGTTGATCGGGATCGCCCGCAAGAAAAGTGATCACGACTTCCATGCCGACCCGGGGGATCAACTGGGTACCAAACCCATCCCCCGCCCATCCGGTGGCGACTCGCACCCAGCAACTGCTCCGCTCCGGGTTGCCTTCGGCACGGTCCCAATGGAAACGGACCTTGACCCGGCCATACTCGTCGCAATGAATCTCGCTGCCTTGCGGTCCGCTGACCGTGGCCGTTTCACTGACCAGCACCGGTCGACGATGCCTCACGGACGGGCGATAGAACACGTCCCACGGAACCGCCTTGAACCGGTTGCCATAGCCCTGCTCCGGTATCCCCTCCTCCACATTGCCAATGGCCTCTTCAAGGACCTGGGGCTGCGAGCCTTCATGCCTGAGCCAGGTGAGCAACCAGCGCTGGTTCCAGCAAGCCCGGCCATGGTTCTTCAGGCTCATGAAATGCCCGCTCAGCAGGGCCGGTTGATTGCTGCCGCCTTCGGCAACGCAGGTATCTCTTTGTCGACGTTGCAGGGCTCGCAGGGCCGTCTGTCGGCCCTGAGCCAGCGTCAGGAAACGCCCTGGCGCGTAGGCATAATCCTCTCGATCCGGCTGCGCCCCCTGTGCACCATGCGGGTGATGTCCAGAGGCACCTTCCAGGGTCAGGCGAGGCTTTTCGAAATCATGGTCACGTCGGGTTACCCGACTGGTGGCACCTCGTACCCGAACGGAGAAGGTCCTGATGGTGGGTTCGTCGGCGACCATCGCACCGTCAGGGACGAACGGTGTAGGTGGCAGACTCCTGAACCGGGACTGGTCATCACCAAATACCAGGACATGCTGCTGCGGCCCATGTTCGAAGTGGTAATGCCAACCCTCCTCTTCGCACAGGCGCTGGATAAAGGCCAGATCGCTTTCTTCGCACTGGGTGCAATAGTCCCGGGGTGGATATTCCGTGGGGCCCAGTTGAAAGCGGAAGGCATCCCCCAGCAGACCATGCAGTTTGAGCACCTCTGTGATGATCTGGCGAACAGTCTGTCGCTGAAAGATTCGCCGATTGAAGGCCAGCTCGAGACTGCTCAGGCGCGGCACCAGCGTCGCGTGATAATGGGTCAGCCGCTGCCCGGACTCGCCCACGGCGAAATCCGCAATTTGCCCGTGGATGCCATTGCCCAGCGTATTGAAAGCCAGAAAGGCGGGACGATGCAGAAACCGTTCAAGCGCCAGGCCGGCATGCTCACTGACAAGCCTGATTCTGAATTCAAAAGGCCGGCTGATTGCCTCCGTGCCCTCGAAGGCGAGAACACCGAGTTCATCGGGCAGGCTGTCGATCGTCAACCTGAACTGGGCTGTGGAGAGCGCGGGCATTTACGGTCACCGGATGAACGAGAGAGCTCCATGATCGAAAAATCGACGCAGGTCGTATGCAGCCCCAATCCGAACACCGCATAGGCAAATTCCCCGCTTACCCCCAGTTAGGTCTGTCAGAAAAGGCGGATTTGTAGGCTGATACCTACCCGCAAGACACAAAAAAGTGGGAGCGGGCTTGCTCGCGAATGCGGTTCGTCAGTCAAAAACACGCCAACTGATCAACCGCATTCGCGGGCAAGCCCGCTCCCACACTGATTTCCTTATGCAGTACCTTTACATAGCGGCTTTGCGAATCGTCGCCAGTAGACCCGCTGCGCCAATGAACAATCCGGCGAAGGTCCGATTCATCCGCCGTTGCTGCTTCGGAGTACGCAACAGGCGCAGGACTTTGGCAGCCAGCCCGGTGTAGCCAGCCATGACGATGAGGTCGACGCAAATCATGGTCACGCCCAGGATCAGGTACTGTTTGAGCAGAGGGGCATGGGGATCGATGAACTGCGGCAGTACCGCCAGCATGAACACCAATGCCTTGGGGTTGCTGATGTTCACCAGAAAGCCACGGAACATCAGCGCCAAGGGCTTGCCGATGGGCCGTGGAGTGGCTTCATCGCTGATCTCGCCGGGGATGGCTCGCCACTGCTTGATGCCCAGGAACACCAGGTAGGCAACCCCGAACCATTTGATTGCATAGAACGCCGTGGCTGAGGTGGAGAGGATCGCGCCGACGCCCGCAGCGACAATCACGATCTGCAACGCCAGGCCCAATTGCAGGCCCAGGGCATTCCAGTAGCCACGCCAGAAACCGTACTGCAGACCGCTGGACATCGATGCGATGGCACCCGCGCCCGGCGAAAGACTGATCACCCAACAAGCGGCGAAAAACGCCAGCCATGTTTCCAGCACCATTGCACACCTCGGCCAAGATTTCGTCTAGACGACTAAGCTAATGCGCCGCCGCGCGGCTGACCATCGTTATTTCAGAAACCTTGGAGCAGCAGGGACTGGCTACTCGACCAACCCACCCACCGGAAAAGCCTCGCTACCGCGCCAACGCCGGACCGAACGCTGGAAGAACAGGCTGTTGGGCACTTGCACCATGGAACTGCCAGTGCCGAGTTCCTCGGGCTCGATCAAAGTGGTGTAAAGCAGGTTGATCGCTACCACCCGCCCTTTGATGCCAGGCTTGTCGGTCGCTTCCACCAGCTCGACCACATCGCCCAGGCGAAATGGCCCGACGGTGTAGATCAGGACCGCGCACAGCAGATTCGACAACACGCTCCAGATGGCGAAAAACGCCACGGCCGCCACCGCGACGAAGCCGGAAATCGCGGTCCACAATACCGTGGCCGACACCCCCAGGCGCTCAAGCACCACCAGCACCGCGCTGCCCATGATCAGCCAGCGCAGCACGCCCCGCAGAACGATCAATAGGTGAGGTGGAAACGGGTAGCGCTCGCCGAGTCCCGTAAGCGCACGCGCCACGACACGCTGCATCACGTAACCGACCAGCAGGATCAGCAGGACTTGCACGCCGAGCCAGAGCGGCTCGATCCACATGACCGGGATGGGCAAGGTCAACGCTTCCATCAGGACAGCGCCTCCAGCTCCGTTTGCAGGGTTTCCAGCAATTCCAGGGCTTGCATCCACGCCTCCTCAAGCTCCGCCTCCCGAACCTTCAACCGGGCCTGTTCGGCCAGCAGATCGCGCAATTCATCCCTGCGCGCTGCTTCGTAGAGACCACTGTCCCCGAGACTGGTTTCGATTCCATGCAGTTTTTCATGCAGCTTGCCCAGCTCGGATTCGAGCTTGTCGGCCTCGCGCTTGTGCGGCGCAAGCTGCTGACGCAGGGCGGCGGCGGCCTGGCGCTGGGCTTTCTTGTCGGTCTTGTCCGGGTTCACTGGCGTCGTACTGACCGGCGCATTGCGCTGGCGGTAGTCCACCAACCAGCGTGCGTAGTCTTCGAGGTCGCCGTCGAACTCTTCGACTTTGCCGTCGGCCACCAAGAAGAAATTATCCGTGGTGCTCTTGAGCAGGTGCCGATCGTGAGACACCACCAGCACCGCCCCACTGAACTCCTGCAAGGCCATGGTGAGGGCCAGGCGCATTTCCAGGTCCAGGTGGTTGGTCGGTTCGTCGAGCAAGAGCAGATTCGGCCTCTCCCATGCGATCAACGCCAACGCCAGGCGTGCCTTCTCGCCACCGGAGAAATTCAGCACCGGCTCGTCGATGCGCGCGCCCCGGAAGTCAAAGCCGCCGAGGAAATCACGCAAGGTCTGCTCGCGCTCGGTCGGCGCCAGGCGCTGCAAGTGCAACAAAGGGCTGGCCTTGGCATCAAGGGAATCCAGCTGGTGCTGGGCAAAGTAGCCGACCACGGTATTCTCGCCACGGGTCAGGCGCCCGGCCAGGGGCTGGAGTTCACCGGAGAGGTTCTTGATCAGGGTCGATTTACCGGCACCGTTGGGGCCCAGCAGACCAATGCGCGCGCCGGGCGTCAGTTGCAGCTTGACCTTCTCCAGCACAGTCTTGTCGCCGTAGCCCAGTCGCGCGTCGGACAGGTCGATCAACGGGCTGGAGATCTTGGTCGACTCGCGGAAGACGAAATCGAACGGCGAATCGACGTGGGCCGCGGACAGCTCCTCCATCCGTTCCAGCGCCTTGATCCGACTCTGGGCCTGACGGGCCTTGGTGGCCTGGGCCTTGAAGCGGGCGATGTAGCTTTCCATGTGCGCGCGCTGCGCCTGCTGCTTCTCGTAGGCTTGCTGTTGCTGGGCCAGGCGCTCGGCACGGGCCCGTTCGAAAGCCGTATAGCCACCGCGATACAGGACGAGCTTGCGCTGATCGACATGGGCCACGTGGTCCACCACCGCGTCGAGGAAATCACGGTCGTGGGAAATCAGCAGCAGCGTGCCCGGGTAACTCTTGAGCCAGTCCTCGAGCCAGATGATGGCGTCAAGATCCAAGTGGTTGGTCGGCTCGTCGAGCAGCAGCAGATCCGAGGGGCACATCAAGGCTTGCGCCAGGTTCAGGCGCATCCGCCAACCGCCGGAGAAGTCCCCGACCTGGCGGTCCATCTGTTCGTTGGTAAAACCCAGGCCGGCGAGCAACTTGCGGGCACGGGCATCGGCGGTGTAGCCGTCGGCGCTGTCGAGCTCCGAATGCAACCGGGCCAGGGCTGCGCCGTCGTGAGCCGCTTCGGCGACAGCCAGGTCGCGTTGAACCTGACGCAGGCGTATATCGCCGTCGAGCACGTAGTCCACCGCCAGGCGTTCGAGGGTATCGACCTCCTGGCGCATGTGGGCAATACGCCAGTCAGCGGGCAGCGAGCAATCACCGGAGTCCGGGTGAAGCTCGCCCCGCAACAAGGCGAACAGGCTCGATTTGCCGGCGCCATTGGCACCGATGAGGCCAGCTTTGTGGCCGGCGTGCAGGGTCAGCTCGGCGTCTTCTAGCAGACGTTGCGGGCCACGCTGTAAAGTCAGGTTCTGAAGTCGGATCATAATGGCGGCGGAGTCTACCAGCTTCGCTCGCAACTGGCGCGAGTAGCACGATGTCCTCTGACCTGTGGAAATTCTCCCTCGACCTCTATGCGCGGCCCGGCGTGGAGCCGATCTGTCTGGCATTGCAGGAGGCCGGCGCAAGCGTCTGCCTGCTGCTTTGCGGCCTGTGGCTGGAGCAGCGCGGCGTGGCCTGCGATGAACAAAGACTGCAACAGCTTCGGCAGCTGGCACAGTCTTGGGAAAAAGAGGTGGTGCAGCCACTACGGACGCTTCGCACCCAATGGAAAGCTGGCGCCCTGCAAGACACGGATCTCACTCATCTGCGCGAGCAGGTCAAGAAGCTGGAGCTGGAAGCCGAACGGTGTCTGCTGGAGCGATTGGAAGCAGTGGCTGCACGCTGGCCTGAGGGGCGTCAGAACGACTCGGCGCGATGGCTGCAAGGGCTGGCGGCGAGTGCCGGACCAGCGAACCACGACGCGCTGCATCAGTTGCGCGTCGTGGTCTCCAGTACTTAGGAAGCGCTGGTTGGGGTGCCGGTGCTCGGCGCAACGGAAGCCGACGGGCTGACCGTCGAAGCCGGGGTGCTGGCAGTTGGAACGGGGGTCGCTGTCGGGGCCGGCGATGCAGGCTTGGCAGCTGGCGCAGTCGCAGTTTTTGCCGCGGCTGGCTTTTTCACAGCGGGTTTTGCTGCTGGCTTGGCAGCGGCAGGTTTTGCTGCCGGTTTTGCAGCAGCAGGTTTTGCTGTAACAGGCTTGGCAGCGGATTTGGTCGCAGCTGGTTTGGCAGCAGCTGGTTTAGTCGCAGCCTTGGCAGGCGCTTTGGCAGCGGCCGGTTTGGCAGCTGCAACAGGTTTGGCGGCAGCGGTTTTCGTCGCGGCAGGTTTGGCAGCAGCCGTTTTTGTCGTCGCTGGTTTGGCAACTGGCTTCGCCGCGACTGCTTTTGCAGGGGCTTTGGCGGCTGGCTTGGCCGCTGCGGTTTTCGTCGCGGCGGGTTTGGCGGCGACTGCTTTTTTAGCGGCCGGTTTCACAGCAGCTTTCGCAGCAGGCTTGGCGGCAGCTGTTTTTGCAACAGGCTTGGCGGCAGCTTTGACAGCCGGTTTTTTCGCCGCTGGTTTGGCTGCGCTGGCAGCGACCGATTTAGCAGCAGGCTTGGCTGGTGCTTTTGCCGGTGCTTTTGCCACGACGGGTTTAGCTACCGGTTTCTTGGCCGATACAGCGGCAGGCTTGGCAGCACGAAGCGTCAGCGCCTTGCCGGCAGCCTCTTGCACGCGACCAACGCCCTGAGCCAGCTTCAGGCTTTCCTGGGCATCACGCTTGAGCTGCAGAATGTAGGCGCGGGTTTCGGACTGACGATCCTTCAAGGCATCGAGCAGGTCTTCGAGTTCTTTGACGACATCCTTGGCCTTGGCTTGTGCCTTGGCCTTGCCGGCGTTAGCTGCGTCTTGCAGTTTGGTGCGCGACTTGTGCAGTTTTTCCTGCGCCTTGCCGCGTTGTTTTTCCAGTTTGGCGAGCAGTTTTTCAGCATCAGCCAGGGCTTGGGAGCATGCGTTTTCCAAATGCTCGAGCAAGGCGCCCGAAAGTTGTTGGAGCAAGTGCAACGGAGTATTTACAGGCTTCTTGGTGGCCGACATGGTTTACCTCCTGACTGACGTGAGTGCGGCTCATACTAGACCTCTGCTGCAACCGCCGCTAGGGCATGTTGACAGTACACAGGGCGTTGCGTTGCAAGAGACAAAAAAACTTCTGCGCCATTGCCGGAGCAATCCCACTTCGCAGCAATCGGCGCTGGCATAATTCCTCCATTCGAGCCCGGAGAGCACACATGACGCGTCACCTGTTTTTCCTCCTGTGCATGGTTTGCTCCATGGTCCAGGCCGTCGAAAGAACCAGCGCAAACGATGCCCATGACCTGGCCTACAGCCTGGGCGCGAGCCTGGGTGAGCGCCTGCGCCAGGACGTGCCTGACCTGCAGATCCAGGCATTGGTGGAAGGTCTGCAACAGGCCTACCAGGGCAAGCCGCTGGCACTCAAGGATGAGCGCATCGAACAGATCCTGGCCAATCATCAGGCACAGCTGACAGCGCAATCGACGACACCACGGATTGAAGTGGCGCTGAAAACGGAGCAGAAATTTCTCAACGAGGAAAGAAACCGGCCAGGTGTAAAGCAGTTGGAAGACGGCATCCTGTTGACTGAACTCAAGCCCGGCAACGGGGTGAAAGCCGGTCCCCACGGCAAGGTGCAGGTGCTGTACACCGGTCGCTTGCCCGACGGTACCGTATTCGACTCCAACCACCAGGCGCAGTGGTTCAGTCTCGACAGTGTGATTGATGGCTGGCGCGTTGCGTTGCCGCAAATGCCCGTAGGCGCGAAATGGCGACTGGTAATTCCGTCGACCCAGGCCTATGGCGCGGAAGGGGCCGGGGATGTGATTCCACCGTTCACGCCACTGGTGTTCGAGATCGAATTGCTGGGTGCGACGAGCTGACATTGCCCATACGAAAAACGGTGCGCAATGCGCACCGTTTTTTTTGCCGCCAAGCGATCAAGCCTGAACTGCCGCCTCTTCCTTATGGGCGTTGTGCAGCACTTCAATCAGGCAGTCCTCCAGCTCGAACCGCTCGTGCAGAAGGCCACCGAGCTCCTTGAATTTTTCCGCTACGCATTTGCCTTCATCGCACAGGTCATTGAATGCCAGCAGCTTCTCGGTGATGACGTCGATGCGCGGGTAGATCTGCTCGGCGAGCTCCAGGCCACGCTTGTCGTTGAAGGCCTTGGCCTCGCCGGTGAGTTGCTCGTAGATCTCGAAATGCCCGGCAGAGACATAGTCCACCAGCACGCCGCAGAATTCCTGCAACGGCTTACGGCTTTCACCCAACACTTCAGGTTTGTCACCGAGAGCATCATAGGCTCGAACCAGTTCATGACGCTCCTGCAACCAGCGGTCGATCAGCAGATGCACCCCACCCCATCGTTCCTGAGCATTCTGACAACTTTCGAGCATGGCGATTTCTTCCCTTGTGAGTCATGCCCCTCGCAGCCTGCATACACCTTGATGATTCATGGCAAGCCGGACACAACATGATCGAGCGGCATAATTCCAATGATACGTGCGGGCCAGATTATGCCCGCACGACAGCCGCTTCAAGGTACGCAGACGACAAAGTTCATACAAGTGTTTAATCCGCGACCCGGACCAATTGCGACATCTTGTCGCCCAGCGGTCGGATCAGAGCGTTCCAGACCAGGCGAAGCAGCAGGTAGGTCATTGCAATGGAGACGGCGAGGAAAAACAGCAGGCTCCATTCGGGGATGCTCAAGTCGAACAATGTCCAGGTGACACCCGCACAATCGACCGCACCGTCCAGGGCTCGCTGCATGGCGCTCCACCATGAGCTGGCGCCCGTCATTTGGGCCGGGCAATCGGACATTGGCTCGAGCGAATGACTTTGCAACAGAACCTGACGCCATGCCAGGGCCATTCCTCCCGACACGAACACCAGGCCCGTCACCCCGTAAAGGATGCTGCCCTTTCGACCCGGGCCATGCATGCAGGCCGCGAAACCGTTCACCATGAACAGCACCAGGCACAAACGCTGCAAGACACACAGGCTGCAAGGCGTCAGACCGACTGCGTACTCCAGATAGCTGGCGATGCCCAAAGCCAGGGCTGCGGCCGCGGAAGCCATGAAAAACAAGAAGCGAGAGCAAGCCAAAGACATGGCGGTTCCGTAACAGAAGAGACAAGCAGTTACGGTAGAGGAAAGCCCTCGGGCCTTTCAAGGCGGGTCCGCGCAGACACTTCACCAAGGGTGTAGGGAATTCCCGACAGGAACGAGGGGATTCAGCGCAATCCCCTGTAGGACTTTCCCGAATACATCATTTGAGCCTTGAGCCAGGCAACGAAGGTCGACCGTCCGCCTGACAAAACCATCTCAAGCCGCCCGATACCCTGAGTTTTCTTAACTGGGCAGCGCCTGGGCCGGAACCGGTAATGGCGCAGCAAGCAAGCGCTCATCCAGCAACCCTAGGCCCTCCTGGAACAGCTGATTGCTGCGCTCGGCATCTCCCAGTTGCGCCAGTAGTCTTGCCAGTTCAGCACAGGCTTCCGGATTGCGCTGGATTCGCAGGCTGCCCTCCAGATAATCCCGCGCCTTGCCCCACAAGCTGTTCTGCAGACACAGGCGGCCCAACGTCAACAGCAGGCTGGAGTCGGCCGGATGATCCTTGAGCCAGCCTTCGGCTGCTTGCAGCTGTCGAGCTGGATCATTGCCACGGACCAACCCGTATAGACGCGCCAGGTGGCTGTCATAATGACGCTTGAGCGCGGTGCGCAATACTTCCTCGGCCTCGCCCTGCGCGCCCAGCTGTCGCAGTTGCTCGGCATAGGCCAACACCAGCGCCGGCTCCTGGCGCTGCGCAGAGGTCAGCTGTTGCCAGGCGCGGTTCAGCGATTGCAAGCCGACGCTGCCGTCTTCTTCACGATGGGCCGCCAGGGAGAGATTTTCACCCCAGGCCCGGCGTTCCAGTTCAGCCAGCTCCGCCGTCGGCAGGACCTTGTCCTTGCGCAGTTCCGGCAAGAGGCGAATCACCGCCGACCAATCACCGCGCTGCTGATGCAGCCGCTGCAGCTGGCGCAGGACCTGGACGTTATGGGGATGACGATCATGCATGGCTTGCAGAGTGACCAAGGCACCGTCGGTGTCGCCTCGATCCACCTGCAACTGCGCGTGGCTCAGCGCAATGGCCAGCTCCGCCTGAGGCTGGCGCTCCAAGGCGCGCTCCAGCAGATTGTCGCTTTGTTCATAAAGACCTTGTTCGTTGGCCGCACGGGCCGCGCCGAGGTAATACAGCAACGGCTGGCGCTCAGCTTCCGCGGCACGATGCAAATGCCTCTGGGCACTGGCCCAGCGACCTTCGGCAAGGTCCAGTTGACCGTGTTCGATCGCCACTTGTACGCGCCGGCTGCGATTGCGCCGCGACCACGGATTGACCACGCCGCCGGACGTGGTCACCAGGCCGATCAAGGCGCGCACGCCCCGCCACAACAGCCAGAGTACCGCCACCAACGCCAGGGTGACCCACAGGCCGGCTTCGTAGCGGAAGTTCTTGTACGCCACCAGCACGTAACCCGAATGCTCGGAAATCGCCACGCCCAACAGGGCGGCGGCAGCGATGACCACGAACAGAATCACGTAGAGACGCTTCATGGCGTGGCCCCCTGCTCAGCAGGCTTGGCCAGTGGCTTGACCGACTCCTCGGCATTCAGGTTGCGGCGTTCCAGGTAGGCCTGGACGCTGCTCAGGGTCGCGGTCAGGTCCGGTGTGACCACTGTCACCGGTTGTTTGGCCAGTTCAGCCACTCGCTCGAGCATGACTTTGCTCTGCGGGTTGTCCTGATTGAAGTTGTTCTTGAGTACATCGCGGGCCTCGACCAACGCCTGGGTATACACCGGCGTCTGCCCGTTCAGGGCCGCCCATTGCGCCTGCTCCAGCGCCAGACTCAACGCCAGGCGCACCTGCATCAGGCTCTGCCCGGCGAGCAGCGGACGGACGTTCTCGTCGGC
This sequence comes from Pseudomonas corrugata, assembly GCF_050920615.1. Classification (NCBI taxonomy): domain Bacteria; kingdom Pseudomonadati; phylum Pseudomonadota; class Gammaproteobacteria; order Pseudomonadales; family Pseudomonadaceae; genus Pseudomonas; species Pseudomonas corrugata. The sequence continues at coordinate 6,455,551 of NZ_CP130434.1, forward strand.
ATTGAAGTCGATGCGGATATAGCGCGATATCCGATCCCACCACTGCGCCCAGCGGCTGGCACCATCGCCATCGGCCGTCAGGCCCAGCAGGGACTCGCCACGATCCTTGTACTCCGGCGCCAGCTCCGTGAGTTGCAGCACTTGCTCACGCAAGGCTCCCAACTGGAGGAACAGCCCGGTGCGATCCGGCTGCTCGGTGCTGCGCAGCGCCGCAAGCGTCTTGGCCAATTGCTCGCGGGCAGCGAACGAGCCCGGATCGTTCTGTTCCCGCAGGATTTCGTCGGCGCCCTGGACCAGGGCCTGGGCACTGCTGATGTCCTGCAAGGCGGAAAGGCGCAGGCTGGCAAGGCGCAACAGATGCTCGGCCTCGGCCAACCGCCAGTCCTTGCGACTGGCGCCAAGAACGGTCTCCAGACGCTGGCTCAGGTGTTGCTGGTCGCCTTGCAGTTGGGCGACCTGACGCCGTCGCTCCTCCAGCTCTTCGGCCGCCGGCATCTGTGCGAGGCGCTCGCTGAGGCGTTGCTCACTGAGTTTGAGGTTCTGGGCCTGATCATTCAGTGCCTGGACCTGGGCGGACTGTTGCTGGTTGTTGGCCTGCAGGTGACGCACCTGCCAGACACCCCAGCCGCCAACGGCCACGCCAGCGGCCCCCAGCAGCAACGCGACAATGGCCAACCCGTTACCGCGACGCGGCGCTACCGGTGTCGGCGTTTCCACCGGTGAATCGATCACGGGTCGGTCTTGATCTTTTGGCAAGGCTGTTTCGCTCACGTGTCCATCCTTTGCATTAGAAAACGGCACGGATTGCTCCCGTAACGCCGCCAGCAAAGCCGCGGCACTGGCGCCACGACAATCAACAACTGATCGGGCCCCGGCGGCCCGCGCCATCTCGGCAACCCTTGGGCTTGGTACAAACAACGGCAACCGCGCCAGATCTGGCCACGCGGCACCCGCCAGGCGATGCAGATGCTCGAAGCTCTGCCCACTGCTGACCATGAGGGCGTTCAAGCGTTCCGCTTCGACCTTCGCCGGCAATTCACCGTCGCGATACGCTGGCAGGCTGCGCCGGTACAATTCCAGATACTCGACACTAGCACCTTGCTCGCGCAAGCGCTCTGCCAGCAAACCCCGGCCACCCTCACCACGCACGATCAAAACCTGGGGACGAGTCCGGGAGAGAGCCTGACGCAACGCCGGGAGTTTAAGCAAGGCTTCGCTGTCGTCGCCATCGTCTGGATAAAACACCGTGAGGCCCGCATCGGCCAGGATCTGCCCGGTGGCCGCCCCCACGCTGAACCAGGGTTGCTTCGGCGGCTCGGGCCAATGTTCGCGCAGTTGCTCCAGGCACAACCGGGCGGCCGGCTTACTGACGACGATCACGGCGCAGTACTGGTCGAGCCGCTGAAGCATCGCCCGGCCGGCATCGGACAAGGGAATCGGTTCAATATCCAGCAACGGCAAGCTACTGCTGAATATGCCGGCCTCGGCCAGGGCAGCCGCCAGGGCCGACGACTCGTCCTCCGGTCGGGTCAGCAGCAACCGCCAGCCCATCACGCGTGGCCAGCCTCGCCGTAGACTTTCTTGAGGATGTCGCCAGCGCCCTGCTTCAGCAAGTCTTCGGCGACCCGCACCCCCAGCGCTTCAGCATCGCCACGGGGCGCCCGGGCCTCGGAGCTGAGCAGCGTGCCGCCATCCGGATCGCCCACCAGGCCACGTAACCAGACTTGTTCGCCTTCAAGTACGGCATAGCAGGCAATCGGCACCTGGCAGCCACCGTTGAGGTGTTTGTTGAGGGCGCGCTCGGCAAAGACCCGCGTCGCGGTGTCTTCATGATGCAGGGGGGCCAGGAGTGCATGGACCTCGCTGTCAGCGCTGCGGCATTCGATGCCTACCGCTCCTTGCCCACCGGCCGGCAGGCTGTCGTCGACGCTGATGGCCGAGGTGATGCGGTCCTCGAAGCCCAGGCGGATCAGGCCGGCGGAGGCGAGGATAATGGCGTCGTACTCGCCAGCGTCGAGCTTGGCCAGACGAGTGTTGACGTTGCCTCGCAGAAAGCGGATTTGCAGGTCAGGACGGCGGGTCAGCAACTGCGCCTGGCGACGCAGGCTGGACGTGCCGACCACGCTTGCGGCAGGCAGCGCTTCCAGGCTGGCAAAGGTATTGGAGACGAACGCATCGCGCGGGTCTTCCCGCTCGCAGATGCAAAACAGGCCCAGGCCTTCGGGGAAGTCCATGGGCACATCTTTCATCGAATGCACGGCGATGTCGGCTTCGTTGTTCAGCAGTGCGGTTTCCAGCTCCTTGACGAACAGACCCTTGCCGCCGATTTTCGACAGCGGCGAGTCCAACAGCTTGTCACCGCGACTGACCATGGGCACCAGCGTCACGATCAGGCCGGGATGGGCGGCTTCCAGACGGGCTTTGACGTATTCGGCCTGCCAGAGGGCCAGGGCGCTTTTACGGGTGGCGATGCGGATCTCGCGAGGGGACATGGATCAATCCGTACTTAAAAGATACGGCGGATAATAACAGCTCAGCCAAATCCGCTTTGACTTGAATCACGACCCCAAGGCCTCCCTGGCCGTCAATATCCTGGAAACTCGAAGGTGCAACGCCGTTGGGGCATTACGCTAGAGCTGCTGCATCATCTTGCGCACGCCGGCCACATGTCGCCGGCTGACAATCAGCGCGTCGCCATTGAGGCCTTTGAGAAACAGCTGGAAATGCCCGAGGGGCGTACGTTGCAGACGCTCGATGCGTTCGCGGGCCACCAGGGCATTGCGGTGGATGCGCACGAACCGCTCGCCGAACTCGTCCTCGAGGGCCTTTAGAGGCTCGTCCAGCAGCACCTCGCCACTCTCATGACGCAAGGTCACGTACTTGTGGTCGGCAATGAAGTAGACCACCTGGTTCAATGGGATCAGTTCTATGCCCTTGCGGGTTCGCGCACTGATGTGGCTGCGTGGGCCGCTGCCACTTTCCGCTGCCGGACGGGTCAGCGCCGCCAGTTGCACGCGGTTGGGCCGTTCGGCCTTGCGCAAGGCGTCGAGCAACGCCTCGGAAGTCACCGGCTTGACCAGGTAGCCCACGGCACCGGCCTGCAACACCTCGGGTGGAAAATCGTCCCGAGCGGTGCAAAACACCACGGCGGGAGGCGACTCTCGTTCGCACAGCTTCGCCGCCACCTGCAGACCGTCCAGGCCAGGCATGCGGATGTCGAGCAGCACGATATCCGGCTTGTGGCTGTCGATAAGGGCCAACGCCTCTTCGCCATTGGTGGCGCTCGGCTCCAGGACACTGTAACCCTCGAGTTCGCCAACCATTCGGCTCAGGCGCTCGCGGGTCAGTGGTTCGTCATCAACGATCAGGACATTCATATTGCGCTGGATTCCTGCGTGAGTCTCGCACAAGGATAGCGTAGACAGGGGAAGTGACATCCGTCACCGCGATCCACGCTAAGACTCGCTCGAGGGCCAAAAAGTGCCGCGAGGCGGTTGCCTATCTTTACCAGCGCTTGCCGACCGATGCTCGAGGCCCGTTGTCGCACGGCGTCGCCGTAGGGATTGTTCATTTTCAATCTGATCAATATTGAGCCCCCCTGGTAGATTCGACCCATGCGCCATGATGGAAAAAGCAAAACTCCTATCGTCCACTGTAGACGGTTGCCAAGACGATATTGCTCAATCGGAAAATATCGTTGTGCAGAAACCGGCCTGAACGCCCGGCTCGTGCGCAAAAAACCTGCCGACCAGTGCCAGCGCCGGCCCCGGCAACCCTGCTATCATCCGCCGCAGCCTTTAACCGCTATTTTTTCCACAGCCGATCACGAGCGAATTCATGAGCACTGACAAGACCAATCAGTCCTGGGGCGGCCGCTTCAGTGAACCCGTCGACGCCTTCGTCGCCCGCTTCACCGCCTCCGTCAACTTTGACCAGCGCCTGTATCGACACGACATCATGGGTTCGATCGCCCACGCCACCATGCTGGCCAAGGTAGGCGTGCTGACCGATGCCGAGCGCGACAGCATCATTGATGGCCTGAAGACCATCCAGGGCGAAATCGACGCGGGTCAATTCGACTGGCGTGTCGATCTTGAAGACGTGCACATGAACATCGAAGCGCGCCTGACCGATCGCATCGGCGTGACCGGCAAGAAACTGCACACCGGCCGCAGCCGCAACGACCAGGTCGCCACCGATATCCGCTTGTGGCTGCGTGATGAAATCGACCTGATCCTGGCGGAGATCACCCGCCTGCAGAAAGGCCTGCTGGAACAGGCCGAACGTGAGGCCGAGAGCATCATGCCCGGCTTCACCCATCTGCAGACCGCTCAACCCGTGACTTTCGGGCATCACATGCTGGCCTGGTTCGAAATGCTCAGTCGCGACTACGAGCGCCTGGTCGACTGCCGCAAGCGCACCAACCGCATGCCCCTGGGCAGCGCCGCGCTGGCCGGCACCACCTACCCGATCGATCGCGAATACACCGCCCAACTGCTTGGCTTCGACGCCGTGGGCGGCAACTCGCTGGATAATGTCTCAGACCGCGACTTCGCCATCGAATTCTGCGCTGCCGCGAGCATCGCGATGATGCACCTGTCGCGCTTCTCCGAAGAGTTGGTGCTGTGGACCAGCGCGCAATTCCAGTTCATTGACCTGCCGGATCGCTTCTGCACCGGCAGCTCGATCATGCCGCAAAAGAAAAACCCCGACGTACCAGAACTGGTACGGGGCAAGAGCGGCCGGGTCTTCGGCGCGCTGATGGGCCTGCTGACCTTGATGAAAGGCCAACCGCTGGCCTACAACAAGGACAACCAGGAAGACAAGGAGCCGCTGTTCGACGCCGCCGACACCCTGCGTGACTCGCTGCGCGCCTTTGCCGACATGATCCCGGCCATCAAGCCCAAACATGCGGTAATGCGCGAAGCGGCCCTGCGTGGTTTCTCCACGGCGACAGACCTGGCCGATTACCTGGTGCGCCGTGGCCTGCCATTCCGCGATTGCCACGAAATTGTCGGTCATGCCGTGAAATACGGGGTCGACAACGGCAAGGATCTGGCCGAGATGAGCCTGGACGAACTGCGCCAGTTCAGCGACCAGATTGAGCAGGACGTGTTTGCGGTCCTGACCCTGGAGGGCTCGGTCAACGCCCGCGACCATATCGGCGGCACGGCACCGGCGCAGGTCAAGGCTGCCGTGGTGCGCGGCCAGGCGCTGCTTGCAAGCCGCTAAAAGCTAAAAAGCTTCGCGAGCAAGCCCGCTCCCACATGGGATCTCCAATGAACACAAACTTGTGGACATATAAAGATCCAATGAGGGAGCGGGCTTGCTCGCGAATGCGACCTCAAGAACGCCAAAGACCCTACTTCTTGGCAGCGATCATCGCCAAAAACGCCGGCATTCCCTCCTCCCTGTCAGCCGCAATCCGCTGCACGTTCGGATTCTCTCCCAACCGCTCCATCAGTGCCTTGGCTGCCGGCACGTCCGCGAACAGGTCGATATCGAACAGCTTTTTGCCCACCTGTAAGGCTGGCGAAACACCATAGAGAAAGTACAAGTCGGCAATGCTCAAGCTGTCGCCCGCGACATAGGGTGAGAACTTGCCGTGCCTGCCCAGCGAGGCGAACCCCAGCAGCAGTTCAGCCTTGCTCTTTTCCTTGATGGCATCGGGTACTGTCATGCCGAAGAATGCCTCGGCGTAGCAGGCTCGCCCGGGCAGCTCGATGTACAACTCGATCTCCCGGCACAGGGCCAGGACCCGGGCACGTTCAAACGGATCGGCGGGCAGCAGGGCTTTGCCCGGTTGGGTTTGCTCGATGTACTCGAGGATCACGCTGGTTTCATTGATGAAGCCGTGGTCGGTTTTCAGCACCGGCACTTTGCCCCGCGGGCTGATGGCGAGTACGTCCGGAGTCTGGCTGCCATAGAACGGCACTTCTTCGAAGGGCACCCCCTTCTCCAGCAACGCCAGCTTGACCATGTTGTAATAGTTACTGGCGCAGAAACCATAAAGCTTGAGCATTGCAAATACCTCCAGTCCGTGTGGGGTGGGCAGCCTTGCGTTATAGACTGTCGGGGCATTTCGCGCCAGGCGCATCACGCCGCTGAATGCAGGTAAACTGGCGCCTTTCCCATAGGAGCCAGCCATGAGCGAGCCAACCGACATCGACAACGATGAAGAAGAATTCGTCGAGTCGACCCTGATCGAAGCCATTGAAAACCAGATCGAAAGCGGAAACCCGCCAGCAGCCAAGGCCACCTTCAATAAACTGACCCTGGTCAATTACGAGCGCGAAGAGATCCTCAACCTCATGGCCCATGTATTGGCCTTCGAGATCGACGCCATGCTCGATGAAGACCGCCCGTTCGACACCCAATGGTATGAAGAGGCGTTGCGCAAGCTGCCTGAGTTGCCACCGGAAAAGAACTGAAGCCGCTGCGGCGGGAGGGACGGCCTCAAACACTGTGGGAGCAAGGCTTGCCCGCGATGAAACCGATGCGATCGCTCATGAATCGAGGCGCCTGCATCGCGAGCAAGCTTTGCGCCCACACACGCTCCATCGCCCAAAACAAAAAAAGCCTGCCTCTGACACTGGACAGCTCGACCGAGTACGCTCACCTTAGTGACGCTATCGTCCATATTCCTAGAAAGTCTGGAGTCCTTATGTCGCTTACCCCTGAGCTGGTTGCCGAACTGGAAATCCTTGCACTCTTCAACCTGGACAGTTCCCAGGAAGGCCTGAAAATCCATCAGACCGCTGCCCCTAAAGCCATTGCCGCTGCCCAACGCCTGTACGACAAGGAACTGATCACCCAACCCGACGGTGGTTATCTGACCAGCCTGGGTCGTGACGCCGCGCAAAATGTACAAACCGTCCTGACGATACTCAGCGTTCAAGAAGCCGCCTGACTCCTCCTATCGCCCACGGAAATCCGCTTCGCCGGATTTCCGCAGGCGCGGGCGCCTTGCGTGAAAAATCTGACGTCCAGGCCCTACTTTCAGTTTAAGAATTCCCCAACCCGGACGCTAAACTTCCATCACCTCTGATTTCCCACGTTCGACGCCGCGAGCCGGTTTGAGCCGACATGACCCGCAATCACGAAATACGCCCCGATCTGGACGAGGGAATCGACCGTAAGGTCCTCGGCCAACTGCGCGCACGTTTTCTCAAGCTCAACACCGTCCGGATGGATCGCGCCATGGAGGGCTTGTCGCCTCGCCAGCAAGGCGTGTTGACGCTGCTCCCGCTGTTTTTCCACGTCAACCATCCGCTGCTGCCAGGCTACGTATCCGGCAGTACACCGGCCGGGCTGTCGAACTACGAACCCGACGCCAACGTCCTCGCCGACGCCCAGCGACTGACCCGCTCGTTCTCCTACAAGCCACGCCATGGCAGCAACCCGCCGCGCCCCATCCTGGGCTTGTACCTGATGGGCAGCCTGGGCACGCTCGCCCAGGCTGATCAGAGCGACATGGATGTCTGGGTCTGCCATGGGCCGAACCTGAGCGACGACGAACTGGCCGAGTTGCGCAAGAAGTGCCAGTTGCTCGAAGCCTGGGCGGCGACCCAGGGCGCCGAAGCCCATTTTTTTCTGATCGATCCGGCCCGGTTCGTGCGGGGTGAGCGGGACAATCAACTCAGTTCCGACGATTGCGGTACGACCCAGCATTACCTGTTGCTGGACGAGTTCTACCGCACGGCGATCTGGCTGGCCGGGCGTACACCGATCTGGTGGCTGGTGCCGGTGTACGAGGAAGACAACTATGAGGAATACACCCATACGTTGCTTTCCAAGCGCTTCATCCGCGCCGATGAGACCCTGGACCTCGGGCACTTGGCCTACATTCCACCGGGCGAGTTCATCGGCGCCGGGCTCTGGCAATTGTTCAAGGGCATCGAGTCGCCCTACAAATCCGTGCTCAAACTGCTGCTGACCGAGGTCTACGCCAGCGAACACCCCAATGTCCGCTGCCTGAGCCTGCGCTTCAAACAGGCCGTGTTCGCCAATCGCCTGGATCTGGAGGAACTGGACCCCTATATGCTGGTTTACCGCCGCATCGAGGAGTACCTCAACGCTCGCGGTGAATCCGAGCGCCTGGAACTGATCCGGCGTGCGCTGTACCTGAAGGTCAATCGCAAGCTCACCGGCCAAGGTCGCAGCAGCGGCTGGCAACGGGTACTGCTTGAGCGCCTGGCCAGGGAATGGGGCTGGGACCCGCGCCAACTCGCGCTACTGGACAGCCGCAGCCAGTGGAAAGTGCGCCAGGTCAGCAACGAACGTCGCGCGCTGGTCAACGAACTGACCTACAGCTATCGCTTCCTGACCCAGTTCGCCCGCACCGAAAAAACCGTCAGCCTGATCAACAAGCGTGACCTCAACGTCCTTGGCCGCCGGTTGTATGCAGCCTTCGAACGCAAGGCCGACAAGGTCGAGTTCATCAATCCGGGCATCGCCCCGGACCTGGCCGAGGACACCCTGACGCTGGTCCAGTCGCCCAACAAGAAAGAACCCGGGCAGAACCAGTGGGGCCTCTACAACGGCAGCCTCAACGCTCTGGAGTGGGAAAATTTCGCGCCGATCAAGCGCAGCCGTGAACTGCTGGAGCTGCTGACCTGGTGCCATCGCAACGGCGTGATCGACAGCAGTACACGCCTGGCGCTGCACCCGGGTGACAGTGACTTGAGCGAGTTCGAACTGTTCAACCTGCTGGGCAGCCTGCAACAGGCCATCGCCTTGCCGCTGGTCACGGTCGACGAAGAACAGCTGCTGCACGCCAGCGTCCCCAGTGAAGTGCTGGTCCTGGTGAACGTCGGCGTCGACCCGCTCAAGCATCACCGTGACCTGAATATCCTGATGACTACCGAGCGCACCGACTCCCTGAGCTACGCCGGGGTCCGGGAAAACCTGGTACTGACGCTCGACCAGGTTACGCTTAACAGCTGGAATGAGGTGCTGGTCAACCGCTTCGATGGCGAGCACGCGCTGCTCGACTGTCTGCGCGACTACCTCAACGACCTGCCCGCCACTGCGCGCCAGCCGCGCTTGCAGGTACGTTGTTTCTGCCACAACCGGGCGCAGTTCATTGCACGGCGGGTCGAAGAAGTCATCGAAACAGCCCAGACCCTGCTGCTGAGCAGACTCAACCACCGCTATTTGCTGAAGGTGCAGCAGTATTATCACGTGCTGGAACTGGTTCCCGGCCAGGTCAGGCACGTGGCGCTGAGCAGCCTGTCGGCATTGCTGGATTACCTGGGCGAAGAGCTGAGCACCTACAGCCCGCTGCACCTGGACCCGATGGCCCTGGAAGACCACGACCTGGCGCTGATCCTGCCTATGGGCCAGCCCGAATGCATCCAGGTGTTCTACCGGGTCAATGAGGACGACGCCGAACTGTATGTGCTCGATGAGCTCAATGCCCTGTGGCATCAGCGCCTGCCCTATCACGACGAAAACAGCCTGCTGGTGCCACTTCAGCGTTTTCTGCAATCGGTGCTGTACCGTCGGGACGCCTTGCTGTCGATGGACACCGACCAGCCGTTGAACCTGGAAACCCTGTACTACCAACTCCTGCCCTCAGGCAACGGACGCGCACGCCGGATCGAAATACGCCCGGTGCCGCAGACATCCGAGAACAAGCCGTTCTACGACGTGCAAGCCATTATCGGCAAAGCGACCCATGGCCAGGTCCACGTTACACTGTACTGCAATCAACAGGAGTTTTCGGAACTGGAGCATGGCGACCAGCTGTTCCGTGTAGTCGCCAGCGAGATCGTCGAGCAGCGCCGCGAGGCCGAACGCTATCGCTGCTACATCACCGACCTGGACCTCTCGGGCCTGGTGGGTGACAGCGCCTGCTCAAGCAATCTGTACCTGCGCTACAAGGCCGATCTGGAGCGCGCCCTGAACGAAGCGCTGGCTCTGGTCTGAAGCCCTCAGAGGTGGAAATCGCCGCCCGCTTCGGGCTGGTATTCCACCGCCAGCAACGTCAACTTCAACGTCTTGCCGCCCGGCGCCGGCCAATCGATGTGCTGGCCGACCTTCAGCCCCAGCAAGGCGCTGCCAACCGGCGCGAGGATCGAGACCTTGCCTTCGTCGGCATTCGCGTCCTGTGGATAAACCAGGGTCAGGTGGTAATCCTTGCCGCTGCCTTCCTCGCGGCAATGCACGCGAGCGTTCATGGTCACGACATCGGCGGGCACGTCTTCGTGGCTCACCAGGGTCTCGGCGCGGTCCAGTTCTGTCTGCAACGCAACCACGCCCGGCAGCGTTTCGTCGAGACTGTCGATCAGGCGCTCCAGACGTTGTACGTCCAGGCGGGTAAGAGTGATGGAAGGTGCGGTCATGATCCAGGCAGACTCCTTTCTTCTGCACGAAAAAAGCAAAACCCCGCCACAAAAAGACGGGGTTTTTCACAGGCCTCGGTAAGTTGAGGCGTAGCCGGACACTATCACAGCTCAAAAAATATACAAGCGAGGTGGGTTTGCACATCCACATGTGGCGAGGGGATTTATCCCCGTTGGGCTGCGAAGCGGCCCTAAAACCTGACACCTCGGCATGCCGATAGACTGCTATGGGGCTGCTGCGCAGCCCAGCGGGGATAAATCCCCTCGCCACATTGATCACGCCAAGGCTTTGCGTTGCGCCGCCTCGGCACAGATCACCCGCCGGCGCCCATCATCGGCCGAGCGCCATTCACGGATATCCTCCACATGGCGGAAACAGCCGAGGCAAACCTTCTGCTCATCCAGCTTGCACACGCCGGTACACGGCGACGACACGGCAGGGCTGACGTTGCTGTAGAGCGGCTTGGGTGGCCGCGCAGGGGCGGTCTGATTCATGTTGCTACAGACCTTCGAACTCAAGTTCCACACCGGCCTGCTGCTTGACGACACGCTCGAGCATTTCGCCCAATTGCTCCTCGCTCTTGTCGCACATCCAGCGCTCGCTTTCCTCGTCGTAGTCGAAGTGGAAGCCACCGGACACCGCCGCCAGCCACAACTGCCGCAACGGCTCCTGGCGACTGAAGATCAACTGGCTGCCATTTTCGAACTTGACGGTGAGCACGCCGGCGGAGCTTTCCAGATCGATGTCCAGTTCGCTCTCGTCGAAGATATCCTCCAGCATTTGCTGGGCGGTATCGACCAGATCGTGAAAGCGGGCTTCAGTCAAACTCATTGCGGCAACCTCGAAAATGTCTGCTCATGCTCAAGCGCCGCAAGATACGGACGCTCCCCGACGATTGCAAAGGATAACCGACAACCACCGCCGGGGGCCGTGAAATGTCCATGGAACCGGACATATAGGCCAGCAGCCCCGCCGGACGGGAACCCCGTTGCATAGGCAAGCCGTCGGGTGGCCGGTATACTCCGGCGCAATTAACGCATTTTCAAGGATTTCGCCATGAAGCGCCTGATCTCTTCCCTTGCTGCGCTCGTCGCGGTTGCCTGCCTTGTGACGGCCTGTGGTCAAAAAGGTCCGCTGTACCTGCCTGATGACAGCAAGTCCCCTGAAGAGCAGGCCAAATCGTCGCAATCCAAGTCCCACTCGCACGACACCCAAACCACCTACTAAGGGAACGCCATGGACGCCTTTAACTACCGTGGCGGTGAGCTGTTCGCGGAGGGTGTAGCCCTGTCCGCCATTGCCGAACGTTTCGGCACGCCGACCTACGTCTACTCCCGTGCGCACATCGAGGCCCAATACCGGACCTTCGCTGACGCTCTCACCGGCATGCCGCACCTGGTGTGCTTCGCTGTGAAAGCCAACTCGAATCTGGGTGTGCTCAACATCCTCGCGCGCCTGGGTGCCGGCTTCGACATCGTCTCCGGCGGCGAGCTCGAACGGGTGCTGGCAGCTGGCGGCAGCCCGGACAAGATCGTCTTTTCCGGCGTCGGCAAGACCCGTGAGGACATGCGGCGCGCCCTGGAAGTCGGCGTGCATTGCTTCAACATCGAATCCACCGACGAACTGGAACGCCTGCAGGTCGTTGCCGCCGAGCTGGGCGTGCGCGCACCGGTTTCCCTGCGCGTGAACCCGGACGTCGATGCCGGCACCCACCCGTACATTTCCACCGGTCTCAAGGAAAACAAGTTCGGCATCGCCATTGCCGACGCCGAAGACGTCTACGTACGTGCCGCCCAACTGCCGAACCTGGAAGTACTGGGCGTCGATTGCCACATCGGCTCGCAACTGACCACCCTTGAACCCTTCCTTGATGCGCTCGACCGCCTGCTGGCGCTGATCGACCGTCTCGGCGATTGCGGCATCTACCTGCGTCATATCGACCTGGGTGGCGGTGTCGGTGTGCGTTACCGCGATGAAGAGCCGCCCTTGGTGGCCGACTACATCAAGGCCGTTCGTGAGCGCCTCGAAGGTCGTGACCTGGCGCTGATGTTCGAGCCGGGTCGCTACATCGTGGCCAACGCCGGCGTGCTGCTGACCCAGGTCGAGTACCTCAAGCACACCGAGCACAAGGATTTCGCCATCGTCGACGCGGCCATGAACGACCTGATCCGCCCGGCGCTGTACCAGGCGTGGATGGATGTGACGGCCGTGCGCCCCCGCGATACCTCTGCCCGCAGCTACGACATCGTCGGTCCGATCTGCGAAACCGGTGACTTCCTGGCCAAGGGTCGGGAGCTGGCACTGGAGGAAGGCGACCTGCTGGCGGTGCATTCAGCCGGTGCCTACGGGTTTGTCATGAGCTCCAACTACAACACCCGCGGCCGCTGCGCCGAGGTGCTGGTGGACGGTGATCAAGCATTCGAAGTGCGTCGCCGCGAGACGGTAGCCGAGTTGTTTGCCGGCGAAAGCCTGCTACCGGAGTAAAACCATGCTGCTGCGTTTTACCAAGATGCACGGCCTGGGCAATGACTTCATGGTTCTCGACCTGGTCAGCCAGCACGCGCACATCCTGCCCAAACATGCCAAGCAATGGGGCGACCGGCACACCGGTATCGGTTTCGACCAACTGCTGATCGTCGAGGCACCCAATAACCCGGACGTGGACTTTCGTTACCGGATCTTCAACGCCGACGGTTCGGAAGTGGAACAATGCGGCAACGGTGCACGCTGCTTCGCCCGCTTCGTGCTGGACAAGCGCCTGACGGCCAAGCGCAGGATTCGCGTCGAGACCAAAAGCGGCATAATCGAGCTGGACGTGCGCAGCGACGGCCAGATCGGCGTCAACATGGGCGCTCCACGCCTGGTGCCGGCAGATATTCCGTTTGAAGCACCGGCCCAGGCCCTGAATTACCAGCTGGACGTCAACGGCACCACGGTGGAGCTGGCGGCGGTGTCCATGGGCAATCCCCATGCCGTGCTGCGGGTCAGCGACATCAATAGCGCGCCAGTGCATGAACTGGGGCCGAAGATCGAGAACCACCCGCGCTTTCCGGCACGGGTGAACGTGGGCTTCCTGCAGGTCATCGACCGTCACCGCGCGCAATTGCGGGTCTGGGAGCGCGGTGCCGGGGAGACCCAGGCCTGCGGCACCGGCGCCTGCGCCGCCGCAGTCGCTGCGATCAGCCAGGGGTGGATGGATTCGCCCCTGCTGATCGACCTGCCGGGCGGGCGCTTGTCCATCGAGTGGGCAGGCCTCGGCCAACCGGTGATGATGACCGGCCCGGCAGTACGCGTATACGAAGGACAAGTCCGTCTTTGAATGAGCCAAACCCATGACCGACAAGCCACAGGTTCCAGCGCCACAGCCCGATGAATCCTCGAGCCCGCTTCCGGAGGCCGCGGCGGTGGCCGCTTACCTGGAGGCTCATCCGGACTTTTTCGTCCAGCGTGAAGACTTGCTTTCAGTGATGCGCATCCCCCATCGGCGCGGCGACACCGTGTCGCTGGTGGAGCACCAGATGAAAATCCTGCGTGAGCGCAACATCGAAATGCGCCATCGCCTTTCGCACCTGATGGACGTCGCCCGGGACAACGACCGGCTCTTCGACAAGACCCGGCGCCTGATCCTGGCCCTGATGGACGCCAGCACCCTTGAAGATCTGGTCATGAGCGTCGAAGACAGTCTGCGCCAGGATTTCCAGGTGCCCTTTGTCAGCCTGATCCTGTTCGGTGACAACGCCATGCCGGTGGGTCGCTGGGTGACCCATGCCGAAGCGCAGACGGCCATTGGCGGCCTGCTCACCGAGAACAAAAGCGTCAGTGGCAGCCTGCGCGAACATGAGCTGGATTTTCTGTTCGGTGAAGAACAGCGCAAGCAGATTGGCTCCACCGCCGTCGTTGCCATCGCCCATCAAGGCGTCCATGGCGTGCTGGCCATCGCCAGCCGCGACCCGCAGCACTACAAGAGTTCGGTGGGCACGCTGTTCCTGAGCTACATCGCCGAAGTCACCGGCCGGGTACTGCCACGGGTTGCCGGTTCCCTGCGCTCGGTACGCTGATGATGGAACGACAGCTGGACGCCTACTGCGAACACCTGCGCAGTGAGCGCCAGGTGTCACCCCACACGTTGTCGGCCTATCGCCGCGACCTGGAAAAAGTGCTGGGCTGGTGCCAGAAACAGAACGTCGGCAGTTGGCAGGCGCTGGATATCCAGCGCCTGCGCAGCCTGGTCGCACGCCTGCATCAGCAGGGACAGTCTTCCCGCAGCCTGGCGCGCCTGCTCTCGGCGGTACGCGGCCTGTATCACTATCTCAACCGCGAAGGCCTGTGCGATCACGATCCGGCCACCGGCCTGGCACCGCCCAAGGGCGAGCGTCGCCTGCCGAAAACCCTCGATACCGACCGCGCGCTGCAATTGCTTGAAGGCGCGGTCGAAGATGACTTCCTGGCGCGACGGGACCAGGCGATTCTCGAACTGTTCTATTCCTCCGGCCTGCGGCTTTCCGAGCTGACGGGATTGAACCTGGATCAACTGGACCTGGCCGACGGCATGGTCCAGGTGCTCGGCAAGGGCAGCAAGACCCGCCTGCTGCCCATTGGCCGCAAGGCCCGGGAAGCCCTGGAGCTGTGGCTACCGTTGCGAGCACTGAGCAATCCTGCCGATGATGCGGTATTCGTCAGCCAACAAGGGCGGCGCCTCGGTCCGCGGGCAATCCAGGTACGGGTCAAGGCCGCCGGCGAACGGGAGCTGGGGCAGAACCTGCACCCGCACATGCTCAGGCACTCCTTTGCCAGCCATGTGCTGGAGTCCTCCCAGGACCTGCGCGCCGTGCAGGAGCTGCTGGGCCACTCGGACATCAAGACCACTCAGATCTATACCCACCTGGACTTCCAGCACCTGGCGACGGTCTATGACAGTGCCCATCCCAGGGCCAAACGCATCAAGGGCGACGAATCATGACCATTGAGCTCATCACTTTCGACCTCGACGACACCTTGTGGGATACCGCTCCGGTGATCGCCACAGCCGAAGCCGTTCTCCGCCAGTGGCTGACCGACAACGCACCGAACCTGGGCGGCGTGCCAGTGGAGCACCTCTGGACGATTCGCGAACAGGTATTGCGCGAAGAGCCTGGCCTGAAGCATCGCATCAGCGCATTACGCCGGCGGGTGCTGTTCCGCGCGCTGCAAGAAGCCGGCTATGACCAGTGGCAAGCGTCCGAGCTGGCGGACCAGGGGTTCGAGACGTTCCTGCATGCTCGCCATCAATTGGAGGTGTTTCCCGAGGTGCAACCCACCCTGGAAATCCTCGCCAACCACTTCGCCCTCGGCGTGGTCACCAATGGCAACGCCGATGTGCGGCGCCTCGGGCTGGCGGATTACTTCAAGTTCGCGCTGTGTGCCGAGGACATCGGTATCGCCAAACCTGATGCGCGGCTGTTCCACGAGGCCCTGCAACGCGGCGGTGCCACGGCGCAGACCGCCGTGCACGTTGGCGATCATCCCGGTGACGATATTGCCGGCGCCCAACAGGCCGGCCTGCGGGCGGTATGGTTCAATCCGACAGGCAAGGCCTGGGATGCCGACCATGCGCCGGATGCAGAGATCCGCAGCCTGACCGAGTTGCCGGGGTTGTTGGCGGGGTGGCATGGCCAGGGCTGAGTCCGAGAACACCACTAAACCCTGTGGGAGCGAGCCTGCTCGCGATGAGGGAGTGCCAGTGACATTCATTTAACAGACACACCGCCATCGCGAGCAGGCTCGCTCCCACAAGGGCCGGCGCAACAGTTTTATGCCCATGAAAAAGCCCGCGACGACGGCGGGCTTTTTCGGCAAGCAGGAAGCAGAACTCAGATAGGGCGGCTGCCGTACTTGTTGTCAGGCTTCTTGGGCGGATCGGCGACCACATTGGCCTCCACTTCCTGCACCTTTCCGCCCCTGGCCAGGAATTCTTCCATGGCCTTGGCGAGCGCATCACGCTCCTTGTTCTTGGCCTCTACGCTCGGCAACTCGTCGACCGACACCGCAGCCTTGGCCTTACCCTTGGCGGTCGGGGCCGGTATATCGGCGCCATCGTCGTCGGCAACGTCTTCGGCCGCCGCTTCCAGGCCGTCTTCGGCCTCGTCTTCTTCACCTACTTCGAGGTCGTCGTTTTCCAGATCATCGTCGCTCATGTTCTACCTCATGACTTGCGAAAAGCAGATTAGTTATAGCCCAGCTACGCCATCTGTCGAAGGCTGCCAGAAAAAATTCAACATCCACCGGCAATCGGCGGTCATGCCCCTTCACCGTACAAGGTGGCGAGGACTTTACGAGCACCGCCATGATCACGGTGCTCGCCCAGATAAACACCTTGCCAGGTACCCAGTGCCAGTCGCCCGTCCGTCACCGGAAGGCTGAGCTGACATCCCAGCACGCTGGCCTTGAAGTGCGCCGGGAGGTCGTCCAGGCCTTCGTCGTTGTGCTCATAATCGGCAGTTCCTTGTGGGATCAGCCGATTGAAAAATCGTTCGAAGTCTCGACGTACCGCCGGATCGGCGTTCTCGTTGATGGTCAACGAGGCCGAGGTATGCTGCAGCCACAGATGCAACAGACCGACGCGACAAGCCCGTAGTTCAGGCAGGCCGGCGAGCAACTCGTCCGTCACCAGATGAAAGCCCCGGGGCCTTGCCCGCAGGGTGATCAGCGTCTGTTGCCACATACAGTTCTCCGCACGCTCGGCGCGCATTCTAGCGCGCTCAGGAAAAAAACAAAGAGCCTAATATTCCACCTTCGACGTAAGCCTTTGGCGCCGGAAAACCCTTGTCACCCACAAGACAGAAAGACTTCGGAAAAACTGGCTCTTCCTGTGAGCGTTGACAAATTCCAGGCAAAAAAATGCCCGGCGAACCGGGCATATTTTTTGCCTGGGTTTACAGGTTGTAACCCCGCTCGTTGTGCTGGGCCAGATCCAGGCCAACGGCCTCTTCTTCCTCGGAGACACGCAGCCCCATGACGGCATCCAGGACCTTGAGGATGATGAAGGTGACGATCGCGGTGTAGATCACCGTGAAGCCCACGCCTTTGACTTGAATCCACACTTGCGCAGCAATGTCCGTCACTGTGCCGAAGCCACCCAGTGCAGGCGCTGCAAATACGCCGGTGAGGATCGCACCGAGGATACCGCCGATGCCATGCACGCCGAAGGCATCCAGGGAATCGTCATAGCCGAGTTTGCGTTTGAGGGTGGTTGCGCAGAAGAAGCACACCACGCCCGCCGCCAGGCCGATGACCAGGGCGCCCATCGGGCCCACGGTGCCGGCAGCCGGAGTAATCGCAACCAGACCCGCCACCACGCCTGAAGCAATGCCCAGTGCGCTTGGCTTGCCGTGGGTGATCCACTCGGCAAACATCCAGCCCAATGCTGCGGCAGCGGTAGCAATTTGAGTGACCAGCATGGCCATGCCGGCCGTGCCGTTGGCGGCGACGGCGGAACCGGCGTTGAAGCCGAACCAGCCGACCCACAGCATGGCGGCGCCCATCAGGGTGTAACCCAGGTTATGCGGCGCCATTGGTGTGGTCGGGAAGCCTTTGCGCTTGCCCAGTACCAGGCACGCCACCAGGCCTGCGATACCGGCGTTGATGTGCACCACGGTGCCGCCGGCGAAGTCGAGCACGCCCCAGTCCCACAGCAGGCCGCCGTTACCGGACCAGACCATGTGCGCAATCGGCGCATACACCAGGGTGAACCACACGCCCATGAAGATGAGCATGGCGGAGAATTTCATCCGCTCGGCAAAGGCGCCAACGATCAGGGCCGGGGTGATAATGGCGAAGGTCATCTGGAAAGTGACGAATACTGCTTCAGGGAACAGCGCTGTCGGACCGGTGATGCTCGCCGGGGTCACGCCCGCCAGGAACGCCTTGCCCAGGCCACCGACGAAGGAGTTGAAGTTGACGACGCCCTGTTCCATGCCGGTGGTGTCGAACGCAATGCTGTAGCCATAGATGACCCACAGGATGCTGATCAGACCGGTAATGGCGAAGCACTGCATCATCACGGAAAGAAGGTTTTTCGACCGAACCATGCCGCCGTAGAACAGCGCCAGGCCAGGAATGGTCATGAACAGTACAAGAATGGTGGACGTCAGCATCCAGGCGGTGTCGCCGGAGTTGAGGACAGGGGCTGCCGCTTCTTCTGCCATGGCCAGGCCAGGCATTACGAAGGACAACAGGGCTCCTAGCCCTGCGAATTTACGCAGAGTCATATTGTTTTCTCCTGGGGCGTTGGGTTTGGCGGCTTTAGATGGCGTCGGTATCGGTTTCGCCGGTACGGATGCGAATAGCCTGTTCCAGATTGACCACAAAGATCTTTCCGTCACCGATCTTGCCGGTGTTGGCGGCCTTGGTGATTGCCTCGATCACCCGGTCAAGATCCTTGTCGTCAATGGCGACGTCGATCTTCACCTTGGGCAGGAAATCGACCACGTATTCCGCGCCGCGATACAGCTCGGTGTGACCTTTCTGCCGGCCGAAGCCTTTGACCTCAGTAACGGTGATGCCCTGCACGCCGATCTCGGACAACGACTCGCGCACATCGTCCAGTTTGAACGGCTTGATGATGGCAGTGACTAGCTTCATGAAACTCTCTCCCGAATTGGTGGACTTGCCCCAGGAAAACAAACCCGACTCAAGTCTAAGCGCAGTGCCTGGCTTTGTAACGCACCGTCGGCCCAAGTTGTCCGACCAGCGCCAGTCAACCGTGCCAGCCGCAGCTCCCCGCTTCGTCTGGCTGCACTGCATTCGTCACAACGACTGCATCAGTGCATGGGTCATGAGCCTCTAAGCAGAAACCTTGCCATCTGTGCCCAAGTCCCGTGTTTTCAAGGATTTACTTGCCGCATCAGCCTCCGCCACCTCAAGAACCGCAACGATACGCACAACAACAGTGCGGCACCGCTCGACCCTGTGCGCGAAAAACGTGCATCCAGCGCATGCGGATTGACTATAGACACTGCGTGATACACTGCCGCCATCGTTTCCAGGATTGCTGCCATGCTTGCCCCCAAAGACCTGCTAGACGCCCTCAGCGGCCACGCCTCCCGCCTCCTGAGCGGTGACACTCCGCTGCCCAAAAGCGAAATCGAAGGCCAGTTCAAGGCGCTGTTGCAAAGCGGCTTCAGCAAGCTGGACCTGGTGAGCCGGGAAGAATTCGACAGTCAGATGGTCGTGCTGGCCCGCACCCGGGCGCGCCTCGAAAGCCTGGAGGCGAAGGTGGCAGAGCTGGAGGCGCGGCTGGCTCCAGCGGAGGAGTAAACAGCCGCGACAAGACCTGCTTACCCACCCGCTGCTTGCAGGGATTGCCCCTGATCAAGCGCTATCGGCAGCTCCAACGCAAACAAAGCTCCCTGCCCAGGCCCGGCACTCTGCACGGTCAGCTCGCCGCCCATTTCATGGGTCGCAAGGATGCAACTGTGCAGGCCGAAACCGTGGCCGTCGACCCGTGTCGTGAAACCGTGCTCGAACAGCCGGGGTAGATTGTCCATGGCGATACCCTCGCCGTTGTCCTCGACCTCGATTCGCACACGCTTGTCATCAATGGCTTTCAGGCGCAGGGTGATCCGCGACGGGCGATCCGTGACCGGATCAAGCGCCTGCTTGGCGTTGTTGATCAGGTTGATCAGTATCTGCAGCACCTTGTGCTTATCCAGCGCCATTGTCGGGACGTCATTGAGTTCCTTGACCAGTGTCACCTGATGACGGGCCAGGGACACATGACAGATGCGCACCACATCCTCGATCAACTCTCGCAACGAGCCTGCCTCCAGCACACTGGAATTACCGGCATATGACTGCTGGGTGGCAACGATTTCCTTGATATGGTCAATGCTCCTGGTCAACTGCGCCAACTCGTTGATCATGCTCTGCTGCTCGACGGCCAGCGACTCGGCCAGCTTGCCGAGATAGTCCGGCAACGCGCGACCTTTCGGATTGCTACTGAAGAAGTCGCCGAGATTATCGGAATGCTCCTTCATCAATTGAACGACCTTGGCGACCCCCTACCCTTTGGACGTATGCACTTTGTCATACAGGACCTGGGCCGACACATTGACGCTATTGAGTACGTTGCCCACGTTATGCAGCACATTCGTGGCGATTTCCGCCATGCCCGCCCGGCGTGCGGTGGTGACCAGTTCAGCCTGGGCCTCGCGCAACTCGTCGTTGACCCTGGCCATTTGCTGCGGGCTGGGAATCTTCAGGGCCGCAGGCACCAGCCGGATCAGCAGGACGGCGGTAATCACCGAAGCAATCGCGGTGATCACCTTAACCAGCGCCGACAGCCAGTAGTAGGGTTGCCAGATGGTCAGGATTTCCATCACATGGCTGGTCCCGCAGGCCAGGATGAAAACGCCGAAGGCCGCCAGCATCCAGTCGAAAGGCACGTCCTTGCGCTTGTGGATAAAGTAGATGAGCGTAAAGGGAATGGTGATGTAGGAGAACGTGATCAGCCCGTCCGCAATCACGTTGGTCCAGAGCAGATCCGGGCGCCACAGATAGCAATGCCCATGGGGCATGAAGCGGTTATCGGTCAACAACGCCAGCAGATCGTTCATGGCCGCGTCCTCCCTGTGCCATTGGATTGCCACAGATCGCAGTCTAGCAGGGGCCATGAGCATTTTTCGGCGGCAAGGTGAAGCCTGAAGTTCACTATGCACGTTCTTAAAAAACGATGCCCCGTTAACCTCGTTGCCAATATTTATAGGGTTACGGCAAACAACATGCTCCGCGACAGAAAATAGAGCTCTGAAAAAAAATGAAACTTAAGGACAATTTTGAAGAATACACCGAGACCGAGTTTCTAGAGATTCTCAATAAGATATGGACTACAGACGTGCCCACAGAGCAAGAGCATGACAAGCTCATCGAACACTTTGCAAAAGTCACGGAGCATCCTCAAGGTAATGAACTGATTTTTTATCCAGAGTCTGGTGTCGAGGATAGTCCGGAAGGAATTCTGAAGGTCGTCAAGGAATGGCGAGCAGCCAACGGCAAGACGGGATTTAAACAGTCCTGGCAGTGACAAACACTCAGCCATGGAACTATATGAGGCTGATCTAATTTTTCCTGAGGGGGCCCCTTACTCGGCAAGTGATGACGTGGTCGATGTGATGCATCGACCATCACTACCAAGAAAATACCAGCCCGATAGCCAATGGAAACGTGACACGCCAAGTGAACACAATCATGCGGGGCAAATTACCCGAAACATCCTGCCAATATTTCACTCCTCAGTTGCCACACCGGAGCACTTTCCCACGACTAACCTTCAAGCACCGCAGGATGCGGTCTTTATATCCCCTTCAAGGAATGATTCATGTCGCTCGCCATTGTCCATAGCCGCGCCCAGGTGGGGGTGGAGGCTCCCGCCGTTACCGTTGAGGTCCATCTTGCCAATGGCCTGCCGTCATTGACGATGGTCGGCTTGCCGGAGGCGGCGGTGAAGGAAAGCAAGGACCGGGTGCGCAGCGCGATCATCAATTCGGGGCTGAACTTCCCGGCGCGGCGCATTACCTTGAACCTCGCACCAGCGGATCTACCGAAGGACGGCGGGCGGTTCGACCTGGCCATTGCTCTGGGCATCCTTGCGGCCAGCGTGCAGGTGCCGACCCTGACGCTGGACGATGTGGAATGCCTCGGTGAGCTGGCGCTATCCGGCGCTGTGCGACCGGTGCGCGGGGTATTGCCCGCAGCGCTGGCCGCACGCAAGGCCGGACGCACGCTGGTGGTGCCGCGGGCGAATGCCGAGGAAGCCTGCCTGGCCTCGGGCCTGAGAGTCATCGCCGTGGATCATCTGCTTGAAGTAGTGGCGCATTTCAACGGCCACGCTCCGGTCGAGCCCTTCGTCTCGAACGGACTGCTCTCGGCCAGCAAGCCCTACCCCGACCTGAAGGAAGTTCAAGGCCAGGTCGGGGCCAAGCGTGCCTTGCTGATCGCTGCCGCCGGCGCGCACAACCTGCTATTCAGCGGACCACCGGGTACCGGCAAGACATTGCTGGCGAGTCGTTTGCCGGGACTGCTACCGCCACTGGCCGAGAGCGAGGCCCTGGAGGTCGCGGCGATCCAGTCGGTTGCCAGTTGCGTGCCCTTGAGCCACTGGCCGCAACGCCCTTTTCGCCAGCCCCATCATTCGGCATCTGGCCCGGCGCTGGTGGGCGGAGGATCCAAACCGCAGCCAGGCGAGATCACCCTGGCCCATCATGGTGTGTTGTTCCTGGATGAATTGCCGGAGTTCGACCGCAAGGTACTGGAAGTCCTGCGGGAGCCACTCGAATCGGGCCAGATCGTCGTCTCGCGCGCCCGCGACCGCGTGCGCTTTCCGGCGCGCTTCCAGCTGGTGGCGGCAATGAACCCCTGCCCCTGCGGATACCTGGGCGAGCCCAGCGGCCGTTGCTCCTGCACACCCGACATGGTGCAGCGCTACCGCAACAAGCTCTCAGGTCCCTTGTTGGACCGCATCGACCTGCACCTGACGGTCGCACGGGAAGCCACGGCGCTCAATCCCAGGTGCGAACCGGGTGAGGACACGGCCACCGTGGCCGAACAAGTGGCCGAAGCCCGCGAACGCCAGCAGATACGCCAGGGCTGTGCCAACGCTTTTCTGGATCTACCCGGCTTGCGCCGGCATTGCACGTTATCCACAGCCGATGAAACGTGGCTGGAAACCGCCTGCGAGCGACTGACCTTGTCGCTACGGGCTGCCCATCGCTTGCTCAAGGTCGCGCGGACACTGGCGGACCTCGAGCAGGCGGGGCGTATCAGCCGGGAGCACCTGGCTGAAGCCTTGCAGTATCGACCTGCGACGGCTTGAACCGTGTCACGGTTTGGTCAGGTCCACCAGAGGCGTGTTTCGTACCTCGGTCTTGCGATCACCCTGGATCTCATTGATGCGCTTGAGGGCTTTGTCCACGGCGCCCTTGTCCGCCAGCAGGCTGTAGTGGATCTGGAAGTGTTTTTGCTCTTTCGGCGCGATAGTGGGCACCAGTCCCAGTGGACGCTGATAGTGGCGGTTATAGGAAAAACTGGTGCCAGGCTCCAGCCCGGTCACGTACCCCTGCCCTTGGGTATCGGTGTTTTTCCACAGGGAGAACACGGGAAGCGTTCCTGTGTTGAAGCCCACCGATACACCGAGGCTACCGGCCTTGTTGTGGAGCACGGTGAGCGTGTCGCCCTTGGCGTCGGCGTAAGGCACGAGGTTATAGACGGTTTCGTCGTAATCCTTGGTGGGCGCCCGGTAGGTTTGCCAGTCAGCCAGATCGCCCTTGGCCTTGTCATTGAATGGCGAGACTTGCTTGACCGGTGCCGCGAAACGAGCCCCCTGCTCCAGGAATGGCGTGCTGAAGTTGCTGTGGTAGAGCGCCTGGTATTCCTTTGGATAGTCGCCGTTGTTGGTCAACGTGTCGTTGAGAGCGAAGGTCACGCTGCCAGGCTCGGTGACCAACTCGGTCTGCACCGAAAAATCGACTTTCTTGAAAGCCTGCTCTTTCAACTCGCCCCTCAGGGTAATGGCGTAAGGCGCTTTTTCGTCGATGTGCAAGGTGACCTTGTTGGCCGGGATATTGGCCGCACGACCGTGCAGCGTCAGCAGTTCACCATTGTCCATGCCAGGGTGACCTACCCACTCGTAACCACAACGGGTGACCAGCTCGTTGAAACCTTCGAGCCATCCCAACCCACCGCGCCCGTTGAGTTCGATGAAAGCCGGATTGACCACTTCCTTGACCGGCGAATCCCAACCCATCCGCGCATTCCCGACCGACGCCTGCAGTACGTTCATGCCCCGGGTCGGAACGACCGAAAGCTTCATGGTGCCGTTGTCGATGTCGACGATGCTGACGCCTTCCTGGCGACCGCCGTGCAGGGTGCGCATCGTCACGGAAAAGGGTTTGTCGGTCTTCACACCGAGCTGCTGGCTGGTGATCTGCCAGGGCTGAGCGGCTTTATCAGTGTCAAGAAGCACATAGTCCCAGGCCATGGCATGGGAGGCAGCGCCCAGGGCGCCAAGGGTAACGAGGAGTTTGAACGGAGTCATGGACTTGGCCTTTTATTGGAGTTGTGCGGTTTTTATAGACTTGAAGAAACGTTTCAGCAAGCTTAAAAACGGCAATAACTCTAAAAAAAAGCAGACCGGAGAGATTAGCGACACAAAGTGTGTGGGAGCCGAGATTGCTCGCGATGGCATTGGATCGGGCGATATCTCTGTCGCCTGACATGATGCTATCGCGAGCAAGCTCGGCTCCCACAGTGGCCGGGGGCAATTAGATATTGACGGTTGAAAGCCATCGCGAGCAGGCTCGCTCCCATAATGATCTGGGATGAGCTTGCTGGCTGCGGTTATAGGGGACTCAGCGGAACCGATCGACTTCATGGCGCAGGTCCTGCGCCAATTTTTCCAGTTCCTTGGCAGTGACCGCCAGGTTCGAGACCACTTCGCGCTGCTCGCTGTTGGCCATGGCGATACTCTGCAGGTTGCTGCTGAGCAGGGTTGCCGTGCTGCTTTGTTCTTGGGTAGCGGTGGTGATCGCCGCGAACTGCTGGCCGGCCGAACGGCTTTGCTCGTCGATGCGTGCCAGGGCCGAGGCCACGTTGGCGTTGCGCGACAGACCTTCCTGCATCAACAGGTTGCCCTGTTCCATCGTGCTGATGGCATTGCCGGTTTCCTGCTGGATGCTGGTGATCATGCTGGAAATCTCGTCAGTGGCCTGACGGGTACGGGAGGCCAGACTACGGACCTCATCCGCCACCACGGCGAAACCACGCCCCTGCTCGCCTGCACGGGCGGCTTCGATGGCGGCGTTCAGGGCCAGCAGGTTGGTCTGCTCGGCGATGGAGGTGATCACGCCGACGATCCCGCCGATTTCCTGGGAACGCTGGCCCAAGGTGTTGATGACCGTAGCGGTGCTGTTCAATGCCCCGGCAATCTGCTCCAGGGACGAAGACGCTTCATCCATCGATGTCCGACCGATCCGCGTTTGCTGGGCGTTATCCTGAGCCAGGCGCTCGGTATTGCCCATGTTATCGGCAATGTTCAACGAAGTGGCGCTGAACTCTTCCACCGCGCCGGCCATGCTGGTGATTTCCCCGGATTGCTGCTCCATTCCTTCGTAGGCGCCGCTGGACAATCCCGATAGGGCCTGGGCACGGCTGCTGACCTCCTGGGAAGCCTTGCGGATGTGCTCGACCATGGTCGACAGCGCCTGGCTCATCTGGTTGAAAGCACGGGACAGTTGGCCGATTTCATCATGGCTCGACACGTTCAGGCGCACGCTCAGGTCGCCGGCGCCCAGCGCTTCGGCTTGGCGCACCAGATCACCCAGGGGTGCCAGCTTGCTGCGCAGCAGCCACATCGCCGCACCGACCGCCAACAACATTGCCAGCAAGCTGCCAATGGCCAGCTGCGTACCAACGCTCCAGGTCACCTCGCGAATCTCGGCCTTCGGCATGCTCGCCACCACCGCCCACGGTCCACCCTCGAACGGTACGGCGACGCTGTAGAAATCTTCCGCGGTGTCGCTCCAGAACGCGCCCTTACCCGGCTCCTTCACCAGGCTGACGACTGTAGTGACAGCAGCATCCAGCGCCTGAACGCCGGCCGGCGGTACCAGCCATTTGTTTTGCTCATCCAGCAGCGCCAGCGAGCCGGTCTTGCCAATACGGAAACGCTTGAGATTTTCGAACTGCGCATTTTGCGCGTCGGTGTAGTCGAAACCGACATACAGCGCAGCGATGATCTTGCCACTGCTGTCCTGCACCGGGCTGTACTGGGTCATGTAGTAGCGGCCAAAGAGCAAGACGCGGCCAATATAGCTCTGCCCACTCGTCAAGCGGGCGTAAGCCGGGCTGGCATGGTCAAGCAGGGTACCAATGGCCCGCGAACCGTCCTGCTTGGCCACCGACGTACTGACGCGGATGAAATCGTCGCCGCTGCGCACGAATACCGTGGCAGTCCCGGCAGTCATTTGCTTGAACTCGTCAACTTCCTTGAAGTTGTTATTCAGTACCTCGCTGCCCAGGCTCAGGCTCGGGGTCTGCACGCCTGCCACCGTAACCGGCTGATCCGGATGCACTTGCAGGCCCGCGCTGAAGCGCTTCTCGAACAGGCCAGCCAAGCGCTGTGTGCTCTCACGCAAGGTGCCATGGAAGGTATTGAGCTGATCGGCCATCAGGCGTGCTTCGCTGGCCAGATGCTCTTCACGAGTGGCGAGGTTGGCGGCGTCCAGCGATCGCAAGGCGAAGACGGTACTGCCGGAGATCACGATCGCCAGTATCACGGCAAGGGCAAGGCCTAGCTGTGAGGCGATCCGGGCACGGGGTTGAGACATGACGGCTCCTGGCCGAGACACCGGATCATTCTGATCACGTCGCACGCTCGGCGTTTATTCAAGGTAGGTATGTATTTACCCTTTCTGAACGAGGGTTCCATGTTCACGGGTTCGGCAGCCAAGCCGAATACTTGAGCGGTTTGCAGGGAATAATATCAGGCCGCCATTACGCTTACTGCAACGTTTCAGCCAAGACGCTCCACCGCGGGCAGTTGCATGGCACTGACTTCGCCCTGGAGGAAGTCACTGAGCCGACGCAAACGCTCACCTCCCGGACGGGTTTTCGGCCAGACCAGATAATAGTGCTCGCCACTGGCGACTGCCGTCGGCCACGGCAGGCTCAAACGCCCTTGGGCCACGTCTTCGGCCACCATCAACAGGTCGCCCATGGAAACACCGTAACCGCGTGCCGCGGCAATCATGCCCAGCTCCAGCGTATCGAACACCTGCCCGCCCTTGAGCGAGACCTTGTCGGACAAGCCCATACGCTCCAGCCAACTGCGCCAGTCGCGACGGTCCGGAGTGGGATGGAGCAGTTCGGCGTTGGCCAGCCGCTGCACATCCCACGGTTGATCGTTCAACAGGTTCGGCGCGCCCACCGGGATCAGTTCCTCGGGGAACAGGAAACTGGCTTCCCAATCCGCTGGGAAATGTCCGTTGCCCAGCAGCACTGCGCAATCGAAAGGTTCGGTATTGAAGTCCACCGAATCGACGTCCATCCAGGCGCTGGTCAGTTGCACCTCATTGCCCGGCTGCAAATGCCGGAAACGACTCAAGCGCGCCAGCAACCAACGCATGGTCAGGGTCGAGGGGGCCTTCATGCGCAGGATGCCGTCTTCACCAGACAGTGTATGGCAGGCCCGCTCCAGCGCCATGAACCCATCGCGTATGCCTGGCAGCAGCAATCGCGCCGCTTCAGTCAATTGCAGATTGCGACCGCTGCGCTGAAACAGCCGGCAGGCGAAATGCTCCTCAAGCGTGCGGATGTGGCGGCTGACCGCACTCTGGGTAATCGACAACTCTTCTGCGGCCCGGGTGAACGAGCTGTAGCGCGCCGCCGCTTCGAATGCCCGCAACGCATAAAGAGGTGGAAGACGACGCGACATCGGGAAACGCTCCAGTGACGGGGTTCACGCAACCTAGGGGCCTGTGCGGCTAACTCATGCACTCAAATTAACCGTACAGGCCACTAGCGGAAAGAACTCATGCATGAGTTTTAATCATATCAGCCATCGTTTTTATCCTTTTGTGCAAAGCATCGCAAGCGCCGAGAATCGACGGTTTACAGCCTCGTTTGAACAGGGAGCGTGATGATCATGCAGCATCCCGTGCGTACCGAACTCCGGGCCATCCTGCGGCTGGCGGGGCCGTTGATTGCCTCGCAGTTGGCGCACATGTTGATGGTCCTGACCGACACCTTGATGATGGCGCGCCTGAGCCCCGAAGCCCTGGCCGGCGGTGGACTGGGGGCGGCGAGTTATTCGTTCGTGTCGATTTTCTGCATCGGCGTAATCGCGGCGGTAGGCACGCTGGTCGCGATCCGTCACGGTGCTGGCGACATCGAGGGCGCCACCCGATTGACCCAGGCCGGATTGTGGCTGGCCTGGCTGATGGCCCTGGTCGCCGGGTTGCTGCTATGGAACCTCAAGCCGGTGCTACTGATGTTCGGCCAGACCGAAACCAACGTGATGTCCGCCGGACAGTTCCTGCTAGCACTACCGTTTGCTTTGCCCGGCTATCTGAGCTTCATGGCCCTGCGCGGTTTCACCAGCGCCATTGGCCGTGCCACGCCGGTCATGGTGATCAGCCTCGGCGGCACGGTGGCCAACTTCCTGCTCAATTACGCGCTCATCACCGGTATGTTCGGGCTGCCGAAACTGGGCTTGATGGGCATCGGCCTGGTTACTGCCATCGTTGCCAGTTGCATGGCCCTGGCGCTGGCCTGGCATATCCACCGGCATCCGGCATACCGCGAGTACCCACTGCTTGAGGGGCTGTTCCGGCCGAATCGCCAGTACCTCAAGGAGCTGTGGCGCCTGGGCCTGCCGATTGGCGGCACCTATGCCGTGGAAGTCGGGCTGTTCGCATTCGCCGCGCTGTGCATGGGCACCATGGGCAGCACGCCGTTGGCGGCCCATCAGATCGCCCTGCAGATCGTTTCAGTGGCGTTCATGGTGCCGGCAGGCATGTCGTACGCCATCACGATGCGTATCGGCCAGCACTATGGCGCCGGCCACCTGCTGATGGCGCGAATGGCCGGACGGGTCGGCATAGGCTTCGGCGCGGCGGTGATGCTGACCTTCGCCATGGTGTTCTGGCTGTTGCCGAATCAGTTGATCGGATTGTTCCTTGACCACAACGACCCGGCGTTCCGTCCAGTGATCGACCTGGCGGTGAGCCTGCTGGCCGTGGCGGCGTGGTTCGAACTGTTCGACGGCACGCAGACCATCGCCATGGGCTGCATTCGTGGGCTCAAGGACGCCAAGACCACGTTCCTGGTGGGCCTGGGTTGCTATTGGCTGATTGGCGCGCCGGCGGCCTGGTGGATGGCGTTTCACCTGAGCTGGGGAGCGACCGGCGTCTGGTGGGGGCTGGCCCTGGGGCTGGCCTGCGCGGCGGTGAGCCTGACGTTGGCGTTCGAAGGGAAGATGAAGCGGATGATCAGGGGCGAGCCGGGACAACAGGGTTTCGAGATCGTCCAGACTGAATGAACAACCCGTGTGGGAGCGAGCCTGCTCGCGATGGCGGTCGATCAGTCAAGATCGAGGTATCAGACACACCGCTATCGCCAGCAGGCTCGCTCCCACCGGGGATTGTGTCAGCCCGCGGGGTGGGGTCAGCCCACCACGTCCCGCGTTGCCTGATGACCATCGAACGTCAGGTATTCCACCAGTTCAGGCAGCGGTAACGGTTTGCTGATCAGGAAGCCCTGCACCTGATCGCAACCGAAACCGCGCAACAGGTCCAGTTGCTCGCGGGTTTCCACACCTTCGGCCACCACCTCCAGGTTGAGGTTGTGGGCCAGGTTGATCATCGCGTGCACCAGCTTGCGGTTCTCTTCGCGTTGCTCCATGCCGCCGACGAAGCTCTTGTCGATCTTCAGCAGGGCGATAGGAAGGCTGTTGAGGTGCACGAACGAGGAAAATCCGGTGCCGAAGTCGTCCAGGGAGAAACGCACTCCCAGGCGGCCGAGGGCATCCATGGTCTGCTTGACCAGCTCGCTACGGCGCATGACCGCGGTTTCGGTAAGCTCGAACTCCAGCCACTGGGCTTCGACGCCGCGCTCGGCGATCAGTCGGCTCAAGGTCGACAGCAGCTGACTGTCCTGGAACTGCCGGAACGACAGGTTTACCGCCATATGCAGCGGCGCCAGCCCGCGCTCGCGCAGGGCCTGCATATCCCGCAGCGCGCGGGAAATCACCCAGTAGCCCAGCGGAACGATCAGGCCGCTCTGTTCGGCCAGCGGCACGAATTCACTCGGTGGCAGCAGCCCACGCTCGCCGTGGCGCCAACGCACCAGAGCCTCGAGGCCGACGATATGGCCGCTCTCGAGGTCCAGCCGGGGCTGGTAGTGCAACTCCAGTTCGTCACGACGCAGCGCCCGGCGTAATTCGCTTTCCAGGTCGGCGAGGCTGCGAGCGTTGCGGTTGATACGCTCGTTGAAGACATGAAAGGTGCAGCCTTGGGTGCTCTTGGCCTGTTGCATGGCGATGTGGGCGTGCCACATCAGCGGATCTGCACCCGCCTGCGCCCGAGCGTGGGCAATGCCCAGGCTGCAGCCGATCAGCAGGCTTTCGCCGTCTACCCAGTAAGGTTCGGCCATGGCTTGCGTGATGCGCTCGGCCATCCATTCGGCCCGCTGAGGGGCCCGGCGGGTATCGATCAACAAGGCGAACTCGTCGCTGCCCAGCCGCGCCAGTTGATCGCCGGCTTCGAGCGCACCCTTGAGGCGCGATACCACCTGCAGGATCAAGCGATCACCGGCCTGATGCCCGAGGGCGTCGTTGGCGTGACGGAAGTTGTCCAGATCCAGATGGCCGAGAGCCAGGCCACGGCCATCGCTTTCGGCCAGGCGTGCCGCCAGAAGAGTCTGGAACCCCTGGCGGTTCGCAATGCCGGTCAATGGGTCCTGTTCGGCGAGACGCTGCAAGGTGTTTTCCAGGACGCCGCGCTCACGTACATGGCGCAGGCAACGGCGCAGGGTCGCGCTGTCGAGCAGGTCACGCACCAGCCAGTCGCTGGCGCCATCGGGTAGCGTCGCAGGCTCGTGTTCAAGCAGCAGGACGGTTGGCAGATGGCAGCGGCCGGGCGCCGGCTGCAAGGCCGCGACCGTCAACAGAACCGCATTGCGGTTGTCTTCGAACAGGCTGCTGACCGACTCCCAGTTCGGGGCAGTGATCAATACGACCGAGCCCGCCATGGGCGCCAGGCACTCGCGTAATATCGCTGACCACTCAGGCTCTTCGGCCAATAACAGCAAACGCAAGGGTTCGACAGGCGTGGACAAGCTGACTCCGTAGACTCTGCAAGGGGGTAGGCGCTGGGCATTATGACTTGCCGACCGACAATGACCAGTGCCAATAGTTCTCAAAAACGGGCTTTCGGCGATTTTTTTCCATTCCAGGCCGAACATCAGCGCCAATCCACTCAAAATCCCGGCATCAAGGCCGCGAAACGCGCCTGATGTCGGACAGAGCAGCACAATTCTCTGAGCCTGTTAAAATGCCGGCCCATTTTTCGCAAACGACTCCCAGACCCAGTC
>NZ_CP130435.1:0-20489 GCF_050920615.1 Pseudomonas corrugata
CGTGGCTTGGCGCTCAAGCTCGGCAATGCGGCCTTGCGCGGCCTCCAGCTCGGCGGCTTGCTTCTCGTAAGCTTCGGACTGTTCGGCCGATAGCTGGATCAGGTCGCTTTTTTCAGTTTCAAAGGCAACCTTGGCAGCGTCTAGCGATTCGTTCGCCAGTTGCTGCGCCGTCTCCCAAAGGCTTTGGCCCATGCTCTGCACCACGCCATGCAATTCAACGGGCAACGGCTCGCGCACGGCCTGAACCTGCTTGCGCTGGTTCTGCCGCCATTCCTTCATCGCCTCCACGACGTTGTTCATACCGGCGCGGCTCTCCTGCCGCACGGCCTCAACGCTCGGAAACTCGCCGGTTTCGCTGGCTGCGTGCAGGGCGTCGGCGGCGGCAAAGATGCGCTCTTTGATGTCTTGGGATAGGGCCATTTTGCGAACTCCTTTAGAGTAGTAGGAATAATAGTAATTATACTACTACTATTACTACTACACCACAAAGAAAAGAACTATTTCGGCCCGGCCTTCGCGGCCCGCCCCGGTTTTCAAGTGGAAAGGGGGTCAAGGGTCGGAATCCCGGCTGGCGCGGCCCGCAGCGAAGCGAGGACACGGGCCGGGATGGAGAGGGCGAAGCCCGGCCCTTGATGCCCTTGGAACGACCCAAGCCTCTAGTCTGGGGTGCAGTCAAGGAAGCGAAGCGCCCCGCCGCCTGCATCCCTGACGACAGAGGGCGACTCGCTCCCCTCGCTGGCGAGGGGCGGGGGGGAGTGGTGCGGCGCGTCAAGTTCGCGTCACCTGTTGAAAGTACGACGCTTTTTCCGAACGCCAAGACAGATTCAGCGCGGCAAATCCTGCAGACCTTGCCAAAGGCTCACAGAGCCGTTTTTTCGTCTCGCCCTGCCCTTGCCTATGCCTTTGCCCTTGAAAGCGCGTCTTGTGGCCTCTGCGCACCACTGAAGCCTGTTTCTTGCGGCGATGCTTGCCCCTTCCTTCCTGATAAACCGGTTTTTTCGGACTCTTAAACCACACGAACCTTTCCGGCATGGCGCGCACACGCGCCGGGCTGAGCGGGCGGCCGACTTGTCGGCCGGGCGTGATTTGTCCCGGTCTTAGCGCCCCGCAGGGGTGGCCGCTTGCGGCCATGCCGGCCGGCTTGCCGGTCGGGACGCTTAGACAATGCCTTACCTCGGCCGTAGATCAACCACGGGCGGCAAGTGCCGCCCTTCGTTTTTGTTTTCCGGCCAAAGGCCGGCCAGTGCTGTCTTTTTGTCTTGGTTTTCGGTTTTCATGGGCCTTGGTGCCGGTTTTGGTCGGGGTGGTGGTGCCCCACTGCGCGGCAAGTGCCGCGCCTCAAAAAACGCATGGCCGCAGGCCATCCATTTATGGGGAGGGGGAGCCGACTTGATCGGGGGAACCCCGGAGGGGTGCCCCGGCCGCAGGCCGCTTTGCGGCGCTTCGTTTTGCGCAGGCGGGCGAGTTATCCACGGTTTGGGGTGCTCCAACTACTTGTTTTTAAATATTTGAAAAAAGCTATTTGTAGCAAGCTACTTGTAGGCGCGGTGGATAATCCAGAAAAGCTAGGCGTGGCGCGGGTTTGCGGGCTGTGGAAAAGTCGGGCGCGGGACAGATTGCACGCGACGGCGGGACAGATTGCACGTTGGCGCGGGACAGATTGCACGTTGAGAATTTTCAGAATCGGCCGCTGCCCCTTGTGCGGCGGGCGATCTGGTCGCGGGACAGATTACACGTGGATAACTCCTGATATCCACAAGGTTTTTCCACAAGCCGGGGCCTGTTCGGCGGGGGATGGTGACGGCCGAAGCGCACCAGGTCGCCGGCACTGTCGCCAAAGGTGGGGGGTGCGATTTATCGTCCTGCACTGGTGACGCTGGCACGGTGGCCAGGTCGTGAAGCTGTCACCACGCAAGACAGATTCAGCGCTGCCGGAACGGCATGACGAAAGGGATTGAAGCCCGAAGGGGTCGAGACTTGGAACAAGGCTCGATGCGCAGCACGAAAGCCCGTCCCCGGCTGCGCCGGGGTGAGCCAATCAAGCCTTGGGCTTTGGCTTGGGCAGGCTCGACAGCTTGGCCCCGTTGGTGTGGGCAATGTGCAGCTCGCACGGCGTCAATGCCAGCCCTACGGGCGTTTCCTGAATGTGGCCCTGCGCTGCCGGGTAGAACAACAGGACTTCTTTCAAGCGCAAGCGAAAACGCTTCTTGAAGTCACGAAAGCCCTGATCGGTGTCCGGGTAGCCGGCCCCAAACTGCGATTTCAACCCGGCCCACGGTACGAAGGCAGACGAACGGCCAGACCGGCGCAAGACGAACATGCGATAGGTCAGCCATGTGTAAACGTCCATCGCCAAAGGCGACTTGCTCAAGGCATGGAACACGCGCATGTCAATGGGCACGGGCGCGGCCATGATTTCCCGAAAGAAGCCCTCGGACAGCTCTAGCGAACTCTCCCAAAGGCCGCGCTGCTCGCTGGCCTTGGGGTGCCAGAACACATGCGACGACTCGGAAATGAGCAAGCGGGCCGACAGGTCGCCATCGCGCTCGTCGGTGTACTCCACGGAAATAACCGACTTGAACAGGCGCAAGGCTTGCTCGCGGAAGCGGGCAATGTCGCGGCCATTGTTGTGCAGCTTGAGGCTTTCCAGAAAATCACTTTGCGAGTGCCCAAGGGAAAGCGTGCGCTCCTTCGTCTTCACGGCCTCGCTGCATATCCACGCCAGAATCACGCGGGGAATGGAGCCGTAGGGGATGCCATGCCGGCGACTGGTCGGCGCGACTGACAGCGTAAGCCGGCCCGTGTCACGGCTATAGAGCGTGCCGGCCGGTAGCTTCGGGTCGGTGTGGGGCAATGTGGCCTGTGCCAGCGTGCGGGCCATATAGCCCAACGCGCCGGCCGCCCGCGCTTCCTCCTGCTCGATCTCTAAGGCGTCCTCGATCAACTGGCGATGACGTGGGAGCATTTCCGTTGACCACGGCTTGCGCAGCAGCCGTTCTTTTTCCTCGACGGTTGGGAACTTGGCGACAGGGGCCGGCTCGGCCGGCTTCCTGGCTGCGGCCCTCTTGGCGGCCGGCATAACGGATCTGTCCACGATGCCGCCCACGGTTTGGAACTCGGCCCGCTTCGGGCCGCCCTTCCTGCCGGCATCGGCTCGATGGCGGGCTGTGTTCGACGCCACGGCCGCGGCGTCCTCTGCGGAAAAGCCCGCGGCGATCAGGTCGGCGCGGTAGGCCGCTTCATCAAAAGGGCCATCATCGCCATTTGAGGCTGTCTGTCTGCCGCCATTTTTGCTAAGATTGGTCATGGTCATTTGCCTGTTTTGGTAATGGTCAGCAGCCCTTTACGAGTTCGCCACTCCGGGGCTGCACCCCGGCCCGACACTGTTAGAGCAGTGCCGGGCCTTTCTTTTTTCAGTGCGGGCCGGTTTCCTCGCACCAGTTGGACGAATCCACGATTATTTCGGGGTCAAGGTGCGTCACGTCGGCCAGCGTCGTGAGTGCCTTTTCAAACGTCCGAAAGCGCACCGGGCGGCCTTCGTGGGTAATAGCGTGCAAGGTCTGGCCCTGCCGGGCATACAGCGCGAAGCCTTGGCCGTCGTCGGGGTAAAGCACAGCCTGCACGCGCTCCGCATTCGGCGTGTCGCACGCGGCATTCAGTCGGTGAAACGTCCATGCCCTGCCCTTCCGCACCTTCGGTTCCATCTGCTCAAAAAAACTCGACACAAGGGCCTCCACTTCTGCGGGCGCTGCGCCCAAGTTTTGATCTGTATTCATCTTCGCCACTCCTGATAAAACCGGCGTTAGAGCGCCGGGGTTGGTAATCACGGCGTTTGTTGCGCCGCGTGCTTCACTCTCAAAATCTCGACGGTGCGGGCCTCGGCCAGCACACGATAAAAAACGATGTAGTTCGGATGCACGACCAGTTCGCGCAGCCACTCGGGCAAGCCCGGCCGGCCATGTCGGCCAAGCTCTGGATGCTGTGCAAGCGGCTTGGTCTTGTCGCGCAGCTCCCGCCCGAAGCTCTTGGCCCTCGTCGGGTTGTCCTTGCCGATGTAGCGCACGATGGCGCGCAAGTCCTCGCGGGCCATCGGCCGCCATTCAATACGGTAAGGCTTGGCCGTCATGCGCGCTTTTTCTTCGGCAAGGCGGCAATGTCCGCGTCCATTTCGGCCATGACTTCATCATGCGGAATGCTCGGCCGTGGGTCGTCAATGGATGCCTGAATCTCTCCGGCCAGCCACTGGTTATAGGCGGCGGCTTCATGCGCTCCGCGCATCGCCTCTGAGCGGTTTTGCCGGCTGCGGCTCATGTCCTTTTGGTCGGGGTTCCAGTTGGTCGCGTCGAGCTGTGCAACGGCAATGCCCACATCACGCAACACGATCAGCGCGGAAGTGGGACTACCAAAGCGGCGCGGCTCTGTGCTGCGTGCCTTCGACAAAAAGGCGTCTTGCCCGCTGCGGGTAGCGATTTCAACGAAGAAGCCGCCGCCCTGCCCTTTCAGGGTTACACCCGTCACGCCGCCGGCGCTGGCCGTGGCGCGTAGCTGCTCTAGTGTCATGCTGTGCATGGTGCGCTCCTTTATCAATCAAGGTATGTTGCAAGCCTGTATTGTGCATGATTGATAGAAGTCGTGCAAGCGGTTTGCAGTCCTTAAACGGTCATTTTGTGGAATTTGCGGGACAGCCCGGAACGGCGGCGGTTTCCGGGTGGTTGCGTGTCTCCAATGGCGTCTATAAAACAAAGTCTATAAAATAGACCATCTGACGACTTAGCGGACAACACAATGAAAATCGGATATGCGCGGGTATCGACCGACGATCAAAAAATGGATCTCCAACGGGACGCCCTGACGGCGGCCGGTTGTGAAAAGGTGTTCACCGACACGGCCAGCGGGGCCAAGGCTGAACGGCCGGGACTGGCTGACGCCCTCGCCTTCGCCCGCAAGGGTGATTCTCTGGTGGTGTGGCGGCTTGATCGGCTCGGCCGGTCGCTGCCCGAGCTGGTCAAGATCGTGGGCGAACTGGAAGCGGCCGGCGTGGGCTTTGAAAGTACAACGGAACGCATAGAAACCAGCACGGCGGCCGGTCGTCTGGTGTTCCATGTGTTCGCGGCTCTGGCTGAATTTGAGCGGCGCTTGATCGTTGAAAGGACGATGGCCGGGCTTGCGGCTGCGCGGGCGCGTGGTCGCAAAGGTGGGAGGCCGGGACTGCCTGCGGAAAAGATCGCGGCAATTAAGGCACTGGCCGCCAGTGGGCGCGGTCCGGCCGAAGTCTGCAAGGCGCTCGGCATCGGTCGCAGCACGTTCTACAAGCACGCATACGAACCCAACGAAACGACAGCGCAAACGCTGGCCGACGCTAAAGCCGGACGGGACGTGCATCACGCGAAAGACGCCGCCGACTTACTCGCGCAATTGGGTATCGAGGAAACCACGGGCAGCGCCCATGCCGCGCCTGCCAAGGGCAAGCGACGGCGGGCGACTGGTGACAAAAAGGAGCTGGCCAGGTCGTGAAGCTGTCACCACGCAAGACAGATTCAGCGCAGGCGCTGCGCCCGCTCGTTGATGGTTGCGATTACCTCGGCAATCTCGATTTCGCCATTGATGAAGCGCACGGCTTGGGCTTCGCATTCCGGGCTTGGCTTGAACCCTTCAAGGCCCACGGATGCACGGGCGAAGTTCACTGCCTCCTGACGCTTGCGGCGCTCGGCCTCAGTGATGGGCGCGGCCGTCGTGGTGCCTTTACTCATTCGCTCAATTCCTCATTTCCTCAATCGGTGTAAGGGCCAAGAAAACGAACGCCGTTGAAGTGGATCAGGTGTGACGGTGCATCCGCCACCCACACTTCGGTTTCCCAAGCGATTTCGCCAAGGTAGCGGCCCATGATGGCCCGGTTTGGAAAGGCGGTCACATAGACAAGCCCGGCAGTCGATCCGGCAAAGAGCTTTGCAAGCTCGGCATGGCGCTTGCCATCAACGGGGCCATGACTGGTGACAGACTCCACCAGCAGCAGCCAGTTTTTCGCGGTGAAGTGCAACACCACGTCCGGCATCTTGCCGTGTGAATCCACATCAATGCCCAGCCCGGCCAGTAGGGCGGCGTCGAAGTATCCCCACTTGTCGCCTGTGTCGCCGGCATAGACCAGCACGCTACCGGGCGCAAAGCGCGGGGCGAAGTCCTCGATGATGGCCCGGATCAGCTCGCTATGCTCGCCGGGGCTGAGGGTGATTTCTTTGCCCGGCGCAATCTCAACCGGAATGCGGTTTTGCTCGCGCTCCATCGCGTAGCGGGCCACCAGCGTTTCACGCTCGGCCAGATAGGCCGTAAGGCCGTCATGCCATGCGGGCGTGCCGAAGGTGCGCAGCAAGGCCAGCGCGGCAGGTTCGATCTGATAAACCGCCTTCGGGCTGTTCACTGGGCGGTCGGGCTTGTCCGGGTTGTAGAGGGCTACCCCTGCATCACAGAACTGGTGCATGGTCTGGCGTCGGAACGTCTCGCGGGTGTTCGGTGCGTATTCCTTGCCGTAGTGCTGCCGCGCCCAATCCATGATTGGCGTGATGCCCACAAGCGGGTTTTCGGCATCGGCCCACGCCTTGCCCGGCGTGAGATTCAGCAGGGCCAGCAAGGAAAGAGCGGAACGCTCGTTTTGCTGTGCCCTCGGCAGGCCCAGCGAAATGATGACCTGGTGCGCGGCCTCGATGTTGTTGGTCTGGTCTGTCATGCAGTCAATTTCCCTAGTTGTTCATCAATCATTTCCTGCGTGATTTCGTTGTGCCGCTTGGCCCATTTACCAAGCTGGATAAGAGCATCACGGCTCGGGTACTTCATCAGCTTGAGGTCGGTAGCGTTGACCTGCGTATGGCCGTTGAAGCGGCGGAAACTCTCATCTACGGCGGTCGTGTTCAGAAACACGGCCAGCCCTCTTGCCAGCAGCTCGGGCAAGCCGTGCTTGTTCTCATGAAAGAGGTTCATATGGTTCTCGAACCCCAGCACGGAATGATCGCCAAAGGCGGCGGGATCAACCACGCTCGCCACCACGCGGCGCTTTTCCTCCTTCGATGAGAAGCGGCGCACCACGCAGTAAAAGCCGTTCGGATACAGCCATTTTTCGGTCGCATCGTTGCGCAAGATCGCGTTCGGCTTCTTCAAGCCCGGCACGGGCCAGACCGTCCCGGTCATGCTCAAGTGGCCGGGGTAGATCAGCGGCACGGTGCCCGCCTCGGGCATGTCGCGCAGGTGTTCTTTCAGACGGAAGTCAACCACTGGCCCGGTCGATACCTTGATGCCAAGATCGGCCAGCGTGTAGCGCACGGCAGGCGATAGCTCGATGGTGCTTTTCTCGGTCGTGGTGGGCACATGAATAAACCGCTCGGAATCGTCCGGGAAAACGATCCGCTCGAATGGGTGTTCGTTCGTCGCAATGTCTGAAAAACTGTCATCGGTCGAAGTCGTGACCGTTACCGGCCCTTGCTGGCCGCCACGCTCAAGCCGGATGATGATGTTTTCCTGCAGAACCTCGTCATCCTTGAATGCCTTGTTGCGCGAGTCGAACAGGTG
The DNA here is from genome assembly GCF_050920615.1 of Pseudomonas corrugata. Taxonomy (NCBI): domain Bacteria; kingdom Pseudomonadati; phylum Pseudomonadota; class Gammaproteobacteria; order Pseudomonadales; family Pseudomonadaceae; genus Pseudomonas; species Pseudomonas corrugata. The sequence goes on from NZ_CP130435.1 coordinate 7,558, forward strand.
CATGTGGCGAATGGCTGCACGCTCAAGGATGAAGTCACGGAACGGGCGGTAATACGGCCCATTGCAGAAGCTGCGCGGGATGATCGCCACAACCTGCCCGCCCGGCGCTGCCATTACCACGGCCAGCGCGACGAAAGCGGAATACAGGTTCACCGTTTCAATGCCGACACTGCGCAGGGCCAGCCGGTGCGCTGACTGGCTGTTGATCTTCTTGTAAGGTGGATTGAGGATCGCATGGGTATAGCCTCGATCCTGCAGACCTTCGGCGGCCGCCAGCTCGATGTAATCGCCCGCGATGATGTTCGCCTTCACCCTGCTGTAACCGGCCAAGTGCTGCGCTAGATGCGCCCGCAAGGTGTCGTCAATCTCGTAAGCGGTCGCCTCGACCGTCTCAAAGGCAAAGGCTCCGGCCTTCCAGCGATCAAGGAAAGCGCAGGAAAGCGCGCCAACGCCCGCGCCCGCATCCAGTAGGCGGCAGGTCTGCAGGGTGCTGGGTGGGAACAAGGACGCCATGAAGCGGGCCACGCTCGAAGGCGTCATGAACTGCCCGAACTCGGCCTTGTGCTTCTGTGCGGTACGGGGTGCAACCTCTCGGCGCACGCTATCGGCAAGCTCAAGCATTTTGGTATTCCTTCTTATCGTCCGTAGTCATGGCCGGCCTCTGCCTCGTAATTGCCCTGCTGGTCGCGGCTGATTTCCACGTCGTCGCCCACGTCCATATCTGCGCCCTCAACCTCGGGAACCATCACGCGGTCGCCGTCGGCCTCAATGACATAGGCCGGGCTTTCGTTCTCGCGCTCGATCTGCGCCACGACTTCGCCGGAAAACGCCTCATCACGGGCCAGCAAGCGGGCTTCGTGCTGCTCGGCCAGTTCCACCAGTGCCGGGCTATGGTCGCCGGCCTGCGGCACGGCGGGGCCGCCTCCGTAGATGCCGCCAAACATTTGCACGCCGGTTCGGTGGGCTTCTGCCAGCTCGGCAAGGCGGGAAATTTCGGGGTCGATGCGTTCGCGCTCCATGCCGCCGCTGCTCGATGGCCCGCCCTGCCCTTCTGCGGCCAGCTCCTGCCGTAGCTCGGCGTTCTCGATGCGCTCGGCGGCATACAGGCCGGCATAGTCCGGGCGCGGGTCTGCGGCCTCGATGGTGACGAACGGGGCGGCCTTCTCGCTGTCGCCACGAACGGCGGCCGGGGGCAGCGAGTCGCCGGCCGGGCCGCCTGCTTCACGCTCGGCCGCTGGCTGGTCGCGCTGCTCGACTTCAAAGGCACGCTGCCGGCACTCGGCCAGCTCGCGGCGCAGCTCGGACAGGCGGGCCGGGTCGGTTTCGCTCTGCAAGGCCAGCTCAAGCGTGCCGCACTGTTCGCGGATCAGGTTTAAGTCGGTAGCGGAATCAATCGCCCGCTCATTTGTGTATTCACTCATTTAAGTAACCGCTCCTTTACTCGGGAAGCTGTGCGACAAGCTCCGTCAGAACTTCCTTGACGGTCTTTCCATGCTTCGCGGCATACACCTTCAATTTCGTATGTTGATCGCGGTCTAGGTCGAAGTTCACGCGAACGGTGGCGGCCTTGTCGGCAAGGCTGGCGAGGGTAGCGGCGGCTTTGCTGCTTTTGGCGCTCGGGCGGCCGGCGCTCAAAGCGCCCTTGGTGGTGGCGTTCATTTACTTATATCCTCATTTACTCAAGAGAGTTTTTGCTTAATTTCATTCATCAGGGCGCGGATTTCGCGGGCACCTTCGCTGTCTGGTTCAGCGTCAAGAATGGTTGTTCCTGCTGCGGCTGTGCCGGGGTAGCTCACGCGCTGCGTGATACGGGATGCCAGCACCGGCAGTTCATAGCCGGCCAAGGCGTCGGCTACTTCGGCCCCAATCTTGGTGCCCTTGATCGCACGCGAAACAACAAAGGCGGCCTGTAAGCGGCCGTCCGTAAGCTCGATGCGCTGTTTCACCAGCTCGACAAGTTCGGCCGTCGCCCAAATGTCGTAAGGACTAGGCTGCACCGGAATCAAAACAAAGGATGCCGCCCTGATTGCAGAAACGGCCAAGTCTCCCGTTTTGGGCGCTTGGGGCGCACCGTCGATCACCACAAAATCGTTGTTGCTCACGTTCTTTAAATCGCGGTCTAGGAGCTTTGCCCGGTCAATGCCGACAACCGTAACGGGGTTGTCATCGCGCACGGCGGCCCAATCGCGGGCGCTGCCCTGTGGGTCTGAATCAACAAGCAACACGCTGGCCCCGTCCAGTTGCAGGGCGCGGGCTAGGTGGGTGGCGATGGTCGTTTTTCCTGACCCGCCTTTCTGGTTCAACACGGCGATAACCTGCATGGGGACTCCTGAGTGAATGAAATTAACGTGCATTTACTCATTTGAGTATATCAAGAATTCGCACGTTAAGTAAGAACTCTTTTACTCATTCGCTCATTTCAAGCAACGCCCGGCAGGGCAGGGCGGCTAGCGCCCTCGGCCGTGGTCTGGCTTCTGTGCCTGCTGCTCGCGTTCGCGCTGCGTGGCCTGCTCGGGCTGATCGCGCTCGGGTTGCTGGCCGCCGCTCTGCGCCGTCTTGCTCTTGGTGAAGTAGTCGCGGCCTGCTTGGGTGGCTTCCCGGCGCTGGCTGTAGCGGTCTTGCAAAGCCTTGTCGCTGAACTCGACGTATAGGCCGGCATCGGCCGCCACGTCGGCCATCATGTTGTTGTATTCCTCGGAACCGCCACGCAAGCGGATATGCGGGCCGAACTTGGCAAGGGCGAGGCGCAAGCCCTGCTCGATGGTGTCGCGTTCCTGCTGCCCGAATTCCACGGCTTCGCCCCGGTCGGTGAACATGGCCCGCTTCTGCTGGTCGTAATAGGTCACGTTTCCCTGTTGATCGACCTTGTACGCTGCGGGCTTCATGATCGGTGCGGCCTCGGGCTGCTGGCCGTTCTGGTGCTCGATGCGCTCGCCAGTAGGGGCACGCTGCGGGCTGCGCTGCCGGCGCAGCTCGGCCAGTGCATCGGCATCGCCGTTGCCTGCACGCTCGGCCAGATAGGCGCGGTACTGGTCGGCCGGCTTCATCCGATAGCGGGCCTTCAAGGCGTCACGCTCGCCGGCAATGGCCTTGCGTAGCTCTATGTCCTTCACCACCTTGCCCATGCTGGAAACCGACAAAGCCGCCTTGCGCTCTGCTGGCTTCAAAGTCCGGTCGTTCTGAACGGCCCGGCGCTCGGCCAGGTATTCGCGGCGCAGCTCGGCGCGGCGTTCCTGCTCGCGCTTCTTCTGCGCCTGCCAATCCTGTTCGCGGCGCTCGCGCTGCTGTGGTTGCCATTCGCGGCGGTACTCGGCCCAAAGGTCGCGGCGAAGGGCAGGGCGGGCCTGCTGTGGGGCAGCATGGCCCATTTGGTCGGCGTAGGTCTGTTGCAAGATCGGCGCGGCATCACGCCAAGGCAAATGCAGCTCTTGAGTGAGGAAGTCGGACACGTTCAGATTTCGCCGGCCGCACCGGATGCGGTCGCCGCCGTCCTTGCCCTTGGTCACTTCGTATTTATCGGGCATCACGCCATGCGTGCGGCTGAGGCTCGCCAGCAAGCGGGCGGCGTCCAGCTCCCGTTTGATGGTGTTGAACTCGGCCCGGCTGCTGTCGGTGCCACGGGCGGCACGCTCGCGGCGCTCGGCCTCATACTGGCCCACAACGCTATCGGTCTGGCGGCCGTCACGCTCACGCGACGGGGCCGGGGTCGGCTCACTGGCGCGGGCCTGTTCGGGCGCTCTGGCCGGGGCCGGGCGCTCTTGCTCCGGGTCATGTGGGATTTCCACGGCCGGGCGGTGCCTGCCGTAGAACGCGGCGGCACGCTCGGCCAGAATCGCCCGGCGCTGCTCGGGGTCGGCTTCACGATAGGCGGCGTAGGCTTTGCGGTTGCCGCTGTTCATGTATTTCAGTTCGGCGGCCCGCACCTCGCGCCACTCCTGCAAGCGGTCGGCAATATCGGCCGGGGTAGGGCGGGGCGCTTTGGTGTCCTCGTACCCTGCGCGGATTTCGCCGGCCAGCTTCTGCCGCTTTTCAGCGGCGGGCATTTCGATGAATTCACGGCTGAAAACGTACTCTTTCAGGTTCACGCCCTTGGCCGCGCCCTCTGGCTTCACGTTGAGATATTCGTCGGCCTTACCAGCGTTGCGGGTCTTGGTGTCGCCATGTTCGGCAACGACGGCGCGGAACTGGTCGAAGTCGCTAACGCCCTTGTCCAGCACGTCGGACAAGATGCGCTCTTTCAGGTCATGATTTGCGCCCTTGAAATAGTCGCCCTTGTAGCGGGAAATAATCGCGCTCTCGTCGGTAAATTCAATGCGCCGGTTATCTTTCGGACTGGCAAGCCCATATTTGGCGTTGATGTGTTCCTGAAAGGCTTCAAGGAATTTTGTTTGCTGATCTACCTTGCCGAACGGGTTTAGATTCCGCTGGCTCAATAGGTTGTATTCAGGGATGACGATATGAATATGCGGCTTGCGCTCGACTAGCTCGCCGGTTTTCTGGTTGGTGTAGGTTTTCAGTTTCGGCAAGTGCGCTTCGGCATAGAAGTTATATTCATCGCCTTCATAAGCCGTCATGGCGAATTGCTTAAATTCGTCTGTTATCTCCTGCAACTTTTCCCGGCTGATTTCGTCCTCTTTGAAAGCCAGCGTGATATGCAAATAACGCTCGCCGGTCTTGTCCATGTTGTTGATAACGGCGTCGGTTAGTTCCAGATCGCCCGACAAAATAACGCGCTCGTCCAGCTCGTCCCGGCTGTAGTCCCGGCCGTCTTTCTGCCCGTTCTCTAAATACTCCTTTATCCCGGCATCGCCGCCACGCACTCTAATCAGCATCGCGGATTGCCTTTTTCATCAAGTCGGCCAGCGTTTGCAGCTCGGCCAGAATCCCGGCGTAAGTGGCCGGGGTGACAGTGCCGGCCAGCTCGGCGGCATTGGCGGTGTGGGCAAGCTGGTTCAGGTTGTTGCTGGCCTTGTTGAACAGGTAAATCAGCCGGCGCTTGTCGCTGCTCGGCTGAACCCGTGCGACTACCTGCGTTCGGTTGGTCAGCACTGCATCACGGAAGAACTCGGACGGCTTCACACCGGCCGCGCTGGCCTTCGTCAGATAGGCGGCATGGTCGGGCAGGGTAAGCCGGAAACTTACCGTGCGGGTTGGCTCTTTGGGCTTGCGCGGCATGGTCGCGGCTCCTGTCTCGTGCCCGCCTCGATGGCACGGGGCAGGGCGGTTAATGACCGGCTGCGAAGCTGCCGGGCGGCTTGTGCTGCTGGTGACGAATCCGCGACCTGGTGGGCGTGGATCTGTCGCCATGCGGCCCGGCTCCCGTAGGGGGCCGGTGGCAGGTTTCCAAAGGGGGGCACCCCTTTGGGCACGGGATATGTTTCAAAACGCGGAGCGCTTTTGTAAACATATCCGACGTGCCTATCTGCGCCACACATCACGCCAGCATTCTACCGCCAGCGTCGAAAGCCTGTCAATGCGTGTCGAATTGGTGTATAAACAATGGCTAGAACGGTCTAACCATGTTAAAAATATGTTTAAACAAGGTTGATTAAATGGCGAAAACTGTCTAAACTTGTTGAATGTTGGCAAAGGAGCCTATCAGTGGACGCAAACGAGTTCTTAAAGAAGGTCACGCCAGCCGGGCAACGCTCCCGGCTCGCGCCCTTCTGGAACGACATAACCAAGCTCCGGCAAAGCGGCTGCACGTTGGAACAGGTGTGCGAATTCCTCGCCGCCAATGGGGTGCAAATGTCGATTGCCGGCCTGTCGAAGTACATCAAACGCCGTGAAGAGAAAGGGGAGCAACCAGCCTCAAAACCCGCATTTGGTCATGACCAAAAACCGGCAGCGGCCAAACCGCAGCCAGCCCAAGCACCGCAGCAGGAACCCGCAGGGGAACCCCAAGCGCGCATCACGAACCCGGCCGATGTTCGCAAGGCATCTAGGCGGGAAATCAACCTCGAAGACTACGGAAACGACAAGGAATAAATATGAAAATCGCAATGGTCAGCTATACCGGCGGCGCAGGCAAAACCACTATTGCAGCGCAAATGCTCGCCCCTCGTATGGATGGGGCGGAAATTTTCGCCATTGAATCGGTGAATGAAACAGCGGCCGGCCTAGGTCTTGAAGTCGATCAAATGGCAGCAAAGAAATTCCGCGACCTGCATAAAAAGCTGGTTCTTTCTGACAACGCAATCATTGACGTTGGAAACGGAAGTCTTGAACAGTTCTTGTCCGGCATGGTTCAAATTGATGAATCTCATGAAGAAATAGACTTCTTCGTTATCCCTGTTGAATCCGATACAAAGGGGCAAAAAGAAACTATTAAAACAGTGATGGCCCTTGCAGAAATTGGCATTGAGCCGCAAAAAATCCGCATCGTGTTCAACAAGGTTGAATCTGACGTGGTGGATGAATTCCCGCATGTCCTGAACTACGTTAAGAAAGAGAAAAACGCGGTTGCGGACGTAAAAGCGGCGATTTTTGAAAATGAATTGTTCGATGCTCTCGGCGCAAAAGGAATTACGATTGGCGCATTGCTTGCCGATGAAACCGATTACAAGGCTTTGATTAAAAACAACCCTGATGCCAGCGCGAAAGAGCGAAGCCATTGGGGTGATATGCACGGCCTTAAAGCACTGGCGCGCAGTGTGAATCGAAACCTCGATTCTGTTTTCTCTACCTTGTTCAAATAAGGGGCGTTCTATGGACGCGGAAAACACCCCACGCACGACAAGGGACGCACTCACGATTGATTTGCTGGGCGACGTGGGCAGGCTGCACGATCAGATTAAAGCCCTTCCCGAAGGGCTGAAAACCTCCCTTGCCCCTGCGCTCGGCGCTCTGGCTCTGGCCTCGAAAGAGGCACAAGCCACTATCGGCCAGCTCGGTGCAGCGGAAAAAGCCTCGTTCGGAAACTTCGCGGCGGCTGAAAAGGTCGCGCTGCGTGACGCTCTCAAGGCGGCGCTACGCGACGAGGCGGGCGAAGCTCTCGCCAGCGTTGCCCGCGAACTGGCTACGTCGGCCCGCATCCATCAGGACGCGGCCAAGGGCGAAAAGGTGCAGCGCTGGCAATGGATCGCCGTTGCCTTCGCTGGAAGCCTTCTAGCTGGGGCGCTCGGCTTCTACGGTTCGCACCTGCTGTATGGCAAACAGATTGACGAACAAGCGGCCTTCGGCCGTGCCGTAGGCACGGTGTGGGACAGTTTGGACGCCAAGACAAAAGAGCGGATTCAGGCCGCAAGGGAACGCCAATGAAACCCGCACTTGCCCTAACCCTGCTGCTGCTGGCCGCCTCGGCCTTCATGCTCGGCCGCAACCTTTTCACCACGATCAAGGGCAAAGAGCCTGCGACGTGGGTAACGTGGCTGTGGCTCGGCCTGTGGGGCGTGGCTGTTCTGTACGGCCTCGGCTCGGCCATTCCCCGCATGATCGCCAGCGGCGAATCTTCGGCCTTGCTTTCTATCGGCGTGGCCGGGGTCGCGGTGTTCTGCCAGACCCGAATTTGGGGCCACATGATGGCCCGCGCCAACTACGCACCGCACGGCCAAGAAACGGTCATCAGGGGCACGGAAGTTGTCGGCGGCTCCGATCTGCAAGCCCGTATGTACGGCGACAAGGCGAAGCCGGTCGACGTGGATATTGAGATTGGCGGGGTGGTCGTTCCGCGCATGTTGGAAGCGCAGCACATGCTTTTCAGCGGCACCACGGGCGCAGGCAAGACGCAAGCGATTAACCGGGTTCTGCGGGCCGTGCGGGCACGCAATGAACGGGCCTTGATTGCTGACCCGGCCGGGGGGTTCTTCTCTCGCTTCGGTCGTCCTGGTGATGTGCTGTTTAACCCGTTTGATCGGCGCTCGGTGGATTGGTCGCCCTTCGCTGAAATCCGGGCTGAATACGACTGCCAGCGCATCGCCAAGGCGGCCGTGCCGGATGGCACGGGGGAGGGTGCAGAGTGGCACCACTACGCGCAAACGCTGCTCGGTGAAACGCTCTTGGCCCTGCATCAGCGCGGGGAACGCTCGGTAAAGCGGCTGCTGCACTATGTCAGCTCGGCCGACATAAAGGAGCTGGGCGAGCTGCTGGCCGGCACGCCGGCCGCCATCCTGTGCGCCAAGGGCAACGACAAGATGCTGAACAACACGCGGGGCATCATCGCTACCTATCTCGGCGTGTGGCGCTACCTGCCCGACGCCGGCACGTTCTCCGTGCGCGAGTGGGTGCAGGATGAAACGCGCACGGGCTGGCTGTTCGTGACCTACCGCGACGATCAAATGGGGATGCTGCGCGGCCTTGTGGCCTCCCTGCTGGAACTCGGCATTGTCGAGGGCTTGAGCCTTTCAGAAAACCAAGATCGCGGCTTGTGGTTTGTGTTCGATGAAGTCGATTCACTCGGCAAGGTGTCCAGCCTGCGCAGCGGTCTAACGAAGCTGCGCAAGTACGGCGGGCGCTGCGTGCTTGGCCTGCAAACGGTGTCGCAACTGCGCGAAACCTACGGCAAGGACGAGGCGCAAACGCTGCTCGCCAACCTGTCCACCAAGCTGATTTTGCGGGCCGGTGACAACGAGACGGCCGAATATTTCAGCAAGGAACTGGGCGAACAGGACATTGACCGGCTGCAAATGACGACAGGGCAGGGCACCAGCTCGGGCGGCCTGACGAATCCCGGCCAAAGCTCGGAATCGTTCAATACGAACTACAACATGCAGCGCGTGCGGCAAGCCGCCATCATGTCGTCGGAAGTGCTGAATCTGCCCGACCTGCAAGGCTTCCTCAAGATACCCGGCCAGCCGGTCGCCACGGTCAAGATTGACTATCAGGCCATGCCAGAAGTCGAAGCGGCATATTTGAGTTAATGAGTAAAAAGCCCTTAAGTTCATCTACTCATTGCCCGGATTCGGTGCTATACTCAAATGAGTAAATAAGTGGTGACAGGCTGGCGTCCCGCCTCGGTGCGCCTGTCACCATCGACGTAACCGCGCCAAAATGGGAAAATCGGGTATGCCAAAACATTCGGTTTTGGTATGCGTAAACAACAAAACGAACGCTGATTTATGCCCCAAGAACGCTCATGGCGTACCGGGTGCCGGCCTGAAAAGAAGGGCCTGATGGTTGGGGAAACTGCCGACCTGACTCGCTGAAAGTGGCGTGACCGTGGGAACCGGAAAAGACGGCCCTGACGAACAACGGAAAGACGTGTTGTGATTAGCCCTAAGAACGCCTTGCGCGTATCGGGTGCCGAGCCGAAAAGAAGGCTCTGACAGTCGGGAAAAGCAACCGACAGCAGGCCGGGAAGACGGCCCAGCGTTCGCCCTCAACCTTTTGGAGTGGCGAACATGCTTAGTACCATCAAATTTCTTTCCGTCGTCGGCGTAGCTGGCTGGATGCTTTTCGGCTCCCACACTGCACACGCTCAAATCCCCGTCACTGACGGCGCATCCATCGGCCAGCAAATCGCGGCTCAGGTCGAAACCATTGCGAAGTGGAAACTTCAATATGACCAGATGATGAGTCAGATTGAGCAAGCCAAGCAGCAATATGAATCGCTGACCGGCTCGCGTGGTCTTGGCAACATCATGAACGATCCCGCCTTGCGGGATTACCTGCCCGGCGACTGGCAGGCGGTTTATGACAGCGTGAAAACAGGCGGCTATTCGGGCCTGAGTGGCACAGCCCGCACTGTGTACGACCAAAACAAGGTGTTCGATAGCTGCGGGCACATTGTCAGCAGCGAGCAACGCACGGCCTGCGAAGCCCGGGCGGTGAAGCCTGCGCAAGACAAGGGCTTTGCTCTGGACGCCTACAACGCTGCAAAGAGCCGGATCAACCAGATTGACCAGCTCATGGGCAAGATCAACCAGACGCAAGACCCGAAAGCCATCGCCGAATTGCAAGGCCGGATCGCAGCCGAACAAGCCAACATCCAAAACGAGCAAACCAAGTTGCAGCTTTATGCAATGGTCGCGGCCGCCGAAGAAAAGGTGCAGGTACAGCGCGCCCGTGAAATGTCGATGAAAGACGCGGCCAAGCGGGACGGTTTGAAAATCCAGCCCATGACCTTTTCCATTCGCAACTAAGGGGCACGCCATGATTTACGTTCTCGCTGCTCTCGTTGTGGGCTTCTATGCCCAATTGGTGGTCAATTTCTGGCTGGCCGTCCGTAAGTTCGGAAAGTGGAATGAGACCATCGGCCGCGAACACCATATGTTCGCAATGGATGGCGTTTCGCTTTTCGCGGCGCTCATGGTCGTATATTGGGCCGCTCATGATTGGTTCGGCTTTTCGCTGCCTCTCTTTCAGAAAGCACCTGCGGCAAGCTGGGAATGCATGTTCATGGCGGTGTCCTGCGCTGTAGCCTCCTTGGCTATCGGTTATTTCAACGGCCGCGAACGCTTCACAAATGCAACACACGCCGGCATTTCTGAGGCGGCATTGCGGTTCCTGGCTACCCGGCAAATCATTACGGCAGCCGAAGTCGCGCAAGCGATGCCTAGGGGCCGGGTTATCGACATTACAGCCCGTGAGGTGCGCAAATGAAAAAACTCTCTACGCTCTTGCTTTTGGCTGCGGTCGCTCTCGCTGGCTGCAATGAAACAGACCCGGTGCAAACGGTTGATTGGTACAAAACAAACGCCTCTGAGCGAGCGGCCATGCTCGCCAAGTGCAAGGCCAATCCGGGCGAACTGGCGGCCTCTCCAAACTGCATCAATGCAAGCCGCGCTGAAACTGCGGTCGATGGTGCGAAGCGGGGCGGCCTCAACGTCCAGCCCCTGCAAGGCATTAAATTGGGGGGGGAACGAAAATGACTGCAACCACAAGCGTTTTTACCGCAATCGGGCAAACGATTGATAACGCCACGAATACATTTGTCGTTGATGTTGCAACCGCAACCATTGACAAGATTTATTATTGGGCGTTGGGCGGTTTAACGCTCTACATCGTTATGTACGGCTACATGCTTATTTTCGGGAAGGTACAAAGCCCCGGAAGCGACGGTTTGATAAAAGCCGCGAAAGTCATGATTATCGGCGTAATGGCTCTAAATGCCGATATGTACTTGAATGGTGTCGTGTCTGCACTCAAGGGCATTGAGGAAGGCTTGACGGCGGCATTCAGCGGCGGCGGCGGTGGGCCTATCTATGCATCACTTGATAGCAGCCTGAGCAAAGGCCTTGAGCTGATCTTGCAATGCAAGCAAAAGGCGCAGGAAGCCGGATGGACGGAAATTAGCACTTCCATTGGGTGGTGGATTATTGCTGCCATCATTGCCGTGGGCTTTGCCCTGGTCGTTGTCGTTGGCGGCATCGCAATCATGGTTTCCACCTTCTATCTGAAAATCCTTTTTGCTATCGGCCCGCTGTTCATCATGTGCCTGATGTTCCCGGTCACTGCACGTTTCTTCGATCAGTGGATTGGGTACGTTTTAAACCACACGCTTATCGTTGCGCTGACGGCTGTAGTGCTGACGCTCGGGGTCACGATCTACGATCATGAAATATCGAAAGTCGTCATGGACTCAGATCAAAACATGCTCGGCGTGGCTCTTGAACTGCTCGTTGTTGCTGCCATTCTCTACGCCGTCACCAAGGGCGTTATGGGCATGGCTAGTGCGTTGGCGGGCGGCTTCACGATGGCCGTTATGGGTGTTGGTGGATTGAGTCAGGCAGCCGGCGCTGCAAGTCGCGGAACAAAGGCTCTTGGCGCGGGTGCTATGGGTCTAGGCCGTGGCGCTGCCGCCGCTGGAAAGTGGCTCAACCCAAATCAGGTAAAGGGTGGCGCTCCTGCACCAGCAGGAACGCCCCGGCCTCCGGGCGGTTGGCAACCGGCATACAAGCAGAACGTGATTGAAAACCTGCAACGCAAGCGCACTTAAACAAGCGGCTCGCCCTTCCCCCCCGCTTCGGCGGGGTTTTCTTTTGGTGACAACGGATCTGCCTCGATCGCGCCAATCTGTCGCCACCGGAAACCCTCCGCGCTTCGCTTGGGCAACCCCCTTCGGGTTGCATCCCGCGTCGGTTCTTGCCCGACTGTCTGCGGGGGCAGGCGCTGCGGGCGTTGCCCTTGTCCTACCCCCTTGCCGATAGGCTCTCTGGCTTCCATCAGCATCAAGGGTGAAGGCTTCGCCCACGACCTCCACCCGTTCGGTACTCGCTGCGCTCCGTTCCGCGTGCGGCTTCCGGGCGTGCCCTTGACACTGCTTCCAGCCATGACACGGGCCACGACTGACAACGAACGCGGGAATGAAACAGCCAAAACGCGGCGGTCGTTGGTGACGGCTGCGCGTTGGCCAGGTCGTGAAGCTGTCGCCAAGATCAGGCTTTGGCAGGCGGGGTTTTCTTGGGCTTTGGTTCGCCCTGCGGCTTGATCGCGGCCAGCAAAGCGGCGTTCTGTTCCTGCATGGCCTGCAACTGCCCGGCAAGCCCTGCGGCGCGTTCTCTGGCCTCTGTGGCGGCTTTGGTGGCGTCGTCGCGTTCGGCCTGAGCCTTGGTCATGCGCTCGGCTGCTCGGTGCGCCTCTGCGGCGGCTTGCTTGCGCTGCTCCTGGTGCGCCTGCTCGGTGGCTTCCGCTTTTGCGGTGAGGCCAGCAAGGGCGGCTTGCGCCTTCATCGTCTCGCTTTGAGCGGCGGCCAGACTGGCGGCCAGCTTCGCGCCTTCGGCCTCGGCCAGCTCGTGGCGCTGCTGCGCCTTGTCGCGTTCTGTGCGCAGGCGGTCGGCATCAGCGCGCAAGCTGTCGGCCGTCGCCTTGGCGGCCGTCGCTGCTGCCTCGGCTTCGGTGTGTGCGTGGTTCAACTCGGCGCGCAGCTCGGCCGCTCGGCGTTCGATTTCCTCGGCCTTCTGGGTGGCAAGGGCGGCGGCCTGCTCGGCGGCCAGCCGGGCGCTGCGTGTAGCTTCCAGCTCCTGCGCGGTGGCTTGCGCGGCGGCTGCGGCGGT